>NZ_KE386558.1:35240-440141 GCF_000427545.1 Rhodanobacter sp. OR92 | reverse complement strand
CGAAGACGGTGGCAGACCATGAGAAGGCTTCCGCATGGGCGCAGCGTCTGGACGCTGAATTGCACGCATCTCGGAGCCGTGTCGATGAGTTGACCAAGGCGCGCGAGGAAGCAATGGCCTGGGCAGCATCGCTGAATCGGGAGTTGAACGAGCTGCATGAAGTGCATGGGCAAACGATCGCCGATCATCAGAAGTTGGGCGCGTGGGCCCAGGAGTTGAACTCCAAACTGGAGGAAAAGCACGAGACTCATGCCAAGACGGTGGCAGACCACGAGAAGGTTTCCGCATGGGCAAGGCACTTGGATGTCGAGCTAACTGGCACTAGAAGTCGTATCGACGAACTTCTTGGGGAGGTCGAGCAGGCCAGAGCCGCTGCCAACGAACTCTTCGCACAACTGAGTAAAAACCAGGACGAAAGCAGCGTATTGCGTGGTACCCTTGACGACCGTGAGCGGGAGTTGCAGGACTACCAGCAGAGGTATGTGACATTGCGCGATGCCCACGCGCAATTGTCCCAGCAGCATGTGGAGTCAATAGGGAGGTTGGGGGTCTTGGAGCACCAAATTCAGGATATGGTTGATGCCCGTTTCGCGGCTGAAGCCGAACTGGCACTTGCAAGACAGCAGGCCGAGAAGAGCCAGCGCCAGTGCGAGACCTTGACCTCTCAATTGCGCGACCTCGTCGAACTGCACGCTTCGCAGGCAAAAACCGGCGAGAGGTTGTCGGCACGCGTACGCTCGCTCGAGCTCGACTTGGGGCTCGTACATACTCAATTGCGTGACATCAAGCAATCGCGGTCTTGGCGCATCACGGCGCCCTTGAGGTTGCTTGGCCACATCGTTCGTGGAAATTTGCCCAAGGTCCCGCGTGCGCGTCGGACGTCATCGGCGGTCGGTGCAGAGGTTGTGGCGCCGGACAGTATCCACGTGTCGCATGCAGTGGATACACCGGTGGCTGGGGGTGATGCGATTGACATCACCGGGTTGCAGTTCCCGTCTTTCGCCGAACCCCTGGTCAGCATTGTCATTCCGACCTACGGCCAGCTGGGGTATACCGTGGGTTGTCTGCGCTCGATAGCCGAACACCAGCCTCGTATGCCATTCGAGGTAATCGTGGCGGAGGATGCCTCCGGCGATACGAGCATGGCGCGCCTGCGCGACGTGCCTGGCTTGCGCTATGAGGAGAACCCCCAGAATCTCGGCTTTGTGCGTTCGTGCAACCGGGCTTCCACGCTCATTCGCGGCAAATATCTCTACTTGCTCAACAACGACACCGAAGTCACTGAAGGCTGGCTGGATGCCATGCTGGACGTGTTCAACCGTTACCCCGACTGCGGCATGGTTGGGTCCAAGCTGGTTTATCCGGATGGTCGGCAGCAAGAGGCAGGCGGCATTGTCTGGAATGACGCCAGTGCCTGGAATTATGGCCGTCTCGATAATCCCGAGCGCAGCATCTACAACTATCTGCGCGAAACCGACTACTGCTCAGGTGCGTCACTGCTGATCCCGATCGAATTGTTCGAGCGACTCGGCCGTTTCGACGAAATATATGTGCCGGCCTATTGCGAAGACACCGATCTGGCGTTCAAGGTGCGCGCGAACGGCCTGAAGGTCTATTACCAGCCCCGTTCCGTGGTCGTTCATTATGAGGGAGTCTCCCACGGCACCGATCTCAATGCCGGCGTCAAGGCATATCAGGTAGAAAACCAGCGCAAGTTCCGCGAGCGCTGGAGGCAGGAGCTTGAGACGAACCACTTCCCTAATGCAGAGCAAGTGGTGCTTGCGCGCGGGCGCACGGCCGGGCGCCCTGTCGTGCTGGTCATCGACCATTACATCCCACAGCCGGACCGCGATGCCGGATCGCGCACGATGTGGCAGTTCATGCAGATGTTTCGCAAGCAGGGTATCGAGGTGAAGTTCTGGCCGGAGAACCTCTGGTACGACCCGGTTTACACGAGCTTGCTCCAGGATACCGGCGTCGAGGTCATCTATGGCCCGGAGTACCACAAGGGTTTCGAGGACTGGATGCGCGAGAACGGCGGCTACGTGGACTGCGTCTTGCTCAGTCGACCACATGTGTCGATGGATTTCATTGATCCTATCCGGCGCTATTCCAAAGCGCACATCCTCTACTACGGGCACGACATCCATCATCTGCGCATCGACGAGCAGATGAAGATCGAGCCCAGCAAGGAGCTGCAGCGAGAGCGTGAGCGCTTCGCCAAGATGGAGCAGGAGGTCTGGTCAAAGGTCGACACGGTCTATTACCCAGCCGGCGGCGAAACCGAGCGTGTCGGAAACTGGCTGCGGCAGAACGGGTACAAAGCCCAAGCACATACCATCCCGGTGTACGCGTTCGACAGTTTCCCCGATGCACCCGAACGCAACATGGCGGAACGACGCGATCTTGTCTTTGTCGCTGGATTCGCGCACGCGCCGAATGTCGATGCTGCACGCTGGTTCGTTATGGAGGTCTTTCCGCTGGTGCAAAGCGCGGTACCTGGCACACACCTTTACCTGGTCGGCTCCAACCCCACGGATGAGGTGAAGGCCCTGGGCAGCGACCTCATTACGGTTACTGGCTTCGTTTCCGACGAGGAGCTCGCAAGTCGGTATCACGCGTCGCGTGTCGCGGTTGCTCCACTGCGTTTCGGGGGCGGCATGAAAGGCAAGGTCATCGAGGCGATGCGCTTTGGCCTGCCTTGCGTCACGACATCCACAGGCGCGCAGGGTCTGCAAGACGCGCAGTCCTTCCTCCAGGTGAGCGACGAGCCGGCAACCATGGCTGCAAAGATCGTCACCTTGCTCAGGGATGATTCCCTCTGGGAAAGGACATCGCGCATGTCGCAGGATTTCGTGCGCGAGCGGTTTTCCGAGGCAGCTCTGTGGCGTATCGTTTCTACGGATATGGATTGGCCGAACCTGGCCGACGCCGCGAAGCGTCGTGCCCGCTGAGGCCGCGGCTACGAATCAATGGATAGCAAGGTAGTTCAATGAACATACTCGTACTTGGTGCCACGGGATTTGTGGGCTCCTACCTGATGGAGCGGGCGCTGGAGGCCGGCCACGAGGTCGTGGGCACGCATTACCACGCGACGGTCGACTCCGTCGAATGGCGCCCGTTCGCGGATCGGTTGGTCCATTGCGACATCCGCTACCGGGAACAGCTTGACCAGGTCATCAGCCAGTCCCGCCCAGATGTGATCTATCTGCTCTCAGCCCAAAGCTATCCTGCCTTGTCCTGGCAGGCGCCGATCGAAACGTTGGAGACCAACGTGGTTGGCACGGCCAACGTGTACGAAGCGATCAAGGTTGCAGCCATCGATCCGGTCGTGGTGGTGGCCTGCTCCAGCGCACAGTATGGCGAAGTGTCGGTGGAAGACGTGCCGGTCAAGGAAAGCCATCCACTACGGCCGATGCACCCCTATGGCGTCAGCAAGGCTGCCACCGAGATGCTGGCCTTGCAGTACTGGTACAACAACAAGATCCGGTCGGTGTGCGCGCGTATCTTCAACACCACGGGGCCGCGCAAGTCCGGCGACGTCTGCGCCGACTTCACGCAACGCATGGCACGCATCGAAGCGGGCCTGCTGCCGCCGGTGCTGAAGGTCGGCAACCTTCAGACCCATCGTGCCATTACCGATGTGCGTGACCTCGCCAGCGCCCTGGAACTTCTGGCCGAGCGGGGACGCCCCGGCGAGGTTTACAACATCAGCGGTTCGCGTGCCTACAAGATCCAGGATGTGGTCGACCTGGTACGTCGTCATGCGCTCGTGCCTGCCGAGGTGGCGGTGGATCCGGCCCTGCTCAGGCCCAGCGACGAACCGGTCATCTTCGGTGACTCAGCGCGACTCGTGGCCGCCACCGGGTGGGCGCAAGGCGTAACGCTGGAGAAGACCATAGTCGACATGCTGGCCTACTGGCGCCAGCGCTATCCGCGCGCAGGTGCACGCGCATGACCACGCGGGCGCGCGCGCCGCTTCGGTTGGGCCTGGCCGGCGGTGGTACCGACGTATCGCCGTACTGCGACGTGTACGGCGGCCACGTCATGAACGTCACCATCGATCGCTACGCCTATGCGCTGGTGGGGGATTCCGCAGACGGGATGGTGCACTTCCAGGCGATCGATGTCGGCGTCGAGGAGTCGATCGCACCAGGAGACGGCGAGTTGTCGCTCGACGGTCCACTCAAGCTGCTTAGGGGCGTGTACGCGCGCGTGTCGCGCGACTATCTCGGCGATCGCATGCCGGCGCTGCGGGTGCAGACCTTCTCCGACGCGCCGCCCGGTTCGGGTCTCGGCTCGTCGTCCACGATGGTGGTGGCGCTGCTGCAGGCGTTCGTGGAGCATTTCTCGCTCCCGTTGGGTGAATACGAGGTTGCTCATCTCGCCTATGACATCGAGCGCAACGACCTCAAGCTCGCAGGCGGCAAGCAGGACCAGTACGCGGCCACGTTCGGCGGCTTCAATTTCATGGAGTTCTACGGAGACAACCGCGTCGTCGTGAATCCGCTGCGGGTGAAGGAATGGGTGTGGGCCGAGCTGGAGGCCTCGCTGGTGTTGTATTTCACGGGCGTCTCACGCGCCTCGGCGGACATCATCGCCCAGCAGTCCCGCAACATCGGCGACAAGGACGCGGCCTCGATCGATGCCATGCATCGGCTCAAGGAAGAAGCCGTCCAGATGAAGGAGTGCGTGCTCAAGGGCGACTTGCGCCGCCTGGAAACCACGCTGCAGGCCGGCTGGGAGGCCAAGAAGAGGACAGCCCAAAGCATCAGCAATCCGTTGATCGATTCGGTTGAGCGCGTCGCCTTCATGAATGGTGCGCGGGCAGCCAAGGTTTCTGGTGCGGGCGGCGGCGGCTTCATGATGTTCCTCTGCGACCCCTCGTCACGGCTGCAGCTGAGCCGCGCGCTGCTCAACGAGGGCGGCAGCATCCTTGATTTCCACTTTACCCAGCAGGGAGCAACCTCATGGCAGATACGTTGAGAGAGCGCATCGGCGCCGAATTCGACAAGACCGTCGACGTACTGCAGCAGATGTCGCGCGATACCGTGCTGCACGACCTGATCCTGCGCGCGGTGGACGTTTCCGTGCAGGCGCTGAAGCGGGGCAACAAGCTGTTGTTCGCCGGCAACGGCGGCAGTGCCGCCGACGCCCAGCATTGGGCCGGCGAACTGGTCAGTCGGTTCTACTACGACAGGCCGGGCTTGCCGGGCATCGCGCTGACCACCGACACCAGCATCATGACGGCCATCGGCAACGATTACGGCTACGACTACGTGTTCGCGCGCCAGGTCGAGGCGCTCGGGCAGCAAGGCGACGTACTGTTTGCCATCTCCACGTCGGGCAATTCGAAGAACATCGTCCGCGCCATCGAGGCTGCGCGTGGGAAGCACATGGCAGTGGTCGGTTTCACGGGACAGGGAGGTGGACAGATGGCCAACCTGTGCGACCTCTGCTTCCGCGTGCCTTCCGGCGAGACGCCGCGGATCCAGGAGGGGCATGAGGCACTCGGGCACATGCTCTGTGCCCTGATCGAGGCTGAGATGTTCCCGCGTGGCGACTGACGAGGCTATCGTCTTGGTCGGGGGGCTGGGAACACGTCTCAGGACCGTCGTCAGCGACGTACCCAAGCCCCTTGCCCCGGTCGCAGGACGGCCGTTCCTTGCCTGGCTGCTAGATCGCCTCGCCGAAGCAGGCATGCACCATGTCGTGCTGGCCGCCGGCTACCTGGCCGAGCGCGTCGTCGACGCCATCGGGCGGGAGTGGCGCGGCATGCAGGTGGATTACTCCCTCGAGACCGCCCCCCTTGGCACCGGCGGTGCCGTGCGCCAGGCCTGCGGCATGCTGCGAGGTGAAGCGACGCACGTGCTCAATGGCGATACCTTCCTGCGCTACGACATGCATGCGCTCGAGCAGGCTACCCGGCAGGCCGGGGCCGACCTTGGCATGGCGCTGGCCCATGTGGACGACGTGGCTCGCTACGGCGCCGTGGTCTGCACGGGTGGGCGCATCGACGGTTTCAGGGAAAAGGGCGAGAGCGGCCCAGGCTACATCAACGCCGGCAGTTACTACCTGACGCCCGCGGCTATCCGCGAGCTGCCGGCGGAACCGGCGTTCTCCTTCGAGGCCAGGGTGCTTGCGCCGTTGACGGTGGCGGGTCGGGCCTGTGGATTCGATGCCACCAGCGGATTCATCGACATCGGCTTGCCGGAAGACTACCAGCGGGCGCAAAGCCTGTTCGGTAACACGTGATGCCGGTCGAAATCGCCACGCCGTACCTTGATCCCCACGCAGACGAGCTGTTGGCGGTCTTGCCGGCACCTCGCAAGGCACTGTTCCTTGACCGGGACGGCGTGATCAACGTTGATCACGGCTACGTACACAAGCCCGAAGACACCGAATGGATGCCGGGCATCTTCGAGCTGTGCGCGAAGGCGCAGCGGGCTGGTTATCTCTTGGTGGTGGTTACCAATCAGGCAGGAATCGCGCGTGGTTATTACAGCGTGGCGGAGTTCCTCGATTATACGCGATGGGTGCACGAGCAGTTTGCGTTGAGAGGTACGCCGCTTGCTGCTACGTATTACTGCTCGCATCACCCGGATTTTACGCCCGAATGCAAGTGCAGGAAGCCGGCGCCCGGGATGATCTTCGCTGCTATCACAGATTTAAAACTTGAAGTGGCGGACTGCGTGATAGTTGGAGACAAGCTATCCGACCTGCAGTCAGGTATGGCGGCTGGCCTTAGCAGAGATCATTTGATCTGTGCCACAGGGAGCATTTTTCAAATCATGTTCGACGAGATAGGTGCATGAAAATCGGTACTGATCGAAAAATAATAACAGCAGACTGTACATTATTGTGCCTGCTGACACTCGTCATCGGCATTTTTGCGTACCATCCGTACTATTTTGGAGATGAACTCCTGCCGTTTTTTTTTGCGCAGCAGCATGGCGCATCAATTTGGTCTATATTTGATGGTCTAAATAAATATAAACCGCGTCTAATTTTTAATGGGATATGGGCAGTTGGAGCGTATTATGGAGCTCCGCGGTATGTATTCATGCTGTTTACTGTCGGCGCCACTGGTTTTCTAGCTTCATTAATTTATTACATTGCAAGAATTAGATTTGGGGAAAGTAGGTTAATCTCTCTGTTAGCTGGGGTCATCATTCCTAGTTCACGCTTCATCATGCTTTCGTATTATGATTATCTCGCGGGATTGATAGAAACATTAAGTGCATTATTTTATTTGATTGCGGTTATTTTGATTCTATTGCCGCAAATATTCGTCGGGGTTGCGCAGAAATATCGCTACATCGTGGGGATCATTGCGTGTGTTATGGCCGTGTTTGTCCATGAGCGATATATGGCTGGTGCTGCTGCGTTGGGTGCCGTTGTCATAGTTAAATCGTTTGATTTTAGGCGGCGTGTTTTGGATTTTGTGGGCTTTGCAGCCGGTATAGCGATGGCTGGTTTGCCCGTACTACTGTTTATCGTTGCAACACGCGCCTTCGGATCTCTACCAATAGCAACGGGAACTGCGGGCATGCAGGTCTCGATCTCGTTGGGTATCTTGGAGCGCATGCTGACGTATTGCGGTAACGTCTTGTTTGGTTTGAATGCGGGTCATCAATGGCTGGTGGGAGGTTTGCAGTACGTTGGCACGCTGAATGTTGCAATACTTACTGGGCTGGCCTTTCTATTTGGGCTAGCCTATATCTGCATTTTCACTTTATGGCGAAAGCAGATTGAATGGCGCAAGGTCATTGAGATCGTCTTTTTGGCAGGTGCGTTGATCTGTATCGCGAGCCTTCCTGATGCCTCGCGTCAAGAGGGGCGCTGGATGACCCCGGTTCTGGCACTAATGACGCTCATGGCGCTACACTTTGGTCGCGCTCGACTCGCGTACCTAACAGTTTTGATTGTCATGAATTTGACTTACATTGTGACAGGCTCACATCTTAAGGTATTCAACGTAGTTGCATCGCGATCTGCCGATGCTATTGCAGCTCCATTGAATCGTATTCGCCCGGAAGGGGTTAAGGGGATTGTCCTGAATGCGCCTGATAATGGCGAAAGCTGGGTGTTGGGTGGCGATAATGCTTTTGGGAATGATATTACTTCAGGAAAAATATTCAGCAGGCTGAATCTTTCATCGCAAACCGTTGTGGATCCAGGCATTTCAACTCGTCGTGATTACGATTTTGGTATTTACTATACCGGCATGGATTCCAGCTTGAAGCCTTTGTTCTCATATGTCGGGCATCGTCGATTGAGCCTCTTGTTGAACCCGGATGAGATCGGGACTGATTTGGGGCGTGTAATTGGCGGCCAAGATGCGTGGAGGGCGTGGCACTGGAGCGGGGGCGTAGTCGAATCGGGGGGCTCAGTTGAACTTCGTCCTGGAGTCGTTGGGATTTGGACGGCACCCACCGCTGATTTGGAACACATGCTGATCGTCTATAGGGCTAGGGCGCTGACGGATGACGTGGTACCAATGCGAATTCAAGTCAATTGGGCCGACAAAAAGGGGCGGTTTCTTGGGGCCTTCATCAAGGTCGTCAGTGTTGGCAAAGCAACCGAGAATTACGCCACGGTGATAGCAGCACCAACCGGTGCGTGCGAAGGAACCGTCTACGCCAACCTGCATGATGGCGCCACTGGGTCCGTCGAATTGAGTTCCATAAGGCTTATTGGCGACTAGCAGGCTGTTGAGAAAGGGCGGGATTTCCTCTGAAGCTTGGGTGCCTCGTCATTCAAGCATTTGTGATCGAACGATTTCCTAGTTTTCACATTACCACCGGATCACTCTTGCTCTCGAAATCGCATCAAGCTACGCGTCAGCAGGAAGTTGGCGGGAAGGACGATTACTGTGGCAAGCACAGGGGCTATCCGAGCATCGATACTGATGTAGTGGACGCAGATAGTTACCGTGCCCAAGCCCATCAGGTAATTGAGTAACTGCACCAGCGGAAAAGCGACCAGCTTGCGCCATGACCAAGGGGCACGGAAAACGAACCATGTGTTCATGGCAAATCCGGTCAGGATGGTTGCCGCGTAGCTGATGGTGTAGGCGAAGGGGTAGCTGAGCCAGGGCAGCAGCAACCAGTAGATGACGTACGACAGCAGCGTGTTGAGGCTACCTCCGACGAGAAATCGCAGTGCCTCGGCGGAAATATGCCTGTGCGACAGAATACGTCTTAGCGACATGAGTTTACCGGGACACTTGATTCAGAGCATCGGCGCAGGGGGTGGCGGCGCGATGTCCATCGGCGGGGAAAGACTGCGCCAAATACGGTAGGTGTCACGGACGGGTTGTACGTGGTGTAAAGCCCTTGCCGTGTACGGCGCGTCAGGGTAGATCGGAACGAGATAGACACAGGCGCTGCGTAAGTAGATCTTACTTGGCCCGGGGACCCGATTTTGAGAAGGTGAGTGAACCATCCGTTGGACAGCATGCCGCGCGGAGTGTGGCAAGTGGATCTATGCTTGCGTGCCACTTCATTATCGAAGTGCATGGGGTTGAAATCGCCGCTTTGTTCGTCGTAGTGACGAACGCCCTCGGTGCTCACCGAGAACTCGTGGCGCTGGACCAACAACCTTGAATGGGAGAGCAGGCAGCGGTGCAGAGCGTGCTCCAGTATGTTGCCGGATTCCGGAGACTCATGCATGACTGTATCGTAGAACTCCATCGCGGTATTCAGTCGGTGCTGGTTCCATCGAGAAGCCAAGCTGCTCGACCTGCCGAAGCTGCTCGATGTCGCCTCCTTCCGTCAGGATCTCCCCAAGCCGCTTCGACTGGATGGTCGAAAGCAACTCGCGCAATGCGCCTTGCCCGAGACTCCAGCTCTCCGCGACGAGTTTGTTGCTGGCAGTCATGATGGTGCTCCATCAAAGCAGCTTGCGGAATATATGTTCACCCTTGCCGAACTTGTAGCCCAGCTTCTCCAAGTTATGGATGACAGCGTTGTTGGTGATCTGGGTGACCAGAAGAGAATGTTCGGCTCCGATGCTACGCAGATGCTCATCCAATTCCGAGATGATTTTCACGTGCCAGCCTTTGTGGCGGGGTGCCACGGCGCTGAGCACCGTTTGCGAGAGCTTGCAGCCCCAACCTTGCCAGTGTTCGCGATGATATTTAGCGGTGCTAAACGCCTCAGGAGCCTCAACATCGGGAACGATTGTCGCATCTGCAAATCCCGCGGTGATAGAAGCTTCTACCCAACGCTCCATGAGCTTGCCAGCACTTTCCTCTGACACGGCCGGGTCTGCATGGAAGCGGTCGAAGGGGTTCACCGTAATCCGTGCGGCTCGTGCCAGTGACGGGATGTCGGCGGGTGTTGCCAAACGGGTGGAATAACGTTGTGGCGGAGGGGCGACGAGCGGCCGGTGGTAGTGACAGCGGGTCTCGATCAAGTCGAAACCACAGGCGCTCAGTGTACGAATGGTCGGCAGGTCGTTGGGGCTGACGGGGCAAAAGACGTAGTCGATGCCGCGAGTGCGTACCTGCTCCAGAGTCGTGTGGACCGCCTTGATGCCGGGGGCGACGTCGGCGCGCAAAGGCGAGGACATGCCCGGTCGGAGAACGGCATTGAGACGCGCCATCCCGCGCCCGAAGAACTCGGAGTCCCATGCCAGTCGTTCCATCAACACCCAGTGTTCGGTGCCATCGCCATGTTCGAAACGAAAGCGGAGATCGTCGGACTCCGCCAAAGGGCGCAGCCATTGATCAAGCATGACCTTACGATCGTAGCCGGCATCGAGCCCCCGAATGAATGCATGCGGCGACACGACGCCCGCATCCGCAATGCCGTCTCTCAGTTCATGCGAGGAGCGGCCTAGTAGAAGGGGAGTGATGGCTTTCGTGCTCATGAGGCCGTCCTGTGAGAAACCAGATCCACGAACTCGCCATAACTGCGAATGTATTCGGCGGTATCGTAGAACTCCGATGCGAACACCAGAAGAACGGCATCGTGCGAGTACTTGTACTGGATACCCCAAGTCAGCGGGGGCAGGTGCAGGCCTATCGACGGATCGTTCAGCTCGAATTCGTCCCTGGCGTGGCCATCGTCGGCGACGACGCTGCAACTGCCGTGCGCGCAGATCAGGAATTGATGGCAGGTGCGGTGCGCATGCTCGCCGCGTACTTCCGCATTGGGCACGCCGAACACCATGAAGTAGCGCTTGGCCTCGAAGGGCAGCGTGCGCCCGAATTCGCCCACAGTGAGGTTTCCGCGTAGATCTAATACCTTGGGCAGGCGGTGCAGGATGACGTCTCGAACCCGTGTGGCTGCCTTGCCGGGTGCCTCTGGCAGGTGCATCCCGGGGACGTGAGCGGAGTCGATTCCGGCCGTCGTATAGCCGGTGATCTGCGCCGGGTTCCCGGAAACGATCGCATGGGGTGGAACGTCCCGGATGACCACTGCACCGGGTTGTACCAAGGCGCCGCGTGCGACGTGTACAGGTCCCGCAATGGTTGCGGAAGCCATTACACGGGCGCCTGCTTCAACGACGATGTGCGCGTCGTCGGCACCCGGATCCAGGACCGCGCCCGCCCCGACAATGCAGTTGTCGCCTATCGTGCAGCTACCACTGATGATTGCTCCGGCGCCGATTTCGACGTTCGCGCCGAGTACGGCCAGCGGCGAGATCCAGCCGCGCGCCGAGGAATCAAGGTTCGGTTGTTCCACGAGATGGGTCCGAATGGGGGAATGGAGTGAACTCTTCGATCAGCATGGGGATGCTGAGAGGCCGTTGCTTGGTATTTTCGTAGGCGCGCCAGGCGTAATTGCCAACCAGGCCCAGCCCTAGTGCGTTCAGTCCACCGAAGAACAGCACGGCAAGCATGGTGCCTGCGTAGCCGGGTACCAGCACCAAGCCCAGCAGGCGTGCGGCGAGAACGGCCACGCCCAGAGCGATGGAAAGACCAAGGCCAGCCATCCCACTAGCGAGTAGCAGCCGGATCGGCGCGTCGGTAAATGCGAAGACGCTGTCGAGCAGGTAAGTGAGCTTCTTGTGGAAGGTCCACGCGCTTTTGCCGTGAGCGCGCTCGCGGCGCGTGTACGGCACGAAGATCCTGCGTCCACCCATCCAGAACAGCAGGCCAAGCAGGCTGCCATTCGCCTCGCTGAATGCCGCCACGCGATCGAGAAACTGGCGGTTGACGGCAAATACGTCCACGCCGCCCACGGGCACATCCCGTTGCACAAACCGGCGATAGACCCACCAGAAAGTATTGGCCATCAGGCGTGATAGCCATGGATCGTGCCTGGCTTCGCGTACACCGAAGGCGACGTCGCCCTCGCCTTCGTCCAGTCGCCGGAAGAACTCAAGCACCAGTTCCGGCGGCTCCTGCAGATCGGCGGCCATCACGGCGGCATAGCTCCCGCTCGCGTGCAACAGGCCCTCCCGGATGGCAGAAAATGCACCGAAGTTGCGCGACAGCAGGATCAGTTTGGCACGTAGGCCGCTGGAAGGCAGCTTGGTCTGCAGTTGCCAATGGCAATCATCCGGGCTGCCATCCACCACGAAGATTGTTTCAAGACGATCGTCGAGCTGTTTCTGAAGATTGCCTACTGCGGCCAACAACGCGTCTATCGCGCCCGCATTGCGATACACGGGAATGACGAGTGAATAGTGCGGATTCAGAAGTTGTTGCATGCCCGAATCACTCGCGTGGCTTCGTCATCGGTCAACTCGGGGAAACACGGCAAGGTCAGGACGCTCTGGCATGCGGCCTCGGTAGACGGCAGCGTCGTCGAGACGAAACGGTCGCGGAAGAGCGGCTGGCGATGGTCGCCAGTCGGGTAATGCACGTCGCTGCCAACGCCTGCTGTGGCCAGGTGCTGCTGAAGTCCCGTCCGATCCGATGCCTGCACTACATAAAGATGGGCGACATATTCTTCGCTGCTCGTGGGAGGCACCTGGATGCGCTCGTTGCGGATCTCGCGGGAATAGCGATTGGCGATCTCTCGCCGGCGTGCGTTCCAGCCGTCGAGCAGCGGCAGCATGGTGCGAAGGAAGGCCGCTTGCAGTTCGTCCAGGCGGCTGTTGCGGCCGCCGGGAAGCTCGTTGCGGTACTTGGCAGTCCAGCCGTACTGGCGCAGCTTGCGCAGCGTGTCGGCGATCTGCGGGTCGTTGGTGACGATGGCCCCCCCGTCGCCGATGGCGCCAAGGTTCTTCGTCGGATAGAAACTGAAGCTGGCAGCTTTGCCGAAGCTGCCAACCCGCCGGCCGGATACATCGCGCGCACCGTGGGCTTGCGCACAATCCTCGAACACCGCGAAACCGTGCTTGTCGGCCAACGCCATGATGGCTTCCATGTCGGCCAGCCTTCCATAGAGGTGGGTCACGATTACCGCGTCGAGGCGACCGGCGGCAAGCACGGCCTCGAGGGACCTGGGGTCGAGCGTATGGGCGGCGGGATCGATGTCGACGAAAACGGGTTCGGCACCGCACGCGAGCACTGCCGTGGTGCCATACATGGCAGCATTCGCGACCAAGGCCACGCGCTTGCCTTGGGTGATGCCGATGCTGCGGAGCCCCAGCTCCAGCGCCTCGGTGCCATTGGCTACGCCCACGCAATCAGAAACGCCACAATATGTGGCGAATTCCTTTTCGAACGCGCTTACGTTGGGGCCCAAAACGAAGTAGCCGCTAGAGATGACGTTGCTACTTGCATGAGTCAATTGTTCACGGAGAGGGGCAATATGGCGATCTAGGGCGTTTACGGGAATGTTGGTCATCAGATTTTCAAGGAGATCTGTTGATGTCTTGGGCGGCGAGTAACGAAATTCCGTGCGATGCCGCAGTTCGGTCGTCTACTTGGAAAGTCTGCCTCGCCCGTCGATTTCTGCAATGTGAGCAAGTCGGCACCTTGCGAAGTGCCCCGTCACCGTCCGGCTGATAATTCAATGGCAAACCGGGCCACCGACAACAGCTTGACCCAGCTCTTTTCCATCTGGCTTGTTCTTGAGAATGAAGTGGGTGCCGGGGCGAGTCCATGCGTCCGTCTTGGCCTCGCCGCTGTTGCCTCCAGCCGAAAAGAGCTTGGCGTCAGCGTTCGACGAGCCGACCCAGATCTCGGTGCTGTCCGTGTTGCTCCCTGCCTTGCTCGCGTCCCAGTGGACGGTGGCGACGGCGCCATCGCAGTTCTGCAAGGTGTCCGGCGCCACCGTGATCGCCGGATTCGAGATAGCAGTGGCAATCTGGCCGGATGCTGTCTTGTTGGATTGCGGAGAAGCCGGTGGCACCGAGGTCGATTCTTTCTGGCAGCCGGCCAAGGCCAGCAGGGTTGCCACGATGAGGACGGTGCGCTTGAGCATGGGCTTCTCCCGAGTTCGCAAAGGAAATTAGGTCGTCTAAGGTAGCAGTTGTCGCCATACCCTGCACGCCTTATGCTCCATCAGGCTCGGTGATCGCGGGTATGCTCATCAAGATGCATGCCGGGTGGCGACATGCCATCGCAAGCATGAATGGTTTTTAGATCATGCGCTTTATGGCATTCATCGAGTAGACGCTGCATGGGGAAAAATAGGGATTTGATTCCGGAAGATCGGCCCCGGGTTGCCGGGAGCCATCTCGCCGGATACTGGGAGCTATGGAATGATGATCAGGTTTGGTAATTCCGTCGTGGGGCTGCTCTCTTGGGCTGGTGTGAAGTCGAGAGCCAGCCGCGCAGGGCAGGGGCTTTGGAATTTGTCATTTGCTTCTCTTGACGAATGCAGGCTTCAGCTCGAGGCGCACGCCGAGGAGTTGCGCGAGCGACGGCAGTTCGAGCAGCAGTTGGAAGAATCTCTGGGGGTGCTTGAGGAGAGCGTGTTCGCTGGTCAGTGTTGGGTCTGCTCCAGAAAGCAGGCGTTTCTTTACGACCGCAGGTACTCCGACGGTGTCCACGTAAACTGGCGCGAGCGACTTGTCTGCCCACGCTGTGGCCTCAACAATCGCCTGCGCTTGTGCGTCCAAGTGATTGAACGAATGGCTCCAAGGGGAGCCTCAATCTATCTGACGGAGCAGGTCACACCACTGGCTGCCTGCCTGACGCGCAGGTATGAGAGGCTTGAGAAGAGTGAATACTTGGGCGATGGTTTCACATCCGGCAACGTCGATGCACGCGGCATCCGCCATGAGGATGTGACTGCGCTCAGCTACGGGGATCGTTCGTTCGACTGCGTCCTCAGTTTCGATGTGCTGGAGCACGTGCCGGATTATCGGGCGGCTCTAGCCGAGTTCGGGCGGGTGCTGAAGGACAGTGGAAGTCTGATCCTGTCCGCCCCGTTCGGGTTGCTTTCCGAGAAGAACGTCGTGCGTGCCCGCATTTCGGCGGACGGCAGCGTGGAGCATCTGCTTGCGCCGGAATATCACGGCGACCCGGTCGACCCCCAAGGTGGCATCCTGTGTTACTACCACTTCGGCTGGGAACTGTTGGAGGATATGCAGGCCGCCGGTTTCAGGGAGGCGAGAATCGACGCCTACTGGTCCCGTGAGTACGGCCACATAGGCGGTGAACAGTTGGTGGTCGTCGCCACCAAGTGATTGCCCTCATGTCCCGGCAAGCGACGCTTCGTCGGGTTCGCTCGTGGTCTCCCTGACCCGGAGCGTGATGGCCGGAGTGGTCTTGTCGGCTTCCGTGCTGCGAAGGTACATCTCTAGGCGGCTCGGCCGGGCAGTGAGGCCGGTGGGCACGATGGCCGTGACGAGATTGCCTTCGCTGTGCACCTTGCTGGCGAGTGGCACTCCGGCCAGCACGACTTGCGTATCGGGCGCAGCGTGCCGTGTGCTGACCCAGATGGCCGAGCTGCCGTCAGGCTGCCGGTTGAACGGGGCGCCGGCCTGGATGTCGGTCGGCCCCCAGTCCAGCACTTCCAGCGGCTGCTCGATGCGCTTCAAGCGGCGCTGCAGGGTGACACATTCGTGCTGCAGATCCGCGACCTGCCTTTCGTAGTCGAGGTTGGCCATCGAAAGCTGCTCGTTGGTCGCGGGCAGCAGGCTGGTCCGGTACTCGCGCAGGTTGTACGCCAGCTGTTCGTGGGCGGCGGAAGCGCCGCCGTCGAGCACGTCCTTGCCGGCCAGCAGGCGCGCATACAGTTCGAAGGCTTCCCTGATCCACGGCGTTTCGGACTGGATATGGGCTTCGACGCTGCAGTCGCCGGGATCGTCGTAGCGGGAGCTGTTCATCTTCTCGCGCAACGGCATCAGGCAGTCGGCGTGGTACTTCTCGCCGATGAATGCCAGGCACTTGGCCAATGCGTCGCGCGGTGATTCCAACAGCTCATCGTGCATGAGGCGCATGACGCGTCCGGGTCCCAGCGCCTGTTCGCTCAGGGCGGCGTCGTGCACCAGGCGCTTCCAGATCAGGTAGGCGCTCTTCTCGTCGTAGTCCTGCGCTCCCATGGTCGAGAAGTGCATGAGGGAGGTGGCCACGCGGCGCGGATTGCGCAGGGTATGGATGAATCGCGCCTAGGGGAACAGCCGGAGCAGCGGCAGCACGAAGTGCGAGTTTTCCGGTGTACCGTCCACCCAGCGCCGCTTCGGTTGCCACCAGCCGCGATGAAGCCTGACGTTGGGGCTCTCGCGGGAGCGGTCGCGCAGGCTGATCTCCATGCAGTGGCGCGCGATATGTCGGCGCGCATCCAGCACCATCCGGTCGCACGCTTCGCTGAAGTAGCGCTGAAACTCCGGGGCGCCATAGCGGGCCAGGCCGAGGAACGAGTGCTCGCCCTGGGCGGTGCCCAGTTCGTAAAGATTCTCGAGGTCGACGGCCAGCTTGTAGAGGAAATGGGTTTCCTCCAGCGGGAAGAGGTTCGAGTGCTGGCCCAGGGCCCATGTCAGCGCGCTGGTGGCGGCGCGGTACGAGCCGATGACGAAAATGGGCCGGATTTGCCCGAATCTCTGCCGCATGGATTACGCACCTTCAACAAAATTTTGCGGGAGGGTGTAACGCGGCTGTCTCGGGTAAGTCGACAGAACCCGCCATCACGGCCTTGGCAAAGCGTTTTCTTTGCCGAATGATGACAGGCGCCAAGGGCGTTCCGCAATAATTTGCGGAACGCGGGAATATGGGAATCAACCCAGCGCCGTTTCGAGCTCCGGAATAATCTTGAACAGATCCCTCACCAACCTGAGATCCGCCACCTCGAAGATCGGTGCCTCACCGTCCTTTTTGATCGCCACGATGGTGCCGGCGTCCTTGATGCCGGTGAGGTGCTGGATGGCGCCGGAGACGCCGATGGCCATGTACAGCTCGGGGCGATGATCTTACCGGTCTGGCCAACCTGCAAGTCGCTGGGCACGTAGCCGGCGTCCACGGCGGCGCGTGAGGCGCCTCGACCGGCGCACTGTTGGCGCCGCTGGCGCCGGCTAGCCAGGAGGCCGAGCGGATGGTGGCGACCACGGTGTGGGGTCGGCTTGGACCGTGATAATCGCGGCGCCGGCGTAGATCAGGCGCTTGAAGCTGTGTGCATTTTTCATGCTCATCACGTCGCTGACCTGGCCACGCCGAGCAGGGCGGCCACGTGCGAGGTGCCCTTGCCGAAGGTGGTGGAGGGCGCGAACACGTGGCTGTAGCCAGCGGCGGCTTTGACGATCTGCGGTGCGCCTTTTCCATCGGGCCATAGACAAGCTCATGTGCCCTGCATCACGCGTGCAGTAATGCTCGTCCGTGGGCGTACAGGGTCGAGTCGAGGCGATTGGCCTCCATGAAGTCGTTGTGCAGGCCCTCACCCAGCATTTGCCTTAGTTGGTCCACGCGTTCGGCCAAGGGCGTGGCTTCACGCGAAGTGGCGTTGTCCCACCTGGAAAGGAGTTCGAGGCCTGGCAAATGCTGGCCGTACCTGGCTTGGAACGCCGCGGCCGACAGGTCGAACTCCTCCACGATGCCCGCCACACCCCAGTCCGACAACAGTTGGCAGGCCTGCTCCAGATCGGCCAGGGTGGCCTCGGTCTTGAGGATGTCGCCTCCGCGCCATGACGCATCAGACAGGTGCACCACCTGGTAGTTGCGGATGACGATGCTGCCGGGTTCTTTCTTGAGAGCCCACCTGATGTAGTCGGAGAATGTCAGCTCGCGGGCCACCGCGGAATAAGGCTGCGAACCATTGGCGCGCGTGTATCGATAGACGGACCAGGCGCGCAGCAGCGGATGCCGTAGAAACACCACAGGCAGGCAATGGGAGTGCGGCAGTGGAGGGCGTGCGAGGTGGCTGGATATGGCAACCAGGTGCTTGTTGGCTGCTATGAACGCGGACAACTGCTCGCTGGACTGAATGGCATGGGCGTGTGGCCCTTCGAACGTTCCCCAATGGTCTCCGAAGGAGTGCCGCAGGCTCGCGTCTACGCTGCTGCCCGCATTTTTGAAGATGTGATAGTGGATCAGGACGTAGTCGTCGCTCATCGCGGAAATTTCGGCGGGTGGGGCGCAGATGGATCGGCTTGGTGCCGCATCAGTCAAGGTCGACGACGCGGTTTCTGCTCACGGTGCGACCGTGAGCGGGTGCCTCCGGATGGCAGGGCTCAGAGTGCCTGCTCCAGCTCTGGAATCAGTTTGAACAAATCCCCCACCAGCCCGAAATCCGCCACCTCGAAGATCGGCGCCTCGCCGTCCTTGTTGATCGCCACGATGGTGCCGGCGTCCTTGATGCCGGTGAGGTGCTGGATGGCGCCGGAGATGCCGATGGCCATGTACAGCTCGGGGGCGATGATCTTGCCGGTCTGGCCGACCTGCATTTCGTTGGGGCAGTAGCCTGCATCGACGGCGGCACGCGATGCGCCCACGGCGGCGCCGATCCTGTCGGCGAACTTGTAGATGATGTCGAAGTTTTCCTTCGAGCCCACGCCGCGGCCACCGGACACGACCTTGCGGGCGCTCTGCAGGTCGGGGCGGTCGCTCTTGCCCTGCTGCAGTTCGACGAAGCGGGTGTGGGTGGGCAGCGCGGTGTCGACGGTGATGGCCTCGACCGGCGCACTGTTGCTGGCGCTGGCAGCGGCGGACCACGACGCGGTGCGGATGGTGGCGACCACGGTGTGTGCCGGGTCGGCTTCGACCGTGATGATCGCGTTGCCCGCGTAGATCGGCCGCTTGAAGGTGTGCGGGGCTTCCACGCTCATCACATCGCTGACCTGGGCCACGCCGAGCAGGGCGGCCACGCGCGGCGCGAGATCCTTGCCGAAGGTGGTGGAGGGTACGAACACGTGACTGTAGCCGGCGGCGGCCTTGGCGATCTGCGGCGCCAGCACGGCGGCCAGCGGGTGTGCGTTCTCGGCGCGGGCGACGGTGAGTACGCGGCTGACGCCGTCAATCTTCGCCGCCTCGGCGGCGATCGCGTCGACGCTGTCGGCCAGTACCAGCACGTCGATCGCTTCGCCTTTCACCGCAGCGGCGGCGCTTACGGCGCGCGCGGTGGAGGAGTTGAGTTTGCCGCCGAGGTGTTCGGCGATGACGAGGATCTTGCTCATGTGTGTCTCCGAAGCTCTTTTGTAGGAGCCCGCTTGTGGGCGATGCTTCTGCTCTGGATATCGAAAGAAAGAGCATCGCCCGCAAGCGGGCTCCTACATACGGGAATGGGGTTACAGCAGGCCTTTCTGCTTCAGTGCGGCGACCAGCTCGGCCGCGTCCTTCACCATGACACCCTTGCTGCGCTTGGCCGGCGCGGCGTAGTGCGTGGTCTTCAGGTGGCCGTGCGACTCGACACCGAGTGATCCGAGCTCGATCGTGTCGATCGGCTTGGACTTCGCCTTCATGATGTCCGGCAGCTTGATGAAGCGCGGCTCGTTCAGGCGCAGGTCGGTGGTGATCACCGCCGGCAGTTCCGCTTCGATCACTTCCAGGCCGGCGTCGATCTCGCGGGTTACCGTGGCCTTGCCATCGGCAATCTCGACCTTGCTGGCGAACGTGGCCTGCGGGCGATCCCACAGCGCGGCGAGCATCTGGCCGGTCTGGTTGGCGTCGTCGTCGATCGCCTGCTTGCCCAGGATCACCAGCCCCGGCTGCTCCTTCTCGATCAGCTTGAGGAACACGCGCGCGGCGGTCAGCGGCTGCACGGCGTCGCCGGTGACCACGTGGATGGCGCGGTTCGCGCCCATCGCCAGGCCGTTGCGCAGGTGCGCGGTGAGATCGGCCGGGCCGATGCCGACCACCACCACTTCCGTGGCCACGCCTTTCTCGCGCAGGCGCAGCGCCTCTTCCAGTGCGATGTCGTCGAACGGGTTGGCGGACAGCTTGACGCCGTCGGTGACCACGCCGCTGCCGTCGGGCTTGACCTGGATGCGCACGTTGTAGTCCACGACGCGCTTGTAGCCGACCAGAATTTTCATCGGTGATTCCTGTCTTGTTGGCCGCCCCGGCAGGGGCTCGAAATCGCCATTCTAACCGGCATCGAACAATCGTACGAATTGGACGGTTCTGCGGCGTTGCGACGCAGTGCAGCGGTCAGCCGCTGCGTCGCGCGTACGGTGGATGTCGCCGGCGCCGCTGCGGCGAGGTCGAGCGGGCTGGCCGCGCTGGCTGCGGTGAAGCCGCGGGCGCGGCGGTGCGTTCCGGTATGATGCCGCGATGCCGGGTCGGCCGGCATGTGGCGGTATCGATGGCGTCCCCGTGGTCACCCGACTTGAGCAGGGTCGCCCGCGACAACGAGTGAACATGACGCGGCCTCGCTTTTCCATCGTGCTTTGCACTTACAACGGAGCTGCTTACCTGCAGCCGCAGCTGGACAGCCTGCTGGCACAGACGCGTCTGCCCGACGAGATCGTGATCGGCGACGACGGTTCGACCGATGCCAGCATGGATATGCTGCATGTGTTCGCGCAGCGTGCGCGCAAGGCCGGCATCGCAGTGGAGCTGCGGCGTAACCGGGACACTCTCGGTTATGTCGGCAACTTCTCCGCGGGTTTGCGGGCTGCCGAGGGCGAGGTGTTGTTCCTCTGCGACCAGGACGATGTATGGCGCGCCGACAAGCTGGCGCGGATGGCCGACAGGTTCGAGCGGGATCCCTCGCTGTTGCTGCTGCACAGTGACGCGCGGCTGGTGGATGCGCAGGGCGGCTCGCTGCAGTGTTCGCTGTTCGAGGCGCTGCAGATGACGCCGCAGGAGAAGCGGGCCATTCACGACGGCCACGCGTTCGAGGTGGTTCTGCGGCGCAGTTTCGCGACCGGCGCCACCGCGGCGTTGCGGCGTAGCCTGGTCGAGTTGGCGCTGCCGGTGGAAACGGGCTGGATCCACGACGAATGGTTGACCGCGGTGGCAGCGGCGACCGGTCGGGTCGACTTCATCGACGAGCCGCTGATCGATTACCGCCAGCATGGCGCCAACCAGATCGGCATGCGCAGGCGCACGCTGGCGATGAAGTGGCGGGATCTGCTGCTTCCGCGTGGTCGCCTGCTGTCCGACGAGGCGCTGCGCCTGCGGCGACTGGAGGCGTTCCTGGCGCGGGGCGAATTCCGTGGCAGCGCCGAACGTGTCGCGCAGGTGCACCACAAGTCCAGCCATTTCGATCGGCGCGTGGCGATCGGCCGCCTGCCACGGCTGCGGCGCCTGCCGGCGATCATGCGGGAGGCGCGCAGCGGCTGCTATCGCCGCTACGGCACCGGCGGCCGCTCGATGTTGCGGGATCTGCTGCGGCATGACTGAGATTTCCGTCAGCGGCATCTGTGCGGTGATCGTGAGCTATCAGCCCGATCCGGCGGCGATCGCCGACCTGCTCGGCAGGGTGATGCCGCAGGTCGGCGCCGTGGCGCTGGTCGACAACGCCAGCGGCGGCGACTGGCAGGCGGCGATCGGTGAACTGCTGGCCGCCCATGGCGGGGCGTTGCTGGGCCAGCCGCGCAACATCGGGCTGGCCGCGGCGCAGAACGTCGGCATCGACTGGGCGCGCGCACGCGGCTTTCGCCATGTGCTGCTGCTGGATCAGGACAGCGAGCCGGGCGCCGACATGGTGGCTGCCCTGTGGCGGGCGCTGCAGGTGCTGTCCGCAGCCGGCAAGGTGGCCGCGGTGGGGCCACGCTTCCATGACCCGCGCGAGCACCGCGACGCACCCTTCGTGCGCATCGGTTTCCCGCTGAACCGCAAGCAGTGGTGTGCTGCCGATACGCCATCCGTCGCATGCGATTTCCTGATCAGCTCGGGGATGTTGATTCCGTTGGCCGTGTTGGATCGGGTGGGCCCGATGGACGCAGGCTTGTTCATCGACAACGTGGATCTGGAATGGGGTTTTCGCGCGCGGGCGCAGGGCTATGCGCTGCATGGCGTATGTGCGGCGACCATGTATCACCGTCTTGGCGACGGCCGCCGTGCGCTGCCGTTCGGCCGCGGGCGGATCGTGGTGCATGGTTCGCTGCGGTTGTACTACATGATGCGCAATCGCCTGTTGCTTTACCGGTTGCCGCACACGCCGCGGACATGGGTTGCGCAGGATCTGCCCAGGGTGTTGGCCAAGTTGTTCCTGTTCGGCGTGCTGGTCGGCCCGCGCTGGCGCAACCTGCGTTGCATGCTGCGCGGCCTGCACGACGGCCTGCGGGGCCGGCGTGGGGCGTGCCCGGACGAGCTTTCCGGATACGGCTGAGCGCGAGACTGCGACTGCTTACAGGTTCTGGTAATTCGGCCCCGAACCACCCTCCGGCGTGACCCAGGTGATGATTTCGTACGGGTCCTTGATGTCGCAGGTCTTGCAGTGCACGCAGTTGGCGGAATTGATCTGCAGGCGCTTGCCGTGCGGCGCGCTTTCGTCGGCGACCATCTCGTAGACGTTGGCGGGGCAGAAGCGGGTGCAGGGGTTGTCGTATTCCTCGACGCACCTGGTGGCGCAGATGTCGGTATCGGCCACGTGCAGGTGCACCGGCTGGTCCTCGTCGTGCTCGGTGGCGGCGAAGTAGACGCCGGCCAGGCGGTCGCGCGGCGGCAGCGTGCGCTGCACGTAGTCGCGCTTGGGCTCTTCGTACTCGCCGAGCTTGTGCAGGCTGGACCAGTCGGGCTTGTTCTTCAGCGTCCACGGCGACAGCCCGCCGGTGGCGGTTTCCCAGGCGGCGTTGAGCATGCCGAACCACAGGCCCTTCTTGAACGCGGGCTTGATGTTGCGCACCTTCCGCAGCTCGGCCATCGCTGCCGAGCCGCGTAGCTTCGCATCGAAGCCGATGGCGTCGAGGCCATTGGCGGCCAGGTGCTCGGCGGCGAGCATGCCGCTCCTGATCGCCTGGTGGGTGCCTTTCACCTTCGGCACGTTGAGCAGGCCGGCGGTGTCGCCGATCAGCAGCGCGCCGGGCATCTCGCATTTCGGCAGCGACTGCCAGCCGCCGGTGACGATCGCGCGCGCGCCAGCGGAGAGGATGCTGCCGCCTTCCAGCAGCGGCAGGTTCATCGGGTGGTTCTTCCACTGCTGGAACGCTTCCCACGGCTGGTACTTGGGGTCGCTGTAGTCGAGCCCGCTGACGTAGCCGAGCGCGATGCGGTCCTGCTCCAGGTGGTACATGAAGCTGCCGCCGTAGGTGTGCGTGTCGGCGGGCCAGCCGAAGCTGTGCACGATCTTGCCCGGGGTGACGCGGCCGGGCGGCAGCTGCCACAGCTCCTTGATGCCGATCGAGTAGCCCTGCGGGTCGCTGTCCTTGTCCAGCGCGTAGCGCTTGATCAGCCGCTTGGTGAGGCTGCCGCGCGCGCCTTCGGCAAGCACGGTGACCTTGGCCTTGATGTCGATGCCCTGGGTGTAGCCGGCCTTGTGCGAACCGTCCTTCGCCACACCCATGTCGCCGATGCGCACGCCGGCGACCGAACCGTCTTCGTTGTAGATGTTGTCGGCGGCGGCGAAGCCGGGGAACACGTCGACGCCCAGCGCCTCGGCCTGCGGCGCCAGCCAGGCGCACATCGCGCCCAGCGAGACGATGAAGTTGCCGTGGTTCTTCATGCCCGGCGGCACCATCATCTTGTGCCCGCCGGTTTTGCTGAGCAGCCAGAACTCGTCCTCGCCGGCCGGCACGCAGACCGGCGGCGGGTTGGCGCGCCAGCCCGGCAGCAGCGCGTCCAGCGGCTGCGGCTCGATCACCGCGCCGGACAGGATCTGCGCGCCGATGGTCGAGGACTTCTCGATCACGCACACGCTCGTGTCCGGCTTCAGCTGCTTCAGGCGGATCGCGAACGACAGGCCGGCCGGGCCGGCACCGACCACGACGACGTCGTATTCCATGGTTTCGCGTTCGCTCATGGCGGACTCCCTGGAGCTGGGTGGCGGCGCAGGCGCTTGCCGTGCGCGCGGGTATGGGTCAGGTCGCCATTGTCCGTTTTCGCGCGCCGTGCGGCAACGCGTGCTGCGCTACCGCTTGCAATCGTTTCACCGGAGGCGGCGATAATCGGGCCAAGCCACGGGAGCGTTCATGAATTCGATGCCGCCGATCGCCGATCTCGACCTGCGTCGCGCCTCGCTGTGCCAGTTGCTGCACTGGCTGGCGGCGGGCCGCGTGCAGCCGCAGGCGCTGGCCGACGTCTACCAGCAGGCCATCGAGCGTATCGATCCGCAACTCCATGCTTACGTGGACCAGCGTTCGGGCCTGGTGCAGGATCAGGCGGCACTGGCCGAACGGCGCCGCCGCGACGGCGTGATCGGCCGGCTCGACGGTATTCCGATCGCGCTGAAGGACAACTTCGACATCGCCGGCTGGCCCACCCGGGTCGGCCTGCCCGGTCGCGGCAAGCCGGTACGCGAGGATGCCCACGTGGTGGCGCGGCTGCGCGCGTCCGGTGCGGTGCTGCTGGGCAAGACCAACATGGACGAGGGCGCGCTGGGCGCGGTCACCGACAACCCGCACTTCGGCGCCACCCACAACCCGCACCGGCACGGCTATACCGCCGGCGGTTCCTCCGGCGGTGCGGCGGCCGCGGTGGCCGCGGGTCTGGCGGTGGCGGCGGTGGGTTCGGACAGCCTCGGTTCGATCCGCATCCCGGCCAGCTATTGCGGCGTGTATGCGCTGAAGCCCACCCACGGCGAGATCTCCGCGCGCGGCCTGGTGCCGGCGGCGCGCCGGCTCGACGCGGTCGGTTTGCTGGCGCGCAGCGCCGACGACCTCACCGTGCTGCTGCAGGTACTGGCCGGCTACGACGCCGACGATGCGCGTTCGCGCCGGCGCCGGGTCGCGTTCGCGCTGCCGGACTGGGAGCCGGGCAACCTGCGCGCGGGGCTGCTGCCGGACCTGGCCGCGGTCGGCGTGCAGCCGGAAGTGATCGAGGTGTTCGAGGCGGCCATGGCGAAATTGCCGCATGCGCTGGGCGACCGCCGCACGGTCGACTTCGCCGACTGGGATTTCGCGCGCACCCGCCGCGCCGGCCTGCTCCTGATGGAGGCGGAGATGCTCGGCACCTTCGCCGCGGACCTGGCCGATAGCAGGCGCCCGGTGTCGGAACGTTTCCGCCGTCTGCTCGGCTACGCCGCCGGCAAGAGTGCGGCCGATTACGCGGTGGCCGATCGCGTGCTCGACGCGGCCACCCTGAAGATGCGCCGGCTGTTCGCCCAGGTCGACGTGCTGGTGCTGCCGACTACGCCGCAGGGTGCGTTCCCGCTGGGTGGTCCGGTGCCCGATTCGCAGGCCGACCTGACCAGCTTCGCCAGCCTGGCCGGTTGCCCGGCGGTGAGCCTGCCGATGGGCATGCTGCCGAACGGCATGCCGGTGGGCCTGCAACTGGTCGGCGCGCGCGGCTCGGACCTGCGCCTGCTGGAGCTGGCCTCGGTGTGCGCGGCCACGCTGGATGCCGAGCCGACGTACCCGGCGATCGCCTGAGCGCATCCATACCGTGGCGCGAGGGCGCCCGCATATGCCGCACGCGCAGGCGACTGCCGATCGAGATTATTTCGGAACCCCGCCGGTGTTCGCGTAACATGGCCGGATGACCGGCGCGCGGTGGCGCGCCGCGCAAGGCCAGCCTGGGTTCCACGCATGAACATCGACAACGTACCGGCGCGCTCGCACCTGGACGATCTGGAAGCGGAGAGCATCCACATCTTCCGCGAGGTGGCGGCCAGCTTCCGCCATCCGGTGATGCTGTATTCGATCGGCAAGGATTCCTCGGTGCTGCTGCACCTGCTGCGCAAGGCGTTCTACCCGGCGAAGCCGCCGTTGCCGCTGCTGCACGTGGATACCACCTGGAAGTTCCGCGAGATGATCGCGTTCCGCGAGCGGGTGGCGGCGAGCGGCGACGTGCAGGTGCTGGTGCACATCAACCAGGACGGCGTGCGCCAGGGCATCTCGCCGCTGACCCATGGCGCCACCGTGCATACCGACGTGATGAAGACCCAGGCACTGAAGCAGGCGCTGGACCAGTACGGCTTCGATGCGGCGATCGGCGGTGCGCGGCGCGACGAGGAGAAGTCGCGCGCGAAGGAGCGCGTGTTCTCGTTCCGCAACGGGCAGCACCGCTGGGACCCGAAGCGCCAGCGCCCGGAGTTCTGGCACACCTACAACACGCAGATCCGCCAGGGTGAGAGCGTGCGCGTGTTCCCGCTGTCCAACTGGACCGAGATGGACGTGTGGCTGTACATCCGCCGCGAGGCCATCCCGGTGGTGCCGCTGTACTTCGCCGCGCCGCGCCCGGTGGTGGCGCGCGACGGCGCGCTGATCATGGTGGACGACGAGCGCTTCACGCTGCGCGAGGGCGAGGCGGTGGAAATGCGTGAAGTGCGCTTCCGCACGCTGGGCTGCTACCCGCTCACCGGCGCGGTGGCATCGTCCGCCGACACGCTGGACAAGATCATCGCCGAGATGGCCGACTCGCGCAGTTCCGAGCGGCAGGGCCGGGTGATCGACCACGACCCCACCGCCTCGATGGAGCGCAAGAAGCTGGAGGGCTACTTCTGATGGCCGCCCCGACCGCTTCCGCCATCACGGCTGCCGCCGCCGGCCAGGGCCTGCTGCGCTTCATCACCTGCGGCAGCGTGGACGACGGCAAGAGCACCCTGCTCGGCCGCCTGCTGTACGACGCCGGCATGGTGCCGGACGACCAGCTCGCCGCGCTGGCGCGCGACAGCCGCCGGCTGCATGCCGACGCCGGCGACGCGCTGGACTTCGCCCTGCTCACCGACGGCCTGGACGCCGAGCGCGAGCAGGGCATCACCATCGACGTCGCCTGGCGCTACTTCCACACCGCGCGACGCAGCTTCATCGTGGCCGACTGCCCCGGCCACGAGCAGTACACCCGCAACATGGCCACCGGCGCCTCCAACGCCGAGCTGGCGGTGGTGCTGGTGGACGCGCGCAAGGGCCTGCTGCCGCAGACCCGCCGGCACACTTATATATGTGCGCTGCTGGGCATCCGCCGGGTGGTGCTGGCGGTGAACAAGATGGACCTGGTCGGCTGCGACGAGGCGGTCTACCGCGGCATCACCGACGCCTACCGGGCGCTGGCGCAGTCGCTGGGCATCGCCGAAGTGGCGTGCCTGCCGGTGATCGCGCCGGACGGCGACAACGTGGGCTCGCGTTCGTCGCGGATGCCCTGGTACACCGGCGCCAGCCTGCTCGAACTGCTGGAATCGGCCGACGTCACGCCACTGAGCGCCGGCGATTTCCGCATGCCGGTGCAATGGGTGAACCGGCCCGACCAGTCGTTCCGCGGCTACGCCGGCACCATCTGCGGCGGCCGCGTGGCGAAGGGCGACGAGGTGATCGTGCAGCCCGGCGTGCAGCGTGCGCGCATCGCGCGCATCGTCACCGCCGACGGCGAGCTGGACAGCGCCGGCGACGGCCAGGCGGTGACGCTGTGCCTGGACCGCGAGATCGACGTAAGCCGCGGCGACGTGATCGCCGACGCGCTGCACCCGGCACCGGTCGCCGACCAGTTCGCCTGCCACCTGCTGTGGCTGGGCGACAACGCGCTGCTGCCGAACCGCACCTACTGGCTGAAGCTCGGCACGCGCACGGTGAACGCGCGGGTGATGTCGATCAAGCACAAGGTGGACGTCAACAGCCAGGCCAAGCTCGCCGCGCGGCAGCTGCTGCTGAACGAGGTGGGCTACTGCACGCTGGGCCTGGACGACGAGGTCGCGTTCGAGGCGTATGCGGACAACCGCACGCTCGGCGGCTTCATCCTGATCGACCGCCAGAGCAACGCCACGGTGGCCTGCGGCATGCTGGATTTCGCGCTGGGCCGCTCGGCCAACGTGCACTGGCAGCACGTCGACATCGACAAGGGCGTGCGCGCCTCCAGCAAGGGGCAACAGCCGCTGTGCCTGTGGTTCACCGGCCTGTCCGGCGCCGGCAAGTCCACCATCGCGAACCTGGTCGAGCGCCGCCTGCACGCGCTGGGCTGCCACACCTACCTGCTCGACGGCGACAACGTGCGCCACGGCATCAACAAGGACCTGGGCTTCACCCCGCAGGATCGCGTGGAGAACATCCGCCGCATCGCCGAGGTGGCGCACCTGATGGTGGACGCCGGGCTGATCGTGCTGGTCAGCGCGATCTCGCCGTACCGCAGCGAGCGGCGCTCGGCGCGCGAACTGTTCGCCGCGGCGGAGTTCATGGAGGTGTTCGTGGACGCGCCACTGGAGGAGTGCGAGCGGCGCGACCCGAAGGGCCTGTACCGCAAGGCGCGCGCCGGCACGATCCGCAATTTCACCGGCATCGACGCGCCGTACGAGCGGCCCGAAGCGCCGGACATCCACCTGCTGAGCGGCGGGCAGCGCCCCGAGCAGCTGGCCGAGCAGGTGGTGGCGCGGGTGCTGGCCGCGCTGGATGGCGCCGCGGGCGGTTGAGCCACCGCGGCCAACGGCCGCGCCCGGCTTGGATTGCCCGCTGCCGGCGGCGATAATGCGGGACTTTCCTCCGCAAGGCGCCGCCGCGATGACCGAGAAGACCGTACTCAACGCCACCCACCGTGCGCTCGGCGCGCGCATGGTCGACTTCGGCGGCTGGGACATGCCGATCAACTACGGCTCGCAGATCGAGGAGCATCACGCGGTGCGCCGCGACGCCGGCATGTTCGACGTCTCGCACATGACCGTGATCGACCTGCACGGCGCGCGCACCAGGGATTTCCTGCGCCACCTGCTGGCCAACAGCGTCGACAAGCTCAAGCTGCACGGCAAGGCGCTGTACTCGTGCATGCTGGACGAGCGCGGCGGGGTGATCGACGACCTGATCGTGTACTACCTCGGCGAGGAGTTCTTCCGGCTGGTCGTCAACGCCGCCACCCGCGCCAAGGACCTGGCCTGGATCGAGCGCCAGGCAAAGGCGTTCGAGGTGGAGGTGAAGGAGCGCCCCGAGTTCGCCATGATCGCGGTGCAGGGCCCCAACGCCCGCGCGAAGGTGCTGGGCCTGCTGCACGAGGTGGACCGTCCGCGCATCGAGAAGCTCGGCAAGTTCAGTGCCGCCGCCGCGCAGGGGCCGCACGGCATGCCGTTGTTCGTGGCGCGCACCGGCTACACCGGCGAGGACGGTTTCGAGATCATCGTGCCGGCCGAGCACGCCATCGCGCTGTGGGCGGCGCTCGTCGCCGCGGGCGTGACGCCGGCCGGCCTCGGCGCGCGCGACACGTTGCGCCTGGAAGCGGGCATGAACCTGTACGGCCAGGACATGGACGAGAGCGCCACGCCGTGGGAGGCGAACCTGGGCTGGACCGTCGCGCTGGACGAGGGCCGCGACTTCATCGGCCGTGCCGCGCTGGAGGCACAGAAGGCGACGGGCGTGCCGCGCGTGATGGTCGGTCTGGTGCTGGACGAGAAGGGCGTGCTGCGCCACGGCCAGAAGGTGCTCACCGCGAACGGCGAGGGCGAGATCCTCTCCGGCAGCTTCGCGCCGACGCTCGACAAGGCGGTGGCGTTCGCACGCATACCCGTGGGCGAGCCGGGCGCGATCCGCGTGGATATCCGCGGCCGCGAAGTGCCGGTGCGCCTGGTGAAATATCCGTTCGTGCGCGACGGCAGGCCCTGCGAGGGGATCTGAGCGACGCCCGGCATGACACGTTTTTCCAACGGCGGATGTGGCTAGAATCACCGCCTGTAACCCGACCCAACCCAACGACTGGACCCCGATCATGAGCGAGATTCCCGGCGATCTGAAATTCCTCAAGTCCCACGAGTGGGCCCGCGCCGAAGACGACGGCCTGGTCCGGGTGGGCATCTCCGACCACGCGCAAGACCAGCTCGGCGACCTGGTCTACGTCGAGCTGCCCGAAGTCGGCTCCGCGGTGAAGGCGGGTGCCGGTGCGGCCGTGGTGGAGTCGGTGAAGGCTGCCTCGGACATCTACTCGCCGGTGTCCGGCGAGGTCGTCGCGGTCAACGAGCTGCTCAACGACAAGCCTGAGACCATCAACGAGGACGCGTTCGGCGAAGGCTGGATCTTCCTGGTGCGTCCCAGCGATCGCGGCGAGCTCGACGAGCTGCTCGACGCGAACGACTACGAGGAACTGGTCGAGAACGAAGACCACTGACCTCGCACGCGATCAGGTTCGACCTTGCCGGCCGCCCAGTGCGGCCGGCGGCGTTTTTGCGACGGCGACTTGCTGTCCGCGGCGTGCGTGCAGCCGGCGTCGCGCAGGCGCGCCTTCGTCGACGCGACGTGTCCGGCATGACGTCGAGCGAGCGCCTCGGCGACGAGTGCCCGACGCCGCCGCGCGTTTCGTTCGCGCCGTCGCCGGGGCGAGGGCAGGGTGGGCGAGGGATTTTTTTTGCCTGCGTCGGAACGCGGGTCCGGGTGGTTTCAGTCGTGTTCCGTTCATCTGCAGGCCACCTGCCGGCGGCTCGGAACGCGCCTCGCGCGAATGGCGCCGTGCGATGCTCATTTTCCGGTACGCCATGGCTGCATGTCTTGAAATCGTTGTGTACCAACGGTTTCAAGGGGTACAAAGATTTTCTTGAAAATATCGTATGGACGTCCAGACGTCTATTCGATGAATCGTGCAAATGCCCCGAAAGCCTTGTTGCGGCAGGCCTCGGGGCGGTTTGGGGCGGCTGCAAGCGGGTGGAATTGATGACTGAAATCAATTGACAGGCGAAATCTTCGGGGATAGCTTTCGCAACAGATCACGGGGAATGCGTTTTATGGCGACAACGAAATTCATCAAGCCGTATGTCGAGCACGGTGAAAAGGCCAATGCAGTACGCAAGATCACCGTCTCGATTCCGCTGCATGTGCTGCGGCGGCTTTCTGATTTGCGCACCCACCGTCAAGTGAACAATCTTCGGCACGCTACCAACAGTGATGTGTTGGTCGAAGCGTTCCTGCACGCTTTTACTGGGCAACCACTGCCAACTGATGAGGAGCTGAGACGAACCATGGCCACTGCCAAGAAATCCGCTGCAAAGAAACCGGCCGCCAAGAAGGCCGCCGCCAAGAAACCCGCCGTGAAGAAGGCCGCCGCCAAGAAGCCGGTTGCCAAGAAGCCGGCCGCCAAGAAGGCTGCCGCCAGGAAGCCGGCCGCCAAGAAAGCTGCCGCCAAGAAGCCGGCGGCCGCCAAGAAAGCTGCCGTGAAGAAGGTCGCGAAGAAGGCTGCGCCGAAGAAGGCCGCCGCCAAGAAAGCTGCACCGGCCAAGGTGGTGAAGGCCACCAAGACCGCGAAGGCCAAAGCGAAGAAGTAAGGCGACACGCGACACCCCACAATAAGACAAGCCATCGACTTCTCTCCCCGCGGTGCCCAGCGCGGGGAGAGCACTTCGAGAAGCCTTCGTCCCGGCCTGGCCGGGACGCTTCGTTTCAGGGGGTGGAATATCCGTGCGCGCAACCGGCGGCGTGCCCGCGTTGCCTTTCGCCGCCCACCCCGAGCGTGCCGTTTTCCGAAGGTCGCGACGATGCCTGCCTGGAACAGATTTCCGGCCGGTAGCGTGACCTTGCGCATGATTTGCCGTGCTTCGCCATTGGAGTTACCTTCTGCACATCCGCGCCGCGGTGAATCCGGGGGATTCGCCGCTCCTGGATCGACAGGGGGAAAAAGCGCGGGTATCTGTCGACACTCAGTGAGAGACCATGGATACCCGATACATACTTGATACGCGTCGGCATGCGCGTGGGGCCGTCCGGCCCCTGGTCATTGCCATCATCGCCATCTTCGCCTTGCTCGCCGTGGGTGCGTGGTTCCTGATCATCAAGCCGCACCAGGACCTGATCATGGCCGACTCGGGCGGTCATCCGTCCACACCGGTTTCCACCGCGACGCGGGCGGCGCCGCCGCCGCCGGCCAATGTGGCCGCGATGGATCTCAACCAGTTGCTCGCCGAGGCGCGCACCGCGATGAACGAGCAGCGCTACCTGGCACCGGCCGGCAACAACGCGTTCGAGTTCTATCTGCGCGTGCTGGAAAAGGAGCCCGGCAACAAGGTGGCCTCCGACGCGTTGCGCGAGACGTTCCCGTTCGCGGCCAGTTCGGCCGAGCAGGCGATCAACTCGCGTGACCTCGGCGAGGCACAGCGCCAGATCGAGCTGCTGGCGAAGGCCGATCCGGCCAACTTCACGCTGACCATCCTCCGCTCCAAACTGGATGCCCAGCGCAAGACGCTGGACAAGCAGCAACAGCAGGCCGTCGATCAGGAAAAGGCCGCACAGCTGGCCGCCCAGAAAGCCGCGGCGGACAAGCTGGCGGCGGATCAGCTGGCCGAGCAGCAGAAGGCACAGCTGGCCGCGCAGCAGAAGACGGAGCAGTCGCGCGTCGCGCAGCAGCCGCGTCAGCAGTCGGCGGCGGATGGCGGCGCCTCCGCTGCGGCGGACGGCGGCGGCACGGCGGCAGGCGGGACCACGGCGGCGGTGCTGGTGAAGGGCGCGGCCGCCCGCTATCCCACGGCCGCGATGCGCGCCCGCCAGGAAGGCTGGGTGGTGGTGTCGTTCACGGTCGATCCGGACGGCAGGACCAGCGACGTGAAGGTGGTCGAATCGCAGCCGCGGCATGTCTTCGACCGCGCCGCGGTCGATGCGGTGGAGCGTTACCGCTTCAACCCGGCGATGAAGGATGGCGTGGCCGTTTCCAGCGTCAAGCAGCAGCGGATCGAGTTCAAGCTCTGATCGGAGCGTGAGCGTGGCAACCCGGGCGGCGCATGTTTCGCATGCGCCGCCCTTCTTTTGGGCGGCGGCTCAGCGGTGCCGCGGCGTGCGGCGATGCACGCGTGGTTTCGCCTTGGCCTTCGCCCGGGGTTGCGCCACCGGCTTGGCGGGGCTCTCGAGGTTGGCCCAGTCGACGTGCGGCAGGCCCAGCAGGTCGTCGAACACCATCGGCATCAATCCGCTGGGTGTGGGGCCGGTGGAGTTCCACAGGGTGACCACGCCGGCGCGGTATTTCGGGAAGAAGCCGATCATGGTGCGATAGCCCGCCACGGCGCCGGCGTGATAGATCAGCGTTTCGCCGCCGTATTCGTAGACCCGCCAGCCGAGTCCGTAGTACGCGCCGCTCAGCCGCCCGCGACGCCAGGCGGTGGCGTACAGTTCGCTGGGGGTGGCGACGCCGGGCGTGTGCAACGTGTCCAGCAAGGAGGTGGGCAGCACGTCCTGGCGACCGCCCATCTGTGCGATCAGCCACTTCTCCATGTCGCGCAGGCTCGCGTTGACGCCGGCCGCCGGCGCGACCCGGTAGTAGGTCTCGCTCGGATCGAACGGCACCCAGCCCCGGCTGGTGGCACGGTGCGGGCGCGCCCAGCTCTTGCTGGATTCCAGCGCGGCCCGGCCGTAGCTGGCGGTGGTCATGCCCAGCGGATAGAAGATGCGCTTGTCGACCTGGTGATAGAAGAAGTCGCCGGTGCGGGCGAGCACCACGTCGCCGATCATGCTGAAGGCGACGTTCTGGTAGCCGTAGCACTGGCCCACGCCGCAGATCATGTCGACCTCGTCCAGCTTGCGCACCAGCTCTTCGTACGAAGTGTCGCCTTCGAGCATGTTGTCGTAGGTGTTGCGCGGCAGGCCCAGCCGCTGCCCCAGGATGTCGCCGACGGTGGCCTGCGCGGCGGCCTGCATGTCCTTCAGCTTGAAGTACGGCAGCACGTCGACCAGCTTGGTGTTCCAGTCCAGCTTGCCGTCGTCGACCAGCAGGCCGGCGATGGCGGTGGCGAATGCCTTGGACAGCGAGGCGAGGCGGAACACGGTGTCCGGCTTGATCGGCTGCTTGGTGGCGGTGTCGGCATAGCCGACGGTGCCCTCGAACACCACCTTGCCGTCGATCACCACCGCGGTGGCCAGGCCGGCCACCGCGTCGCGCTGGGCGAGACGGTTCAACCAGCGCTGGTAGTCCGCGAGGGTCTGCTTGACGCGTGCCGGCGGCAGTTGCTGCGGCGCGGTGTCGACACTGATCGACAGCATGGCGGGTGCCGGGGAGGCGGGTGATGCGGCGGCGCGGAGCGGCGTGCAAGCCAGCCCCAGGGTGCCGGCGATCAGCAGGAAGATCTTCTGAAACTGCATGGTATTCTGGCGTGGTTCCGGCGTGGGGATGCGCCTTGGGGTGGAGAGCTTGACGATGGGTCTGATCATCTTCCTGATAGTCGTCGTTCTGATTGTCTTGTACTTCGTGGCGATCTACAACGGACTGGTCACTTCGCGCAACGGCTACAAGAACGCGTTCGCGCAGATCGACGTGCAGCTCACCCGTCGCCACGACCTGATTCCGAACCTGGTCGAGACGGCCAAGGGCTACCTGGCGCACGAGCGCGGGACCCTCGAAGCCGTGGTGCAGGCACGCAACGCGGCGGTCAACGAACTGGCCGGCGCGAAGGCCAACCCGGGCGACCCGGCCGCGATGCAGCAGCTGGCCAGCAGCGAAAACGCCTTGACCCAGACGCTGGGCCATTTGTTTGCGCTGCAGGAGGCGTACCCCGACCTGAAGGCGAACCAGACCATGATGCAGCTCTCCGAAGAGCTGACCTCCACCGAGAATCGGGTGGCGTTCGCGCGGCAGGCCTATAACGATGCAGTGCTGACCTACAACAACCGGCGCGAGGTCTTTCCCGCGTCGTTCGTGGCGAACGGCTTCGGCTTCGCCGCCGCCGAGCCGCTCGCGATCGACAATCCGGCCGTGCGCGACGCGCCGAAGGTCTCCTTCGGCTGATCGCCGCCGCGTCGCGGTGCATGCCGCGGCGCACTCCGGGAGTTTGCATGGATTTCTTTGCGCAACAGGCGCGCGTGCGCGGCAGCAGCCGGCGGCTGGTGGCGCTGTTCGTACTGGCGGTGGTGGCGATCGTGGCGGCGATCGACGCGGCGGCGTGGCTTGCCTTCGGCCACCATCCGGCCGCCGGCGAGCCGGCCGCGTCGAACCTGCCGCTGCTCCTCGCCAGCAGCGGCGCGGTGATCGCCGGGATCGGACTCGGCTCGCTGTTCCGCATCATGAGCCTGTCCGGCGGCGGCAAGGCCGTCGCTGAAAGCGTCGGCGCGGTGGCGGTGCCGGCGGATACCCGCGACCCGCAGCTGCGCCAGCTGCGCAACGTGATCGAGGAGGTCGCGATCGCCTCCGGTGTGCCGGTGCCGGACATCTACCTGATGGCCGACGAGGCGGGCATCAACGCCTTCGCCGCCGGTTACTCCGCCTCCGACGCGGCGGTGTGCGTGACCCAGGGCTGCCTGGACAACCTCACGCGTGACGAACTGCAAGGCGTGATCGCGCACGAGTTCAGCCATGTGCTGAACGGCGACATGCGGCTCAACATCCGCCTGATGGGCCTGCTGTTCGGCATCCTGGTGCTGGCGGTCGTGGGGCGCAAGGTGCTCCAGTTCGGTGGCGGCCGCGGCAGTCGCCGGGGCAGCGGCGGCCAGGTGCTGCTGATCGGTGCGGCGCTGATGGTGGTCGGCTACATCGGCTACTTCTTCGCACGCCTGATCCAGGCCGCGGTGGCGCGCTCGCGCGAAGCGCTGGCGGACGCCTCGGCGGTGCAGTTCACCCGCCAGACCGATGGCCTCGCCGGTGCGTTGAAGAAGATCGCGATCAACGCCGAAGGCTCCGCCTTGCAGGTGGCGAACAGGCAGGAAGTGGCGCACATGCTGTTCGGCGAGGCAGGCAGTTTCAATGCGCTGTTCGCTACCCATCCGCCCTTGCTCGAGCGCATTCGAACGCTGCAGCCTGGCTTCAAGGAGGCTGACCTGGCACGCATGGCGGCGGGGATGCAGCGCGAAGCGGCGCCGCCTGCGCAGGCGAACGGCCCGGCCGCCGCCTCAGGCGTGCCGGGGTTGCCGTTGCCACCGATCCTGACGGGCGTGCTGGCCGGCGGCGTGGCCGCGGCCGCGCCGGCGTTCCGGCGTGCCGCGACCGTGCAGCAGGCGATGCCGGCGAGCCTGAGCGAAGCCGTGCAGCAGCCCGAGTCCGCGCTGACGGTGATGCTGGCGCTGGCGCTGTCCTTGAAGGCGGAGCTGCAGCCGGCGCAGCGCCGGATCGTCGCCGATGCCTTTGGCGACGACGTGCAGCGCGCCGTGCAGGCGCAGGCTTCCGCCCTGGCCGCCTTGGCGCCGATCGCGCGCCTGCCGCTGGTCGCGCTGGCGTTTCCCGCGCTCAAGCAATTGCCCGACGGACGCCAGCAGACTTTGTTGCGCGCGCTGGACGAGCTGGTCAAGGTGGATGGCCGGGTCGACATCAACGAGTACTGCCTGGCACGGCTGCTGCGCATTCACCTGAGCGAGGCAAGTTCGCCGCGCCGTGCACCGGTCGACGGCGTGAAGAAGCTTCCGGCGGCGCGCGACAGCGTGATCCTGGTCTGTGCCATCGTCGCCGCGGCCGGCTGCTCGGACGAGGCCAGCGCAAGGCGCGCCTGGCTGCTGGCGATGCAGCAGGCGTTCCCCGGCGAGGCGATCGACTGGACGCCGCCGCCGGCGGCCTGGCAGGCACCGTTCGAGCGCGCGCTGGACGATCTGGACGGCCTGAGCCCGATGGCCAAGGAGCTGGTGATCCAGGCCTTGCTGCGCGCGGTCCACGCCGACGGCCAGGTCAGCGTGGAGGAGGCCGAATTGTTGCGGGTGATCTGCGCCAGCCTGCATTGCCCGCTGCCGCTGGGAGAGGACGGAGGGGGTCAAGTCGCCACTTGACTCCCGCCGTTCCCTCCCGCAATCAACGCACTCGCCCGCTCGGCGATCATGATGGTGGGTGCGTTGGTGTTGCCGGTCGGCAGGGTGGGCATCACCGAGGCGTCCACCACGCGCAGCCCATCCACGCCGCGCACGCGCAGCTCGCTGTCGACCACAGCGCGATCGTCCTTGCCCATGCGGCAGGTGCCGACCGGGTGGTAGATGGTTTCGGCCTTGCGCCGGATGAAGTCGACGTACTCGGCGTCGCTGGCGATGCGCCGTTCGGGGAACACCGGCGCGCCGCGGTAGGGCGCGAACGCGGCCTGGTCGAGGATCTCGCGCGACAGTCGCGCCGCCTCGATCATCATCTTCAGGTCGTGGCCTTCCGGGTCGCCCAGGTAATTGGCGTGGATCGCGATCGGCTGCGCCGGATCGGCCGAGTGCAGGCGCAGCCGGCCGCGGCTGCGCGGGTGCAGATGGCAGGCGTGCAAGGTGTAGCCGTAGCCAGGCAGGCGATGGCGGCCGTGGTCGTCGAGCAGCGCGGGCACGAAGTGGAACTGCAGGTCGCAGCGTGCATCGGCGGCGTAGCGGCTGCGCACGAAGCCGCCGGCCTCGGCCACGTTGGAGCTGCCCGGCCCGTCGCGGTGGCGCAGCCAGCGCCAGCCGGCGGCCAGTTCGTTGAGGTGGTCGTAGCTGACGCGGCTCGGGTTGCCGTCGAGCGTGCAGATGTCCAGGTGGTCCTGCAGGTGGGCGCCGACGTCGGGCAGGTCGGCGAGCACCGCGATGCCGTGCTCGCGCAGGTGGTCGGCCGGGCCGAGTCCGGACAGCATCAGCAGCTGCGGCGAATTGATCGCACCGCCGGCGAGGATCACCTCGCCCGCCGCGATCCGCTCGGCGTCGTGCCGGCCGCGGCGCAACTGCACGCCGACCGCGCGGCCGTGCTCGATCAGCACGCGCTCGACCAGCGCATGCGTGCGCACGTCGAGGTTCGCGCGCCGGCGCACCGGCTTCAGGAACGCCGTGGCCGACGAGCAGCGTGCGCCGTCGCGCTGGGTCACCTGGTACAGCCCGAAGCCGGCCTGTCGCTCGCCGTTGAAGTCGTCGTTGCGTGCGAAGCCGGCGCTCGCGGCCGCGTCGAGCAGCGCTTCCGACAGCACGTTGCGGTGGCGCAGGTCGGCGACGCCGAGCGGGCCGCCGGCGCCGTGCAGCGCGCCGGCGCCGCGGCTGTTGTCCTCGCTGCGCAGGAACCACGGCAGCACCTCGCGCCACGACCAGCGCGGGTCGCCGCTGGCTTCGGCCCAGCCGTCGTAGTCGGCCGCCACGCCGCGGATGTAGCACATCGCGTTGATCGAACTCGAACCGCCGAGGGTCTTGCCGCGTGGCCACCACAGCCGGCGCTGGCCGAGCGCCGGTTCCGGCTCGGTGCGGTAGTTCCAGTTGAGCGCGCGGTTGTTGGCCAGCCGCGCGATGCCGGCGGGCATGTGGATCAGCGGGTTCCAGTCTGCGGGGCCGGCTTCCAGCAGCAGCACGCGCGTGGCCGGATCGGCGCTGAGCCGGTGGGCCAGCACGCAGCCGGCCGAGCCGGCGCCGACGATGATGTAGTCGTAGTGGTTCAAGGCGTCCCCCGTGCGTGACGGAATGAGCGTGACCGCGTGCTAGGCTTGCCGCGCCCCACGCCGGATGTACCCGTGAGTTTGCCCCGCCCGCTGCCAGTGGAACAAGCCGCCGCGCCGATGCTGTCCGCGCTGGCGTTCTTCTTCGTGATGACTTCGTACTACATCATCCGGCCAGTCATGGGCCAGCTGAGCGGTGCGGTCGGCTCGCAGTCGCTGCCGCTGTTCTACGGCGCGGTGTTCGTGGTGATGCTGCTGCTGACGCCGCTGTTCGGCATGCTGGTGGCGCGCTTCCCGCGCAGACAATTGCTCGGCTGGAGCTACAGCTTCTTCATTTTGTGCCTGCTCGCCTTCGTGCCCGCGTTCATGGCGCAGGAGCGCATCGGCGCGCGCGAGCTGGGCGTGCTGTTCTTCGTCTGGGCCAGCGTGTTCAACCTGTTCGTGGTGTCGCTGTTCTGGAGCTTCATGGCCGACATTTTCTCCAGCGCGGAGGCACGGCGGGTGTTTTCGCTGATCGCATTGGGCGGCATGGCCGGCGCGGTCTTCGGTCCGCTGGTGACCAAGCTGCTGACGCAGCTGATCGGGGTGGCGCCGTTGTTGGTGGTTTCTGCGTGCGCGCTGACTCTCTCGCTGACGCTTTTGCTGCGGCTTTCCGCGCAACACGATCAGCAGCCGGGCAGCGCTGGCGAGGCGGCGATCGGCGGCTCGCTGTGGGCCGGCCTCAGGCAGCTCTGGTCGCGTCCTTTCCTGCGCTACATGGCTTTGCTGATGTTGTTCGGCGATGGCATCGGCACGCTGGCCTATGCGCTGGTGGCGGACTATGCCAAGGCGCATTTCACCAGCACGGTCGCGCGCACGTTGTTCTACAGCAATCTCGACCTGGCCACCAATCTGCTCGGTGCAGTGTTGCAGTTGAGCGTGACGCCGTGGCTGCTGGTGCGTCGCGGCGCGGGCTGGGGACTGGTCGTCCCGTCGCTGGTGAATCTGGCCTTGCTGGCCGGGGTGGCGTTGATCGGTGGCGGGAGCTTTGCGTTCTTCAGCTACAGCGTGCCGCTGCTGGCCGTGATGCAGGTGATCACGCGCGGCTTCGCCTACGGCATGACCAAGCCCGCGGTGGATGCGCTGTATACGCGGGTGCCGCGCGAGACGCGCTACAAGGGCAAGAACTTCGTGGAAACCGCGGTGTGGCGCTTCGGCGACGTGGTGGTGACCAGCGCGGTGAGCGGCCTGCGCCTGCTGGGCTGGGGCGTGGCCGGCCTGGCCTTGGCCGGTGCCGGCGTCGCTGCGCTGGCCGTAATGGTGTCCCGGCGTGCCGGCTGGTCGCCGGACCTGGCGCCGGACGAGCAGGCACCCGTGGACAAGGCGGCGAAAGCATCGGCGTGAGCCGATGCTTTCCCGAAGCCCGCGTCTCAGCTCGTGATGTAACGCTGCAGGTGCTCGATCTGCTCGGCCTGTGCGTCGATCACCGCCTTGACCAGGTCGCCGATCGAGATCACGCCGACTACCTTGCCGTCGTGCACCACCGGCAGGTGACGGATGCGGCTGTCGGTGCACAGGCGCATGCAGTCGAACACGTCGGTGTCCGGGCTCACGGTCAGAGGGGGGCCGCTCATGATGTCGGACACGGCGGTCTGCGACGAGGAACGGCCCTGCAGGATCACCTTGCGCGCGTAGTCGCGTTCGGACATGACGCCGACCAGCTGCTCGCCGCGCATCACCAGCAGCGCGCCGATCCGATGCTCGGCCATGTGCTTGATCGCATCAAGTACCGGCGCCTCCGGCGCGATGCTGTAGATCGCGTTGCCCTTGCCCTGCAGCAGATGTTTGACCTGGCTCATGCTTGGGTCTCCCAGCGGCCCGGGCGGGCCGTCTGGGGCGAGTCTAGCGCCGCCACCACGCCGGCGTGTAGTGAAGTTGTGAACCCGTCGCGCCGCGCTCAGTGCGTGGCGCGTGGCGGCGTGCGGCCTTCGATGTAGCCGGGTCCGCCGAGCTGGTACATCTGCCGCTGGATCCACGCCGCGCGGCGCTGCACGTAGGCGCTGGGGCGGTCCGCATGCAGGCGCCGCGGGCTCGGCAGCACCGCGGCGAGGCGGGCAGCCTGGGCCGGGCCGAGCTGCGCCGGCGTGGCGTGGAAGTACGCCTCGCTGGCCGCGCCCACGCCGTAGATGCCGTTGCCCAGCTCGGCGATGTTCATGTACACCTCGAGGATGCGCTGCTTCGGCCAGGTCAGTTCGATCAGCACGGTGAAGTACGCCTCCAGCCCCTTGCGCACGAAGCTGCGGCCGTTCCACAGGAACAGGTTCTTGGCGGTCTGCTGGCTGATCGTGCTGGCGCCGCGCAGGCGCCGGCCGTCGTCGGCGGCGTCGAGCGCGTCCTGGATCGAATCGAGGTCGAAGCCGTGGTGGTAGGGGAATTTCTGGTCCTCGCCGGCCACCATCGCCAGCGGCACCCAGCTGGATACCTGCGTCCACGGCACCCAGTGCTGGCGCAGGCGGAAATCCCTCTCGCCGTGGAGCCATGCGCCGAGCTGGCGCTCCAGCATCACCGCCGACGTCCACGGCGGCACGAAGCGCAGCACCAGCACCACCAGCCAGCTCAGCGCCAGCCATGCCAGCAGCAGGATCGCCAGCGTGCGCAGCAGACGTAGCAGCGGGGCGCGGCGGAATGGAAAAGGCATGGCGGTACGCGTGGGAGGACGCGGGCAGTATAAGGGCCTGTTCAAGGGACGTTGTCCGGCCGCCGCGGCGCCCCCATCTGTGGCGCTTGACCTCCAGGAGACCTGCTGCCGTGGAAAACCTGCCTGCCGAAGACGTGCTGCATCGCTTCCTGCTGGAACGCGCCGGGGTGCGCGGTACCCTGCTGCGGCTGGGGCCGGCCTGGCGCGAAGTGGCCGGTCGCGCCGACTACCCGCCGGCGCTGCACGCCCTTCTGGGCGAGGCGCTGGCCGCCAGTGCGCTGCTGACCGGCGGGATCAAGCTCGACGGCGCGCTGTCGATCGAGCTGAAGAGCGCGGGCGCGTTGCGCCTGCTGTTCGCCGAGTGCAGCGACCAGGGCCGCCTGCGCGGGCTGGCGCGCTGGAACGAACCGCTGCCCGCGCCGCTGGCGCTGGATGCGCTGGCCGGCGCGATCATGGCCATCACCATCGGCAACGTCGATCGCGGCCAGCGCTACCAGGGCCTGGTGGACCTGCGCCACGCCGACCTGGCCGCTTCGCTGGAAGACTACTTCACGAAGTCCGAGCAGTTGCCGGCGCGGATCCTGCTGGCCGCCGACGGCGAGCAGGCGGTCGGCCTGATGCTGCAGAAAATGCCGGGCGAGGGCGGCCACGCCGTGGTGCAGGACGACGATGCGTGGAATCGCGTGGTGCACCTGACCGCCACCCTGGGCACGCAGGAACTGCTGGCCAGCGCGCCGGAGCAACTGCTGTACCGCCTCTACCACGAGGAGTCGGTGCGCCTGTTCGAGCCGCGTCCGCTGGCGTTCGGCTGCAGCTGCAGCCGTGAGCGGGTCACGGCGATGCTGCGCTCGCTCGGCCGCGACGAGGTGGAGGCAGCACTGGCCGCCCGCGGTGACGAGATCGAGGTGGTCTGCGAGTTCTGTGCGCAGCGCTATCACTTCGACCGGATCGACGCCGAACACCTGTTGAGCGAAGCTGCGGCACCCGGCGCGCCGGGCACGGCACAGTAGACACTCGGTTCCGCGATCAGGCCAGCAGCAGCGGCTTGTCCGCGCCGAGCCAGGTGCTGGCCGGCTGTGCCTCGGCGAACAGGAAGCCCTGGCCGTAGCGGCAGCCGACGCGCAGCAGCGCCTGCCGCTGCGATTCTTCCTCGATGCCCTCGGCGATCACCTTCATCCGCAGCGAATCGGCCAGCACCTGGATCGCGCGCACCAAGGCCAGGCCTTGCGTCTCGGCGTCGTCCGGTGGCAGCTCGGTGATGAAGGAGCGGTCGATCTTCAGCGTCTCGAACGGGTACTGGTGCAGGTAGCTGAGCGAGGAATAGCCGGTGCCGAAGTCGTCCAGCGCGATGCCGACGCCGTGGCTGCGCAGGTTCTGCAGCATCTGCTTGACCTGGGTCGGGTTCTCCAGCAGCGCGTGCTCGGTGACCTCGATGCGGATGCAGCGCGTGGGCACGGCGTACTGGTCGAACAGCGCCAGCAGCCGCAGGTCGAGGTCGGCCGAGCGGAAGTGCCGGCCGGACACGTTGATGCTGATGAAACCGTCGGTGCCGATCAGCCGCACCGCCTGGGTGCACACCTGCTCGAAGATCTGCCAGTCGATCGCCTCGGCGCAGCCGCACTCTTCGGCGATCAGCAGGAAATCGTGCGGCGGCAGCAGGCCGCGCTCGGGATGGTGCCAGCGCAGCAGCGCCTCGTAGCCGGTGATGCGGCCGTCCGCGAGTTCGACGATCGGCTGGTAGAACGGCTCGAACTCGTTGCGGCTCAGCGCGTGGCGCAGGTCGCTCTCCATGTCCAGCAGCGACAGCGCCTCGCGGCGCAGGCGGTCGTCGAACATCGCCGCGCGATGGCGGCCGCCGTCCTTCGCGTTGTACATCGCCGCGTCGGCGTCGCGCAGCAGTTCCTCCGGCTGGCGGTAATGCGGGCGGGCCAGCGCGATGCCGATCGAAGCGGAGGTGAAGATCTCCTTGGTGCCGAGCCGGAACGGCGTCTGCAGCTCGCTGATGATGCGCTCGGCGATCAGGGTGGCCTTGCCGGTCTCGACGATGCCTTCCAGCAGGACCGCGAACTCGTCGCCACCCAGGCGCGCGACCACGTCGCGCGTCTTCAGGCAGGCGCGGATGCGGCCGCCGACCTGGAACAGCAGGTCGTCGCCGACCAGGTGGCCGACCGAGTCGTTGATCACCTTGAAGCGGTCCAGGTCGATGAACAGCACGGCGAACTGCTCGCCCGGGTTGGCGGCGTAGCGCTGCATCGCCTGTTCCAGCCGCTGCAGCAGCAGGGTGCGGTTCGGCAGGCCGGTCAGCGAGTCGTGCAGCGTTTCGTACTTCAGCCGGCGCTCGACGCGCTCGCGCTCCGCGATCTGCTCGCGCAGGTCGCGGTTGGCCAGCGCCAGCGCGCGGGTGCGCTCGGTGACGCGGCGCTCCAGCCCGGCATAGGCCTGCTTCAGCGCCGTCGCGGCCTGTTTGCGCTGCAGCGCGTTGGCGATGTGGTAGCTGACGAAGGTCAGCAGCTCCTGATCGCGCTCGTTGTAGGTGTGCTCGGGCGAGTAGCTTTGCAGCGCCAGCACGCCCATTGCCTTGCCGCCCCAGATCAGCGGCACGCCGAGCCAGCACACCGAGCGTGCGCCGAAGAGGCTGATTTCGCCGAGCGCGCTGAGCCGGTCGATTTCCGCCGGCGTGGCCAGCAGCGGCTTGGCGTGGCGCAGCACGTACTCGGTGGCACCCCGGCCGTGCGCACGCGGCGGCCGCACGCTGTCCATGTCGTCCACCGAATAGGGGAAGGTGAGGTGGCCGTTCTCCTCGTCAATCAGCGCGATGTAGAAGTTGCGCGCGTACAGCAGGCCGCTGATCACCTGATGCATGGCCGCGTAGAACTTGTCCAGGCTGTCCGAGGTGTTGGCCAGCTCGGCGATGCGGAACAGCGCCGCCTGCAGGCGTTCGCCGCGCTGGCGCTGCAGCACCTGCTGGCGCAGCACGCGGTTGGCCTCGCGCAGCGCGGCGGTGCGGTCGGTGACCCGGCGGCCCAGCTCGAGGTGCGCCTCGCGCCGCTCCAGCGCGGTCTGCACGTGCTGCGCCACGTAGTTCAGCAATTCCAGGTCGTGCCGCGAGTAATGGGTGTCGGCACGGTAGCTCTGCATCACGATGCCGCCGACGACGCGGCCGGCGCGCAGCAGCGGCGCACCCAGCCAGTGTTCGCAGCTGGGGCCGATCGGCACGAAGCGGTCGCCAAACTGCTGCTTCAGCTCCTCGAATGAACCCATCAGCGGGCGGCCTTCCTGCAGCAGGTTCCAGGTCAGGCTGTGCAGCATGTCGTGCAGCGGCAGGTGCTGGTCCGGCGGCGGCGGGTCGGTATCGGCGATGTCGACGTAATAGGGAAAACGGACGGTGTCGGTGGCCGCGTCGTACAGCACGATGTAGAAATTTTCCGCGTACATCAGGCTGCTGACGATGGCGTGCAGCGAGCGCATCATCTCGGGCATGTCGTGGTCGGCGCCGGCCTGCTCGGCGATCGCGTAGAGCGCGCGCTGCAGTCTCTCGGCCAGCGCCAGCCGCGAGATCGCCTCGTACAGGTGGCTGGTCTCGGCCAGTTGGTGCAGCCGGATGTCGGCCAGCCGGCCCAGCCAGTCCAGCCGGTCGCGCAGGGCTTCGGGCAGCGGCAGGTCGGCCCATTCGAGCACCAGGGTGCGCGGGCCTTGCGGGTCCTCGGCCAGATCCATCTGCCCGGCCAGATGGCCGGGTTGCTCGTCCATGCGCCGCCAGCGCAGCCGGCCATGGATGCCGAAGTTGTCCAGCATGAGTTCGCACACGTCCATCACGCCGGCGGCGTCGGGTGCCTCGAACAGCCGTTCGACCGCTGCGTGCAGGGCCGCAAGATCCCGTGCCACCGGCGGTGGTTGGGATGAACGGATCGTCGGTGAGGCACTCATGGGGCTGCGACTGGTTCCGGTGCGACCTGGCGGGATCGGCGTGGCATGTCTTTATATCGTGTAAGTCTGCACCCCCGCCACTTTCCCCGGGGCGGGAACCCGCGGCTGGCCGGGAGGTCGAAGGGCCATCGGCTGCAGCCGTTTTGTGCGTTGGGACGGATTTTCGGGGTGTTAGTAAAACGTAAAGCGGGGTATACTTCGAGCCAAGTATCCTCTATCGAGCGAGTCATCGGTCCATCGTCATGCGCCGCCTGTCCGTCCTGCTGTTGACCCTGTTGCTGCCGCTTGCTGCGGCCGGGCAGTCTGCGGGCGGCGACAGCGCCATGGCAGAGCGCCTGCTGGCGCAGCCGCCGGACCAGACGGCCGAGGTTGAACCCGGCGTCGTGGTGCCGCTGTGGCGCGGCGCCGACGGTCGCCTGCTGGCGCTCAAGGCGGATCGCAGCACCGGCGCCGAGGCGCTGCGCAAGAATGCGCCGCTGGCGCTGCGGGTGGTGGATGCCTCCACGCTGATGACGACCGGCGTGGAATACGGGCTGGGGCCGCGACTGCAGGCGCACGCGCAGGTCAGCGAGCAGGCCTGGACCAACCCGGGCCTGCGCGTGCTAGGCAGCGAGGTGGGCGCCACCTATGACGCCGGCCGTTACAGCGTGGGTGTCAGTGTCGGCAGCAGCACCACGCCGAACAGGAACGTGTTGCCGCGCGTGTTGCCGGGCGCTGCGCCGGGCGTTGACGGCCTGTCCAGCTTCGACAGCAGCGCCCAGCTCAATGCGCATGGCCGACTGGCGCTGGGCAGCAAGAGCGGCATCGACCTGGGCGCCAGCGTGGGCCGGATCCATCTGCTGCCGGGCAACCTGCTCGGCGTCGATACGCTGGATCAGAAGGCGCTGAGTTTCGGCGTCGATCATGGCCCGCTGAGCGGCGTGCTGATTGGCCGCACGATGCAGCCGCAGGCCGGCATTCCGGGTGGCCTGAACGCCGACCGGCGCTGGAACAGCATCGATTTGGGCGTGACCTGGCGTCTGCCGTGGCGCGGTTCGCTGAGTGTCGGCGCGCAGAACCTGTGGTCGTCCGGCACACCGGCCAGTACGCCGGCGGGCCCGGAACCGGACCAGTCGCGCACGCCGTACGTGCAGTATCACCAGGATCTCTGAGCGGTTTTCTTCCGCTGGTCCCATGAGAAAACGCCGTCGCCATGCGACGGCGTTTTTCGTTGGCGCGTGCGTTCAGTCCCGCTTGCGCACGCGCAGGTCGCCGCTGAAGGTCTCGATGTTGATCTTGCCGGTACCGTCGCCGAGGCGGACGTCCAGCGAGCTGCCGGGGCCGTGCTCGGGTTCCTTCGGCGTGCCGAAATCGCTGCGCAGGTCACCGCTGAAGCTGCTGGCGTGCAGACTGGCCGAGGTGGCCGCCGGCAGTTGCAGCTGCACGTCGCCGCTCATGCTGTCGATGCCGATGCTGCCGGCGGGAGCCAGCGCGCCGCTGAGCTGCACGTCGCCGGACACCGTGCTGAGGGTGAGCTTCCGCCATGGCCCGCCGCTGGCCTGGATGCGGCCGGAGATGGTCTGCAGTTCGACCTCGTGGCCCAGCGCAGGCGCGAGGATCTCGCCGCTGACGGTCTTCAGCTCGGCCTGCCCGGCCTGCCCGGCCTGCTCGATGCCGCCGCTGACGCTGTCCACCTTCAGCGAGGGCGTGCGTGCGTTGATGCGCGCCTTGCCGCTGACCGTGTTGACCTGGATGCTGCCGCCGTCCATGCCGTCGATGACCAGCGGTGCGCTGACCACGTCGACGTCGAGCGAGGCTGCCCTGGGCACGTGCAGCTCCAGCGTGGTGGGCGCCATCTTGCTGTCGCCGCCCCAGTTGAACCAGCCGGGGCCACCTTGCGGTTCGACCTTGATCTGCAGGTTGTCGTCGGTGCCGGTGACCGCCAGCGGCTTGGCGCCGTCGCCGAGCCGGCCGCTGACTTGCACCTCGTTGCGGTCCCAGGCGGTCACGTTCACCGTGCCGGCGACGTTGCCGATGCTGATGCGGGCGGTCGACGTGGCGTCGTGGCGCAGCTGGATCGGCGTGCCGGCGAGGGCCTGGCTGATGCACAAGCACAGCAGCAAGGGAAGGTAGCGGGCGGTTTTCATGGTCGTTCCTGTGAGTGTCAGCCGGCCTGGTGGGCCAGCTGGCGCAGTTGTACCTGTTGCTGTTCGGTGCGCCCGAGCAGGCGCTGCAGTGCCGGTGAATCCGGGGCCTGCCGGAGGGCCAGTTGCAATTCCATCCGTGCGGCGTCCAGCTCGATCGCGGCGCCGGTGAGGCGCGGGTCGGAGGGCTTCCAGTCGGTGGAGGACTTCAGGCTGCCGGCCAGCGGTGCGGCCGCCGGCGCCCGCAGCACGCGCCAGCCGATGCCGCCGGCCAGCAGCAGCGAGGCGGCGAGGCCGGCGGCGATCAGCCCCTGCCGGCGCGGCGTCGGTCGAGGCTCGCGCAAGGGCAGGGGCGCCGGTGCCGTGCGCTGGGCATCTTCCAGCACGGCGTCGATCGCGGACCACAGGTCGCGCCGCGGTACCAGCGGCTGGCGCAACTCGCGCAGCTGGCGGCGCCATTCGAATTCGTTCACGAGCATTCTCCCAATAGCTTGCGCAGCAGGCCGCGGGCGCGGTGCAGCTGTGCTTTCGAGGTACCGATCGCCATGCCCAGTTCGCTGCCGATCTCTTCATGCCGCCAGCCCTCGATGTCGTGCAGCACCAGCACGGCGCGGGCACGCGGCGGCAGGCTGCCGATCGCGCGTTCCAGCTCTTCGCGCTCGGCGACGCAGAACGGGGTCTCGCCGGTGTCCGGCAGGTGCTCGTCGTCGAGCATGCTGACCGGGTCGGCGCCGCGGGCGCGGATGTCCATCAGCGCCACGTTCACCGCCAGCCGGTACAGCCAGGTGCCGAACGCGCTTTCGTGGCGGAAGCCAGGCAATTTCTGCCAGGCGCGGACAAAGGCATCCTGGGTGAGGTCTTCGGCGCGCGCATGGTCGTAGCCGGCGAGCCGATACACCGCGCCGTGCACGCGACCTACGTGCAGCCGGTACAGCCGCTGGAACGCGTGGCGGTCGCCGGCGGCCGCCGCGCGCACGTCATCGCTGTCGTTGGCTCGCGTTGAGGCGGGCGACATGGCGCTTCCAAGGGCAGGACAGGCGGCGGTCATCTTGCCAGCTTGGATGCGGCGTTGCGCGAAAGGGTTTGCACGGCGCGCGCCACGCTGGGCCTGCAAGTGCCGCGGGCAGGTCGTGGCGACCTGCCCGCCGCCTGGACACCTCAGGAAGCAGCGGCCTCGCGTCGCGACGGGCCGGCGTCGTCTTCCAGTGCCTGCACCACGCGCTGCTGTTCCCGGCGCAGGCGTTCGGGCAGGCGCGGGGCAAAGCTGGCGAGGTAGTCGCCGATGGCCGACAACTCGGCCTGCCAGCTGGCGTTGTCCACCTCGAGCAGTTCCTCGAGCCGGGCACGCTCGAGCCTGAGCCCGTCGAGCTTGAGTTCGCCTTCGTCCGGCAGGATGCCGATCGGCGTCTCCGCGCCGCTCGCGCGGCCTTCGGCGCGGTCGATCATCCACTCCAGCACGCGCAGGTTGTCGCCGAAGCCCGGCCACAGGAACTTGCCGTCGGCGCCCTTGCGGAACCAGTTGACGTGGAAGATCTTCGGCAGCTTCGCGCCGGGCCGGTCGAACGACAGCCAGTGCGCGAAGTAGTCGCCGTAGTGGTAGCCGCAGAACGGCTTCATCGCCATCGAGTCGCGACGCAGCACACCGACTGCGCCGGTGGCGGCGGCGGTGGTCTCCGAGCCCATCGCGGCGCCCATCAGTATGCCGTGGCTCCAGTCGCGCGCTTCCATCACCAGCGGCAGCAGCGAGGGCCGGCGGCCGCCGAACACGATCGCGCTGATCGGCACGCCCTGCGCGGCTTCGGCCGTCTCCGACCAGGTCGGGCACTGCTTCGCGCTGACCGTGAAGCGGGAATTGGGGTGCGCGGCGGGGCCGTTGGCCGGGTCGTACGGACGCCCCTGCCAGTCGGTGACGGGCGCGCCGGGCAGGCCTTCCCACCACGGCTGGTTGTCGGCGGTGACGGCGACGTTGGTGAAAATGGTGTCGTGCGAGATGCTGCGCATCGCATTGTGGTTGGTGGCGTCGCTGGTGCCCGGCGCCACGCCGAAGAAGCCGGCCTCCGGGTTGATCGCGTACAGCCGTCCGTCCGCGCCGGGGTGCATCCAGCAGATGTCGTCGCCGATCGTCCACACCTTCCAGCCGTCACGCCGGTAGCCTTCCGGCGGAATCAGCATCGACAAGTTGGTCTTGCCGCAGGCGGAGGGGAACGCGGCGGCGACGTAGTGCGTCTCGCCGCGCGGGTTCTCGATGCCGACGATCAGCATGTGTTCGGCCAGCCAGCCTTCGGTGCGCGCCTGGTTGCTGGCGATGCGCAGCGCGTGGCACTTCTTGCCCAAGAGCGCGTTGCCGCCGTAGCCGGAGCCGTAGGACTTGATGCTGAGCTCGGCCGGGAAGTGCATGATCCAGCGGCGCTCGGGGTCGAGCTCGCCGATGGAGTGCAGGCCCTTGACGAACGTGCCTTCGCGCTCGATGCGCGCCTGCGCGGCGGCGCCCATGCGGGTCATGATCCGCATGTTGGCGACCACGTACGGGCTGTCGGTGATCTCCACCCCGCAGCGTGCCAGCGGCGAGTCGATCGGGCCCATGCAGTACGGGATCACGTACATGGTGCGGCCTTCCATGCAGCCGTCGAACAGCGCGTCGATCTTGGCGTGCGCCTCGGCCGGGTCCATCCAGTGGTTGTTCGGGCCGGCGTCTTCCCGGTTCGGGTGGCAGACCAGGGTGAGGTGCTCGACGCGGGCCACGTCGGTGGGATGGGAGCGGTGCAGGTAGCAGCCCGGATGGGTTTGCTGGTTCAGTTCGATCAGCGTGCCGTCGGCCAGCATCTGCTGCACCAGGGCCTGGTATTCGGCGTCCGAGCCGTCGCACCAGTGGATCCGTGCGGGGCGGGTCAGCGCCGCCGCCTGGTTGACCCACTGTTCGAGCGCTTCCAGCTTGCTGGCCATCGTGTCCCCTTGAGGTTTTCGGAAAAAGTGACCGGAAACGCTAGTTTGCGTGCACTGGTATTGCAAGGTTCGATGCAGCAGAAAACGGCGCCGCATGGCGCCGTCCGGGGCTTTCGGCAGGCTAGGGTCAGGCCGGGATGAGGGTGGTGATCATGTGTTCGACGTAGGCGTCGAACTCTTCATGATTGAGCCGCGGCAGGCCCAGGGTGAAGTTCAGCTGCAGGAAGCCGACGTAGGCGGCATAGGTCAGCCGCGCGCGGTTCAGCGCCTGCGCCGGGGCCAGGCCGGCCTCACGGTAGGCGGTGGTGAGGAACTCCATGCGCCGCTGCGATACGCGCGCCATCACCGGCACCACCTGCGGGTGATCCAGCGCCTTCAGCAGCGCCGCATATACCCGGTGCGGCTGCAGTTCGTGCGCGACGCGGCGAAACAGCTCGGGCAGGCGCTGGCGCGGGTCGGCGATCTGCTCGATCTGGCCCAGCACTTCGCGCTCGCCGTATTGCTCCCAGCGTTCCAGCGTGGCATGCAGCAATGCCTCGCGGGTGCGGAAATGCCAGTAGAAACTGCCCTTGGTCACGCCCAGCTGGCGCGCCAGCGCTTCCACGGCCAGTGCGCCGACGCCGTGTTCGGCAATCAGCTGCAGGGCGGCAAGTTCCCAATCCTCGGCCGACAGCCGGGTGCGTTCTGGCTTGCTACTGACATTCATGTGCGTATGGTAACGGCAGCCCACGCATTTGTAATGCGCCACGTCGATCCGGCCTGGCGCCACGGCCGTCGCCGGGGGCGCCAGGTGCAGGGTTGACGCCGCTCGCCGGGGCAATCCATACTCTTCCGTATGGTGATCCACGCCCCCGCGTCCCCGCTGCTCAGCCGCTTTCGCGCTGCCGACCTGACTCTGGCGGTGGAGACGCGCTGCCCGGCGGGTCGACCGAGCCTGCTGTTCGCGCACGGGTTCGGCCAGACCCGCGGCGCCTGGAACGGTGCGGCGGCGGCGCTGGCGCAGGCGGGTTGCCGCTGCGTCACGTTCGATGCGCGCGGCCACGGCGAGAGCGACCGGATGGCGGAAGGCGCGGAGTCCGGCCATGGCTACCACATGGACCAGTTTGCCGACGACCTGCAGCGCCTGGCCGCAGCGCAGCCGCAGCCGCCGATCCTGGTCGGCGCGTCGATGGGCGGCCTGCTCGGCATCGTGCTGGCCGGCGAAATCCGGCCGTCGCCGTTCCGTGCGCTGGTGCTGGTGGACATCACGCCGCGCTGGGAAACCGCCGGGGTGGAACGCATCCTTGCCTTCATGCAGGCGCATCCGCACGGCTTCGCCAACTACGCCGAGGCGGCCGAGCAGATCGCCGCCTACCTGCCGCAGCGGCGCGAACGCAAGAGCGAGCAGCAGCTGCGCCCGTTGCTGCGCGAAGGCAGCGACGGCCGGCTGCGCTGGCACTGGGATCCGGCCCTGCTGGCGGGCGACCTGGTGCAGGAAAGCGAGCGCTACCAGCCGCGCCTGCAGGCCGCCGCGACGACGATCGAGGTGCCGGTGCTGCTGCTCTCGGGCGCGCGCAGCGACGTGGTGTCGCGCGCCACCGTCGACGAGTTCATGCATCTGGTGCCGCACGCGCAGCATGTCGAGTTGCCGCACGCCACGCACATGGTGGCGGGCGATGCGAATGACGCCTTCACGCACGAAGTTGCCCGCTTTGTGCAGAGTCTTGATCCGCTACCCGTCGACCGGCGCGTTGCCGGTGCCGCCCAATCGCAATGAGGTGTTGAGATGTCCGTGCTACTGACCCTGCTGGCGGCGTTGATTGCCTCCGGCGCCTGCGCCTACCACCGCAGCAGCCTGCGCAGCTGGGCGATCGCCACCGCCGTCGCCACGCTGGTGGTCGGCCTGATCGCGCATGCGCCGTGGACCACCACGATCCTGCTGATCGTCGAGCTGGCGATCGCGCTGCCGCTGCTGCTGGTGGATTTCCGCCGCAAGCAGATCACGCTGCCGATCCTGAAGATCTTCGCCAAGGTGACGCCGAAGCTGTCGGAGACCGAGCAGACCGCGCTGGAAGCGGGCACGGTCGGCTTCGAGGGCGAGCTGTTCTCCGGCAAGCCGGACTGGCACGAACTGCTGAAGCAGCCCAAGCCCGAGCTCTCCGTGGAGGAGCAGGCCTTCATGGCCGGCCCGGTGGAAGAGCTGTGCGCGATGATCGACGACTGGCAGATCACCCACGAGCTGGCCGACCTGCCGCCGAAGGTGTGGGAGTTCATCAAGAAGCACCGCTTCTTCGGCATGATCATCCCGAAGCAGTACGGCGGCCTGCAGTTCTCCGCGCTGGCGCATTCGGCGGTGCTGCAGAAGCTGTCCACCGCGTCGGCCACGGTGTCCTCCACGGTGGCCGTGCCGAACTCGCTGGGGCCGGCCGAGCTGCTGCTGCACTACGGTTCGGAGGAGCAGAAGAACCACTACCTGCCGCGCCTGGCGGTGGGCGAGGAGATTCCCTGCTTCGCGCTGACCGGCCCGTACGCCGGTTCCGACGCCACCTCGATCCCCGACGTGGGCATCGTCTGCAAGCAGGTGGTCGACGGCGTCGAGACGCTGGGCATCAAGCTCACCTTCGACAAGCGCTACATCACGCTGGCGCCGATCGCCACGGTGGTCGGCCTGGCCTTCCGCATGTACGACCCCGAGCACCTGCTCGGCGACAAGGAAGACCTCGGCATCACCCTGGCACTGCTGCCGCGCTCGACACCGGGGCTGGAGATCGGCCGCCGCCACTTCCCGCTGAACATCCCGTTCCAGAACGGCCCGGTGCGCGGCAAGGACGTGTTTGCGCCGCTGTCGGTGCTGATCGGCGGGCCGCAGATGGCCGGCCACGGCTGGCGCATGCTGGTCGAGTGCCTGTCGGTGGGCCGTGCGATCTCGCTGCCGTCCAACGCCACCGGCGGCATGCGCGCCTCGGCGCTGGCGACCGGCGCGTATGCACGCATGCGCAAGCAGTTCGGCCTGGCGGTGGCCCGCTTCGAGGGCGTCGAGGAAGCGCTGGCGCGCATCGGCGGCCTCACCTACGCCACCGCCGCGCTGTCGCGCGCCACTGCGGCGGCGGTCGACCGCGGCGAGAAGCCGGCGGTGCCGTCGGCGATCGCCAAGTACCACGCCACCGAATGGGCACGGCAGATCGCCGCCGACACCATGGACGTGCACGGCGGCAAGGCGGTGCAGCTCGGTCCGAAGAACTACGCCGGCCGCGGCTGGTCGGCGGTGCCGATCGCGATCACGGTGGAAGGCGCCAACATCATGACGCGCAGCCTGATGATCTTCGGCCAGGGCGCGATCCGCTGCCATCCGTACGTGCTGAAGGAAATGCAGGCGCTGTCGATCGCCGACCGCGGCGAGCAGCTGAAGACGTTCGACCGCCTGCTGTTCGGCCATATCGGTTTCGGTATCTCCAACGCGGTGCGCAGCTTCGCGATGGGCGTGAGCGGCGCACGCCTCGGCGAAACCGCCGGTGACGCCTACACCCGCCGCTACTACCGCAAGCTCGACCGCTACTCGGCTGCGCTGGCGCTCACCGCCGACGTGTTCATGGGCGTGCTCGGCGGCAAGCTGAAGTTCAAGGAGAAGCTGTCGGCGCGCCTGGGCGACGTGCTGAGCTACCTGTACATCGCCAGCAGCATGCTCAAGCAGTACGAGGACAACGGCCGGCCGGAAGCCGATCGCCCGTTCCTGGCCTGGGGCTTCCATCAGTGCATGTGGCTGATCCAGAACGCGCTGGACGGCGCGATCCGCAACTTCCCGGTGCGCCCGGTGGCGTGGCTGCTGCGCGCACTGGTATTCCCGCTGGGTCGCCGTGAGGTGCCGCCGTCAGACCGCCTCGGCCGCCGCGTCGCCGCGCTGCTCACCGCTCCGAACGAGGCGCTCGACCGCCTCACCGACTGGGTCTACACCACGCCCACGCCGAACAACACGATCGGCCGCATGAAGGCGCTGCTGCCGGACGTGATCGCCGCCGAGCCGGTCGAGCGCAAGTTCGGCAAGGCGCAGAAATCCGGCCAGTTCACCGCGCACGATTACCTCGACCAGCTGGCCGAGGCGCAGCAGGCCGGGGTGATTTCCGAAGCCGAGGCCAACCTGCTCAGGCACGTGCGCGAAGGCGTGTTCGAGTTCATCTCGGTGGACGATTTCGACAGCGACGAGCTGCGCGCGTTCAAGACGCGGGCGGACGCCTCCTGAATCCCACTGACCGACCGGCCCGCCTTGCGGGCCGGTTCCTTTGCGAGGGCCAAAAAGATGAATGCCCCGGTGTTGACCATCTACCGCCGTATCACGCGCTGGCCGGCGGGTCACTGGTTCTTCTCGCGGCTGATCTGCCTGAAGGCGCCGTGCTTCGCCACCATCGCGCCGCGCTTCGTGGCGCTGGAGCCGGGCCGCTGCGAGGTGCGCATCTGCGACCGGCGCCGTGTGCACAACCACCTCGGCACCATGCATGCGATCGCGCTGTGCAACCTGGCCGAGCTGGCTGCCGGGGTGATGACTGATGCGACGATTCCGGCGGACATGCGCTGGATCCCGAAGGGCATGAGCGTCGAGTACCTGAAGAAGGCGGTGGGTACGATGCGCGGCGTCGCCACGCCGGAGGCGGGCGTGCCCGGTGCCGGCGACGGCCGCGAGTGGCCGGTCGGGGTGGAGGTGACGGACGACATGGGTGAGACGGTGCTCCGCGCACGCGTGCTGATGTGGGTGTCGTCGCGCAAGCGCGGCTGAAAGGCGGCCCGTGCCGGCTCAGTCCGCCAGCATGCAGCGGTTCTTGCCCCTGCGCTTGGCCGCGTACATGGCGCGGTCGGCCGCCTGCATCAGTCGTTCGTCGGCATCGGCCTGCTCGTTCGGCGCGTACGGTGCGATGCCGATGCTGGCGCCGACGCGCACCTCGGCCGGCGTGCCGTTGACCCACAGGGCGTAGGGCTCGCCCAGCGCGGCGCAGATTTTTTCGCACAGGCGCAGCGCCGTCCGCGGATCGTCGATCTCCTCCAGCACCAGCGCGAACTCGTCGCCGCCGAGCCGCGCCACCGTGTCGTTGCTGCGCAGGTGCGCCGACAGCCGCGCGGCGATCTCCTGCAGCAGGGCGTCGCCGGCGGCGTGGCCGTGGCTGTCGTTGACGTGCTTGAAGCCGTCGATGTCGATGCTGGCCAGCGCGAACTGGCTTTGGTGACGGTTCGCGCGCTGGATCGCGCCGTGCAGGCGGTCGTGGAACAGGATGCGGTTCGGCAGCCCGGTCAGCGGGTCGTGGCTGGCCTGGTGGCGCACCATCGCCTCGATCAGCTGGCGCTCGGCGATCTCGCGACTGAGCTGCTGGTTGCGTTCGGCCAGTTCGTCCCTGGCCTGCTGCAGCTTCATGCGCGCCGCGTACAGCTCCAGGAATACGCGCACCTTCGACTGCAGGATCACGTCGTTGATCGGCTTGGCGATGTAGTCCACCGCGCCGGAGCGGTAGCCCTTGAGCCGGTTCATGTCGTCGACGTAGGCGGCGGTGACGAAGATGATCGGGGTGTCGCGCAGGTGCTCGGCCTCGCCCAGCAGGGCGGCCACCTCGAAGCCGTCCATGTCGGGCATGTTGACGTCGAGCAGGATCAGCGCGAACTCGTGGTCCAGGCACAGCGCCAGCGCCTCGTTGCCGCTGCGTGCCTCGAACAGCTCGGCGCCGCTGCGGGCGAGCAGCCGGCGCATGGCGACCAGGTTGGCGGCGGTGTCGTCGACGATCAGGATCTTCGGCAGCATCGTGTACACCAAACAGACGGACTCGAGCCTACCTTAACCTCTGCGGCCGGCCGCGGGTAAGGGCCGCCATGCTCAGCGCCGCAGCCAGGCCAGCAGGGTGGCCGCCAGGCGGTCGAGGTCGATCGGCTTGGACAGGTAGTCGCTGGCGCCCATCGTCAGGCACTTCTCGCGATCGCCCTGCATGGCCTTGGCGGTCAGCGCAATGATCGGCAGGTCGCCGTAGCGCGCCTGCGCACGGATCGTGCGGATCATCTCGTAGCCGTCCATGCCCGGCATCATGATGTCGATCAGCAGCAGCTCCGGCATGGCTTCCTCGGCCAGCATGCGCAGCGCCTTGGCGCCGTCCTGCGCCAGGCTCACCTGCATGCCCCAGCCGCGCAGCACCTTGGACAGCGCAAACAGGTTGCGCATGTCGTCGTCCACCAGCAGCACGCGGCGGCCGGCCAGTGCGTCGCCGGCTGCCGCCGATGGGGCGGTCGCCGCGTGCGGTGCGGCGGCCTGCCGCTCGACGGCGGCGGCAGGCTTCGTCGGCGCGGTCGCCGGTGGTTCCTCCGGCAACAGCACGGTGAAGCGGCTGCCGCGGCCAGGTTCGCTGCGCACGACCAGGTCGCCGCCGAGCATCCGCGCCATCCGCCGCGAAATGGCCAGGCCCAGGCCGGTGCCGCCGAACTGCCGGCTGGTGCCGGCGTCCACCTGCTCGAACGCGTTGAAGATGTGTTCGAGCTTGTCGGCGGGGATGCCGATGCCGGTGTCGCTGACGGTCAGCGCGAGCAGTGGCCGGCCACGCAGCGGGTCGGGCACGTCGACCTGGCCTGGGCGGCCGATGTGCAGGCTCACCGCACCCTCGGCGGTGAACTTGAAGGCGTTGCCGAGCAGGTTGTTGGCGATCTGTTCGAGCCGGGCACAATCCGTGCGCAGGCTCGTCGGCAGCCCGGCTTCGATGTCCAGCGTGAATCCCAGCGATTTCTGCGCGGCGACGTGGGCGAACGCGCGGCGCAGGCGCTGCACCAGCCCGGCCAGCGGCAGCTCGTCGATCACCAGCTCCATCTTGCCGGCCTCGATCTTGGACAGGTCGAGGATGTCGTTGATCAGGCGCAGCAGGCTGTTGCCGGCGTCGTGGATGATCTGCACCGATTCGACCTGTTCCGCGTCCAGGTTGCCGCGGGCGTTGCTGGCCAGGTCGCGCGACAGGATCAGCAGGCTGTTCAGCGGCGTGCGCAGCTCGTGCGACATGTTGGCGAGGAACTCGGACTTGTACTGGCTGGCCTGCGCCAGCTCGGCGGCCTTGTCGGCGGTTTCCTGCTGCAGGTCTTCCAGCACATATTTTTGCCGGTTCAGGCTTTCGGTCATCTCGCGCAATTCCTCGTTCGACGCCTGCAGCTCGCCGGCCTGGATGCGCAGTTCCTCCTCGGAGGCGATCAGCCGCCGCGATTGTTCCTCCAGCTCTTCCGTCTTCGCCTGCAGCGCGTCGTTGTTGTCGCGCAGCACTTCCTTCTGCTGGCGCATCACCAGTTCGGACACGCGCAACTCGTCGGCCTGTTCCTGCGTGCGCAGCAGCAGCCCCTGCACGCTGGCCGTGCGGTTGAGGTTCTCCAGGCTCAGCGCCACCACGGGCAGCAGTTCGTCCAGCAGCTGCCGTATCAGCGGGGTCGACGGGGTGAAGCCGGCCAGTTCCAGCACGCCGATCAGGGTGTCGCGATACAGCACCGGCAGGATCGCGAGGTGGCTGGGCAGGGCCTCGCCGCTGCCGGAGTCGATGTGCAGGTAGTCGGCCGGCACGTCGTCCAGGATGATTGCCTTGCGCTCGATCGCACACTGCCCGACCAGGCCTTCGCCCGGCAGGTACTGGTCGGCCGAGCGGTGGCTCAGGCGCAGGCCGTAGCTGCCGATCAGGTCGAGCCGCTGGCGCGCATCGTCGTACGAGTAGAACAGGCCTACGCCGGCCTTGCACAGCGGCACCAGCGCGCTGGTCAGCCACTGCGCGAACTCCTTGTGCGTGGTGGCCTGCAGCAGCAGGTGGGAGATGGACGAGACCTGCTCCTTGATCCAGCTCTGTGCCTGGGTGTCCACCGACATCTGCCGGAACACCTGCAGCGCGCGGGCGATCTCGCCGATTTCGTCGCGGCGGTCGATCCGGCGGATCTCGAAATCATGGTCGTGGTTCGCCAGCCGGGTCAGCTGATCCGTCAGGCTGCGCAGCGGGCGGGTGACCAGGCGCAGGGTCAGCCGGATCACCGTCACGCCGAGCAGGATGGCGAGCAGCGCCGCCACGAAATTGACTGCGCGGGTGATGGCGAGGGTCCGGTCCAGACGCTGGTTGCGCGTGGCCAGGAGCCGCTCCTCGTCGAGCGTCATCTGCCCGATGACGTCGCTGATCTCCTGCACGCTGACGCTGCGGTGCTTCAGGTAGTCGGACTGGATGCGCAGCCGCTGCAGCGCGGCCTGCGCCGGATCGTTCGCGTCCAGGCCGGCGAGGGTGTCGATCACCCCCCTGCGGAACTCGCGCTGCCACAGCGCCGCCATTTCCTCCACCTTGTCGATGCGCGACAGCTGCAGCGGGTTGTCCGACATCAGCTCGCGCAGCCGGGCGATATGGGTGCGCAGATCCTGGTTGGCGCTCTCGAAGGCATCGCGCTGCGCGGCGTCCTGGGTCAGCAGGTAGCCGCGGGCGCCAACCTGGCTGGCCTGCATCGTCTGCAGCACGTGGTCCAGCTGCAGCAGCACCTGATAGGTATGCGTGGCCCAGCGGCGGTCCTCGTCCTGCTGACGCAGCGAGTACAGGCTGATCGCGCTGGCCAGCAGGAACAGCCCCAGCAGCAGGCCGATGGCCAGCACGATCTTGTGCTGCAGCGGCCGGTCGGCCAGCCAGGAGTTGGACGTTTGGGTCAGGGGCATGCGGATCATCATCGCAGTTTGCCGCCGCGCCTGCCGCAGGTCGGGTGGCGCTCGCCGACTCAGCGGCGCCAGACCGGCGGCACGATCGAGCCGCGCCGCCGCGCCACCACCAGCAGGCCGAGCGTGCACAGCGAGCACAGCACCAGCGCGACCACCGAGGCCTCGGCGCCGAACGCGCCGCCGCTCAGCCAGTCCGGGCCGCTGCGGGTGGAGATCAGCCAGCCGTCGGCGTCGCTGCCGGAAACCGGGATGCCGTAGACCGTGCCCTGGGCGAAGTTCCACGCCGCGTGCAGGCCCATGCAGGCCGCCAGCGAGCGGGTGACGTGGTAGAGCATGCCGAACAGCAGGCCGGCCTCGATCGCGATGGCCGCCGAGCTCCACAGCGTGGCGCCGGGGTTGGCGATGTGCGCCGCGCCGAAGAACAGCGCCGAGATCAGCAGCGCCCACCAGCTGCCCAGGCCTTCCTCGACGATGCGGAAGATCACGCCGCGGGCAATGATCTCCTCGCCGATGCCGGCGCCCAGGCCGACCACCAGCAGGGCATTCACCCATGCGGCGTCCGGGTTGCTGCCCGTCACGCGGTAGCTGCCCAGCAGCCACAGCGTGGCCACCACGGCGCTGAACAGCAGCAACCCGAACAGCACGCCGGACAGGCCCTGCGGCAGCAGCCGGCGTGGCGCCAGCTCGGCGAGCGGGCGGCGTTCGACGCCTTTCACCAGCAGCAGGTAGGCGGCCAGCGGCACCAGCGCACGGGCGACGAATTGTGCGATGGCCAGTTGTGGCGCCGGCGTGCCCTTGCCCCAACCCAGCAGATGAAAACCGAACTGTGCCAGCATCATGAGGCCGACGAACCAGGCCGCGAAAATCACGATCCGCGCCAGCGGCGAGAACAGCAGCCAGCGCTGCCAGCGCGGCGCCGCGGACGGCGTGGTGAAGGCGATGGCCTGCTCGTGCATGTTTGGGCTCCCCCGGCAAAGCCGTGCACGTTAGCAGCGCGGTGGCGCGGCGGCTACAGCTCCACCGCCGCCGCGTGCTCGCGCGTGGCGGCGAAGCGCACCTGCGGCCAGCGCTCCTGCGCCAGCTGCAGGTTGACCCGCGTCGGCGCGATGTAGACCAGCTCGCCGGCCGCGTCCAGTGCCAGGTTCATCGCGTTCTTCTCGCGGAACTCCTCCAGCTTCTTCGGGTCGTCGCAGTGCACCCAGCGTGCGGTGGTCACCGTCACCGGCTCGAAGCTGGCGTCGACGTTGTACTCGTCCTTCAGCCGGTAGGCGACCACCTCGAACTGCAGCACGCCGACCGCGCCCAGGATCAGGTCGTTCGACATCAGCGGGCGGAAGAACTGGGTCGCGCCTTCCTCGCTCAATTGCGCCAGGCCCTTCTGCAGCGCCTTCATCTTCAGCGGGTCGCGCAGCCGCGCGCGGCGGAACAGCTCCGGCGCGAAGTTCGGGATGCCGGTGAAGGTGACCAGCTCGCCCTCGGTGAAGGTGTCGCCGATGGTGATGGTGCCGTGGTTGTGCAGGCCGATCACGTCGCCCGGGTACGCCGTCTCCACGATCTCGCGGTCGGACGCCATGAAGGTCAGCGCGTTGGCGATGCGCACCTCCTTGCCAGTGCGGGTCTGGATCATCTTCATGCCGGCGTTGTAGGTGCCCGAGCACACGCGCATGAACGCCACGCGGTCGCGGTGCGCCGGGTCCATGTTGGCCTGGATCTTGAACACGAAGCCGGAGAGCTTCTCCTCCTCCGGCTGGATCTCGCGCGTGGTGGTGGCGCGCGGGCGCGGGCTGGGCGCGTACTCGACGAAGAAGTCCAGCAGCAGCTGCACGCCGAAGTTGTTCACCGCCGAGCCGAAGAACACCGGCGTCTGCCGGCCGGCCAGGTATTCGTCGAGGTCGAACGAGGGCGCGGCGCCCTGCACCAGCTCCAGTTCCTCGCGCAGCTCGCGCATCGCCTCGGCACCGATCTTCTCCAGCAGGCCGGGCGCATCGAGGCCCTTGAAGATGGTCGAGTCCTGCCGGGTGAAATTCTTGCCCTGCTCGAAGATGTGCACCTCGTCCAGCGCCAGGTGGTACACGCCCTTCAGCCGCTTGCCCATGCCGATCGGCCAGGTCACCGGCGCGCAGGCGATGCCCAGCACCGACTCCACCTCGTCCAGCAGTTCGATCGGCGAGCGACCCTCGCGGTCGAGCTTGTTGATGAAGGTCATGATCGGCGTGTCGCGCAGCCGGCAGACTTCCATCAGCTTGATCGTGCGCTCCTCCACGCCCTTGGCGCAGTCGATCACCATCAGCGCCGAGTCCACCGCGGTCAGCACGCGGTAGGTGTCCTCGGAGAAGTCCGCGTGGCCGGGGGTGTCGAGCAGGTTGACGATCTTGCCCTCGTACGGGAACTGCATCACCGACGAGGTCACCGAGATGCCGCGCTCCTTCTCCAGCGCCATCCAGTCCGAGGTGGCGCTGCGCGACGTCTTGCGACTCTTCACCGAGCCGGCCATCTGGATCGCGCCGCCGAACAGCAGCAGCTTTTCGGTTAGCGTGGTCTTGCCCGCGTCGGGGTGGCTGACGATGGCGAAGGTGCGGCGGCGGCGGGTTTCTTGGAGATGCGAGGGCATGGAGGCGGGTCGGCTGGAGCGCGAACCGGCAATTGTAGCGTGGATCGGGGTGGGGCCTCTTGCTCCCTCTCCCGCGGCAACCACCTCGCGACCTCGTTGTAGGAGCCCGCTCGCGGGCGATGCTGTCGCCTTTTGATGAGTGATTCAAAGCGAAGAGCTTTCGTGCGCCTGCGGCGCCCGAGGTACTTCTCTTTATGCTTGCCCCAGTACTGTCCGGTTAATCGGGGAAGAGAATCAATTGGTTAGCAGGGTCGCCGGTAGAACTCTGTGGTTCTTGCTGCTGCAGGGCGCATTCCAATGGGGTTTGTTCAAATAGCGTCACGCTCAGGATCTGTAGAATTTCGTAGAGCGAAGCCTTCAGGTGCAGGCGCTTGCGCACGATGGCGATGAGCACATAGACCGCAACGGCGATCCACACCTGGGTCTTCACGGCATTGAGTGAGGTGCCGAAGAATGCCTTGATATGCAGGTGCTGTTTGATCCATTTGAAAAAGATTTCGATCTGCCAGCGATGGCGATACAAGGCGCTGATCGTCGTTGCCGGTAGTGCGAAGTGGTTGGTCAACAGCACGATGGATTGACCGCTGTCGGGATCGCGCACACGTACGCGACGCAGGACACAGGGATACTTCGCGCGAACCACATCGCGCACCAGCACCACGGTCTGATCGCAACCGATCAGCCGGCGATCCGCCACCGGCTGGGAATAACGTCGTCGCACGCGCAAGTTCTTCTTCGTGCGCATGAGGAAGAACGCGCCCTCGCAATGGAAGTGATACAAGCGCTCGAAGTCGAGGTAGGCACGATCCATCACATAGATCGCGCCGGGCTCGGGCACCAGCTCGTCGAGCATGTGCACATCGTGCTGGCGCGACTCGGAAAAGCTGATCACCGTGGGGATGGCGCCGCGTATGTCGAGCAGCGTATGGAGTTTGAGGCCGCCACGACCAGGATGCATGGCACGCGCCCACGGGAACACGGATAGGCAGAGCTCAATCGTGGTCGAGTCGAGTGCATAGGCCGTATGAGCCAGCTCAATATCGAGCGGGTCGTTGACATAGAGTCGTCGGGCCGTCGTGATCAGGCCTTGTGCAAACTCGGCATAAATACGCCAGTCACGCTGTTCGTTGGCATCGGCCAAGGTGCTGCGCGCCACGTGACCGCGGATACCAAGGTGGTAGAGCTTGGCCTGATGAGCGCGCAGACAGATCTCGATATCACGCAAGCTCTCGCGTCCGCTGAGCTGAGCGAAGGCCATGCACAAAAACTGGTCGAGGCAGCCAAAGCGTTTCACGTAGCGATCGCCGTCGTACTTCGCGACGAGGCGTCGGAAAGTATGCATAGGCAGATGCCGCATGAGCTGCGTGAACACAAACTGGCCTTCGTGCATGGCGACGCCCTCCCCGTGAGGTCGTCCAGGTTGAGGCCTGCATGGTTGAAATCGCTAACACCCCGGAGCTGTCATTTTTTATCGCATGATCAATCGTTTACTGAGATCGCCGAGCAATTTCCCCGGACAGTACTGGCTTGCCCAAAAGAGAAGTACCCAAGAGAAAACGACACCCCGCTTGGCGCTTGCCGCCCATCCATGGGCGGCAAGTCCGTGAGGCGGGCCGGGCTTTTCGACAGAACATTCCTGTGCTGGTGAAAAGGAATCGGCATCCTGCCGATTCCCCCTGCGGGGCCTGTCGTCCCCACCTCACTCCCGCACAGGGGCCTCGGGTAGAGCAGCGCGCCATCCTGGCGCGCAACTTGGTACGCCACCGCTGCGCGGTGGCGGAAGAGCCGATCGCCAGAGCCTCTCCCTTGAACGCCATTCCCAAGTGTACGGATATCTCGATTCGGCCAAGAATGGTCGTTGGTAACTCCAACCTGGCCCCGTTCACTCCCGGGATAGAGCCTCGTCGGCGGCTGTGCGTGCGTGAATGGCGGTAGTGTCGAACAGAGGGACCTCGGAGTCTTGCTGGTTGACCAGAAGCGATATTTCCGTACACCCAAGAATGATGGCTTGTGCGCCCTGGGACGCGAGTATTCCCATGATTCTTCGATATTCGCCGCGAGACTCCGACTTGATGTTTCCCAAACACAGCTCTTCGTAAATGATGCGGTGAATAGTCTCACGGTCCTCCGCATCGGGAACGATGACCCGAAGGCCGTGACGCATACTCAAGCGGTCACGGTAGAAGGCCTGTTCCATGGTGAACCGCGTACCGATTAGGCCAACGGTTGAATGGCCCGCCCGTCTGATTTCGGCGGCCGTTGGATCGGCAATGTGAAGCAGTGGGATGGAGACGGCCGCCTCAATGGTGGAGGCCACCTTGTGCATCGTATTTGTGCACAGTATCAAGAAGGCTGCACCAGCTGCCTCAAGTGAGCGAGCAGCAGCGGCCAAAATGACTCCGGCAGCTTCCCAGTCACCGGCGCGCTGAAGTCGCTCAATCTCGTGGAAGTCAACACTGTAGAGGACGACCTTTGCCGAATGCAGACCGCCCAAGCGCTCTTTGATCGTATCGTTGATCTGACGGTAATAGGTAACGGTCGATTCCCAACTCATACCGCCGATAAGGCCAATCGTCTTCACGAACACTCCTGTACGAGAGCTTGTGATGCCCGACTCTGGAGTCAAGCGGCAAAGAATAAAGGGGCCAAGTTCATTTAAATCGTCGACTTCACGCCGCCTGAATCACAAATTCGCTGGCCGTGGCGATGGGCTGCACGTTACGCAGCGTGCGGCGCATTTCGACCAGACCATAGCGTTCCATCGTCTTGAGCGTCCGTGAAAGATTGCTGGGCGCGCGCCCGGTGAACTCGGCGAGCTGGCTCAGTGATTCGGGCTTCTGCTCCCTGATCACACGCAGCAACGCGCGGTTGTCGTCGGACAGCACTTCGGCCAGCGAGCGCATGGAGGTGAACCAGATCTTCGGCTCGTTGGGGCGTGGCTGATGATCGCCGCGCGCTATGGCCAGTGCGCGGGCGCGGATGGCTTGTTGGGATGCGATGCCGATGACCAGCTTTTTCATGATTTCGTTTCCTCAAGTACGCGATCGACTTCGTTGAAGAAGTCCTCCAGCAATTGCTGCGGGCTGGTGAATTCGTACGGTATGCCCTTGTCGCTGACGTGACGATGTCGATGGTCGTAGGCCAGACGCCGGCCTGCATGGCGCTTGCGCTTCGGTGGCTTGACGACATGCGCATTGTCGAAACCGAGCAACCGCGTGCCGTAGCGATCATGCAATGTCAGCGCGTAGCGTATGCCGTGTGGCACATGCTCGTTCGCCTCGATACGCCATGCCTCGATCTTGATCCAGTAACCGTTTCCCTGATCGTAGATCTCGCCGTTGAGCAACAGCAGCGTTTCCAGTCCCACGTCTTCCTTTGACATGACTATATATCATCCGATGATAACTTGAATGAATTCCGCCGAGGTTCGTGGCGGCTGGTCGCATGCCGCTCCATGAGCACGGAGTCAGGTTCGGCCGTTCCGACATTTGTCCGAGATCGGGAGCCGGCATGACGCCGGCTCTGCCAGTTACGTCACTTCGCCAACTGCACCAACACCCGATGCCAGAACTCCAGCCCGGCTTCGACCTCCGAAGCGGGCAGCTTCTCGTTGAGCCCGTGGGCAAACGTGTCGTCGGGCTTGGTGAAGGCGGCATCGATGCCGTAGCTGGGCACGCCGGCGTTGCGGAAGTACATGCTGTCGGAGGCGCCGGCGGACATGCCGGGTACCACTTCGACGCCGGGGAAGCGGGCGTGCACGGCGGCGGTGACGGCGGCGATCACGTCCTGGCGCAGTGGCGAGGCGGGGCTTTCCACCGGCGGGGGCGGCAGCACGGTGACGGTGGCGGACTGGTCGTTGATCACCTTGACCAGCGTGTCGCGCACGCTGTCGACCGGCGTGCCCGGGAAGATGCGGCAGTTGATGTTGACGCTGGCGCTCTGCGGCAGTGCGTTGAGCGCGTGGCCGCCGTTGAGCATGGTCGCCACGCAGGTGGTGCGGATCTGGCCGACGTAGGCGGGATCGGCGGAGATGGTGGCCGCCGCGGCGGCATCGTCGGGGCGGGCGGCGAAGCGGGTCATCGCCGCGCCCAGCGGGCCGGGCGTGTGGGCGCCGAGCGCACGCAGCGAGGCGAGCGTGATCTCGTTGCTGAGCGGCGGAAACTGGTAGCCGGCGACGCGGTCGATGATGCGCGCCAGCCGGTAGATCGCGTTGTCGTTGTTCGGTTCGCTGGAGTGCCCACCGGCCGAGGTCAGGCCGATCCGGAAGTCCGCATAGGTCTTCTCGGCGGCCTGGATCTGGTACAGCGCGGGCTTGCCGGTATCGGGATTCAGGGTGCCGCCGCCGGCGTCGGCGTTGAGCAGGAATTCGGCGTCGTGATAGCGCTTCGCCAGCTCGCGGGTCGAGGCCATGGTGGTCTCTTCGTCGCCGGACAGCAGCAGGATCAGGTCGTGGCGCGGCTTGAAACCCTCGCGCTTGAGCCGGATCAGCGTTTCGACCAGCACCACCACCGCGGTTTTCATGTCGGCGGTGCCGCGGCCGTAGAGGTAGCCGTTCTCCTCGATCAGGGTGAACGGGTCGCGGGTCCAGTCCGCGCGCTTGGCCGCCACCACGTCCATGTGCCCGGACAGCAGGATCGGCCTGCCTTCGCCGGTGCCGCGGTAGCGCGCGACCAGCGCGGCGGTTTCGCCCACCGGGATGATCTCCACGTCGCCGGCAGGGAAGCCGGCGGCCTTGAGCTTGTCCGCCAGATAGGCGGCCAGCACCGGCACCTGGTGCTCGCCCTGAACGGTGTGGATGCCGATGGCGTGTTTCAGCATGGCCATGGTTTCCGGCCGTGCCTCGGCGGCGCTGCCGGCGTGGGCCATGCCGATGCCGGCGCAGAAGACCAGCGCGGCCGCGGCGGCGGGCCCGAGTGCTCGTGGTGCTTTCATACAAGATCCCCTGTCGACGTCATGAACGAAGCACCGAGTATGCGCGACGTCTCGCACGCCTGCATCTGCCGCGCGGGTACCGCCTGCGCTGCTGTGCTAACCTTGCCGCCGCGCTGGCGGTGCTGCCGCCAGCGCGACACCCCTTGGGGAGTAGCCTGCCTCGCTGCGGCGGGGCGTCTTCGTCAACATGCTCGGCCCGTGCGGCCGTGGCGAAGACACCGATCCTGGTTGGCGAGACCAACGGCTGACGGCGCCACGGCGGTGGGGCGCGCCGTCGTGCCGTTGCGCCTGGCCCGACCGAATGGCAACCCATGAATCCCATTTCCATCCTGCTGCTCGGCTTTGCCATGTCCACCGACGCGTTCGCCGCGGCGATCGGCAAGGGCGCCGCCATGACCAAGCCACGGCTCAGCCAGGCCATGCGCGCCGGAGCGATCTTCGGCGTGATCGAGGCAATCACGCCGGTGCTCGGCTGGCTGCTGGGCAAGGGCGCCGCGCGCTACATCGAGGCCTGGGACCACTGGATCGCGTTCGGCCTGCTGCTGGTGCTGGGCCTGCACATGGTCTGGGCCGGACTGAAGCCGGATTCTGGCGAGCCGGTCGACGAGGCGAAGCAGCACGGCATCGTCGGCCTCGCCATCACCGGCCTGTCCACCAGCATCGACGCGCTGGCGGTGGGCGTGGGGCTGGCCTTCGTCAACACGCCGATCGCGGTGGTGGCGCTGGTGATCGGCCTGTGCACGTTCGGCATGGTCACGCTGGGCATCATGCTCGGCCACGTGCTGAGCGCGATGGTCGGCCGGCGCGCGGAGATCATCGGCGGCGTCATCCTGGTCGGGGTAGGCGCGGTGATCCTGTACGAGCATCTTTCCGCCTGACGGACGCCCATGAAAAACCCGGGGATCGCTCCCCGGGTTCCATGGTCCTGCCGTGTTGCCGGACGGCCTACAGCTTGTAGTTCACTCCGAGCATCACCGTGCGGCCCCAGGTGTCGTACTCCAGCGGGCGTGTTACCTGCACGCCATTGGGCAGGCCGGAGATCTGCACGCTCTTGTCCGCCGTGTTGCTGAGGTTGCTGACCTGAAGCAGCAGCGACAGGCCGTTCAGGCTGCCCTCGGAGAACGCATAGCCGAGCTGCAGGTCGGTCTGCCGGTTGGCCAGGATCTTGGTGTAGCCGAGCTGGTCGAACAGCGCCACCGCCTCGCCGGTGAAGGACGAGCGGTAGCGTTCGGCCACGCGCACCGACCAGCCGTACTTCTCATAGTACAGCGCCAGGTTGGCGACCTTGCGCGACAGGCCGGGCAAGGTCGAGGGACCGCCGGGGATCGACGAGATCGAATTCTTCGGAATGTTGCTGTTGGTCAGCGAGAAGTTGGCCTGCACGCCGAAGCCGTCCAGCGCCTGCGCCAGCAGGCCGCCTTCCAGCGCACCGGACAACTCCAGGCCCTGCATCTTGCCGCCGGTGCCGTTCAGCGGCATGGTGAACGAGCCCTTGTCGCTGGTCGCCGTCAGCGTGGGGTCGTTGTTGATGTAGTTCTTGAAATCGTGGTCCAGTACCGTCTGGTTGTAGATGTAGTTCAGCAGGTTCTTGTTGAACACCGCCGCGGCGAAGTAGCTGGACTTGCCAAAGTAGAACTCGTAGGAGAGGTCGGTGCCCACCGCCACGTACGGCTTCAGCTTCGGGTTGCCGCCGCTGCCGGACCACAGCACCTGGCCGGCGGCCGGGCCGTTCTGCACCTTCGACAGGCCGGCCGAGGTGGCGACCTTCTCGTCGTCGATGCGCCCGCGCGCCATGGTCTTGGCGAAGCCGAAGCGCAGGTACTGGCGGTCGGTAAGGTGCGCCACCAGGTTCAGGCTGGGCAGCACGTTGTTGTACTTCGTGCCGTCGTTGATGCTGCCGACCAGCGTGTCGCCATTGGTCTGCAGCGCGGTGGAGGACTGGTCGGTGCGCACGAACTGCACGCCCACGTTGCCGGTCAGCGGCACGCTGCCCAGCGTGGTCTCGATGTTGAACTTGGCGTAGGCCACCGGGACCTTCTCTTCCACCGTGTAGTTGCGGCTCCAGTCGCCCTGGCCGTTGCGCTCGGTCAGGTAGAACTGGTTCGCCAGCGCGCCCAGCACGTCGTAGCTGAGTATGCCGGGAATGCCGCCGTAGCCGAGCGAGGTCGGCGCCCACAGGAAGGCCGGGTTCACCGGCGCGCTGAAGTGGTTGTCGTAGGTGTCCCTGGTGGAGCCGTTGCCGTTCAACCAGGCGAACTGCACGTCGGCCTGCTTGGTCTTGGTGCGGTCGGAGTAGTTCACGCCCAGGTTCATGCTGCTGAAGATCCAGCCCAGCGGGTGGCTCACTTCCAGCCGCACCGCCTTGATGGTGTCCTTCTGGGTATCGAACTCCTGGCGGCCGTTGTAGCCGTAGCCATCCGGGTCGGTGAACACCACCTTGGACGGGTCGGCCAGGTTCACCGCCGGCGAGAAGTACGGGTAGCCGTTGCCGGCCGGGGTGCGGAAGTCGACGCTGGTGAACGCGCCGCCGGCCAGGCCGGTGAACAGGTAGGCGTCGTGCAGCTTCTTCTTCGCGCTGGAGTACGACAGGTCGGCGGTGGCGGTCCAGCCGTTGTCGAAGTCGTACTGGTTGTTCCAGCCGGCGGAGAACAGCTTGTCGTGTTCCTTGGTGTACTGGTTCTGCAGGATCGGCGCGATGCCGCTGATGGTGCCGGAGGTGACGATCGGGTAGGGCTGCGCCGGCGTGACGCCGACGTTAGAGTAGCTGACGTTGTCCCACGGGTTGCTCGACCACTGCGCGCCGTTGGTGAACTTCTTCTCGCCGAAGATGGAGTGGTACAGGTCCAGGGTGGAGTGGTAGTGGTCGCCCGGCGCCCACTCCAGCACGGCCATCAGGCCGCTGCGTTTCTGGTTCAGCGACTGCGCGCGCAGCTGCATGCCTTCCTGCGAGATCACGCCGTCGGGCATGCCGGGCGTGTGCGGCGCGCCCCAGTTGTCCTCGGCGCTGCCTGGGCCGTTGTTCATGCTCCACCACCAGGCCTGGTACTGCTTTTCCTGGATCGGCGAGTCGAGGTGGGCGAAGCCCACCGCCAGGCCCAGGGTGTGGTCGAAGAACTGGTTGATGTAGGAGATGCTGGCGCGGTGGCCCATGTCGCCGACGCCGCTGCCCGGGTTGAGCTTGCCGTTGGTGGTGTGCTCGCCGCGCAGGTTGACCGCGAAGGCGGGACCGGGCAGGTCCAGCGGCTTGATCGTGTGCAGGTCGACGGTGCCGGACAGGCCCTGGCCGATCAGGCTGGCATCGGGCGTCTTGTAGATCGCCACGCCGCTGATCAGCTCGGACGGGTACTGGTCGTACTCGACGCCGCGGTTTTCGCCGATGGTCGCCTGCTCGCGCCCGTTCAGCGTGGTGCCGGCAAAACCGGGGTCCAGGCCGCGGATCGAGATCATGTTGGCGCGACCGTTCAGGCGCTGCGTGGCCAGGCCCGGCACGCGCGACAGGCTTTCGGCGATGCTGGCGTCCGGCAGCTTGCCGATGTCCTCGGCGGAGATCGCCTCGATGATGTTGTCCGAGTTCCGCTTGGCCTTCAGCGAGTTCTCGATGCTGGCGCGGATGCCGGTAACGATGACCGCGTCGAGGTTGCTGACCGTGTTCTCGGATTTCTTGTTCTTCTTGTCGGCGACCTTGGCGTTGGGACTGGCCGGTGCGGCCTGGCTGTCGGTCGGCTGCGGCGCCGGCTGCGGCGGCACCTGCTGGGCCGAGGCCGGAGCGCTCAGTGCCAGGCCGAGCAGCACGGCGGCGCAGGAGGCGGCCAACGGCCGCTGACGGAAACGGACGAACGGCGCACGCGGCGCCTGCGACATGCGGCAAGAATTCATGGAGTCCCTCGATCGAGATGGCGAGTGCCCCACCCGGCACTCGGGTGCCCGCGGAGGCGGATCTACGGGCAGGCTTATGCTACCGCTCGATCGTGCCCGGGTGTGCGTGCCTGTTTTTCCTGCATACATGTTCGAGGGAGTAGGCGGCGGGCGCTGCGATGCAGCATTGCGCGGCCGCCTTGGCGCATTCCGCGGCGCGGAACGTGCCAAGGCGTGAAGCGCTATTTCGCTTCCTTCTCCATCAGTTTCTCCACCATGCCGGCCGGTACCTCCTGGTAGTGGTCGAACTCCATGCTGAAGGTGCCGCGGCCGCGGGTGGCCGAGCGCAGGAAGTTGATGTAGCCGAACATCTCGGCCAGCGGCACGAAGCCCTGCACGAAGGCGGAGCTGCCTTTCTGGCCCTGGTCGCTGACCGTGCCGCGGCGGCGATTGATGTCGCCGATGACGTCGCCGAGGTAGTCCGCTTCCATCACCACTTCCAGGTGCATGATCGGTTCCAGCAGCTTCGGCTTGCTGAGTTTCTGCGCCTCGCGGAAGCACTGCCGCGAGGCGATCTCGAACGCCAGCGCGGAGGAGTCGACGTCGTGGTACTTGCCGTCGATCAGACGCGCCTTGAAGTCGACCACCTCGTAGCCGGCGACCTGGCCTTCCTGCGATTCGGCCTTGACCGAGTGCTCGACCGCGGGGATGTACTCGCGCGGCACGCGGCCGCCGACCACTTCGTCGGAAAACACCACGCCCGAGCCCGGTTCGCCCGGCTCGAAGATCATCGTCACTTCGGCGAACTGGCCGGAGCCGCCGGTCTGCTTCTTGTGCGTGTAGGTGTGCTCGACGGTCTTGCCGAACGCTTCGCGGAAGCTGACCTTGGGCTTGCCCATGTTCGCCTCCACGCCGAGTTCAGTGCGCATGCGGTCGATGGTCACCTCCAGGTGCAGCTCGCCCATGCCCTTGAGCACGGTCTGGCCGGTTTCCTGATCCACCTCGAGCTTCAGCGACGGGTCGGCCTTGACCATCTTGTAGAGCGCGCTGGACAACTTGTCGACGTCGTTGCGGTTCTTCGGCTCCACCGACACGCTGATCACCGGGTCGGGGAAGCGCATGCGCTCCAGCAGCGCCGGGTGCGCCGGGTCGGCCAGCGAGTCGCCGGTCTCGGTGTCCTTCATCGAAACGAAGGCGCAGATGTCGCCGGCGCGCACCTCGTCGATCTCCCGGGTGTCGTCGGCCTGCACCTCGACGATGCGGCCCACGCGCTCCTTCCTGCCGCGGGTCACGTTGAGCAGGGTGTCGCCCTTCCTGATCACGCCGGAATAGATGCGGCAGAAGGTGAGCGTGCCGAACTGGTCGTTGATCACCTTGAACGCCAGCGCGCGCGCCGGCGCGTCGTCGGTGACGGCCTGCTCGCCGATGACATGGCCGTCCTCGTCGACCAGCGCGATGCCGCCGTTCTCGCCCGGGTAGGGCAGGTAGTCGACCACCGCGTCCAGCAGCTGCTGCACGCCCTTGTTCTTGTACGACGAGCCGCACAGCACCGGCACCAGCGCGCCGGTGACGGTGCCCTGGCGGATGCAGCGCTTCAGCACGGCCGGGTCGAACTCGCCGGTGTTCAGCAGCCGCTCGAAGGCGTCGTCGTCCAGCGCCAGCGCGGTTTCCAGCAGGTCCTGGCGCAGCTTCGGCAGGTCAGCGATCCACGCGGTGTCGGCGCTGGCGCCGAACGTCAGCCGGGCCTTGAGCTGCTCCAGCGGCACGCTTTCCCACACGCTGTCCTTGTCGTCGGAGGCCCACAGATAGCCCACGCCGGCGACCAGGTCGGCCATGCCGACGAATTCGTCGCTGCTGCCCAGGGGGATTTGGCACAGCAGCGCGTTGGCGCCCAGGCGCTCGCGGATGCCCTTCACGCAATGCGCGAAATTCGCGCCGATGCGGTCCATCTTGTTGACGTAGCAGATCCGCGGCACCTTGTACTGGTCGGCCAGGCGCCAGTTGGTCTCGGTCTGCGGCTCCACTCCGGCGACGCCGTCGAACACCACCACCGCGCCGTCGAGCACGCGCAGCGAGCGGTTCACCTCGATGGTGAAGTCGACGTGTCCGGGCGTGTCGATCACGTTGATCTGGTGGCCCTTCCACTCGGCGGTCACCGCTGCCGACTGGATCGTGATGCCGCGCTTGCGCTCCTGCTCCATGTAGTCGGTGGTGGTGGAGCCCTTGCCGTCCTTGGTGTCGTGCACGTCGACGATCTGGTGCTTGCGCCCGGTGTAGTAGAGGATGCGCTCGGTGGTCGTGGTCTTGCCCGCGTCGATGTGCGCGATGATGCCGATGTTGCGGTAGAGCGGTAGGGGTTTCTTGCGGGCCACGATCAGATTTCCGGAGAGTGCTGCGGCAAGCGCAGGGTGGGGGACTGCTCAGGTGCTTCCTGTCGACGGCGTTTTCAATGGGCGACGGGTGCAGGCGATCAGCTGCGGTCGGATGGATCAGTATGCAGCGGAACGACCCGGACGTGTTCCGTCTTGTTGCCGCCGAAGGCGTCGAAGATGTGCCGGTGACGGCAATACGACCAGTCGTCGTCGCGCTCGTAATAGCCGCTCACCCATGCCTGCAGATTTGTCAGCATGGCGTCTTGTGCTTCCGGCGACGCGTACTTGTGCGGTTCCCACGGGCGACGCTTATTGTTGGCAAGACAGGCATCGCGTCCGGGATTGAGGAATACCAACTCGCTGCAATGCGGCGCGGCGGCTTCCACCAGCTCTCCGTAGCAGCCTTCGATCACCCAGGCAGCGTGACTGTCGAGGAATTCGTGCAGCGACGCAGCGATGGCCTCGGCGGGACGGAGCACGGCGATCTGTCCCGGCGCCCACACGATGGTGTCGAGATCCAGGTGGGCCAGCGCGTGTCGTTTGGCCAGCCGCATGGCGAGTGTGCTCTTGCCGGAGCCGGAGTTGCCGTAGACGAGGATCTTCATGCGACGAGCAGATCCTCGTGGAACGCGCCGAACGGCTCGGTCGGATGCGCGATCTGGATTTCCAGTATCCACAAACCGCTCGATGGCGATGCTTCCAGGTCGCCGAGATCGCCGCCCTGGTGGATCGCGTGCGGGAAGTCACCGACGCGGTGGCCCTTGATCGCGTGGTTGAGCCGCCAGCCCATCGCCTCGGCGCGCTCGCCGGCAAACGCGTACAGCGCCTGCCCGCTCAGCCCCCGCGAGCGCCATGCCGTGGCCACTTCGCCGAACAGCGCACGCGCCGCCTCCGCGCAGGCCTGCCGCTCGGGCGCGTGGCCGACCACAAAGGTGTCGCCCACGTCGCCCTCGTGGCCGTCGAACACCAGGCCGAGGTCGATGAAGTAGCTGTCGTTCTCGCCCAGCCGCACACCGGGGTCGGACGCCTGCCGGTAGGTTTTCACGGTGTTGGCGCCGATGCGGATGATCACCGGATGCCACAGCCGCTCGCAGCCCAGCGCGCCGAGCACCTCGCGCGCGGCAGCTTTCGCCTCGATCTCGCTGATGCCCGGATGCATGCGCGCGCGGATGCCGTGCAGCGCGGCCCAGCTCTTCTCGCGGGCGCGCTGCATCAGGGCGGGGTCGAAGCGTGCGCCGACGGTTTCGCGCGGTAGGGAAGTCATCGGCCGGCGAGCCGTCAGGCGAGGTGGATCAGCACCAGGGCGATCGCCGCGGGCAGGGCCTGGAACAGCAGGATCTTCCGTGCCGCGGTCAGTCCGCCGTAGATGCCGGCGAGCAGCACGCAGCCGAGGAAGAACAGCTTGACGCTGAAGCCGGCTCCGCCGTTGCCGAGCAGCAGTCCCCACACCAGGCCGGCGGCGAGGAAGCCGTTGTACAGGCCCTGGTTCGCGGCCAGCGCCTTCGACTGTTCGGCGAACTCCGCCGTGGTGCCGAACGCGCGGCGGCCGGAGGGCCGCGTCCACAGGAACATCTCCAGGATCAGGAACCAGACGTGCAGCAGCGCGATCAGGCCGATCACGAGGTTGGCGGCGACGGACATGCGGTCTCCAGGGTGGTCGAGGCACGTGCCAGCGTAGCGCAGCTCGGAGCCGGTTCCCTATCTCCACGGGTCACGCGGAGACGGGGAGGGCTCAAGCGGCCTTGAACGTCACTACCAGCACGTCGCGATGGGCCGGCCGGGTGGGGTCGAGCGGCGTGACCGGGGTGACCCCGTGGAACACGCGGCGGTCGTCCACCAGCGCCGCGTCGAAGGCGTGGGCGAGGGTGAAGCTGCCCAGCTCGCGGCCGTCCGACGCGTGGATGGTGGTGGTGCCGCGCTCGATGTTCTCGCGCTCGATCAGCAGCACCAGCACGTAGTCGACGCCGTCGCGATGCACGCCTTCGGGGGTGGGCTCGCCGGCCTCGCCGGCACGCGCCTCGATGCGGAACTGGTGCACCTCGACGTGCCAGCGGAGCACGGCCGGCGCCAGCGCGCCGAAGCAGTCGCGGCAGAAGCCGAGGATGCGGCGCAGGCTGGCGCCGTCGGCGAACGCCGGCAGCACCGGTTCGAACCAGCGCTGGATGTCGCCCTGCAGCGGGTTGTACCTGAGGCTCTGGTAGTGCGGCTGATGCGCTTCGCGCCGGATGCCGCCGTCGGCATCGGCGGAGAACGTGGCATGCCGGCGCCGCCGGTGGCGGCCGCTGGCGGCGAGATAGGTGTCCGGCGCCAGCTCGTTCCAGCTGGCGGCGAACGCGGGCCAATCGGTCAGGGCCTGCGCTTGCAGCAGGTCGCGCATGATGTCGGCGGTGACGAAGGCAAAGCCGTCGCGCTGCAGCCGGGCATGCAGCGCTGACGTGTCGGGGTGGGGAGTCATCCGATCACGTTAGCAGGACGCGCATGAAGCGGCGATGGCTGCGTGCTTGCAGGATTCGCTTGTGTGGGAGGCGTTCGGGTGCAACAACAGCACGCGTAGGTTGGGGTGAGCGCAGCGAACCCCAACGACCCACCCGTGAAGGTACGCGTTGGGGTTCGCTGCGCTCACCCCAACCTACGGCGCTGGAAACGCCCGCGCCAGCCAGTCCGGCACCGGGATGCCTTTCCCGCGCAGGAAGGCCGGGTTGAACAGCTTCGCCTGGTAGCGCGTGCCGGCGTCGGCGAGCACGGTGACGATGGTGTGGCCGGGGCCGAGTTCGCGCGCCAGCCGGATCGCGCCGGCCAGGTTGACGCCGCTGGAGCCGCCGGTGCACCAGCCTTCCTCGGCCAGCAGGCGATGCAGCAGTGGCACCGACTCGTCGTCGGCAATCGACCAGGCCAGGTCGATCGGCGCGCCGTCGAAATTCGCGGTGACCCGGCTGGAGCCGATGCCCTCGCTGATCGAGTTGCCGCTGGCGATGAGCTCGCCGGTGTTGACGTAGCTGGCCAGCGCCGAGCCGGCCGGGTCGGCCAGCGCGATGCGCACGCGTGGGTTACGCGCCTTCAGCGCGCGGCCCACGCCGGCCAGGGTGCCGCCGGTGCCGGCGGCGCAGACGAAGCCGTCGACGCGGCCGCCCGCGTCCTGCCAGATCTCCACCCCGGTGGTGGCCTCGTGCCAGTCGCGGTTGGCGGTGTTGTCGAACTGGTTGGCGAACCACGCGCTGCCCGGGTCGGCCGCATTCGCCGCCTCGGCATGGGCGCGGGCCTGGTGCGCGTAGTGGTTCGGGTCCTTGTGCGGCACCGCGGGCACCAGCCGCACTTCGGCGCCGGCGATGCGCAGCGCGTCGATCTTCTCGCGGCTTTGCGTCTCCGGCATGAAGATCACCGTGCGATAGCCGCGGCTGGCGCCGAGCAGGGCCAGCCCGATCCCGGTATTGCCGGCGGTGCCCTCGACGATGCTGCCGCCGGGGCGGATCCGGCCGCGCCGCTCGGCATCCAGCAGCAGGCCCAGCGCGGTGCGGTCCTTGATCGAGCCGCCGGGATTGAGGAACTCGGCCTTGCCCAGGATCTCGCAGCCGGTCAGCGCGGAGGCATGGCGCAGGTGCAGCAGCGGGGTGTGGCCGATGGCGGCGGAGAGGTCGGGCTGGATGCTCATGGATGAAGGTTTGGCGGAGGAGTGCCGATTCTGCTCCCTTCCTGCCGCATTCCAAAGGGATTTCCTTGGGTCTCAGGGTCGCCGCGGCGGATGAAACGATCGAATAAACATATATACGCCTAGACGTTTAGACGTCTATTGACACGGCCACGTGAAGCCATCACTATCCGCTCCACTCATCGAGACCGGCTGAGGGACAGGCCCTTTGAAGCCGGGGCAACCTGCGGAGCGTTTCCGCCACGGTGCCAACTCCTGCGGAGGTGCTTCGGCATCCACCGGAAGATGGGCGTCATCCGGCTCGCGGCGGTCTGCCGCCGAATCCGCGGTTGGCGACCTCTCCGGTACTTCGCAGGGCGATGTCGACCGGAGAGAGTTCCATGACGTTCCTGCCCGAAACCCGCCGTACCGAAGCCAGCCAGGCCGCCTTTCCCGTTCTTCCCGAGCCGCGCGTGCGGCTGACCGCCCAGCGCAGCACGCGCCGGCTGCGGCTCAGCCCGAAGTACGGCAGCGGTCCGCGCGAGGTCGAGGTGAGCTACCTGTGGTGCGGCGCGGCGGGTGCGCCCACCGTGATCGTGCAGGGCGGCATCTCGGCCGACCGCGACGTCACCGCGCTGGACGGCGACGCCGCGCCGGGCTGGTGGCAGGCGCTGGTCGGCCGCGGCGCGGCGGTCGACCTCGAGCGCTGGCGCGTGCTGGCGATCGACTGGCTGACCCCCGACCAGCTCGGCGCCGGTTCGGTCTCCAGCGAGGACCAGGCCGACGCGCTGGCCGCGCTGCTGCGCGAGCTGGGCATCGCGCAGGCACACGCTTTCATCGGTTCGTCCTATGGCGCGATGGTGGCGCTGGCGTTCGCGGCGCGGCATCCGCGCAGCGTGGAGCGCCTGCTGCTGCTGGCCGGCGCGCACCGGCCACACCCGCTCAGCACCGCGCAGCGCAGCGTGCAGCGCGGCATCGTGCGGCTGGGCCAGGCCAGCGGCCAGGCCGACGAGGCGTTGGCATTGGCGCGCCAGCTGGCGATCACCACCTATCGCGGCAGCGCCGAGTTCGGCCGGCGTTTCGCCGGCGGCCCGGAGTGGCGCGAGGAGCGTTTCCATTTCCCGGTCGAGGACTACCTGGCGCACCAGGGCCGCCGCTTCGTCGAACGCTTCGACGCGGACCGCTTCCTCGCCCTGTCCGAGTCGATCGACCTGCACGACATCAAGCCCGAGCAGATTCCCACCCCGGCCACGCTGATCGGTTTCCCCTCCGACCGGCTGGTGCCGCTGGCCGACCTGTGCGAGCTGCAGCGCCGCCTGCATGGGCCGGCCACGCTGGAGGTGGTCGAGTCGCCGTACGGCCACGACGCCTTCCTGAAAGAACCCGAACAGCTCGCGCCGCTGCTGCGCGAAGCGCTGGCCTGATTCCCCGTCCCCGCACAACAAGCACTGGAGATCTCCCGATGACCGAGCCCGCCCCCTGTACCCGCGCCGTGCGCGCCGGGATCGAGAGCGACACCCAGCACGGCGCCGTGGTGCCCGCGCTGCACCTGTCGACCAACTACAGCTTCGCCGGCTTCGGCCGCAAGCGCGCGTACGACTACTCGCGCAGCGGCAACCCGACCCGCGACCTGCTCGGCGACGCACTGGCGGAACTGGAGCAGGGCGCCGGCGCGGTGGTGACCTCCAGCGGCATGTCGGCGGTGGCGCTGGCGCTGGAACTGGTGCCGGCCGGGGCCACCGTGCTGGCCGCGCACGACTGCTACGGCGGCACCTGGCGGCTGCTCGATGCGTGGGCGAAGAAGGGCCGCTTCCAGGTCGAGTTCGCCGACCTCACCGACAGCGTGGCGCTGGCTGCCGGCCTGGCACGCAAGCCCGCGCTGGTGTGGGTGGAGACGCCGTCGAACCCGCTGCTGCGGATCACCGACATTCGCCACGTGGCGCAGGCCGCGCACGCGGTGGGCGCCTTGCTGGTGGTCGACAACACCTTCCTGTCGCCGGCGCTGCAGCAGCCGTTGCTGCTCGGCGCCGACGTGGTGGTGCACTCCACCACCAAGTACATCAACGGCCACAGCGACGTGGTCGGCGGCGCGGCGGTGGCGCGCGACGCGGCGGTATTCGAGCAGCTGAAGTGGTGGGCCAACTGCAACGGCCTCACCGGCGCGCCGTTCGACAGCTACCTCACCCTGCGCGGCCTGCGCACGCTTGGCGTGCGCTTGCGCCAGCACCAGGAGAACGCTGCGCGCATCGCCGAACAGCTGGACGCGCACGCGGCCGTGCGCAAGGTGTATTACCCCGGCCTGGCCGCCCACCCCGGGCATGCGCTGGCGGCGCGCCAGCAACAGGGTTTCGGCGCCATGCTGAGCTTCGAACTGGACGGCGACGTGGCGCAGATCGAGGCGTTCGTCGACGGCCTCGAATACTTCTCGCTGGCCGAATCGCTGGGCGGGGTGGAAAGCCTGATCGCACACCCGGCCAGCATGACCCACGCGTCGATGGCGCCGGAGGCGCGCCGCACCGCCGGCATCGCCGACAGCCTGCTGCGCCTGTCGGTGGGCATCGAGGATGGCGACGACCTGCTGCGCGACCTCGACGCGGCGCTGGTCCGAGCAGTAGCTGTACAGACGTCCAAACGCCGGGTGCTCGCATGAGTGCGGTACTGGCCGAACGCGCGGCGAGCGCCAGGAGCGAAGCGTCCTCCGCCATCGCGATCGTGCTGCTCGGCACCGGGGTGGTCGGCGGCGCGCTGCTGAAGCTGCTCAACACCTCCGCCGCGGGTTCGCTGCGACTGGTCGGCGCGGCGAACTCGCGCCGCCAGCAGACCGATCCGCTCAGCCTGGCCCAGCGCAACCTGCGCGAACAGCTGAACCAGCACGGTGCGCCGCGCGACAACGCCAGCCTGCTCGCGGCGCTGGACGGCAGCGCCGCGGCGGTGAAGGTGATCGTCGACGCCACCGCCAGCACGGTGCTGGCGGCGCGTCATGCGGAGTGGCTGGCGCGCGGCTACCACGTGGTCACCGCGAACAAGGCGCTGGCCGGCGGCGAACTGTCCGGCTGGCGTGCGCTGCAGGCGGCGCTGGCGAATGGCGGCCGCTACGGCGATTCGGCCACCGTCGGTGCCGGCCTGCCGGTGCTGTCCACCTTGCGTCGCCTGCGCCGCTGCGGCGACGGCCTGCTCACGCTGGAAGGCGTGTTCTCCGGTTCGCTGTCGTGGCTGTTCAACCAGTACGACGGCAGCCGCCCTTTCTCCGAACTGCTGCGCGAGGCACGCCAGCTCGGTTACACCGAGCCCGACCCGCGCTCGGACCTGTCCGGCGAGGACGTGGCGCGCAAGCTGCTGATCATCGCCCGTAACGCCGGTTTCGCGCTGGGCACCGACGAGGTGCAGGTGGATGGCCTGGTGCCCGAGGCGCTGCGCGGGCTGAGCACCGAAGCGTTCCTGACGCGGCTGGAGGAGCTCGACGCGCCGCTGGCCGCGCGCCATGCCGCCGCCAGCTCACGCGGCTGCGTGCTGCGTTTCCTGGCGCGCCTCAACCAGCGCGGGCATGCCCGCGTCGGGCTGGCCGAAGTGCCGCTCACCCATCCCGCTGCGCGGCTGTACGGCACCGACAACCAGTTCGCGCTCACCACCACCCGTTACCACGCCCAGCCGCTGGTGATCCAGGGGCCGGGCGCGGGACCGGAGGTGACCGCGCAGGCGCTGCTGGGGGACGTGCTGGCGCTGGCCTGAGCGCTGCTCGATTCCCGTAGGTTGGGGTGAGCGCAGCGAACCCCAACACATCGCGGCGACGTTAAGCGTTGGGGTTCGCTGCGCTCACCCCAACCTACGCGTGTCCGCTCAAGCGGAGGGTTCGGCGATCGCCTCGACCTGGATGCGCAGCGTCACCGCCATGCTGAAGCCGTAGGGCTTGCCGGCGTCCATGCCGAACGCGTCGCGCTGGAACGTGGCCAGCGCATCGGCGCCGCACACTTCGCGTTTCAGCATCGGGTGCGGCACGCACTTGAAGCTGTCGATCTTCAGCGTCAGCGGACGGGTCACGCCGTGCAGGGTGAGCGTGCCGATCACACGGGTCGGCTTGCCGCCGACGAAACTGGCGAGCCGGCCCTTGTAGACGGCCTGCGGGTACTTCGCGGTGTCGAACAGCTCTGCACCCTGTGCCTTTTCATTGAGCTGGTCCTGGCCGAAGTCAGCGCTCTTCATGTCCACCACGACCTCGACCGTACCGCTGCCGGCCGTCTTGTCCAGCGTTGCCGTGCCGCGGCTGTGGTTGAACTTGCCGCGCCACACCGACAGCCCGCCGAAATGGTCGGCCTCGAAGCTGGGGTAGGTGTGGTCCGGGTCCAGCTGGTACTTCACCTCGGCGGCGTTGGCGGCGGCCAGCGACAACAGGGCGAGCAGGCCGAAGGCGTGGATGGCGGTGCGGAGCGTGGACGGCATGGGCGGTTTCCTTGGGTGGCGTGAGGGAGGTTGTGCGGGAGCGACGAACCAGGCGCCGCGATTTCGACAAGGCTACCTCGGGCGGTGGCAATGGTTCCGCGTTGCGCCGCCGGGCGGTTGCCGCCAATACTGCGGCGCATCCGGATTCCCGGACGCAGAGGAACACGACACGATGAATTTTCGTTCACCGGCCGCGCCGGCATGCCTGCCCGGCGGCCGCGCGGTCCACCCCCGCGAGCCTCGCGCATGAACATCCCGGCCAATCGCTGGTTCGCCCCCGGCGACCTCAACGGCTTCCTCGGCCTGGTGGTGGACAACCTGTCCATCATGGGCTTCCTCGCCGCGGCGCTGATCGGCTTGTTCGGATTTCCCGCGGACATCGTGTTCCTGCGCATGTTCCCCGGCACCGCGCTGGGCGTGCTGCTGGGCAACCTCGCCTATACCGTGATGGCGCGCCGGCTGGCCCGGCGCCGCGGCAGCAACACGGTTACCGCCATGCCGCTGGGGCTGGATGCGCCCACCAGCATCGGCATGGCGCTGCTGGTGCTCGGGCCGGCCTTCCTCGGCTTCAGGCAGGGCGGCATGGACGAACACGCTGCGGCGATCGCCACCTGGCAGCTGGGCATGGCTGCGTTGGTAGTGATGGGCGTGCTGAAGTTCGTGCTGTCGTTCTTCGGCGCGATGGTGCAGCGACACGTGCCGCGCGCCGGCCTGCTCGGTTCGATCGCCGGCATCGCGCTGGTGCTGATGGGCTTCCTGCCGCTGGTGGAAATCCTGAAGCTGCCGGTGGTCGGCTTTGCCGGTCTCGGCGTGGTGCTGTACGCACTGGTGGCGCACGGGCGGATGCCGTTCGGACTGCCGGGCGTGCTGGTGGCGTTCGTGCTCGGCGCGCTGCTGTACTACGGGCTCGGCCCGCTGGGCTGGCTGGGCGCGGGCTACCACGCGCCGGCGGCGTGGCAATGGCGTTTCGCGTTGCCGTGGCCGACCCTGCAGTGGGTGCAGGGGCTTGCGTACATCGTGCCGTACCTGCCGCTGATCCTGCCGTTCGGCCTGCTGATGGTGGTCGGCGGCATCAACGTCACCGAGAGCGCACGCGCCGCCGGCGACGACTACTCCACCCGCGACATCCTGCTGGTCGAGGCGCTGGCCACGCTGGCGGCCGGCTTCTGCGGCGGCGTGGCGCAGACCACGCCGTACATCGGCCAGCCGTCGTACAAGGCGATGGGTGCGCGCAGCGGCTACACCCTGCTCACCGGCATCGTGATCGGGTTGGGCGGCGTGTTCGGCTATCTGTCGAACCTGGTCGAGCTGCTGCCGCTGCCGGTGCTGGCGCCGATCCTGGTGTTCGTGGCGATCGGCATCACCGTGCAGGCGTTCGAGGCGACGCCGATGCGCTACGCGGCCGCGGTGGTGTTCAGCTTTTTTCCGGCGATCGCGCGGATGCTCACGATCAAGCTGAGCGACCCGGCCTACGTCTCGCCCGAACACTTCGCGCAGCTGTTCAACGACGGCACGCACGGCATCTCCGAGCTGGCGGTGATCACCGTGCTGGGCAACGGCTTCATCATCACCGCGATGGTCTGGGCCAGCTTCGTGGTGGCGCTGATCGACCGGCGCCCGTTGCGCGCCGCGCTGATCCTGCTGCTCGGCGGGGCGCTGAGCCTGTTCGGGGTGATCCACTCGGTGGAGCTTTCCGGTGGCATCTACCTGCCGTGGCTGCTCGATGCGGCCTCGCGCAGCATCGTGTGGCAGTTCGCTGGGGCCTACGCGGTGCTGGCGATCGTGCTGGTGTTGCTGTCGCTGGGCGGCCGCGGGCGGGCGGCCGTTCGCTGAAAACAAAAACGCGCGGCTGGTCGCCGCGCGTTCGGGTCGAACGGATGGCCGGGCTCAGTGCCCGGTGATGCGTTCCGCGGTCGCTTCATCCGGCGGTACCAGCGGCGCGTTCGGGTCGACCTTCGCCTCCAGTTCCGCCGCTTCCACCGACGGCGTGCGCCAGCCGGACTTCACGCCCCACAGGTAGAACACCAGGCCGATCGCCGCGACCACGGCCAGATCCCAGCCGTAGGACAGGTAGCCCTGGCCGCCGAAGGTGGTGCTGCCGGCCCAGGAGACGAAGGCAAGTACCGGCAAGTAACACACCAGCCACCACGCGCCACGAAGGTGATGCTTGAAACTATCCATCGCCGAGGCATCGCTGCGCATGCGAAAGACCGGTATCACAACAGCGAACATTACCCACGAATAAGCCAGCCCGGCGAGGAACAGGGGAGTGGCAATGGGTGAATCGGATGAATAGAGATAGAAAGCACCTGCAAGCATGCTCAGCAAAACAGCAGGCGCGATGCTGCTCACCAGCAGAATCATTCTTTCCAATGGCTTGAAGAAGTCATCGGCCATTGTCTGAAAATAAAAATACACCGGCAGCGCGACCACCATCAGCAGGATGATTTCGCCGGTCAGCGGCCACTTGGCCCAGTACAGCAACTCGGTGGACATGATGAAGGCGATCCCGGCCAGCACCGACAGGCCGCCCAGCCGCAGCGGACGGTGCAGCCCCGGCGCGGTGCGACGCAGCGTCATCACGCTGACCGGGCCGGTGAGGTAGGAAATGATCGTGGCGACCGAGATCACCGCCGCCAGCGAACCCCAGCCGCGGAAGAAGAACAGGAACAGGAACGACACCGCCAGGTTCACCCACATCGCCGGGCGCGGGATGCCCCACTTCGGGTGCACGCGGCCGAGGATCTTCGGCAGCGTGCCGTTGCGCTCCATGCCGTAGAGCATCCGCGCGGTGGTGGCGGTGTAGGTCATACCGGTGCCGCTGGGGCTGATCACCGCATCGATGAACAGCAGCGTGGCCAGCCACTGCAGGCCCAGGATGATCGCCAGGTCGGCGAACGGCGAGCTGAAGTTGATCCCGTGCCAGCCGACGTTGGCCAGCATTTCCCGCGGCACCGCGCCAATGAACGCCACCTGCAGCAACACGTAGACCACCGTGGCCAGCAAGATCGAGCAGACGATCGCGAACGGGATGCTCTTGCCCGGGTTGCGCGCTTCGCCGGCCAGGTTCACCGGGCTCTGGAATCCGTTGAAGCTGAACACGATCCCGGCGATCGCCACGGCCGTGAGGATCGAGGGGAAGTCGGTCTTGTGCAGTTCACCGTGGATGCCGACGCTGAAATTCTCGGCATGGAAGCCGCTGGCGATCAGCAGCACCGCGGTGAGCGCGGGGATGATCAGCTTGAACAGGGTGATCGCGGTGTTCGAGCGCGCAAACAGCTTGACGCTCCAGAAGTTGAACAGGAAATACATCACCACCAGCACCGCGGCGATCAGCAGGCCGTTGGTGCTCAGCTCGCCGTGCCCGCCGGGCATCTGGTGATACAGGTCCTTCGCCCACTGCCACTTCCACGACGACATGTACTGCGCCGAGGCCTCGGCTTCCACCGAGATCACCGAGACGATCGCGATCCAGTTCGCCCATGCCGCGATGAAGCCGACCAGCGAGCCGTGCGAGTAGTGGCCGTAGCGCACCATGCCGCCGGATTCGGGAAACATCGCCCCCAGTTCGGCATAGGTCAGCGCCACCGTCATGATGATCGCCGCGCCGATCACCCACGCCCAGATCGCCCCCGGGCCGGCGATCTGCGCGGCGCGCCACGCGCCGAACAACCAGCCGGAACCGATGATCGAGCCCAGGCCGGTGAGCATCAGGGCGAACGGGCCGACGTCGCGGCGGATCTGGCTGGCTTGGGACATGGAATCTCCTGCGGAGGCGTCGGAGGCGCGAAAAGAGGGTGATGGTTGCAGAATTCGCTGCTCTATGTCACCCCGCAAAGGTCATGCGGGCTATCGAGGGCTCCGGGTTTTCCCTCTGCTGCAGGCGACGCAGGAAGCCTTTGCTCCTCCCCCTGCTTGCAGGGGGAGGCAGGGAGGGGGTGGGCTTTTCGCTCTGCTGCTTCAAGATCAAGAGCGACCCCTCCCCAACCCTCCCCTGCAAGCAGGGGAGGGAGCAACCTCCCCGGGAGAACGCCGTCAGAGGGCCAGGCCACCTTGCGACTGCGCCGTCGGCGCGGCCCGTGCACGCGAGAACGCCAGCAGCTCGCCCAGCCTGGCGCCTTTTTCCCGCCAGTCGTAAAACAGCGATTCGCCGACCAGCGCGTAGTGCCACACGCGGCCGCCGCGCTGCTCCGCGTCCAGCGCGTTGATCCGCTCGCACCAGGTGGTGGCCGCCTTCAGCTTGCGCTGCACGTTCGGATGGCTGACCTGCTGCTGTGCCTTGGTCTCGACCAGGTAGATCGCCTCGGCCGTGCGCACCAGGAAATCCGGGATGTAGAACGCGGGCAGGCCGTCGTCCTTGATGTAGCGCAGCCGCGCGAAGTCGTGGCGGTTCTCGCTGATCTTGCAGAACGCCTCGATGCCGGCGTCCGCCTGCGCCCACTCGATGAAGGCGCGCTCCAACCCGCCGCTGCGGGTCGGGTACGGCAGGCGCGTGTAGATGCACTTGGACACCTCCAGCGAAGCGCTTTCGCGCACCATCAGCTTCGTCACTTCCGAAAGACGGCGATGGTGCACCTCGGTGCTGCCGCGCACGGTGTGCTCCTCGGCGCGCACCAGCGCCAGGGCGAAGATCTTCACGATATGGTCGAGCACCGGCTGCAGCAGCAATAGCCGCCAGCCCTCACCCTCGAACGGCTCGAAGACTTCGCCGAACAGTCGCTCGCGGATGTAGTCGTCCAGCGCCGTGGCCAGCGCCGCGGTGTTCATTTGCAGATAGGGGCGGTCCAGGTGCGGGGAAACCTTGTTGCCCTTCGGCAGCGGGTGGCTCAGCGCCTGGCTCACCCGCCGGGTCAGCCTTGAGAGCAGCTCGTTGTAGCCGCTGACGTCCATCGCCACGCCGTCGACGCGGTAGTCGCCGAACAGCGTGCTGCTCTGCAGGTCCTGCGAGGTGAAGGTGTCGCCCTTGCCCAGCAGCTCGGCCAGCTTCGCGCGGCTCATCGCGCTGAAGCTCGGCAGCGCGGCGACGTCGATCGGCAGGTGTTCGACGCTGTCGTCCGCCTCGCGCAGGATGAACGGGATGGCGAAGTCATACTGCTCGTAGCCTTCGCGCAGCTCGGCGGCGACCAGGTCGCCGATGCTGCTGCCCTCGTCGTCGTCGCCGGTGCTGCCGACCAGGCCTTCGCGCATCAGCTCGTCGTAGAAGCTCTGGAACGCCGGGTGCTCGACGATGGAGAGGATGTCGATCAGCGAGCCCGGCTCCTCGCCGCGGTTGATCCGCTCGCGGTTCTCGCGCTTGATGTCGGCGTACTCCGGGTCGCGCCACATCAGGCGCAGGCCGCGGCCGATGGTCTGCTCCAGCAGGATCTGCGCCTGGCTGGAACGCAGCGGCACGATCACGCAGATGTTGTTGACGTCGAAACCCTCGCGCAGCATCAGCACGCTGACGATCACCCGCGGCTGCGCGTGCCGGTCCACGTTGAACAGGCGCTGGCGCAGCGGCGCCCAGTCCTTCTCGCCCAGTTCGGCCTTCCTGCCGGAATCGACGGTGAGCACGTCGTCGTCATGCAGCCCTTCTTCGCACAGGAACCGTGCCACCAGCGGCGACACCGTGGTGTCCTCGCACACCACCAGCATCTTCGGGTGGCGGCCGGGATCGAGCCGGGCGAAATCCGCCTCCAGCTTGCGCAGCTTCTGCAGGCCGGCGCGCAGCATCACGCGCTGACCCTCGGCAAGCGCCACGTTGCCGTCGCCGTCGCGCTCGGCCTTGAACTCCAGCGGCAGCGCGCCGAGTTCCTTCCGCTTGTCCAGCACCAGCGACTTCACCAGGCCCAGCCGCATCGCCGCCTTCAGGTCGAAGTCCACCACGATGTGCGGAAAGTACAGCTTGGCCTTCTTCCTGCCGCTGCCGACGTCGTTGTACGGCGTGGCCGAGAAATCCATCTGCACGAAGCGGCGGCCCTTGCCCGCGGCGATGACCGACAGGCTCTTCTGCCATTCGACCTCGCTGGTCTCGCCGCCCGATTTCAATTCATGGATGTGGTGCGCCTCGTCGTTGAACACCATCAGGTCGGGCAGGTCGGCGAGGTAGCTCAGCACGTTGCCACGCGCCCAGCGCCGGTCCAGCACAGCGAGGCTGTTGCCGGTGGCGCGGCCCGGGGTCAGCGGCAGCACGTCGTAGGCCACGCGGGCGGCATCGGCGACCATGCCGGGCGTGTCGACCCGTGCGGCTTCCTCCTGCTCCGCTTCCTCCTCGGCCTCGCTGAGCAGGTGCCAGTTGGTGATCGCGATCATGCCGTTGCCGGTGGCCTTCAGGCCGATCTCCTGCTTCTGGCACACGTTGCCGCGCACGAACTGCGCAATGCGCTCGCGCCGCGCCGGTGGGGTGAACAGCTCGGCGTAACTGGCGATGTCGGAGCTGGCGAAGTCGCGGCTCTTGTCCTCGTTCTCCTTGCCGAGGAACGCATCGAGCAGGCGCTCGTACACGATCAGCCCCGGCGCCACGATCAGGAAGCGGCGGGTGAAGCGCGGGTCGTCGCGCCCTTCGTCCAGCGCCGCGGTCTTGTTCAGCAGTTGCCACACCAGCAGCGCCTGCAGCACCCAGGTCTTGCCGGTACCGGTGGCCATCTTCAGGCAGTACTTCGGGTGGCCGTGCTTGTCTTGCGCCACGTCGGCGAGCCGCGTGCCTTCGAGCAGCGCGTCGGCGCACACCTGCTGGTACAGGTCCTTCAGGTTCGGACTGGCCAGCACTTCGTGCGCCACGATCACGTTGAGGATCGCCTGCTTCTGGCCGGGGTGGAAATTGAACGTGCGCGACTGGCACGCGTCCTCCCCGAACCACCAGCGCAGCAGCGCGGCGGTCACCGGCGTCACCAGCTCGTAGAGGTCGGCGATGCCCTGTTCCAGGCCGATGCACAGTTGCTCGGTGCGGCGGGTGAGCGCGGCCGCCAGCGCCAGCGGTTGAATCGGGTCAGCCATGATCTGGCTCCTTGTGCTTGCGAGCCATAAACATTTTGTTTATGGTTGGTGAGCAAATATCGACCGTGCCGACAGGAGTCACCGGGTGATAAGGAGCTTCGCTGACAAGGAAACCGCGCGACTGTCCGCGACCGGAACAAGCCGGCGGTTTCCGCCGGACATCGTGCGGCGGGCGCTGAGTCGTCTGAAATATTTGCATCTCGCCACCTGCCCCGAAGATCTGCGCGAGCCGTTTTCCAATCGCCTGGAAATGTTGAGCGGCAATCGCGCAGGTCAATGGAGTATCCGCATCAACGATCAGTGGCGGCTGTGCTTCCGTTTCGAGGGCGGCGATGCCTTCGACGTCGAGATCGTCGACTACCATTGAGGAATCAGAACCATGTCCATCCCCGCCACCACGAACGGCCTGCCGCCCATTCATCCGGGGGAACTCCTGGAAGAAATCCTGTCCGACCACGGCATGAGCCAGGCGGCATTTGCCCGGGCGATCGGCGTTTCGCCGATGCGTATTTCGCATGTCATCCGCGAGGAGCGCCCCGTCACGGCCGAACTTGCCCTGCGCTTTGGCCGCGCCTTCGGCCAGAGCCCGCAGTTCTGGATGAACATGCAGACCGACTACGACCTCAAGATCGCCGAGCGTGAACTGAAGGCGAGTTTGCGGAAAGTTCTGCCATTGGCGGCCTGAGTGCTTTTTGCCTTCATTCCCGCGGCTCTCAACAGCCGAATGGCTGGTCAAGTGGGAATCCAGTGACACCCAGCGGCCCAAGACGCTGGATTCCCGCCTTCGCGGGAATGACGAGGATTGGGGCGTCCCGCGGGTAATCACTTCCCACCCTCCCTCACCACCTGCACCACTTCGGCCTCGAAGCCGAACACGTCGACCACGCGCACGCAGACGCGCCGTTCTCCCTTCTTGTGCGGCACGCTGAAGCTCGCGGCGGTCACCACACGCAGCGGGTCGTCGTCGTTGGCGGTGTTGCCGCGATAGTCCTGCCACACCGAACGGAACACCGCGCCGTCGTAGTCCGGGTCCACCGCCCAGTACTCGATCAGCGCCAGCGGCTCGGCGTTGGCTACCTTGAGCAGCTTCTTCCGGTTGTCCTCGTCCAGGTTGATCGCCTCGGGCGAGAGCAGCACGTAGTTGTCCAGCGTGACCTGCAACTGCTCCTCGTCGCCACTGCGCTGGCGGCGCACCGGTTTGATCGTGAGGTACTGCAGGCTGGAGAAACGCACCTGCCCGCGCAGCTTCTCGATGCCGCCCTTCTTGCGCAGGCGGTCGAGCAGGTCGGGCGGGATCACCAGCACTTCCAGCCGCGGGTCGTTGAGCGCGGTGATGCTCTGGCCGATCGACGGCTCGAAATTCCAGCCGAGCACCACCACCCGGTCCCAGCCGCCGAGCAGGTGCTCGCGCTGGGCGATCGCCTTGCGCAACGTCGCGTCGCCGGTGAGCTTGTTCGGCGAATCCACCAGCACCAGGGTCTTCTTGCCGCCGTAGACCACCGCGCCGAGATTGCGCAGCGGGTTGTCCTCCGGCTGCAGCGGCAGCGCGCCGTACAGCGACAGCACGATCCCCGACAGGTCGCCCACGCGGAAGCTGCGCCCCAGCGAACTCTTCGCCGCCTCGACCTGGTAGTCGCCGATCGCCTGGTACAGGAACGGCTTGGCGCCCTGGTCGATCAGCCGCTTGCGCATGATCATGCAGGCCGGCTTGCCGAGGTCGGTGGTGATCCAGCGGCGGCCAAGCTTTTCGGCGACGGCGGCGGTGGTGCCGGAGCCGCCATTGAAGTCGGCAACCAGTCCATCTTCTGGGCATGAGCTGCGAATGATTCGTTCCAACAGAGCCTCTGGCTTCTGTGTCGCGTAGTTCAGTCTTTCCGCACCGGACTTCGTCATCTTTATATCGGTCCATACTGACTGGACGGGCCTTCCGGGGCTTTCGTCGAGATACTGCTTGACGTAAGGCATACCAGTTTTGGAAAAGACAATTTTTCCCCTGCTGATCAGTTCATCAATAGTTTCCTGGCTGTATCGCCAATGGGTGCCCTGTGGCGGAGTTCTTGGCTCTCCGTTGAAGAAGCGGGCAGGCCCAGGTCCGGCCGCAGTTGCGGTGTTGAGCCAATAGCGCCGGCCTGTTTCTTCTTCTGCATTTCTGAAACGCTCTTGTATGTATTCGTCGTCGTATGGGGTATGCGTTTGAAAGAATGGGCGAGAGTTGGTCTTGCCGTAAAAAAATATAATGTCGTGGACGTTGCCAAATCTGTTGGAGTCGTTATGAGCGCCGGTGCGTTGCCATACGATTTCGTTGGCAAAAAAATCTTTGCCAAAAATTTCGTCCATCACGACCTTGACGTAATGCCCTACGTGCCAATCCAGATGTGCATACATCGAGCCGGTGTCGGCGAGTAGCTCCCGCATCAGAATCAACCGCGGTGTGATCATCGCCAGATACGACGCCGTGCCATCCGACCAGGTATCGGAATACGCGAACTGCTCGATCACCGTCGGCTTCTGCTCCAGCTCGACGCCAGGCAGCGACACCTTGGTGCGGTAGTCGGCCTTGGAGTCGAACGGCGGGTCGATGTAGATCAGGTCGACCTTGCCGCGCAGGCTGGGCGTGTGTTCGTCGCCGGCCAGCAGGGCGGCCATTGCCAGCAGGTTGTCGCCGTAGATCAGCCGGTTGGTCCAGTCGGCCGTGCCTTCGTCGCCCAGGTGCGCCTGCCGGTTCGCTGCGGCGATCCAGTCGCTGTCGCGCGTGTCCTTCGACGGCAGCACCCACTCGCGCGTCTGCAGGCTGACCCGGTGGCGCCCTTCCAGGCTTTCCAGAATCTTCTCGGCCTGCTTGCGGCCTTCCCTGACGATCTCCGGCAGCTGTTCCAGCAGTGAATTGGTCACGCGGCCGTTCCCCATACATTAACTACAAACGTTAATCATAGTGAACTCTATACGTGAACCGATAGATCGGACGGCCGCTAAGTTGCCAAGGGATGAGCAATGAACGCGCCGAATTCTCGAAACGCCTGGCTGCCGCGATGCTCGCGCAGGGCCATGAGCCGCGCCCGGGGGTGCTGGTCACGCAGTTCAACTTGCGCTTTCCGGGCACCTCGGTGGTGTTCCAGACGGCTTCGCGCTGGTTGAACGGCAAGGGGATTCCCGAGCAGGACAAGCTGGTCGTGCTGGCCGACTGGCTGAAGGAAAGCCCGGATTTCCTGCGGTTCGGCGATCGGGCCGTGCACGGAAAGCGTGGCGCCAGACAGGTCAAGGAAGAGGCGCCGACCTACGACGACCAGAAGGTCTTCGATATCTACCGGGCACTGCCGGCTGCGCAGCAGAAGGTCGTGTGCGACGTGATCCTTGCCTTGGCGGCACCGCCTTCGAGACGGTCGACCTCAATCAAGCGCCGCGCTGGCGCGAAAGCGGATAGCCGCCGATAGCCGAGTGGCCTCAAGTCGTGTAGGGCGGACACTGTCCGCCGCTCTGGATTCACAAAGCAAGAGCCGGCGGGCCGTGCCCGTCCTACGAAGCGTCGCTCACCGGCAGGGCTTCAGCACTCGATGACGTTGACCGCCAGCCCGCCGCGGCTGGTTTCCTTGTACTTGTCCTTCATGTCGCGGCCGGTGTCGCGCATGGTCTTGATCACCTTGTCGAGGCTGACGCGGTGCTTGCCGTCGCTCTTCAATGCCATGCGGCTGGCGTTGATGGCTTTCACCGAGCCCATCGCGTTGCGTTCGATGCAGGGGATCTGCACCAGCCCGCCGATCGGGTCGCAGGTGAGGCCGAGGTTGTGTTCCATGCCGATCTCGGCGGCGTTCTCGACCTGCATCACGTTGCCGCCGAGCGCGGCGGTGAGGCCGCCGGCGGCCATCGAGCAGGCCACCCCGACTTCGCCCTGGCAGCCCACTTCGGCACCGGAGATCGAGGCGTTTTCCTTGTACAGGATGCCGATCGCGGCGGCGGTGAGCAGGTAGTCGATGATGCCGTTCTCGTCCGCCTTCGGGCAGAAGCGCAGGTAGTAGTGGCCGACCGCGGGCACGATGCCCGCGGCACCGTTGGTCGGTGCGGTGACCACGCGGCCGCCGGCGGCGTTCTCCTCGTTGACGGCCAGCGCGTACAGGTTGACCCAGTCCAGGATGGTCAGCGGGTCCTTCAGCGCGGCCTCGGGCTGGTTGCGCAATTCCTCGGCCATCGCCGGCGCGCGCCGCGCCACGTGCAGGCCGCCAGGCAGGGTGCCGGGCGAGCGCAGGCCGCGGGTGACGCAATCCTGCATGGCCTGCCAGATGGTCAGCAGGCCGGCGCGGGTTTCCGCCTCGGAGCGCCACACGCTCTCGTTCGCCATCATCAGCTGGGCGATGGTCAGGCCGTGCTGCTTGCACAGCGCCAGCATCTCGTCGCCGCTGCTGAACGGGTAGGGCTGCGCGGTGGTGTCGGCGACGATGCGGTCTTCCGCCGCCTCGTCGGTGTTGACCACGAAGCCGCCGCCGACCGAGTAGTAGTCGCGGCTGGCCAGCTCGCTGCCGTCGGCGTCGTACGCGGAAAAACGCATGCCGTTGGTGTGGAACGGCAGCTTCTGGCGCTTGTTGAAGACCAGGTCGGCCTTCTCGTCGAACGCGATCTCGCGCTTGCCGAGCAGGCGGATGCGGCCCGTGCCGCGGATGCGCTCGAGCGTGGCGGGGATCGCGTCGGGATCGACCGTATCCGGGTGCTGGCCCTCGAAGCCGAGCAGCACCGCCTTGTCGGTGCCGTGGCCGCGGCCGGTCATCGCCAGCGAGCCGTACAGTTCGGCGCGCACGCGCACGACGCGGTCGAGCACGCCCTTCTCCTCCAGCCAGTGTTCGGCGAAGCGCGCGGCGGCGCGCATCGGCCCCACCGTGTGCGAGGAGGACGGCCCGATGCCGATCTTGAACAGGTCGAATACGCTGACGGCCATGATGTGCTGCGAATGGGGAAGGGAAGCCGCTATTCTACGCGGGCCCCTTTCATTTGGCAGTCCGTTCGCCACCGCATGTCCGACCTGATCCTGTACCAGCGCGACTACTGCCATCTGTGCGACCTCGCCCTGGCCGTGATGGCCGAGGCACGCGCGCCGGATTTCGACAGCGCATGGGTCGATGATTCGCCCGAGCTGGAGCAGCGCTACGGCACGCGCGTGCCGGTGCTGCGCGATGCGCGCGACGGCCGCGAGCTGGACTGGCCGTTCGACGCGGCGGCGGTGCGTGCGTTCCTCGCGAGGTGAGCTCCCTCCCCTGCGCAGCAGGGGAGGGCCGGGGTGGGGTTCGCTCTTGATCTTGATTGAAGGTCAAAAGCCTTACCCCCTCCTAGCCTCCCCCTGCGAGCAGGGGGAGGGACATGGAGCTATGCGCGGCGCGACTTCAACCGCCTGAGGATTTCCTCGCGCGCCTCGCGCAGGATCGAGTCGCGGTCGAGACTGGCCACGATGTCGGCGACGGCGCGCTTGGCACCGGCGTCGCCCCAGGATTTGCCGCCGACCAGGTAGCGTTCGGCGGCGCGGCCGATCAGCACGGTGGCGTACCAGCCCAGCGCACCCTGCGCCGCGGCGGTGAGCACGACCGACAGGCCGGCGCTGACGCCTTTCAGTGCCGAGGCGACCAGTTGCATGCCCCAGATCGCGCCCATCAGCGCGGCCAGCTGCGCCGAGATCACCGCGACCAGCCGACCGGATTCGGCGCGGGTCAGCGGCAGGCCGTAGACGCGCGACAGCTGCACCACCATCGCTGCGTCCAGCCCCGCGGCGGCGAGCAGGTCGGCGACCGGGATCGGGTTCAGCGCCACCGCCACGCCCTTGGCGATGCAGTAGTTGTGGATCAGCTTCGCCGCCACGCTCTTGCGGGTTTCGGCGATGCGCGCGCTGACCTGGTCGGTGAGCCGGCCGGCATGGAGGCCGGCGTTGATCGCCGACAGCGTCTTGCCTTCGCGTTGCGCGATCGCCAGCAGGCGTTCGCGCAGGGCGGCGACGTCGGGCGCGCGCGCTTGTTCGCGCACGTGTTCGTGGCCGCGCGCATCGACCTCGACCAGCCGTTGCGGCGCGGGCCGCGCGGCCACCGCCAGCACGTCTTCCGCGCGCACCAGCCCGGCCACGCGCTGGCGCAGGTGCGCCAGCAGGTCGGCCAGCTCGTCGGCACCGTAGCGGTCGGCCTTGTTCAGCGCCAGCAGCAGCGGGCGCTGGGTGGCGGCGAGCGTCTTCAATGCGTCGAGTTCCTCGCGGGTGAGGTCGCCGTCGCCGACGAACACCACCAGGTCACTGACCTCGGCGACGTCGAACGCCAGCTTCTCGCGCGCCTCGCCGTCGAGCTCGTTGATGCCGGGCGTGTCGATCAGCACCAGGCCGTCGTGCTGCGCCTCGTCGAGCACCGCGTGGTCGGCGCCGGTGGTGGTGCCGTGCAGGACGCCCACCGTGAATGCGTCGCGGCCGAGCAGGGCATTGCCCAGCGCCGACTTGCCGGTGGAGACGCGGCCGAACACGGCCACATGCAGCTCGCCGCGCTCGAGCCGGTCCAGCATGGCCTCGATGCGCGCGAACTCGCCGGCCAGCTCGCTGCGCACCGCGGCCGGGATGGTCGGGTCGTCCAGTAGCGCGCGCAGGCTGTCGGCCACCCGGGTCGAGCCGCTGGGCTCATCTCGCGGCGGCGTGGCCATGCGGCGGTCGGGAACGACCCAGCCGCGCAGGCGTTGCCACAGCGTTTCGCGCGCCATCGCGGCGGCGTTACTTCGGTGCCAGCTGCAGGTGCGCGGTGACCTTCACGTCGCCGCCGATCACCGAGGTGTCGGCGTAGTCGCCGGTGCCCACGCCGAAATCCAGTCGCTGCAGCGTGGCGGCCACGTCCAGCATGGCGCCGCGGCCCTGCGGCTTGAACGTCACCTCGAGGCTCATGGGTTTGCTCACCCCGCGCAGGGTGAGCGTGCCGTCGGCGATCACCTTGCCGCCGCTCTGGCGGAAGCCGGTGGTGACGAAGTGCGCCTTGGGGAATTTCGCCACGTCGAAGAAATCCGCGCCGGGCAGCGCGCCGTCGCGGTCGCGGTCGCCAGTCTTCACGCTGGCCAGGTCCACTTCCACGTCGAACTTCGAGGTGGCGAGATTGGCCGCGTCGTAGCTGATCGCGGCGGTCCAGCGGTCGAAGCGGCCGTCGAACGATTCGCCCTGGAAGGTGTTGCTGAAGCCGAGCGTGCTGGATGCCGGCTGCACGGTGTAATCGGTGGCCGCGGCGAGGCCGGGCAGGGCGAGCGCCAGCAGCATGGCGAGACGTTTCATGAGGGATCTCCTTCGGAAGGGCCGCGTTCGCGCAGGCGGCCGAACGGCAGCATCCGGCGCAGCACGTTGTCGTGGTCGAACACATGGTGCCTCAGCGCGCCGCCGACGTGCGCCACCAGCACCAGGAGGAGGAACCAGAACAGGTACTCGTGCACGCCGTGCGCGAGATGGCGCAGCTCGTCGTTCTTCCCGACCAGCGCGGGCAGGTTGAACAGCTTGAACCACTGCAGCGGCTTGCCGGTGACCGAGTTGAACCACCAGCCGCTGAGCGGCAGCAGCACGATCAGCACGTACAGCACGCCGTGCGCGGCACGCGCCGCGAGTTGCTGCCAGCGCGGCATGGGCGCCTCGGGCGGGCGGCGGTCGGCCCAGCGCCACGCGATGCGCAGCAGCGCCAGCGCCAGCACGGTCAGGCCGATCGACTTGTGCAGGGCCAGCCAGTTGATCTTCTGCATCGGCGAGCGAGCCAGGTCCATCAGCAGGCCGAACAGGCCGTTGCCGAGGATGCCCAGCGCGATGATCCAGTGGAAGAACTTGGCGACCGAACCCCACTGGCGGTCGTTGCTGCGCAGGCTCATGGCGTTTCCTTGCGTGGTGGAACGGCGTGGTCGTCGCGGATCGCTTCCAGCTCCAGCCACACGCTGACGCTGGCGCCGATCGAGTTGGGGTTGGCGGTGATGCCGAAGTCGTTGCGGTCCAGGCTGGCAGTGGCCGAGAAGCCGGCTACTTCGTGCAGCTCGTAGATGGTCTTGGCGGCGCGGTTGAAGGTGAACGCCAGGTCCAGCGGACGGCTGACGCCGTGCAGGGTCAGTTGCCCGTGCAGCACGCCATGCCGGTCGTCCCTGCGCTCCACGCCGGTGCTGCGGAAGTGCGCGTAACGATGGCTCGCGCAGTCGAGCAGGACCGGTTTGCACACGGCCTGGTTCCAGTCGGCGTCGCCCATGTCCAGGCTGGCCAGGTCGACGTCCAGCTCGGTGGCCGCCGTGCTCCAGTCGTCCGGGTCGAAACGCAGCCAGCCGCGCGCGATGTGCAGCCGTCCGAACGGCCGCGAGTAGCCGTTGTGGCTGATGCTGAAGACGACCTGGCTGTGCACCGTGTCGTAGCGCCAGCCGGTTTCGCCGGCATGCGCCGCCAGCGGCAACAGGATCGCCGCAAGACACCACAGCCAGCGAATTGGGCACAGTCGCAACATGCGGTGAAGTCTGGCCGATCGGCGGCGTGGCTGCCAGCGCTGGCGGCTGAACAATGGGTTGCCGTGGGGGATCCAATGGGGAACGGTCGGTGGATGCACGCCTCGGCCTCTGCTCTCCTTTTGAGCACGGGGCTTCAGCTCGCCGGGTACCTCTGCAGGGGCGCACCTTGTGCGCGATGCTGTTGCTCTTGGCGCATTCGAAGCGAATGGCATCGGAGGCAAGAGCTTTCGCCCTCCTTCGGAGGACGAAAGCTCTTGCTCCTGCTCACCACAACCGAAGGAACCCTGCGACAGGGTGCGCTCCTGCAAGCGTATTGAAGGTGGAAACTCCCCGCTTCAGAAGAGCCCCGCGGCCAAGTTCCGGCAACCGTCAGAACGTGCGCTGCACCGAATACTCGGCCAGGGTCGCCAGGGCATCGCGGTGGGCCGAGGGTGGCAGGGCGGTGAGCGCTTCGCTGGCGGCGCGGGCGTGCCGCAGGGCGCGGTCGCGGGTGCGTTCCAGCGCGCCGGAGTCGCGGATCGCGGCGACGATGCGGTCCAGCGAGTCCAGCCCGCCGTGTTCGATCGCGTGGCGCAGCGACTGCGCCTGTTCCGGGCTGGCCTTCTCCAGCGCGTAGATCAGCGGCAGGGTGGGCTTGCCTTCGGCGAGGTCGTCGCCGATGTTCTTGCCGAGCGTGCCGGCGTCGCTGGTGTAGTCGAGCAGGTCGTCGGCGATCTGGAACGCGTAGCCCAGCTGCATGCCGTACTCGCGCAGCGCGGCCACCCGGCTGGCGGGCAGGCCGCCGAGCAGGCCGCCCAGTTCGGTGGCGGCGGCGAACAGCACCGCGGTCTTGCGTTCGATCACCGCCAGATACGCCGCCTCGCCGACGTCGGCGTTGCCGATGTTGAGCAGCTGCAGCACCTCGCCCTCGGCGATGGTGTTGGTGGTGTCGGCCAGGATGCGCATGATGCGCATGTCGTCCAGTTCCACCATCAGCTGGAACGAGCGCGAGTAGAGGAAGTCGCCGACCAGCACGCTGGCGGCGTTGCCCCACAGCGCGTTGGCGGTCTTGCGGCCGCGGCGCAGGTCGGATTCGTCGACCACGTCGTCGTGCAGCAACGTCGAGGTGTGGATGAACTCGATGATCGCGGCCAGCTTGACGTGATGTTCGCCGCGGTAGCCGGCGGCACCGGCGGCCAGCACGTGCAGCATCGGGCGCAACCGCTTGCCGCCGCCGGCGATGATGTGGTCGGCGATCTGGTTGATCAGTACCACGTCGGAGGACAGCCGCCGGCGGATCAGCGCGTCGACGCGCTGCATGTCGGCGGCGGCGAGGTCGCGCACCTGGGCGAAGTCGGCGGGGCGGGTGGCGTCGGCAGGCATCGAGTTCATGGGTGCATCGCAGCGGCGTAGGGCGTGATTATAGGGGCTGCAGGAATTTGCGCCGCGACATGTCACCACAGTCGTTGCAGGTGGCGCCCTCTATAATGCCGGGCATGTCTTTGGCGATGTGCACCCTCCAGTGAGCAAACTCTCCAGCCTCGAACGGCGCAGCGCGTTGACGCTGGCCTGCGTGATCAGCCTGCGCCTGTTCGGGCTGTTCCTGATCATGCCGGTGTTTTCGCTGTACGCGAAGGCGATGCCCGACGCCACCGGATTCATGATCGGACTGGCGCTGGGTGTCTACGGCATCGGCCAGGTGCTGCTGCAGATTCCGCTGGGGCTGCTGTCGGACCGGATCGGGCGCAAGCCGGCGATCACCCTGGGCCTGCTGCTGTTCGCGCTGGGCGGATTGATCGCGGCGATGTCGCACACGCTGGCCGGCATCGCGGTCGGCCGGGCGGTGCAGGGCATGGGCGCGGTGGCCGGCGCCGGCATCGCGCTGGCGGCGGACCTGACCGCGGAGGAAAACCGCGGCAAGGCGATGGGCATCATCGGCGTGTCGATCGGGCTGGCGTTCCTGCTGGCGCTGATCCTGGGGCCGCCGCTGGAGGCCGTCGCCGGGCTGCCCGGGCTGTTCGCCGCCACCTCGATCCTGGCGCTGGCCTCGCTGGCGTTGCTGTGGCTGATCGTGCCCACGCCGACGCGTGCACGCGCGCCGGCCGCGGCGGGTGTCGCTGCCGTGCTGGCGATGCTGCGCGACGGTCGCATGCTGGTGCTGAACGGCTCCGTGTTCTTCCTGCATGCGCTGCTCACCGCCAGCTTCGTCGGTCTGCCGCTGCTGCTGGCGAACACCCTGCAGCTGCCGGTGAACCGGCACTGGGAGCTGTACCTGCCGGTGATGACGGTGGCCGCGTTCGTGATGGGCGCGAGCCTGCACCACATGCGCGAGGTCGCGCAGAGCCTGCGCATCGTGATGGTGTGCGTGGTGGCGATCGGGCTGGCGCTGCTCGGCTTCGCGCTGTCCGGCAGCCACCTGGTGGCGTTCGGCGTGGCCGCGGCGGTGTTCTTTTCCGCCTTCAACCTGCTGGAAGCGGCGCTGCCCAGCCTGGTCTCGCGGCTGGCGCCGGAGCATCTGCGCGGCGCGGCGATGGGCGCCTATTCGACCAGCCAGTTCATCGGCGCGTTCGTCGGCGGCGCGCTTGGCGGCATCGCGCTGGGCCGGCTCGGGCCGGACGGCGTGTTCGCCAGCGCCGCGGCGCTGACCTTGCTGTGGCTGCCGCTGGTGGTGGCCGGGGCGCGCCGGATCGATCGCGCCGCCGCGGTGGCGGGCGTCGCCGCGTAAGCCGGTACGGCGGCGGTTTGCAAAGGCCGCCGGGCGGCCCAATCATGAGCCTCGGCGGCGTGGCCGCGGCCTGCATCGGGTACCGCTTTGATGGCTCATGAAATGCTCGCGCTGATCGCGCACTACGGCGTGCTGCTGGTGTTCCTCAACGTGCTGGTGACCCAGCTGGGCGCGCCGGTGCCGGCGGTGCCGACGCTGGTGGTGGCCGGTTCATGGGCGGCGGTCGGCGGGCCGTGGGTGCTGGCCGGCACGATGGCGGTGGTGGTGGCCGGTTGCCTGCTCGGGGATTCGGCCTGGTACGCCGCCGGCCGGCGCTACGGCGCCGGCGTGATGCGCCTGTTGTGCCGCGTCTCGCTGTCGCCCGACTCGTGCGTGCAACGCTCCGAGCTGCGTTTCCAGCGCTGGCGTGGGCAGGTGCTGCTGGTTGCCAAGTTCGTGCCGGGGTTGTCGACCGTGGGCTCCTCGCTGGTCGGCGCCATGGGGCTGCGCTGGCCGCTGTTCGTGCTGTTCGACGGGTTGGGCTCGCTGCTGTGGGCCGCGCTGTGGACCGGGTCGGGTTATGCCTTCGCCGCGCAGGTCGACAAGCTGCTGTCCGCCGTGGCCAGCGCCGGAGCGCTGGCGATCCAGCTGCTGCTGGTGCTGCTGGCGCTGTACGTGCTGGCGCGCTGGTGGCAGCGGCACCGCCTGCTGCGCACGCTGCGGATGGCGCGCATCACGGTCGAGGAACTGCACCGGGCGATGGCCGCCGAACGTGCCCCGGTGGTGGTCGACGTGCGCCCGCAAGCCTCGCGCCAGCTTGATACGCGCGTCGTTCCCGGCGCACTGCTGGTCGATGCGCAAGGCATCGACCGCACCGTGCACGACATCCCGTTCGACCGCGAACTGGTGCTCTACTGCAACTGCCCGAACGAAGTGTCCGCGGCCAGGGTGGCCAAGATCCTGATGGCGCAAGGTTACCGCCGGGTGCGCCCGTTGCTGGGCGGGCTGGAGGCGTGGGATGCGGCCGGTTATGGGGTCGACCATCTGCCGACCGCCGGCGATTCGGGCGACTCGCCGGCGGCGGGTGCGACGCTGGCCTGAAGCGTCGCCCGGTACGCACGACGGCCCGGGCAGGCACCCACGCCGGCGTCAGCTTCCGGCTGCTGGACTGGGTCCGTCCCGCGGTTATGATAGCCAGCCTGATCCACCACTCCGGCCGCAACCCCTCGCAGAATTTGCGGCCGGCTCAACCGAGGACACATCCATGGCACGTGGCGTCAACAAAGTCATCCTGATCGGCAACCTGGGCTCGGACCCCGAGGTGCGCAGCACCGGCAGCGGCACCACGGTGTGCAGCTTCAGCCTGGCCACTTCCGAGTCGTGGACCGACAAGCAGAGCGGCGAAAAGCAGGAACGCACCGAGTGGCACCGGATCAAGATCTTCGGCCGCCTCGGCGAGATCGCCGGCGAGTACCTGAAGAAGGGCCGCCAGGTCTACATCGAGGGTTCCATCCGCACTGACAAGTTCACCGGCAAGGATGGCGTGGAGAAGTATTTCACCGACATCATCGCCAGCGAGATGCAGATGCTCGGCAGCAACGAGGGCGCCGGCGCTGGCGGCGGTTACCAGCGCGAGCGCCCGCAGGGCGGCCAGCGCCAGGGCGGCGGCTACGGCGGCGGCCAGTCGCGCGGCAACGACGACCGCGGTCCGTCGCGCCCCTCGCCATCGGCCCCGGCCGACAACGGTTTCGCGGATGACGAGATCCCGTTCTAGCGAACACCCTGCGAGGCTTGTCGCCTTTCCCTGACGGCCCGCCTCTGGCGGGCCGTTTCCGTCAGGGGGCGGCCTTCTCTTCGTCGCGCAGGCGCGCCACGGCCGATGCGGCATTCACCTGCAGCGTGCCGTCGGAAAGCCGGCTGCTTTGCAGCAGCAAGTCGTGCATCGAACGCGCGTCCAGTCCGGGCGCCATGGCGAGCAGCAGGGCAGCGATGCCGCTCACGTGCGCGGCGGCCATGGACGACCCGGAAGTGAAGTCGTAGCCGCCGTCCGGCTGGGTGGTCAGGATGTCGCTGCCGGGTGCGCTCAGCACCCCCGGCGGCGCTCTCGATGCGTTGCTGCTGCGCACGACGATGACTCCCGGTGCACGGTCGGGAAAGCCGGCGGCGTTGCCGTCCGGCGGCAGGGCCGTGATCACGATGCGGCCCTGCTCCAGCAGCCGGGCAAGCAACTGGTCGAGCAGCGGATCGGCCGGGCCGCCCAGGCTCAGGTTGATGATGCGGGTATCGGTGTCGATGATCGCCGCCAGGGCCTTGGCCAGGGTGAAGGTGTTGCAGCGGGCGCCGGCACCGGGCGAGGGCGGATACCAGCATGCCTTGTAGATGCTGAGCCGGGCCTTGGGCGCCATCCCCACGATGCCCTGGTGGTTGTCGGCGTCGGCGGCGATGACGCCGGCGACCTCGGTGCCATGATTGTCGCGGTCGAACGCCGCGCGATCCGCGTCGACCAGGTTGCGGGTGTCGCGAATGCGTCCGCGCAGGTCGGGGTGGGTCAAGTCGACGCCCGTATCGACGATCGCGACATCGACCTCGGCGCCCTGGCTGAGGTCGTGCGCGAGTGCCGCATCGGTTTCGACGAAGCCGCGCTGCAAGTCGGCATAGGGATCGTTGTAGTGGTGGGCGCCCTGCCGTGGCGGATCGGCGTAGACGGAATAATCCTGCAGTGGCTGGGCAAGCCGCACCCGGGCGTCTGCCGCAAGTGCCTTGAGCAGGGCGGCGCGGGGCATGCCGGGGGCCGGCGTCAGCACGATGCAGTACAGGTCCAGCGCCTTGACCGGCCAGCCGGTGACCTCCTGCCAGCCGTAGGTTCTCTTCAGCACCGCGAGCGTCGATGCCGCCCGCTGGCCGACCCCATAGTTTGCGGACGGGACATAGCCCAGCACGCTGGAACCGGCATGCGTGGCGGGAGGGGCCAGCGGGTTGGCGACGGCCAGCACGATGTCGCGCCGGCTGTCCATGGCGGATGCGCTGGCCACGGATGAACGGTGCGGATCGGCGGGGTCATCGGCCGGCGCCGCGGGCCGCAGGTGCGCACAGGCACTCAGAACCATCGCCGCGGCGAATACGATGGCCCCATGCTTCATGGCGTGGTGGCGACGGGCTCCGCCAGGCGGATGCCGTGGGTGGCGCGCAACTGCTGCAGCACATGCTGCTGCGTCGTGGTGGTGCTTCGCGGTACGACGGTATAGGCGCCGATGTCGTTGGGGCCATCCACCACCTGCAAGCCGAGGGTGTGCAGCAGCGCGTCCCAGTCGGACAGCTTCATGGCCGCATCAGGCACCACGCGGATCGAACCCGGGGTGGCCGGCCGGGGCGACTCGCTGAGGGTGCGGTAGTGCGGGCGGCCGCCTTCCGACCACAGCTTCGTGCCCAGCGCACCGATGCCGATGGCCTGGATCAGCACCATGGCGGCCAGGGCGCGGGTCAGCCGGCTTGCCGTGCGTGAACGAAACGGCGCCTCCAGCGGAGCCGGCGCGTCGAGGCGGCCCAGCAAGTGTTTCAGCCCGACGTTGGCGTCGAGGGGGATATCGGAGGGCAGCGACATCGCCAGTTGCACGCGGCTCTGCTGCGCAAACTCGGCGCGGCACGCTTCGCAGTGCACGAGGTGGCTCATCAGCGCTTCGCCCTGCTCCCGCGGGGCGCTGCCCTGCAGCACCCAGGGCATGGCTTCCCAGGCGCGGGCGCAGTCGCGATCGGAACTCGTCTGGAACATCATGGCGCGCCCTCCTTGCGTATCGGCGATTCTCCAGCCAGGGAGGGAAGCACGTTACGCAGTTTCACGCGCGCGTGGAACAGCCGCGCCTTCACCGTGCCCACGGGGCATTGCATGATGGCGGCCACTTCATCCAGGGAATGCCCCACGCCGTAGACCAGCTCGACCACGACCCGCTGGTCCACCGACAGGCAGCCGAGGCCCTTGCCCAGCCAGTCGCGCAGTTCGCGGTCTTCGCCCGGGTCGTGGGCGGGGACGCGATCTTGCCCCAGCGTGTCTTCGGCGACGGGTTCGTCGCCATGCTGGCGCAGTGCCTTGAGCCCGCAGCGGTAGGCAATGCCCATGATCCAGGTGGAAACGCGCGAGTCGCCGTGGAAATTGTCCGCCTTCTGCCAGGCGATCCAGAAACAGTCGTTGATGACCTCCTCGATGACGTCGGGACGCCGCGTCAGTCGGGACAGGAAGCGGCACAGCCTGCCGTGGTAGCCGCGGTAGAGCACCGCCAACGCGGCACGGTCGCCCATCGACATGCGCTGGAGCAGCATGCGGTCGGTGGCGTCAGCGTCGGTATCAGCGTCGTTCATGTAGCTTCGCGGGGTGGTCGGAACGCGGTCGGTCCATGCGTGAGTACCGTTTCGGCCGGTAAAGGTTGCCGGCGGATCAGAAGGACCGCGAGAGCGTGGCGATCCAGGGCTGCGCGCCCATGTCTCGCGTCGACCATCGCGATCCCAGGTCGGTCATGACGCGATCGAGTTCCAGCCGCCATGCGCCATCGACCCACATCAGCCCGACGTGGCCGTAGCGGTAGAAGCCTTCGCCGTCGCCGGACCGGTAACGCCCATATTGGCGGTAGTGGCTGTACCGCGCGGGCGGGACGTGGGCAACGCCCGCTCCGGCGGAAACGAAGGCATGCTCCGTCAACGGCCAGTGGAAATCGAGATCGGCGGCGGCACGCGTGCGCCGATCCGCGGAGCCGATGCTGCGGCTGACCGACAGGCCGAACGTCAGGATGTCCCGGTACAGCCAGTTGACCCCGGCTTCGCCGCGGTTGTAGGCGGTCGAGCGGGCGTCGCCGGAATAGCGGTAGTAGAGCACGCTGGCCTGCATCTGCCAGTCGCCGGAAAGCGGCCAGTGGCGCGAGCCCTGGAGCAGGGTTTGGACGATGCGCCCCGGCGAACGGACTTCGGCACTTGCGGACAGGCCCACCGACCAGCCTGTCGACGAGATCCACGAGGCAGCCGCCTGAACGGTGGGCGTGGCCGGCGTGATCGCCAAGCCGCGGTCGACCAGCTGCGAACCGAGTGCGACCGTACCGGCCATCCTGGCCGACTGGGCGTGCAGCAGGGCGGGATGGGCTGCGGCCACCGCCACGGCAAGCAGGCCCAGCCCCATGCGGGCAAGGCAGCGGCCGCGGGTGCCGACGTCGAGGCGGGAGGGCCGGACCCGGTGCCGGTGCGGCACGATTCCTGCGCTGCGTGGACCACATGCCGCCGTGGAATCTACCTGCGGCTCGAACGCAGGCGGGCGCGCACCGTCGCGGCGACGTGCGCCAGAGGCCTTGAGCGCGGGACAGGTGAGCCACATCGCGTCATTGTTCGATTGGTCGAGTACGGCGGCGCCCCATGGCATGGCCGCACCACGAAAGGCATGCACGCCTTATAACCGAATCTGCGCGGGAAGGGGTGCCCTCTCTCCATGGACGATGCCCGGAGGTGGCACGGGTATCGTCGGCCGGCTGCGGGAACGGCGCCGGCCTCCGCACGGGCAAGGCGGACGGCCCCGTGGGTGCCCGGCGAACGGGGCCGGCCACGCGGCAATGCCCTTGCGCGCGTTCAGAACGCCGCGCTCACGGAGATCGTGAAGGCGTTCAGATCCCTCGCGTTGGTCACCGGCGCCCCGGGCGGCGCGCCGAAGATGTTGCTGCGGGCGCCGTTGAAGCGGCTGAAACGGAACCAGGTGGCGTAGATCCTCAGATTGGCCAGGGAGCTGAAGGATTCCTTGCCGAAAGGCACCCAGAACACGCTGACGAGGTTGCTGGTGGTATCGGGACTGCCGTACGGGACGTAGCGGGCGGGGTCGCGCGAACCCGTGCTCACCATGCGGGACAGCGCGATGCCGTAGCTTTGCCTGAAGGTGTAGATGGCGGTGGCGATCTGGTCGCGGGCCGAGCCCTGCGGCAGCGCGAGCAGGCCCGGAACGACGGAACTGGCAGGCGTGCTGCCGTAATCGCGCTTCTCGAAGATGTTCACGTAGCTGAGCTGCAGGATGTTCTGCCGGTTGCCCAGATACTGGTAGGTGAGGTCGTAACCCAGGTCGGTGATGTCGTCGGCGGGGCCCAGACGGGGCCGCTGGCGCCGGGTCGTCAGGCCCACCACGCCGGCCGAGACGAACTGGGCCTTGAACTCCTTCATGTACGCGAAGCGGAAGTATCCCGTGTCGCTGAACTTGCCCGGATCGCCGCCGACCGAATAACCCAGCCGATCCTGCACGGACGTCTGCAACGCGTTGTAGGTACCGACTTCGCCGTACCAATCCGAGTCGTACAGGGCGTAGACCGTGGCGCCGATGACGCGGTTGGCCGGTGCGCCGGGGCTGGACAGGTTCAGCAGGGTCCCGGTGACGCCGGGTGGACCCAGGGTCGAAGCGGCCGGCAGCACGGCGAGGGGGTCGTTGAACCCCGGATTGTTGTTGACGCTCACGCCGAGCGTCAGATCCTTGCCGCCCAGCTTGAGCGCCTTGGCGACGAAGCGCAGGTCGAGGTTGCTCAGCCTGGTGTTGTACTTGCCGTTGCCGACATTGTCGGTCTCGATCTTGACGAAGCCGCCCACGTGATCGGTCAGTCGCCCGGCCAGGTAGATGTCGGCTTCGGTCAGTCGGCTCTTGCTGTCGCCGCGCGCCGGGTTGGTGCGGGCCGCCACGAGTTGCGCGGCCACCGGCAGCGCGTCGCCGATGTTCGCGTCGGTGTATCCGTTGAGCTTGAAACGCATGCCGACCGGCGTCAGTCCCGGCCCGTTGTCGCCGCCGCCATAGGCGCTGGAGTGGCAGACCGCGCAGACGTAGCCGGTCTGCCGGGCAAACGAGGGAACCGCCTGGACGGCGTTGCTGGCGAACAGCAGCAGGATCGCGAGGCCGTGCCACAGAAGGTTCCCGCGGCGGCCGGTTTCGGGTCGGGTCGGAAAAGGCAGCATGGGCTCTCCTTGGGGCCTGATCGGATGCGGCGATGCACGGGCCACGCGCCCGTCAGCGATGCTGCCCCGGCCGTACCGGCAGACCGCTGCAAGATGCGGGTAAGTGCCGGCCGGGCCGCCAAAGGTTGCGCACGGCGCCTGGCCGCGCCGGTGACGGCACCCGACCCGGCGGCAGGCCGTGCGGCGCCGGCGATCCGCCGCCCGCTGCCCGGCGCAACCTTTGTCCAGTCGGGCGGCACTCAAGCCTGTAAGTCGCCATCCCATGATTTGCAGCCGGGTCCGACCCATGGAAATCCAACGCATCCAGTTGCACAAACATGGCGACAGCCGCGGCATGCTCGTCGCGCTGGAACAGGACGGCGATGTGCCCTTCGCGATCCGGCGCGTGTACTACATCTTCGCCACGAAGAACGGCGTGCATCGCGGCCGGCACGCGCACCGCCATCTCAGCCAGCTGGCGGTGGCGGTGCGCGGAGCGGTCACTTTCCTGCTGGATGACGGCAGCGGCGCGACGGAGATCGTGCTCGACGATCCGGCCCAGGGCCTGCTGCTCGGCAGCATGGTGTGGCGGGAGCTCTACGACTTCAGCGACGACTGCGTGCTGATGGTGCTGGCCGACCACCCGTTTGATCCGGACGACTACATCACCGACTACGACCAGTTCCTGCGCGAGGTGAACGGCGCCATGCAACTGGAGGGTGCGACGGCATGTCAAGGCCGCTAGTCCTGATCGGCGCCGGCGAGTTCGCGCAGATCGCCTGCGAGTACTTCGAGCACGACAGCGACTACGACGTGGCGGCCTTCGGCGTCGAACGCGCCTATCTGACGCAGCCGCGGCTGGCGGGCCATCCCGTGGTGGCCTGCGAAACGCTGGAGACGGACTACCCGCCGGGCGAGGTGGAGGTGTTTGTCGCGATCCCCGCCAGCCAGCTCAACCGGCTGCGCACGCGCCTTTACCAGGAGCTGAAACGCCGGGGCTACCGCTTCGCCACCTATGTCAGCACGCGCGCGTTCGTGTGGCGCAATGCCGAAGTGGGCGAGAACAGCTTCATCTTCGAAGGCAACGTGATCCAGCCTTTCGTGCGCATCGGCAACAACTGCATCCTGTGGAGCGGCAACCACGTGGGGCACCGCACGGTCGTGCACGACAACGTGTTCATCGCCTCGCACGCGGTCGTTTCGGGCTACTGCGAGATCGGCGCCGGCAGCTTCGTCGGCGTGAACACCACCTTCAACGACCATGTGAAGGTGGCGCCCGACAACGTGATCGGCTCCGGCGCGCTGGTGACGCGCGATACCGAGCCGGGCCGGATCTACGTCGGCTCGCCGGCGCGCGCCGTGCCGGACAAGTCCAGCTTCGACGTGAAGCTTTGAATGCCCATGGCCGCGTGGAGGAAGAAGGGGCTGGTATTCGACACCGCGCGGCATGGCGTGGGCGGCTGGATGCGCCACTCGGCGCTCACGCCGACCCCGTATCGCATCGACGGCGAGCGCATCCGCGTCTACGCGGGCTTTCGCGATGGCGATGGCGTCAGCCGCATCGGCTATGTCGACGTGTGCGCGGACGACCCGGCCACGATCGTGCGCGTCAGCGCCGAACCGGCGCTCGACGTCGGCCGGGGCGGGTGTTTCGACGACAACGGCATGATCCTGGGCGACGTGGTCGACGCGCCGGGCGGCCTGCACCTGTTCTATGTCGGCTTCCAGCACGTGGCCAGGGCCAAGTTCCTGGCCTTTACCGGTCTGGCGATTTCGACCGATGGCGGCGAGCACTTCCGGCGCGTGCAGGAGACGCCGATCCTGGATCGCGCGCCCGGCCGCAGCACGATCGGCGCAGTGCATTCGGCCATCCATGAAGGTGGCCGCTGGCGGCTGTGGTACGCCGTGGGCGACGACTGGGAAATCATCGGCGGCAAGCCGTTTCCGCGTTACCACATCCGTTACGCGGAGACCGATGATCTGCGCGCCATGCCGCACGAAGATCGGGTCTGCCTGCTGCCGCGCGGCAGCGAGTACCGGATCGGGCGGCCGCGGGTGTACCGGCTCGGCGGCGGCTACGTCATGTACTTCACGCGAGGCAACCTCAGCGGCGAATACTTTCCCGGCATGGCCTGCAGCGACGACGGCATCCGCTGGGAACGCCGCGACGATGCGCTGGGCCTGGGCCTGTCCGACAGCGGCTGGGACTCGCGGACCATCTGCTACCCCGCGCTGATCCGTCAGCGCGACAAGCTGCTGATGTTCTACAACGGCAACGACATGGGCGTGGATGGCTTCGGCGTGGCCGAAGCCCTCGTGTCGCACCTCGACGGTGGCGCCGATGCTGGCGGTTAGGCGCTACGTTCCCGCCGATGCCGACGCCTGGGACGCCCTGGTCGAGCGCTCCAGGAACGGCAACCTGCTGCACCGGCGCGGCTACATGGATTACCACGCCGATCGCTTCGTCGACTGCTCGCTGGTCGTCGAGCAGCATGGCCGGATCGTGGCGGTGTTCCCGGCGGATATCCGCGACAAGCTGGTGACCAGTCATGGCGGGCTCACCTATGCCGGACTGATCCGCGGCCAGGCCCTGCGTGCCGACGCGACGCTCGCCGTGTTCGGACAGATGGCCGATGCCTACCGTGCGCTGGGCGCGCAGCGCATCGTCTACAAGGCGGTGCCGCACGTGTTCCATGCGTACCCGGCCGAGGAGGATCTTTACGCGCTGCAGCGCATGGGTGCCCGGCTGACGCGTCGCGACCTGTCCTCGGTGATTGCGCTGCAGGAACCGTTCCAGTTCACCGAACCGCGCCGGCGCGCGGTCAGGAAGGCGGGGCGGGCAGGCATCAGCCTGCAGGTCGGCACCGATCCGGCGTCGTTCCACGCGCTGCTGTCGGAGGTGCTGCGCCAGCATCACGTCGCGCCTACCCACAGCCTGCAGGAGCTACGCCTGCTGCAGGCACGCTTCCCGCGGCAGATCGTGCTGCACGAGGCGCGCCGGGAGGGTGTCCTGCTGGCGGGCGCCCTCGTCTACGATCTCGGCCGGGTGGTGCATACCCAGTACCTGGCCGCAGCGGAGGAGGGGCGCCGGCTGGATGCGCTGAGCTTCCTGCTCGCCGGGCTGATCGGCAGCACGTATGCGGACCGGCGCTACTTCTCTTTCGGCATTTCCACCGAACAGGCCGGGGCGGTGCTCAACAGCGGGCTGGTGACGCAGAAGGAATACTTCGGCGCGCGCGGCATCGTGCACGATTGCTACGAGTGGCCGCTGTGATGGGTCCCGACGTGATGCAGAACGCACCGGCGGAAGCCGCCCCGGGTGACGTCCCGTTCCTGAGCCTCCGGGAAGTCAATGCGCGTTACGCCGACGAGCTGAAGGCTGCCGCGGCACGCGTCATCGATTCGGGCTGGTATGTGCTCGGCGACGAGCTCGTCGCCTTCGAGCGGGAGTTCGCCGGCTGGTGCGGCGTGCGCCATGCCGTGGGCGTGGGCAACGGCCTGGATGCGCTGTCGCTGATCCTGCGCGGCTACAAGGAACTCGGCGTTCTCGGCGAGGGCGACGAGGTCGTGGTGCCCGGCAACACGTTCATCGCCAGCTTCCTGGCGATCAGCGAGAACCGGTTGGTGCCGCTGCCGGTGGAGCCCGATGCGGCGACGTTCAACCTCGATCCGGCCTGCGTGGAGGCGGCGATCGGACCGCGCACGCGCGCGATCATGGCGGTGCATCTGTATGGCCAGCTGGCCGACATGCCGGCGCTGGCGGCGCTGGCCCGGCGGCGCGGCTTGCTGCTGATCGAAGACGCGGCGCAGGCGCACGGCGCGCTGCGCGACGGGCGCAGGGCCGGCACGTTCGGCGACGCGGCGGCCTTCAGTTTCTTCCCGGCCAAGAACCTCGGCGCGCTGGGCGACGGCGGCGCGGTGGTGACCGGCGACGTGGCGCTGGCGCGGCGGGTCGCGGCGCTGCGCAACTACGGTTCCGAGGTGAAGTACCGCCACCTCTGCCAGGGGCTGAACTCGCGGCTCGACGAGATGCAGGCGGCGATGCTGCGGGTGAAGCTGAAGTATCTCGATGCGGACGTGGCCTGGCGCCGCCGGGTGGCGCATCGCTATCGCGACGGCATCCGCCACCCGCGGATCAAGTTGCCCGACGCGGTGCGCGAGGAACAGCACGCCTGGCACCTGTTCGTGGTGCGCTGCGCCGAGCGCGATGCGCTGCAGCGGCACCTGCGCGCACACGGCATCCAGGCCCAGGTGCATTACCCGGTGCCGGCGCATCGGCAGCCCGCGTATCCCGCATTGCGCAGTGCCCGCCTGCCGCTGACCGAGCGACTGTGCGACGAGGTGTTGAGCCTGCCGCTGGGGCCGACCCTGGGCGATGACGGCGTGGCGCGGGTGATCGATGCCTGCAACGCGTTCGGAGGCGGGGCATGAACATCGTGCGCGCCGGTTTCTACACCAGCCTCGCGACCGCCGCGCGGCTGCTCGCCGGGCTGGTGGCGATCAAGCTGGTGGCGTGGTTCGCCGGCCCCGAGGGCGTCGGCCGGCTCGGCCAGTTCATGAGCCTGATGTCGCTGCTGGCGGTGCTCGCCGGCGGCGGCATCAGCGCGGCCATCGTCAAGTATGTCGCCGAGTACCGCGACGATCCGCCCCGGCTGTCGCGCCTGCTGTCCGCCGCGCTGTGCTACGCGTTCTGCGCCTCCTGCCTGATGGGCGGCGCGGCGCTGCTGCTCAGTCGGCAGCTCGCCGCGTGGCTGCTGGGCGACCCGGGCTATGCCGGCCTGATCCGCGTGCTCGCCGTCGCGCAGCTCGGCATCGCGCTGCTCAACTACATCCTCGCGGTGGTCAACGGCTTCATGGACGTGCGCCGGCTGGCCTTGATCCAGGCGGGCGGGGCGCTGGTCGGCATCGTGATGATGATCTGGCTGGCGCGCTGGCTGCATCTGTATGGCGCGCTGCTGGCGCTGGTGCTGGGCCAGCTGCTGTGGCTGGCGATCGCCTTGCCGGCGTGGTGGCGCAGCTCGTACTTCCGCCGCCGCATGCTGCGGCTGCACTACGACCGCGAGATGACCTTGCGGCTGGCCACGTTCTCGGTGATGACCCTCACCTCCGCCCTGCTGCCGCCGCTGGTCAACATCGCCGTGCGCGACCATCTCGCGCTGCAGTTCGGCTGGGAACGGGTCGGCTACTGGCAGGCGGTCAGCAAGGTGTCGGACGCCTATCTGCTGTTCTTCACCGCGGCCATCAACATCTACTACCTGCCCAAGCTGGCCTCGACGCACGGCCGCGAGGCGCTGCTGGCCGAGCTGCGCAGCGCCGGTCGCCACGTCCTGCCGGCGGTCATCGTGCTGGCGGCCATGGTGTATGCGCTGCGCGGATGGGTGACCCGGCTGCTGTTCACGCCGGAGTTCGCCGCCGCCAACGCGCTGTACGGCCCGCAACTGGTCGGCGACGTCATCAAGGTCGCCTCCTTCGTCCTTTCCTACCTGATGCTGGCCAAGGCGATGACGGCGCTGTTCGTCGTCTCCGAATGCGTGTTCGCGGCCAGCTACCTCGCGCTGGTCTGGGTGTTTGCCGCGCGCTACGGCCTGGTCGGCGCGATGTACGCCTTCGCGGTCAACTACCTGCTGTATCTCGCCTTCAACCTGCTGGTTGCCCGGCGTTACCTGGGAGGGCTGCGACGATGAGCGGCGACGTACCGGCGAACACGGCGGCGCTGCCGCTGGTGTCCGTGCTGATTCCCGCGTTCAACCACGAGCGTTTCGTGCGGCGCTGCCTGGACAGCGTGCTGGAGGATCCGTATCCGGCCAAGGAGCTCATCGTCATCGACGACGGCTCGACCGACCGCACCGCCGAACGGATTGCCGACTGGGTGGCAACGCATTGCATGGATATCCCGATCGAGTACGTGCATCGGGACAACCGCGGCATCGCGGCGACGCTGAACGAACTGGCGGCGCGCGCGAACGGCGAGTTCCTGCGCCCCGGCGCCAGCGACGACTACCTGCTGCCGGGCGGTCTCGATGCCCAGGTGCGCTACTTGCTGGCGCATCCGGACAAGGGCGCGGTGATCGGCGATTCGGTCGTCGTCGACCAGGACGGCAACCGGCTGCACGACAGCGGCATGGGCCTGCTTCGCGGCGGCAGCAAGAGCCTGTACCGCTCCGACGACGGCATCCGCCGCGCGATCATCAGCCACTGGGCCATCGGCGGGCCGGTGGCCTTGATGCGGCGGAGCGCGCTGGACACCGTCGACCGCTGGAGCGAAGGCTTGCGCATCGAGGACTGGGATTTGTTCCTGCGCCTGGCGGCCCGCGACGCGCTCGGCTTCATCGACGTCAGCGTCTGCGCCTACCGCATCCACGGCGCGAACCTGAGCCGGACGCGGCACACCGCCACGCGGATCGGCAACCTCGCCGAGTCGCGCCAGGTGGCGCTGCGCCGGGCGTGCCTGTTCGACGAGCCGTACCGGACCCTGCTGCGGGCACAGGCGCACCACATCGGCGCCAAGATCGCGTTCCTGCAGGGACGGCCGTGGTCGCTGGCGCGGCATCTGCTCGCCTGGTCGTGGCTGCGACTGCTGTCGAAGCTGCGGCCTTCATCCGGACGCCATGGCGTGGAGGCGGCATGAAACGGTTGCTGTGCCTGCCGTCGGCCTATCTCGCGCTGCCGCTCCTGTTGGCCTGCGCGCTGACCCTGCTCACCTACGATCTCCCGGTCGACTACCTGCAGGGCCTGCTGCTGCTGGCGGTGGTTGCCGCGGCGATCGGCTGGTTCGACGTGCAGGCGCGGATCAGGATTCCGCCGGCCTCGCGCTTTCGCGCGCACAGCTACGCCGGCACCCGCGATGCGTTCGTGGCACTGGCCTTCGCGGAGCTGGTCGCGGCTTTCTGCGTGCTCGACCTGGCGCTGTTCCCGATTCCGCTGTTCGGCAACCCGTCGTCCTACGCCGTGATGAAGGATGGGCACGAGCACGTCCGGCACGTGTCGGACATCTGCTGGGTGCTGCCGCCGATCGGGCTGTTGTGCGCCAGGAAGCGGTGGCTGCGCAACACGCTCATCGGCATCGGCTTCCTGTTTCCGATCCTGGTGATCGACCGCAACCGGGTGTTCGCCACGGTGTTCGCGTTCGCGCTGGTGATCCTGCTGCGCCGGGACGAGGCCAGGCCGGTGCCGTGGAAGGCCGTCGGTTTGCTCGGCTTCGCCGGCGTCAGCGTGTTCTCGCTGCTCGGCATGCTGCGCTCCGGGCCGCTGGACTACCTCACCTTGCCGTTCAGCGCGATGTACCGCGCGGCGCCGGAAGGCATCAAGTGGCTGCTCCTCTACGCCACCGCCGGGCCGTACAACTTCAGCGCGATCCTGGCCAAGCACTACGGCAACGCCAGCTTCCTCATCCACCAGGTCGTGCCGCTGAGCGGTTCCGTCGCCACCGCGGGCACGGGCATTCCGCTGGATGCGCCGACCATCAACGTGGGCACGGAGTTCTTCCCGTTCCTGATGGCGTTCGGCCCGGCCGGCGCGGTGGCCGCCGCCGTCGTGCTGTACGTGATGCTGCGCTGGAGCGTGTCGCGGCTGCGCGCCACGGTGTCGCTGTTTTCCCTGCTGATCTTCCTGCGTGTTTCCTACGTCTGCGTGATGGCGCCGTTCGCGCCGCAGGCCTATACGTGGACGAACGCCGGCTTCATCGGCCTGTGCCTGGTCATGCAGGTTGTCGCGGCCTGGCTGCCGAACCGGCGGACCCGCGCGCCGATCGTGTCTCCTTCCTCTCCCCAGTGAGTGCCCGACCATGGAACAAGACGAAATCTACCTGATCGACCTCTGGCGGATCTTCACCCGCGGCTGGATCTGGTTCGCGGGCGTGCTGATCCTGACCCTGGCCGGCACCTATGCCTTCGCGCACCTGGTGAAGCGCCAGTGGCAGGCGACCGCGTGGATCCAGATCGCCCAGGTCGGGCAGGTGCCGCCGGGCCAGGATCCGAAGGTCGAGCCGCTGTTGCGCGTGATCGAGCGGCTGGAGCTGGTGCCGTTCGAGAACGAGATCCTGGAAGGCGCCGGCCATGCGCGCGATTCGTCCGTGGCAAGGCTTTATCGCAAGAGCCTGAAGCTGGAGCCGATGCCCTATGCCGGCCCGCTGGTCCGCCTGACCGTGCGGGCCTATTCCCGCGAGCAGGCGGCCGAACTGGCCACGGCGACGGTGGCGCGGTTGGCCGCGGTCCACCGGCGCCTGGAAGAGGCGCCGCTGCAGGCGGCGCGCGCGCGACTCGCCCGCATCGAGGCCGACCTGCAGGTCGCCGAGGGCGACCTGGCCCGCTATCAACGGGCGGCCGCACCGGGCAGCAGGGATGCGCAGGGCGCGCTGCTGGCCAGCCTGCTGCTGGCGAACAAGAACGAGGAGATCCGCGGCTTGCGGCAGGCGCGGATGGATCTCATGGAACGTCTCGGCCCGAGCTACACCTATGCGACGTCGATGATGTGGCCGGTCTACGTGCCCGACAAGCAGGCCTTCCCGAATCCCGAACTGACCTGGGGCATCGGCCTGCTGCTGGGCTTGCTGCTGGGCGCATGCGCGGCCGTGGCGAGGGCCGGTCGACGGCAGGGGGCCTGAACCCGGCGATGCATGCGCGGCCGGCGCCGTTCAACCAAACCGGCGCCGGCGCGCACTCACGGAGCGAATCCATGAAGTGCCGGGGCCGACCCGTGACGGGGTCGGCGGTATTGCGGTGAAGGGAAGTCTGCCTCACGGTGGGACGGAGTTCGTTCGATATGCGTGGACTGCACAAGCTGCGCCCCGGGCACCGCGCCGTGCCCGCCGGAAGCGCCCGCCGGCACCTGCGGCACTCGCCGCCGGACGAGGCACAGCTGCTCGACACGCAGCGCGCGTTCGACAGTGTCGCCGCCGACTACGACGGGCCCCGCGGCAACAACGAGCTGATCCAGCGCATGCGGCTGATCCTGTGGGATACCGTGCACAGCGTCGTGCCGCCTGGCGCGCGCCTGCTGGACCTGGGCTGCGGCACCGGCATCGACGCGCTGGAGTTTGCGCGGCGCGGCTTCCATGTCGTCGCCACCGACTGGTCGCCGCTGATGGTCGAACGCACGCGGGCGCGGGCGGCGGCCGCGGCCATGCAGTCGCGCGTGACGGTCGCGCACCTCGGCATCCAGCAACTCGCCCGGCTCGACGACGAGTTCGACGGCATCTATTCGAACTTCGGTCCGCTGAACTGCGTGCCGGACCTCGGCGCCGTCGCCACCGAATGCGCGCGCCTGCTGCGCCCCGGCGGCAGCCTGGTGTTCTCGGTGATGGGCCGGATCTGTCCGTGGGAGCTGGGGCACTACGCCCTGCGCGGCCGCTTCAAGCGCGCCGGCGTGCGCGCCGCGCGTGGCGCGACGGCGGTGGGCATGAACCGCCACACGATCTGGACCTGCTACTACCTGCCGCGCGAGTTCTACCGTGCCTTCAGCGGGCAGTTCTCGCTGCAGGGCTATCGCGCGCTGGGCCTGTTCCTGCCGCCGCCCTACCTGGTGGACTACTACCGCCGCCGGCGCCGCTGGTGCGAGCGCCTCGGCCGGCTCGACGATCGCCTGGGCGCGCTGCCGCTGCTACGCGACATGGGCGACCATTTCCTGATCGTGCTGCGACGGCGCTGAGTCGATGGACGTCCTGCAGGCCGCGATGGATGTCAGCTTGTGCCGGGCCGTCTCGGTCACGCCCGCGGGCCGCTCGCGCATGCCGCTGCCGATCCGGGGCGGGCGGATCGGCGCGTCGCTGGCGGCGCGGGCGTACCGGCTCGACCTGCACGACCATCTGCTCTTCCCCGGCCTGATCAACGCGCACGAGCATCTGCACGTCAACACGGTGCCGCCGCTGCCAGCCCGCGCGCCATTCCCGAACAGCTACGCCTGGATCGCCGCCTTCCGGGCGCACTTCGAGGAGCCGGCGGTGATCGCCGCGCTGCGGGTGCCGAAGGCGCTGCGGCTGCGCCACGGGGCACTGAAGAACCTGCTTGCCGGCACCACCTGCGTGGCGCATCACGACCCCTGGCACCCGGCGCTCGACGAGCCGGATTTCCCGGTCGCCGTGCTGCGCGACTACGGCTGGAGCTATGCGCTGGGCTGGCCCGATTACGGCCCGCCGGCGCAGTCGAGCTTCGCCGCCACGCCCGCCGACCGGCCCTGGCTGATCCATCTGGCCGAAGGCACCGATGCGACGGCGCAGGCGGAACTGGCCCGGCTCGACGAGATGGGTTGCCTGGCGGCGAACAGCGTGCTGATCCACGGCGTCGGCCTGCGCGAGCACGACGTCGACCGGGTGATCGAGCGCGGCGCGGCGGTGGTCTGGTGTCCGACCAGCAACCGCAACCTGCTCGGGCGCTCGCTGGACCCGCGGCGCCTGTGCGCGGCCGGCCGGCTCGCGCTGGGCAGCGACTCGCGGCTCAGCGGTGCGCGCGACCTGCTCGACGAAATGCGCGGCATCGTCGCCCGCGGCGAGCTGGGCGCCGGGCTGTTGCTGGACCTGGTCACCAGCCAGGCCGCGCGTATCCTGCGGCTGCCCTCCGGCGGCAGCCTGGCGCCGGGCGCGCTGGCGGACCTGGTGATCGTCGAGGACCGCGGCGGCGACGAGCGCTGCGGCCTGGTCGGCATCGAGCGCAGCCGGATCCGGGCGGTGGTGCGCCACGGCGTGCCGCGCATCGCCGATCCGGATTTCGCCGAATGGTTCGACGTCGCCGGCATGGACGCGGTGCCGGTGACGCTGGACGGCAGACCGAAACTGCTGGCCAGGCCGCTGGCCGACCCCGCGCTGGTGGCGCTCGAACCGGGGCTCGAACTGGCCGCCGCGCACCGCGCGCACGACCTCGCCATGGAGGCCGGCCAGTCGTGACGACGCGTCCGCCGATGCTGCTGCCGGCCGAGGCGTATGCCTTGTGGGCAGCCAGTTACCCCGCGCATGCGCACAACCCGGTGATGCAGGCGGAGGAGCGCGCCATGCTCGGGCTGATGCCGGCCACGCTGCATGGGCAAGCCGTGCTCGATGTCGGTTGCGGCAGCGGACGCTACATGCTGCATGCGCTGCGCCGTGGTGCGGCGCGCGTGATCGGCGTGGATCTGTCGTCGCCGATGCTCGCGCGCGCCGGCGTCGAGCTGGCCGCCTGGCAGGCCGCCGCGGACATCGACCTGGTGCAGGGCAGCCTGGAAGCGCTGCCGGTGCCGGATGCGCGGGCGAGCCTGACCGTGTGCGGCCTGGTCGTCGGCCATCTCGACGACCTGCAGCACGCGCTGGCCGAGCTGTGCCGGGTGACCCGGCCCGGCGGCACGCTGCTGTGCAGCGACGTGCATCCGATCGGAGATGCGCTGGGCTGGCTGCGCGACTTCAAGTCGGACGGCCGGCACTACGCCGTGCGGCACACGCGGCACCTGTACGGCCACTGGCACGCGGCCTGCGCCGCGCTCGGACTGCGCATCGAGCAGGTGCTGGAGCCGATGCTCGACCCGGCCGACATCCCCGCCGGTGCGCGTTTCGATCGCGCCGCGCTGGCGGTTCCCGTGGCGCTGGTGTTCCGGCTGCGGCGCGAGCCGTGATCCCCTCGTCCTGCAGGCCCTTGCCATGACCGATGCGGCACGCACGCTGTTGATCAACCCGACCATCACCTCGCGCCGCAGCGCGCGCTTCCCGTTGTCCCTGCTGCACCTGGCGGCCGCGCTGGAGCGCAGCGGCAACGACAGCCGGATCATCGACGGCAACGTCGACCGCGATTTCGTCAACGACGCCCTGCGCGCGCTGGAGCAGGGCGCCTTCGACGCGGTCGGCGTCAGCGTCATGGGCGGTCCGCAGCTGGCGCCGGCGATCGCCGTCTCCAGCGCGATCCGCGCACGCTTTCCGGCGCTGCCGATCGTCTGGGGCGGCTATTTCCCCACGCTCAACCCGGACGCGGCGCTGGCCGCGCCCTACGTCGACTACGCGGTGCGCGGGCAGGCCGGGGAGACCCTGCCGGAGCTGATCGCCGCGCTGGGCGGCAGCGCCGAGGCGAAGCTGGCGGCCATCGGCGGGCTGTCGTGGAAGCAGGGCGGCGCGGTCGTGCACAACCCGAACCGCCGTTTCACCCTGGCCGACCACGGCCGGGTGCTGCCCTACGACAAGCTCGGCGACCCGCGGCGCTACCTGGCGCGCACCTATCTCGGCCGCCGCACCGTGGCGCACCAGGCGTCGGTCGGCTGCCGCTTCCGCTGCACCTTCTGCGGCGTGGCCGCGATGTTCGGCGGCACCACCGTGCTGCCGGCGGCGCAGCAGCTCGAACGCGATCTGAGCTACCTCAAGCACACGCTGGGCGCGGACTCGGTGCAGTACTTCGACAACAATTTCTTCGATCGCGAGCGGGACATGCTGCCGCTGCTCGAAGTGATGGCCCGGTTCGAGATGCCGTGGTGGTGCTTTGCCCGCGCCGACGCCCTGCTCAACCTGTCGGAACAGGCGTGGAAGCTGGTGCGCAAGAGCCGGCTGCGGATGGCGTACATCGGCGCGGAGTCGCCCAATGGGCAGATGCTCAAGGAGATCCGCAAGGGCACGCGGCCGGACCAGACCATGGCGGTGGTGGAGTTGTGCCGCCGCCACGGCGTGATCCCCGAGCTGTCCTTCATGGTCGCGCCGCCGGAGAACACGGCCGAGGAGACCGAGCACACCTTCGAGTTCATCCGCGCGCTGAAGCGGGTCAATCCGCAGTCGGAGGTCGTCATCTACGTCTACACGCCGCTGCCGGAAAACAGCCGGCACGAGCAGGACCGCGCGCGGCGTCCGGCGAAACCGCTGTTCGGTCTCGACGGCGAACCGGTGGTGTTTCCGACCACGCCGGAGGAGTGGGCGCAGCCGCGCTGGGTCGACTACACCTGCCATGCCGACGCGCCCTGGCTCGACGACCGGCTGCGCCGGCGCATCCGGGATTTCGTCACCGTGCTGCGCTGCCGCTTTCCCACCGTGCAGGACCTGCGCTCGCCGCCGTGGGCCAAGCGCAGCCTGAGCGCGATGGCGCTCTGGCGCTATCGCTACGGCAGGTACGACCGGCCGTGGGAACTGGAGCTGGCCAACCGGCTGGTGCGCCTGCGCATGCCGCAGGTGTCGGGCCTCTAGCCGGGTGCGCGCCGTGCACGTCGCGCAGCTCAACTTCCTGCCCGCGCCGGCAGGACTGGCGCCAGCCGAGGTGCTGGAACGCTGGCACTCGCTGGCGGACATCGCCGAGGCGGCCGCCAGCGCCGGCACCCGCGTGTCAGTGATCCAGGCGGCGGCACGCGAGGAGCGGATCACGCGTGGCGGCATCGACTATCGCTTCGTCGACATCCGCGGGCTGGCGACGGCGGCCGACCGGAGCCGCCGTTTCGCCGGCGTGCTCGCCGAGATCCGCGCCGACGTGCTGCACGGGCACAGTCTCGGTTTTGCCGAGGACGCCTTCGCCATCGCGCAGTGCCTGCCGCGGCTGCCGATCATCCTGCAGGACCACGCCGATCGGCCGCCGCGCCGGTGGCGGCGGCCGCCGTGGCGGCGCTGGTATGCGGCGCTGGCCGGCGTCGCCTTCACCGCGCCCGAACTGGCGCGGCCGTTCACCCGGGCCGGACTGTTCGCGCCGCACACGCGGCGGTTTGCGATTCCCGAATCCAGCAGCCGCTTCAGTGTCGGCCATCGTGCCGACGCCCGCGCCGGAACCGGCCTGCATGGCGATCCCTGCGTGCTGTGGGTGGGGCATCTGAATGCCGGCAAGGACCCGTTGAGCGTGCTCGACGGCGTCAGCCTGGCGGCGCGGCGGCTGCCTGGCCTGCAGTTGTGGTGCGCCTTCGGCAGCGCGCCGCTGCTCGGCGCGGTGCGGGCGCGCATCGCGCGCGACCTGCAGCTTGCCGGGCGCGTGCACTTGCTGGGCACGGTGGCGCACGCGCGGGTCGAGCTGCTGATGCGCGCGGCCGACCTGTTCGTCTCGGGCAGCCGCGCCGAAAGCTGCGGCTACGCCGCGCTCGAGGCGCTGGCTTGCGGCGTCACTCCGGTGCTCACGGATATTCCCTCCTTCCGCGCGCTGATCGGCGACCGCGGCATCGGTCGCCTGTGGGCTTGCGGCGAGGCGACGCAGCTGGCCGAGGCGCTGGTTGCTGCCGCTGCCGGCCGGCCGCCGGCGGCACAGGTGCGCGCCCATTTCGACGCCGCGCTGTCGTTCGCCGCGGTGGGCCGGCAATGGGCCGATGCCTACGTGCAGGTGTGCGACGAGCGGTGCCGGAGGGCGTCGTGAAACTCGCGCTGGTGGTGCCGGGCGGAGTGGATCGCAGCGGCGAGTACCGGGTGATCCCGGCCTTGCTGGCGCTGATCGAACGACTGGCGCGCAGCCACGAGGTGCATGTGTTCGCGCTGCAGCAGGAAGCGGCGGCGGGCCGCTGGGAGCTCGCCGGCGCGAGCATCCACAACATCGGCGACGGCCGGACCCGGCTGCGCGCGATCGCGGCGATCCGCGCCGAGCATCGCCGCGCGCCGTTCGATCGGATCCAGGCGATCTTCTCCGGCTCGTGCGGCCTGGTGGCCGTGGCCGCGGCCAGGCTGCTGCGGCGGCCGAGCCTGGTGCATGTCGCCGGCGGCGAGCTGGTCGCGCTGCGCGCGATCGGCTACGGCGGGCGGCTGCGATGGAAGGGGCGGCTGCGCGAGGCGTGCGTGCTGCGTGCCGCCGATGTCGTCACGGCGGCCAGCGCGCCGGTCATCGAGGCGCTGCGCGCACTCGGCGTGGCGGCCCGGCGCGTGCCGCTCGGCGTCGACCTGCAGGCCTGGCCGCCGCTCGCGCCGCGCGTGCGCCGCGCCGGTCCGGCGCGGCTGATCCACGTGGCCAGCCTCAACCGGGTGAAGGATCAGCCGACCCTGCTGCGCGCGCTGGCCGTGCTGCGCGACGGCGGGCTGGCCTTCCGCATGGATGTGGTCGGCGTGGACACCTTGCAGGGCGAGGTGCAGCGGCTGGCCGGCCGGCTGGGGCTGGAGCACTGCGTCCGCTTCCTCGGGTTCCGGACGCAACGCGAATTGCGCCCGTTGATGGAAGCGGCCGACCTGCTGGTGATGTCCTCGCTGCACGAGGCCGGTCCGCTGGTGTTGCTGGAGGCGGCGGTGGCCGGCGTGCCGACGGTCGGCACGGCGGTCGGGCATCTGGTGGAATGGGCGCCTGCGGCGGCGCGTGCGGTGCCCGTCGGCGACTGGGCGGCGCTGGCCGAGGCGATCGGGCAGCTGCTTGCCGACGAAGCGCTGCGCCTGCGACTGGCCGCGGCTGCGCAGCGCCGGGCGCTGCCGGAGGACGCCGACTGCACGGCGCGGTTGTTCGAAGCGCTGTATCGGCACTCGCCCGCCGACGCGCAGGGTCAGGCCGGTTTGCGGGCCACGTAAAGTCGGAACTTCGAAGGCTCGCGCCGGCCGCGGAGCTTCGCCGCGAAGGGGCGCAACGCCCAGCGCAGGCCGTACCACGGGTGGTGCACCTCCCAGCGGATCGACAGCGCAGCGGCCATCTGCTGCAGGCGCTCGTCGGTGAGGTAACCCAGGCTGGCGAGGGCGTCGGCCGCCGTGCCGTGGCGGCGCAGGAAGGCTTCGCGACGCTCGGCCAGCATCTGCCGGCCGCTCGCGTCGCGGGCGTACCACGGCGTGTCGCTGATGATCACCATGCCGCCCTTGCGCACGCAGCGCAAAGCTTCGCGCAGGCACGCTTCGCCGTCTTCGGCGTAGTGGAAGGAGGCATTGAACACGGCGGCATCGAACTGCGCGTCGGCGAACGGCAGGCGACGGATCTCGGCCTGGAAGCGCGCAAACAGCGCCGGCAGGCGCGCCCGGTAGTGCCGGGCCGCGCCCAGCCCGTCGCGATCGTTGCCGAGCAGGTCGACCGCGGTCGGCCGATACCCGGCCAGCGCCAGGCGAAAACTCATCCAGCCGTTGCCCGCGCCGAGGTCGAGGATGCGGCCCCCTTGCGGCAGCTGCCGCACGATGCAGTCGTAGCTGCGCGCGCGCATCCGCCACTGGTCGCGATTCCTGCCGCTGGCGTCGCGGTAGGGCAGGGCGAGGTAGAAATCCGCGCTTGCGCTGCCGCGGCCTTCGGCGGCCCTGATCCGCTCGTAGTCGGCGATGAAGCGCGCGTGGCGGGCGGCCGATTCCGGCGCCAGGGCGTGCGCGATGCCGTCGTCGATCACGATGGCGAAGCCGCAGGCCGGACAATCCAGCGTGTCGATGGCGCTTCCGCAGCGAGGGCAGCGCAGCCGCAGGCCCGCCAGCGCCGCCGCGTCCGCGGCATGGCTGGCCGGTGACGGGTCCGAGGCTGGTTGCGCCCGCGACATGGGCCGGCGCTACGGCGCGCGCGCCGGGCCTTCCAGCGCCGCGCGCACCGCGAACAGGGTGTCCATCCGCGGCACCGGCCGGGTCAGCCAGGCAAGGATGCGCCGCCCGTGCGACAGGCCGGCCCAGTCCGGCCCCTGCTGCAGCCAGAGCTGCGTGCGCAGCATGTCGGCGCGCTCCCGGCTGGCTTCCCGCGTGGGCCTGATCCGCTGACCGAGGCAGCGTCCGAGCTCGCCGACGGAACGCGACCATTCGATGCCGTGCAGCGCATGCAGCCACAGATCGGAGCACGAAACGCGGGTCAGGGTATGGCGGCGCGACGCCATCCGCAGCAGGGCGGGGCAACCGGTGGCGAGCCGTGCCAGCACGTCCGTCGCGATCGAGTCCGGGTAGTAGCGCGCGGTCAGCAGCAGCGGCGGCAGTGCATACCAGGGAGCGTCGCCGGCGGGGTCGTCCCACAGCACGTTCCAGTCGCCCGCGGACAGGCGTGCCGACAGCAGCGCGATGTCGTGCAGATGGAGCAGGCGCAGGCTGCGGTTGCACAGGTTGCCGGCGGCATGCAGCAGCAGGTGGTTCATCAGCGCGCCGGGCGACGGGTAGGGGTTCAGTCCGGGCTGCGGCTGCGGCGGACGGATGCGCGCGGTGATGTCCACCGCGGTGACCGGTAGCCGCTCCTGGATGCGCGTGTGCAGCTCGATGTTGACCGGCGTGTCGCGGTGTTCGCCGAGGCCGGCGAAGGGCGCGCCGGCCGCCGGCCTGAACACCCGGTGCTTCCACGCGACGAACGACTCCACGTAGCCCAGTTCCTGCAGCAGCGCGATCGCCGGCGCGGCATCCTCGGCGCGGACCAGCAGGTCGATGTCGGCCATCGGCCGGTCGCCGGGCGCGTAGAGGCCGAGCGCGTGCAAGGCGGAGCCCTTCAGCGCGACGAGGGCGATGCCGCGGGCGCGGGCGCCGGCATCGATGCGCTGCAGCAGCGTGGCGATGCGCCGATGGCGATGCTCGACGTGTGCGCGCTGGTCGGCCAGGAACGATCGCCAGGATGGGTGCTGCCACGCACAGCGTCGGCACAGCAGCGGCGACACCCCGTGCACGGTGGCGGCCACCGCCGCCAGCTGCCATTCGAGCGCGCTCCATGGCGGCGTGGCGCCGCCCGGCCGCGCCAGCTCCGCGGCGAGCGCCTCGGTGGTGCGGCGCAGGCCGGCCCTAACGACTTTGAGCGGCGGCAGCATGAGGGAGCAGCCGGATATCGATTCGCTTCGTCGCCGCCGCATCGTCGCTGCGGTGCGCCCGTTCGGAGGCGACCAGCGCATCCCATTTGGCATCGAGTGCCGCGCCCGCCTGCCGGTGGCGCTGCGGCGGTTCGGCGGCCTTCGATTGCTGCAGCGTGACCTGCTCGTGCAGCAGGTCGCGCACGCAGCGGTAGAAGTCGGAGTCGTAGGCGCCGTGGAACATCATGGCCAGGTCGCCGCTGTCCTGCCAATGGGTCTTGTCGCCGAGCTGGGCCTTGACCTTGTCGTAGAACTTCGTTCCCGGCAGCGGATAGGCGACGCTCACGCCGATGTCGTCGGGCGCGGCCTGCGCCACCAGTTCGCGGGTGGCCAGCAGGTCGTCCAACTGCTCGCCGAGATAGCCGAGCTGGATGAAGAAGCCCACGCGGATGCCGCGCCGGCCCAGCCGCACCCGGGCCGCAATCAGGTCGGCGACCCGGGTGCCCTTGGCCATGCTGTCCAGCACGCGCTGGCTGCCGCTTTCGGCGCCCAGCCAGGCCTCGGCGCAGCCGGCCTGTTCGAGCGCGTCGGTCATGCGCTCGCTCATCAGGTCGGCGCGGGTCTGGATGGTGAACGGCACCGGTCCGCCGGCGCTGCGCAGGCGCGCCCCGAACTGCGCCACCCAGTCGACGTGGAAGCCGAAGATGTCGTCGGCCATCCAGATGTGATCGGGCCCGAACGCCTGTTTCAGGTAGGTCATCTCCGCCGCCACGTCCTCGGCGCTGCGCTGCTTGTAGTGGTTGCCCCAGATCGGCTTGGCGCACCAGTTGCAGCGAAACGGGCAACCCCGCGACGCCGCCATGTTGAGGCTGAAGTAGCCGTGCCGTTCGCGCCACAGGGTCCGGTAGCGCGCGATGTCCACCAGGTCCCAGGCGGGGGGACCGACCAGCCGGGGGTCCGGCGGCATGGCGCCCATGCGTCGCACCTGGGTCTGGCCGTCCACCTGCGTGGCGATGCCGGCGATGCCGTCGAGCCAGTGGCAGGCGGCGATGGCCGGGTCGCGCTCCAGCCGCGCGATCAGTTCCAGCAGCGCCGCAATCCCTTCGCCCAGCAGCACCGCGTCCGCGCCGGCGGCGAGGAAGGCGCCCGGCTGATCCGACGCGTCGGAGCCGGCCACGATCACGCGGGCGCCGCGCGCATGCGCCTGCGCGATCATCCGGCACGCCGCCTCGCGCATGCGACCGAGGCACATCTTGGTCAGGTAGTTGAAATTGTCCTCGTAGAAAACCACGACATCCGGCTGCGCGGCGCGCACGGCTGCTGCGTAGTCCTCGACGCCATCGGCAAGCATCGCGTCGAACAGGGCGACGTCGTGGCCCCGCTGGCGCAGCAGCGCGGCGATCTGGATCGTGGCCAGCGGGGGATAGGGCTTGCCGCGTTCCCATTGCTTGGGGTCGTACCTCAGGAAATAGGAGTGGCCGACCTGAATCTTCAGCATCGCGAAGGGGCCTCGATCTCGCCGCGGGGACGGCAGCGGCGGCGAGGGGAAACCGGCTTCCTCGTCGATGCTGTCGGGACGTGAGTGCCGGCGCGTGGCACTTCGGTTGCCTCGCGGGGCGGGCCGCGCGGGTTGTCGGTGCCGCGGGCGCCGTCGGCGGGGCGCCTGGACAACCTTTTCGCCGTGGCCGCGCACTCAAGGCCAGGCGACGCGCTGCGGATTCGCCGCATCGTGCAACCACCTCTGGGCCGGGCAACTCGATCGGTGACCACGGCATCGACTCCTCGCGGCGACATCCGGGACGCCAGTGCGGATCCTTTCCGCGAGCGATCCGGCTGCCGCCGTGCCCTGAGCCGGCAGATACTCGGCGCGCGCTTCCGTTTCGAAAGCGCGAGCGAGGCGCTGCTGCAGCAGGTCGAGGCCGCTTACGGCGGCCTGCCGCCGCACCAGTTGCCGACGGCGGTGCCGGAGTTCCGCGTCGAGTTGCGCTTGTCGCCGCCGCGGCTGTCGCCGGGCGGGGGCGAACCACCGCCGGTGCAGACGCAGGCGGGAGCCGGCTGGATCTGCGGCGTCATGGACGCGTCGAACTACGTGATGCTGGCGCCCGCGCAGCAGCGGGCCCTGGTGGTGGCCTCCGCCGACATGCTGGAGCGGCCCTACCATCTGCGCTACGAACTCATCGAGTTCGCCGTGTTCACCCTGGCGACGCGCGGGCAGGGCCTGGTTCCGCTGCACGGCGCCTGCGTGGGCCGGCGGGGCAGGGGCGTCCTGCTGCTGGGCGCCAGCGGTTCGGGCAAATCGACGCTGGCCTTGCTCGCGCTGCTGCAAGGCCTGGATTTTCTCGCCGAGGACGCGGTGTTCGTGCAGCCGCACGCCATGCTCGCCACCGGCGTGGCCAACTACCTGCACGTGCAGGCCGACGCGCTGCGCTTCGTTGACGCCGCCGGTGCCCGGCGCTGGATCGGCGAGGCGCCGGTGATCCGCCGCCGCAGCGGGATGGAGAAGTTCGAAGCCGACCTGAGGCGGGGACCCGGCCGGCTCGCCGCGGCGCCATTGGAACTGGTCGGCGCCGTGCTGGTTTCGGCCCGGCCTGCCGATGACTCCGCCGCCTTGCTGAGCGCGGTTAGGGCCGCTGACGTCGCCACGCGACTGTCCGCGGATCAGCCGTACGCGTCCGGCCAGCCCGGCTGGCCCTGCTTCGCACGGCGGATGATGGCGATGGGCGTCCACGAGTTGCGCCGCGGCAAGCATCCGCGGGATGGCGTGGCGGCGTTGCGGGAACTGCTGGGCGACGGGTGCTCGCGCCCGGGGTAACCGCCGGGGCGGCGGCAGCGAAGTAAGCTTGGGTTTTCCCGGGTTCACGTTTCACATCCAACGGGTACGACCGGTCGGGATGGACTCCGGCCGGGCGATGCCCCCTCACGAGGGTCACGGCAATGAAAAAGCGTTTTGCGGGATCGATGGCATTGGGTGCGTTGCTTGCGCTGGCTTCGGCGATGCCGGCTGTCGCCGCGCTCGCGCCCGGCGCCGTGGCGCCGACGTTCACCGCCCGGGCCAGCCAGGCCGGCAAGGAGTTCACCTTCTCGCTGGCCGATGCGCTCAGGAAAGGTCCGGTCGTGGTGTACTTCTACCCGTCGGCGTACACCGGGGGCTGCGACCTCGAAGCGCACACTTTTGCGGTCGAACGGGACAAGTTCGACGCGGCCGGTGCGACCATCATCGGCGTGTCGGCCGACAGCATCGAGCGGCTCGATGCCTTCTCGGCGGATCCGAAGTACTGCGCGGGCAAGTTCCCGGTCGCCTCGGACGCCGAGGTCAAGGTCGCGCTTGCCTATGGCCTGGAGGCGATGGCGGCGCGACCGGGCATGCACGACGTGCGCGGCGTGGCCATCGACCACGCGTTCATCCCCCGCACGACGTTCATCATCGCCGGCGACGGCAGGATCGTCGCCACGCTTTCTTCGGAGACCGACCATCTGCGCCCCGACGAGCACGTGAAACAGTCGCTGGCCATCGTGCAACGGCTGCAGGCCGGCAAGGCACCGTGATCCGGGCAGCGGCGCGCGGGAGCTGAGCGGCGCCCCGGCGGCGCCGGTTTCCGGCTGCCGCCGATCCTGCCGGACGCCGTTCCGGCTGGGCGATGCAACCCCGCGCTCGCCGGATGGCACTTACCGGCATCGCAGTCTGTGCCGTGCGCAGGCGCTGGCGTCGATCGCGACGAAGCGCTGCCGCCACCGCGGCGGATCTTGCCGGCCATCCATCCGGATCAGCAGTGATGCCTGACGAACCATCGCCGGCGCAGGGCCACACGCTCGACCTGCTGCGTTCGCTCGCGCGCACGCTCAGCAGCGGCGACCTGGCGGAAATCGCCGCCTATGTCGCGTTGTCGCTGGCGGCGGCGCTGGTCGGCAGCCTTGCCGCGGTGCTGCTGGTACCGCTGGTCCAGCCCGGGCACACGTTGCAGCTGGCCGGCGGGATGTTCGACGTGGGCGGCGGCGTAGAGATGCGGGCCGCCGTCTTCGTCGCGGCCACCGCGGCCTTCGCCGTGTTGCGCTGGCTGGTGGCATGGCTGGGTGCGCGCCTGACCAGCCGTTACGGCACGACCCGGCGGCGCCTGGTGCATGCGCGGCTGGTCGATGCGCCGCTCGCCTCGCTGGCCGACGCGACCTCGGCGGAGATCGCGAACGTCCTGACCTACAACGTCGAAACCCTCACCCAGGGCTTCGCCGCACTGTTGCAGCTGCTGGTTGCCGGCATCACCACGATCGTCAGCCTGGGCTTCGCGTTCTGGGTGTCGCCGCCGCTGATGCTCACGGCGCCGCTGCTTGCCGGTTTCGCGCTGGTCGCATCGCGCATCTTCGGCCGCGAACAGTCGCAGGTCGGTCGCCGTTATGTCGCCGACATGACGCAGCTGTTCTGGCTCAGCGAGGATTTTCCGCGGCGCCTGCGCCACATCCGTTCGTTCGGGCGGGGGGACGCGGAAAAGGAAAGTTACGGCGCCATTTCCGCGGCGCTGGGCCACGGCTACCGGCGCCAACTGGAGCTGGTGGCGGCCGGGCGGCTGGTGCTCGAACTGCTGGCGGCGGCCGCGATCGCCGCCGTGCTCGTGCTCGCCTATCGCTGGCACGGCGTCGATCAGTCGTCGCTGATCGCGGTGTGCCTGCTGCTCGGGCGCCTGCTGCCGTATCTGGTATCGACCCGGCAGAGCTTCCAGCAACTGCGTTCGGCCGTCCCGGCTTTCGGGCTCTGGCAGCGCTACATGGACCTCGACACGATCCGTTCGCCGGCGACGCCATCGCCCGCCGGGCCGGGGACGGATCGACCGGCGCTGCACATCGAGCGGATCCGGTTGGCGCCGCCGCTGGCCGGTCTCGACGTGCGCCAGGTGAGCCTGCGGCCCGGCGAGCTGACCCTGATCCGCGGCGACTCCGGCATCGGCAAGAGCAGCCTGGTCGACGTGCTGGCCGGCATGGGCGTGCCCGGGGTTTTCGCGGCGCGGGTCGGCGGACACGCCATCGGCTTCGGCGAATACCGGGAACTCGTGCGGCACGGCGCCTATGTCAGCCAGGGCGTGCGCCCCTGGCAGCACTCGGTGCGCGAGTGCCTGCGCTGGGCGGCGCCCGAAGCCGGCGCCGAGCTGATGCAGGCCGCGCTGCAGGACGTCGGCCTCGACAGGCGACTGGCCGGCTCGCTGCAGGGCCTGGACACCGCGCTGCACAGCACGGAGAGCCGGCTCTCCGGCGGCGAGCTGCAGCGGCTGCTGCTGGCCCAGGTGATCCTGCGCCGACCCTTCCTGGCCGTGCTGGACGAAGCGACCAGCGCGCTCGACGCCGCATCCGAGATCGAGGTGCTGGCCGCCATGAAACGCCGGTTGCCGCAGACGATACTCGTCGTGGTATCGCACCGGGCCAGCGTGGCAGCGGTCGCCGACCAGTGCCTGAGCATCGACGGCGACCTCGTGGCGACGATGGCCGCGAAGGTGGATCCGTGCCACGCCGCGGCGCTGAAGCATGGCGGGCGCCCGCACGACGGGGCGCGCTGAGCTTTCGATCCGGTGCGGACGTTCGGGTGCCCCGGGCCGGCCGGCAGCGGCTTCGCGGACGGCGGGATGACGTTCCAGGGCAGGCTGGTCGACGCGCCGGGGTGTCGGCGGAAAGCCGGCCTGTGCCCCATTGGCGCCGCGTGCACACGCGGCGTGCCTACCATCGGCGCCACGCGGTGGCAGGGTGGCAAGGTGAGCGATTCCGACTCGAACCTGGAAACGGCGGCGCGCGGGCGCGTTGGTGCCGTGACCGTGCCGCCGGCGGCGATCAGCCATGCCGCGCGCGTGGTCTACCCGGACCGCGGGATCAGCAAGGGCGAGGTGGCCGCGTACTACGCCGCGGTGGCGCGCTGGATGCTGCCGGAGCTGGCGAACCGGCCGCTGTCGCTGCTGCGCTGCCCGGACGGGGTGGGCAGCGCCTGCTTCTTCCAGAAGCACCACACGCAGGCGCTGGGCCGGCACGTGCAAGTGGTCGCGCTGCGCGAGAAGGGCGGCGGCGTCGACGACTACCTGTACGTGCGCGACCTGGCCGGCCTGCTCGAGCTGGTGCAGATGAACGCGCTGGAGTTCCATCCGTGGGGTGCGCAGGTGGACCGGCCCGATGCGCCGGACCGGCTGGTGTTCGACCTCGATCCGGCGCCGGGCGTGCCGTGGCCGGCGGTGGTGGCGGCGGCGCGCGATATCCGTGCGCGGCTGCACGGGTTCGGCTTGCGGAGTTTCGTGCGCACCAGCGGCGGCAAGGGCCTGCACGTGGTGCTGCCGATCCGGCGCGGGCCGGACTGGGCCGCGGCGAAGCGTTTCTGCGCGGCGTTGGCCCGCGCACTGGTGGCGCGGCGGCCGCAGCAGTACGTCGCCAGCGCGAGCAAGTCGCGGCGGCAGGGCCTGATTTTCATCGACTGGCTGCGCAACACGCGCGGCGCCACCAGCGTGTGCAACTGGTCGCTGCGCGCCCGCGCCGGCGCGCCGGTGGCGATGCCGCTGCGCTGGGAGGAACTGGGGCGGGTGCAGGGCGGGGCAGCGTTCGACCTGCCCAAGGCGCTGAAGGGGGCGGCGGCGTTGCAGCGCGACCCGTGGGAGGGCATCGCCACGTTGCAGCAGGTGTTGCCGGAACTCTGAGCGCAACCCCGCCCGACCCTCCCCTGCGGGCAGGGGAGGGCGCAAGGCCCGGGCTTTATTTCACCCGCAGCGTGTTGTTCGCGCGCTGTGCGTCCGGCAGCGCATGCGCCGGGTCGAGGGTGGCCGTAACCACCTTGCGCGTGCCGGCCACGCGCACCACGTAGCTGCGATGCTGCTGCCAGGTTTCCACCGGCACGCGGATGTCCTGCTTGCTGCCGTCGTCGTAGACCACCTGCAGCATGGCCGGCAGCACCAGCCGGTCGAGGTTGGCCACGGTGACTTCGGCGCCGTGGCTCCAGTTGCCGTCGATCGGCGCCACCTTCTGCACGGCCAGGTCGAGCTGCCAGTTGTGCTCGTACCAGCCGCGCCAGAACCAGCCCAGGTCTTCGCCGGTCTCGCTTTCCATGAAGCGGAAGAAGTCCGACGGGCTGGGGTGCTTGTACGCCCAGGTGGCGATGTAGCGGCGGAACGCGGGGTCGAAGCGCTCCGGCCCGATGATCTGCTCGCGCAGCAGCGCCAGGCCGAACGCGCCCTTGAAGTAGCTGATCGGGTGGCGGTACTTCTCGCTCGTCATGTCGGCGCCGTTGAGCAGGGCGGGCGCGGCGGGATCGGCCAGCACGGCGGCGATCTCGTCGGCCGGCTTGCCGCCGCCGGGCGCGTACTCGCTGTCGCGCTTCGGCGCGTATTCGCCGTGGTTGAAGGCGTCGTCCTCGTAGACGTCGATGAAGGTGTTGAAGCCCTCGTCCATCCACGCGTCGCGGCGCTCGTTGCTGCCCACGATCATCGGGAACCAGATGTGCCCGATCTCGTGCGCGATCACCATGTGCAGGTTCTTGCCCTTGGCCAGCTTGTGGTCGAAGGTGATGCCCGGGTATTCCATGCCGCCGGCGGTGCCGGCCTCGTTGATCGCCACCGGCCACGGGTACGGATACCACTGCTTCGAGAAGTATTCGGTGGACGCCTTGAGGTATTCGGTGGCGCGGCCCCACGCCGCATCGCCGCCGCTCTCGGCCGGATAGACCGACATCGCCAGCGCGGTTTTCCCTTCGGGCAGATTGATCCGCGCGGCGTCCCACACGAATGCCTTCGACGCGCCGAACGCCACGTCGCGGGTGTTGTGCATGCGGAAGTGCCAGCTCAGCGTGCCGCTCTGTTTCGGACGGCTGGACGGCTGGGTGACTTCCTCGGGCGTGCGGATCATCACGGTGGCGTCGCTGTGGCGGGCCCGCTCCAGCCGCTGCCGTTCGGCTTTCGTCAGCACCTCGTCAGGGTTCAGCAGCTCGCCGGAGCCGGCCACGATCATGTCCCACGGCACGGTGACGGCGTAGTCGAAATCGCCGTATTCCAGGTAGAACTCGCTGTTGAGGTAGGGCGCGGTGTCCCACCCGCGCAGGTCGTCGTAGACAGCCATGCGCGGGTACCACTGCGCGATCTCGAAGATCTCGCCGTGCTTGCTGGGGTTGACGTCGGTGCGCCCGCCGAATTCGCCGGGCACGGTGTAGCTCCAGGCGACGTGCAGGCGCAGGCTGCCGCCGTTGCCCTTCAGTGCCGCGGGCAGCTGCACCTGCATGCGCGTGTCGGAAACCAGCCACTGCACCGGCTGCCTGTCCCCGTGCGCGTCTTCCACTTCCACCGACGCGATCTGGTAGCCGTCGGTGAACTCGGTGGGGAACTTGCTGGTGAAGGCGCCGCGGGCGTCGCGGCGGTAGCGGTTCTGGTCCAGCTGCAGCCACAGCAGGTCGAGCGCGTCGGGGCTGTGGTTGGTGTAGCTGATCACCTCGCTGCCGCGCAGCTGCCGCGTGGCCGGGTCGAGCGTGGCCTCGATCCGATAGTCGGCGCGGTTCTGCCAGAACAGCGGGCCGGGCTTGCCGCTGGCCGAGCGGTAGGCGGTGGCCGGCTGCGGGTAGCTGTACGGGGCGAACGCCTGCAGCGGATCGAAGCGCGCGGCCGCGTCGGTGGCGGCGAATGCGGGTGCCGCCAGCAGCATGGCGGCGGTGATGGCGAGGAACAGCGCGGGTTGGTTCATGCGGTGCCTTGGGGAAGGTGGGGGATCACGGCCGGCCGCCGGCACGCAGCAGCGCCAGCACGTCGTGGCAGGCGCCCATGGTGTGGTAGTCGGTCTTGCCGGCCGGGCTTTTCTCGTCGCTGTACTTGCGATTGTCACGGGTGAGGATGCGGTACCAGGCGCCGTGGCGGTGGTCGACCAGATGCTGCCACGCGTAGGCCCACAGTTTCCCGTACCAGTCGTCATAGGCCGGCTCGCCGGTGTGCGCATGCAGCCGCGCGGCGGCGGCCAGCGATTCGGCCTGCACCCAGAAGTACTTGTCGTCGTCGCAGACGCTGCCGTCGGGCGCGAAGCCGTAGCAGAGGCCGCCGTACTCGCCGTCCCAGGCGCGCGCCAGCGCGGTGTCGAACAGCTGCCGCGCGGTGGGCAGCAGCCAGTCCTCGTCATCGCCGCGCGCGCGCAGCAGCGGATCCATGGTCAGCAGCAGCTTCGCCCACTCGGTCTGGTGGCCGCTCTGGAAGCCCCACGGGCGGAACAGGTGTTTGGGGTCGTCGCGATGGTAGTCCCAGTCGATGGCCCAGTCGCGGTCGTAGTGCTCCCACACCAGCCCGCCGGCCAGCGCGGCCTGGCGGCGGGTCATGTGGTCGGCGAGGGTGTAGGCGCGATCGAGATAACGCGGCTCGTGGCTGGCCTGCCAGGCGGCCAGCAGCGCCTCGCACAGGTGCATGTTCGCGTTCTGGCCGCGGTAGTCGCTGAAGTGCCAGTGCGCGTCCGCCTCGTCGCGGTACAGCCCGGCGTCGGCGTCCCAGTAGCGCTGCTCCAGCAGGCTCCAGGTCTCGTCCATCCACGCGGCGGCCTCGGCGATGCCGGCCTTCACCGCGCTGGCGTAGGCCAGCAGCACGAAGGCCACGCCGTAGGCATGGTTGGTGCGGTCTTCCGGCTGCTCGTCGCGGATCGTCCAGGCGTAGCCGCCGGTGTACGGGTCGCGATGCACCTCGCGCAGGTAGCGCAGGCCGTGGCGCGCGGCGTCGAGGTACTCGTCGCGCAGCGCCGTGTCGTCGCCGAATTCGATCGCCGCCATCGCGTAGTTGAAGACGAAGCGGGTGCTGCTGACCAGGTGCCGGTGGTTGCGCTCGTAAATCGTGCCGTCGTCGCGGAAGTAGTGGAAGAAGCCGCCTTCCGGGTCGATCGCACGCGGGTGGTAGAACGCCATGGTCTGCGCGATGTGCGCGCGCAGGAAAGCGGCGGAGCGGAAGTCGGGAGTGGCGTTCATGCCTGGCGTTCCATGAAGGCCAATACCTCTTCGCCGCGCGGCATCGCGACGAACGAGCCCTGGCGGGTGACGGTGAGTGCGCCGCAGGCGGCGGCGAAGCGCAGCATCGCGTGCAGCCGCGGCAGCGCGACGACCAGGCGGTCGAGCCGGTCCGGGGTGGCTTCCAGCTCGGCCAGGCAGCACAGCAGGCCGCCCATGAAGGCATCGCCGGCGGCGGTGGAGTCGACAGTCTCGACCGCGTAGCACGGCAGCTCGCCTTCGGCCTCGGGGTGGAACCAGCGCAGCGGCCGGGCGCCGTCGGTCACCACCACCAGGCGGGTGCGGCCCAGCCACAGCCGGTCCAGCGCGGCCTGTTCGCCGTCGATCGCCAGCCAGGCGAATTCCTCGGCGGAGAGCTTCACCACGTCGGCCAGGTGCAGCGCCGGCCACAGCAGCGGGTGCGGATCGGCATCGGCCGGCCACAGCGCAGGACGCAGGTTGAGATCGAAGCTGACCAGTGCGCCGGCGCCGTGCGCGCGCTGCATGCCTTCGCGGGTGGTCGCGGCCAGCGCCGGATCCGTCATGCTGTTGGAGCAGACGTGGAACACGGCGACGTCGCGGAAGCCGTCGGCGCGGAAGTGCGCCGGGCGGAACAGCAGGTCGGCGGTGTGGTCGCGGTAGAAGCCGAAGCTGCGCTCGCCGCGCGCATCCAGCGTGACGAAGGCCAGCGCGCTGTTCGCCGCCTCGGTGCGCACCACGTCGGCGGTGCCGACGCCGGCCTGCTGCAGGCTGTCGAGCAGGAAGTCGCCGAAGCGGTCGCGCGCGAGCATGCCGGCGAAGCGCGCGTGTCCGCCCAGCCGCGCGGCGGCGACCGCCACGTTGGCCGGCGCGCCGCCGGCGAACGGCACGAAGCGGGCGGCGAAGCCGCGCGGGTCGAGGCCGTCGGCATGCAGGTCGATCAGTGCCTCGCCGAAGCACAGGATGGGCCGCGGCGGCATCTCAATGGGTTCCGCTGGCGTCCGCTGCCGGCAGGCTGCGGATGCGCGAACCGCGCAGGCCGTAGAACACGATGTACAGGTAGCACAGCAGCGGCAGGAAGAACGCGTGCTGCAGGCCGATGTGGTCGGCGAACAGGCCCTGCAGCGGCGGCATGATCGCGCCGCCGACGATGGCCATGATCAGCAGGCTGGACGCCTTGCTGGTCATCGGCCCCAGCCGCTCGATGCCCAGCGCGAAGATGGTCGGGAACATGATCGAGTTGAACAGGCCGATCGCGATGATGCTGTACATCGCCAGCGCGCCGCTGCTGGACATGGTGGTCAGCACCAGCAGCGCGTTGATCGCGGCGAAGGCGGCCAGCAGCTTGCGCGGCGAGAACGCCGCCATCAGCGCCGAACCGGCGAAGCGGCCGACCATCGCGCCGCCCCAATACCAGGACACGTACTTCGCCGCCTGCTGTTCGCTCAGGTGGCCGATCTCCGGCATCGACAGGTAGTTGACCATGAAGCTGCCGATCGACACTTCCGCGCCGACGTAGAAGAAGATGCCGAGTACACCGAACAGCACGTGCGGGTGGCGCAGCACGTCGGCGAAGCCGTGGCGCGCGTGGTCGCCCTTGTCGGTGGCCTCGCTCAGCGCCGGCAGGCGGAACAGCCACACGAACACCGCCAGCAGGAACAGCACCACCGCCAGGCCGATGTACGGCCCCTGCACCGCCTGCGCCTGCTGGGTGTCGTAGAGCAGGCGCTGCGCCGGTTCCAGCGCGGCCAGCTCGGTCGGACTCTTCACCACGTTGGACAGGATCAGCAATCCGCCGAACCACGGCGCCAGGAAGGTGCCGAACGAGTTCAGCGCCTGCGCCAGGGTCAGCCGGCTGGAGCTGGTCTTCTCCGGGCCGAGCAGGGCCACGTAGGGGTTGGCCGCCACCTGCAGCACGGTGATGCCGGTGGCCAGCACGAACAGCGCGCCGAGGAAGGCCGGGTACAGGTGCAGTCCGGCGGCTGGCCAGAAGCCCAGCGCGCCGACGCCGGCAATCGCCAGCCCGGCCACGATGCCCTTCTTGTAGCCCAGCGCGGCGACCAGTCGGCCGGCCGGCAGCGCCATCAGGAAGTACGCGCCGAAGAAGGTGAACTGCACCAGCATCACCTGCGCGTAGTTGAGCTGGAAGATCGACTTCAGGTGCGGGATCAGGATGTCGTTGAGGCAGGTCAGGAAGCCCCACATGAAGAAGATGGTGGTGAGCACGCCCAGCGCCATCGGGTGGCTGGTGTAAGGCTCGTGGCCGGCGTGCTCCGGCGTGGGCGCGGGCGTGGAAGACGGTGCAGCGGCAAAGGCCATGGCGGTATTCCGGTACGGGGTTGGTCGAGGGGTTGGGCGGAATCGGGCGCGGGACACGCCGCGGCGTCAATGTAACCGTTTTCACCGGCATGCCGATCGCGCGCCGCAACATGCCGCGCGGTGCTATTTTCAGCGCCTTGCCCACGGCCGACCGAGGTAGCCCATGTCCCGCACCATCGCGATGATGCTCGCCCTGCTGGGGTTCATGGCCAGTGCGCCGGCGCTGGCCGCGCACGGACATGCGGCCGACGTCGACCCGCGCATCGGTACCGGCGGCGATGGCCATACCTTTCCCGGTGCCACCGTGCCGTTCGGCATGATCCAGCTGTCGCCGGATACCGCGATGCCGGATTTCAGGCACGCCTACAAGTGGGCCGCCGGCTATCAGTACGGCGACAGCAGCATCCTGGGTTTCTCGCATACGCATTTCTCCGGCTCCGGCCATTCGGACCTGGGCGACGTGCTGGTGATGCCGATCGCCGGCGACGTGCGGCTGGAACCGGGTGACCCGGCCCGGCCCGGCAGCGGCTACCGCTCGCGCTTCTCGCACGCCAGCGAGGTGGTGCAGGCCGGCTACTACGCAGTGACGCTGGGCGATTACGGCGTGCGCGCCGAACTCACCGTCGGGCGCCGGGTCGGCTGGCACCGCTACACCTTCCCCGCCGGCAAGCCGGCCCACGTGCTGCTGGACCTGCGCCCGAGCATCTACGACTACCCCGGCAAGGTGCTGTGGGCCAGCCTGCGCGTGCATGCGGACGGTACCGTCAGCGGTTGCCGCAGCACCCGCGGCTGGGCGCCGGGGCGCGAGCTGTGCTTCGCCCTGCGCTTCTCTCAGCCGATGACTTCGCGCGAGCTGTACAACCGCGAGACCGACATCACCTACAAGGGTTTCAAGGGGCCGGGCAACCAGGCCGAGGATCGCGACGCGCAGGGTGGCCGCGCGCTGCTTGGCGTGTTCGATTTCGGCATGCTGAAGCAGCCGCTGGAGGTGAAGGTGGCGATCTCGCCGGTGAGCGAAGCGAACGCGATTGCCAATCTCGACCAGGACGGCGCCGGCTGGGACTTCGACGCCCGTCGCGCCGAGGCGAAGGCGGCCTGGGACCAGGCGCTGGCGGTGGTCGACGTGGACGCGCCGAAGACCGCGAAGACCCAGTTCTACACCGCGCTGTACCACGCCATGCTGTCGCCCACGCTGAGCATGGATGCCAACGGCGACTACCGCGGGCCGGACCACGCGGTGCACCGGGCCGAAGGCTTCGACTTCTACTCCACCTGGTCGCTGTGGGACGTCTACCGCGCGCAGCAGCCGCTGATGGTCCTGCTGCATCCCGAGCGCAGCACCGATTTCATCCGCTCGCTGATCGCCGCGCGCGCGGCCAGCCCGTTCGGCATCCTGCCGGTGTGGGCGTACCAGGGGCTGGAGACCTGGTGCATGATCGGCTACCACGCGGTGCCGGTGATCGCCGACGCCTACGTCAAGGGCGTGCGCGGCTTCGACGCGGGCAAGGCGCTTGAGGCGATGGTGGCCAGCGCCACCTACGCGCCGTACGGCGACCTGGCCGACTACATGAAGCTCGGCTACGTGCCGATCGACAAGGAGCCCGAAGGCGCCTCGAAGACGCTGGAATACGCCTACGACGACTGGTCGCTGGCGCAGATGGCGAAGGGGATGGGGCGCAGCGACGTCGCCGCCGCGTTCGGCAGGCGCGCCGGCAACTGGAAGAACACCTGGGATCCGCAGAGCGGCTTCATGCGCGCACGCCTGAGCGACGGCAAGTTCCGTGAGCCGTTCGACCCCGAGGCCGCCGGTTACGGCAGCGACTACACCGAGGGCAACGCGTGGCAGTATTCCTGGTACGTGCCGCAGGACGTGGCCGGGCTGATCGGCGCGATGGGCGGCGACGCGAAGTTCGTGGCCAGGCTCGATGCGCTGTTCGAGGCGAAGGTCGACCCGTCGCACTTCAAGCATGTCGAGGACATCACCGGCCTGATTGGCTGGTACGCGCACGGCAACGAGCCCAGCCATCACATCGCCTATCTTTACGACTACGCCGGCGCGCCGTGGAAGACGCAAGCCAGGCTGAAGCAGATCATGGACAGCCAGTACGCACCGCGTCCCGACGGCCTGAGCGGCAACGACGACCTCGGCCAGATGTCGGCCTGGTACGTGTTCACCGCGCTCGGCGTCTACCCGGTGACGCCGGGCAGCGACGAGTACGCGATCGGCCGGCCGTTCGTGGCGCGCGCCGCGCTCCACCTTGGCCACGGCCGCACCTTCACGATCAGCGCGTCGCCGCTGGACGATGCGCACCCCTACGTCGGCGCGGTGACCCTGAACGGCCGGCCGCTGCAGCGCAGCTACCTGCGCCACGGCGAGATCGTGGCCGGCGGCGAACTGCATTTCACCATGCAGGCGCAGCCGAACCGGGAGTGGGGCAGCGCGGCGTCGGCCCGGCCGGCGGCGATGAGCCGCTACGGGCGATGAACGGCGCGTCCGGCGACGCGCGGATGAAACATGCCAGAATGCAGCGCGAACCCTCCATCATGGGCCTGCCGATGCGGCGAGTGACATGACAACCCGGGGCATCATGCGCTGGCGTACCGTCGGCCTGTTGCTGGCGATGCTGATCATCGTCGGCCTGCCGTATATCGTCACCCTGCAGGGGGCGCGCGACACCGAGCAGGCCACCGAATGGGTGGTGCGCTCGACTGAGGTGAAGTCGCTGGCCTACCGGATCGCCTACGTCGTGCACGACAGCGAGGCAGCCACCTACCGGCTGCTGGCGGGCGACGTGAACGACGCCACGCGCGCGCGCGCGGCGCGGGTCGGCCAGGAAGTGCCGCCGCTGCTGCGGCAGCTGCGCCGGATGACGCGCGACAACCCCGACCAGCAGGCCCTGATGGGCTCGCTGGCCAGCGGCGTCAACGGCCGCGTCACCCTGATGAAGCAGGCGCTGGAGCGGCTGCGCCAGGGTAACCCGGACGGCGCCCGGCAGTCGCTGCGCGACGCCGACGACCTGTTCGGGATGAATGCGCAGATCGCCAGCATCGTGCAGATCGAGGACGGCCTGCTGCAGCAGCGCCAGGCCGCGGCGGCGCAGCAGTCCCGCAACGGGCGCATCGTGCTCTCGATCACCGCGCTGGCGCAGCTCCTGCTGCTGACCATCATCGTGATCACCTCCGAACGGCAGATCGGCCGACGCCAGCTGGCCGAGACCCGCGAAGGCCGCGCGGTGCTGCGTTCGCAGCTGATCTTCCAGGCGGTGCGCGAGCCGATCGCGCTGTTCGACGAGAACCTGAACAGCCTGCTGGTGAACAACGCCTTCAGCGAGCTGTACGGCATGGACCTGCGGCAGCGCTCGCTGCCGCTGGTGCAGATCGGCGAAGGCGCCTGGAGCGACGGCGTGCTGCTGCAACGCCTGAACGACGTGCTGCTGCGCGATCGCGAACTGTGGGACTACGAAGTGGTCCAGCGCACCGTCGACGGCATCGACCGCCACGTGGTGATCAACGCGCGCCGGCTGCAGCAGCAGGATGGCGGCACGCCGGCACTGCTGCTGACGGTCAGCGACGTCACCACGCGCGCGCTGGCCGAGCAGCAGGTGAACGAGCTCAACCGCCAGCTGGAAGGCAAGGTGGCGCAGATCTCCGACGTCAACCGCGAGCTGGAGGCGTTCAGCTATTCGGTGTCGCACGACCTGCGCGCGCCGCTGCGCCACATCGCCGGCTTCGCGCGCAAGCTGGAGCAGCACCTGGGCGACCGGATCGACGAGAAATCCGCCCATTACATCGAGGTGATCGCCGGTTCGGCGCAGCGCATGGCCGTGCTGATCGACGACCTGCTGGTGTTTTCGCGGCTCGGCCGCGGCGCGCTGCGGCTGCAGGCGGTGGACATGCAGTCGCTGGTCGACGAGGCGCGCGCGCTGGCCGAATCGGGCGTGTCGGGTCGGCGTATCGTGTGGGACGTCGCACCGTTGCCGATGGTGATCGGCGATGAGAACATGCTGCGCACGGTGTGGCAGAACCTGCTTGGCAATGCGGTGAAGTACACCGGGCATTGCGAGGTGGCGCGTATCGCGGTGAGCGTGCGGCAGGGCCGCAACGGCGACTACGAATTCACGGTAAGCGACAACGGCGCGGGGTTCGACATGCAGTATGCGGACAAGCTGTTCGGCGTGTTCCAGCGCCTGCACCGGGCCTCGGAATTCCCGGGCAACGGCATCGGGCTGGCCAACGTGCGACGGATCGTGGCGCGCCACGGCGGCCGCGTCTGGGCCGAGGCCGAACCTGGCCGGGGCGCCCATTTCCATTTCTCGCTGCCGGCCACCGATGCGGCCGGCACACGCACCTGAGAGCGAAGCATGAACAAGAGGGACCTTCGCACCATCCTGCTGGTCGAGGACAGCATGGCCGACGCCGAGATGGCGATGGACGCGCTCGGCGAGGCGAACCTGGCCAACCCGGTGGTGCACGTGGAGGATGGCGTGGAGTGCATGGATTATCTGCACGGTCGCGGCGCGTGGTCCTCGCGCGAGCCGGGCGATCCGGCGGTGGTGCTGCTGGACATCAAGATGCCGCGCATGAGCGGGCTGGACGTGCTGACCGCGATGCGCGGCAACGACAAGTTGCGCCGGATCCCGGTGGTGATCCTGTCCTCCTCGCGCGAGGAGAGCGACCTGGCGCGCAGCTGGGATCTGGGCGCCAACGCCTACGTGATCAAGCCGGTCGACGTGGACCAGTTCTTCGACGCGGTGCGTACGCTGGGGCAGTTCTGGGCGGTGCTGAACCAGGCACCCGAGCCGGAATGAACGAATGGAACGCGGCGGCCGTCCCGAACCTCCGCGGCGGGCGGCGCGAACGCACAGCGCAGCAGGGAACCCTATGCCAAACGGACAAACACGGGCGATGCCGACCATCCGGGTGCTGCAGGTCGAGGACAGCCGGCTCGATGCCGAGCTGGTGCTGACCGAACTCGAGGCCGATCACCTCGCCTGCGAGGTGCGCCTGGTCGACGACGAGCCGGGCTTCCTCGCCGCGCTGGATGACTTCAGGCCGGACATCGTGCTGTCGGACCTCAGCATTCCGGGGTTTTCCGGCCAGCACGCGCTCGAGCTGCTGCGCCAGCGCGACGAGGACCTGCCGTTCATCTTCGTCTCTGCCACGCTGGGCGAGGAGGCGGCGATCGAGGCGCTGCGCAACGGCGCCACCGATTACATCCTGAAGCAGAACCCCGCGCGGCTGGCCAGTGCGGTGCGCCGCGCACTGAGCGAGGCCTCGGCGCGCCGGGCCAGCCGCCGCGCCGAGGCGGAGCTGATCCGCGCGCAGCGCTTCGAGAGCCTGGCGATGCTCGCCGGGGGCCTGAGCCACGACCTGCGCAACCTGCTGCAGCCGCTGCTGCTGGCCGGCGACAGCCTGCAGGATTACCAGAATGACCCGCGCCTGGCGCGGCTGGGCAAGCTGGTGCGCGATTGCGGCAAGCGCGGCCTGGACATGGTGCACTCGATGCTGTCCTTCGCCAGCGGTGCGCGCCGCGCGGAGCAGGTGCGGCTCGGTGCGCTGTTCAGCGCGTTCGACCTGCTGATGCAAGGCAGCGTGCCGCACACGATGACGATGGAGCTGGCGATCGACGATCCGGAGCTATCGTTCGAGGGCAACCACACCGAACTGCAGCAATGCCTGCTGAACCTGTGCCTCAACGCGATCCAGGCGATGCCGGAGGATGGCCACCTGCGCGTGGAGACCGCGCAGACCGCGTTGCCGGCGGACTTCTTCCGGGCGAGAGAGCCGGCGCAGCCGGGCCGCTACCTGCGCATCAGCGTGATCGACGACGGCCCCGGCATGGACCAGTCGGTGCTCGACCACCTGTTCGAACCGTTCTTCACCACCAAGGAAAACGGCACCGGGCTCGGCCTGCTGTCGTGCAAGCGGATCGTCGGCAGCCACGGCGGCGTGATGCGGGTGGACAGCCAGCCGGGCCGCGGCACCCGCTTCGACCTGTATTTTCCGCTGGAGCAGCGCGCCGTCGAGCGCGACCAGGACGACCGCAGCTACCTGGAAGGTGCCGCCGAGCGCGTGCTGGTGGTGGTGGAAGAGGCCGGCCAGCTGTCGCTGCTGACCGATACGCTGGACGCCTGGGGCTACCAGGCCCACGCCAGCCAGAGCGGTACCGCCGCGCTGCAGTGGATCGAGGCCGCCGGCCTGCCCGACCTGGTGGTGCTGGACGCGGACATGAACCTGTTCACCGGCGCGCGCACGCTGGCGGCGCTGATCGAACAGGGCTACGGCAGCGCGGTGATCCTGCTGGCGCGCCCCGGTGCGACACCGGACCTGCACGAGCTGCCGCCGCTGGAGCATCTCTACGTGGTCGACAAGCCGGTGACCACCCAGGTACTGCTGCGCACCTTGCGCAAGGCCAGGCAGGCCGACGGCCGCGGCAGTTGACCGGGTCGTTTCGCGCGGCCGCTCAGGGGGCGACCTTGTTGACGCATTACTTCGATCTGGCCTGGCGCAGTTGCCGGCGCAGCAAGGCGCTGACCGCGCTGGTGGTGCTGCTGATGGGCTGCGGCGTGGCCACCTGCATGGTCTCCTTCGCGGTGTTCCGCGCTGCCGCGGCCGACCCGATCCCGTGGAAATCGCACCAGCTGTTCGTGCCGCAGATCGACAACTTCGGGCCGGCGCACAACTGGAAGGGCGAGCCGCCGATCCTGCTCAGCTATACCGATGCCGTGGCCTTGCTGCACGCGCGGCAGGCGCGTCGGCAGGTGCTGATCTACGGCGGCAAATGGACGGTGCTGCCGGACGACGCACGGCAGCAGCCGTTCCCGCAGGAAGGCGATGCGGTCAGCAGCGATTTCTTCGCGATGTTCGACGCGCGCTTCCGCTACGGCGGCGGCTGGTCGGCCCATGACGACGAGCAGCGCGCGGCGGTGGTCGTCATCAGCAGTGCGCTCAACCTGAAACTGTTCGGCGGTGCCGACAGCGTGGGCCGCGAGATCGAGCTGGACGCGCACGCCTATCGCATCGTCGGCGTGCTGGGCGACTGGGAGCCGCGCCCGCGCTTCTTCGACGTGACGAGCACGTTCGATGCCTTTGGCCATCCGCGGCAGCTCTACTTGCCGTTCAGCCGTGCCATCGACCTGCAGAAAGCCACCGCCGGCCAGTTCTATTGCAGCACGAATACCGTCGATCCCGACCTGCCGAACTGGGACAGCGTGCTGCACAGCGAGTGCGCGTGGATCGCCGCATGGGTGGAACTGCCCACCCATGCCGATGTCGGCCGTTACCGCGACTGGCTGCGCAACTACGCGGCCGAGCAGCAGCGCCTCGGCCGTTTCGGCTGGGCACCGAACGTGCGCCTGTCCGACGTCATGCAGTGGCTGCGCCAGGACAGCTTCAACGTGGTACCGAAGTCGTCGGCGCTGGCGCTGGTGGTCTCGGTGAGTTTCCTGCTGATCTGCCTGGTCAACGTGATCGGCCTGATGCTGGCCCGCTTCATGCGCCGCGCGCCGGAGATCGGCGTGCGCCGCGCACTGGGCGCGTCGCGCGGGGCGATCTGCCGCCAGTTCCTGGTCGAGGCGACGGCGATCGGGCTGGCCGGCGGTGCACTGGGATTGCTGCTGACGGCGCTGGGCATGGCCGGCATCGGCAAGGTGTTCGAGCCGGAGATCGCCAAGCTGGCGCGGCTGGATACGTTGCTGTTGCTGCTGACCGTGCTGGTCGCGGTGGCGACCAGCGTGATCGCCGCGCTGTATCCCACCTGGCGCGCCGCCCAGGTGCAGCCGGCCTGGCAGCTGAAGGTGAACGGATGAACACGGCCATGCAGCTGCGCCCGATCCTCGCCGCGCTGCGCCGGCACAAGATGGCCACGCTGCTGATCGTGCTGCAGATCGCGCTGACCCTGGCGGTGGTCAGCAACGCGTTGTTCATCGTCAAGACGCGAGTGGTGCACCTGTCGCGCCCGAGCGGCACCGACGAGGCGCACCTGTTCGCGATCAGCAACCAGTGGATCGGCCAGCCGGACGTGCCGCACATCCATGCGCAGATGCAGGCCGACCTGGTCACCTTGCGCAAGCTGCCGGGCGTGCGCGACGCGTTTGCCAGCCAGGCCTATCCGATGCAGGAGGGTGGCGGCGGGCTGGTGCGCATCAAGCAGCGGGTCGAGCAGAAGAAGCTGCAGCTGGCGCTGTCCTATTTTGCCGACGAGCACGCGATCGACACGTTCGGCATCGCACTGGTGGCCGGCCGCAACTTCCGCGCCGACGAGATTGGCAGCCTCGGCCCGTACGACAAGCTGGTGCCCGCGGTGATCATCATCACGCGTGACCTGGCCCGCAAGCTTTTTCCGGACGGCGCGGCCGTGGGGCAGCGCGTCTATCTCAGGGACGACGGCCCGAGCACGATCATCGGCGTGGTCGACCGGCTGCAAGGCAGTTACGCCGGCAGCAGCACGCGTTCGATCGACGAAGACACGGTGCTGCTGCCGGCACGTTACGCCAGTGCCGACGACGGGGCGGCCTATGCCGGCGGGGTGGTCTATCTGGTGCGCGCGCAGCCGGGCCGACTGGCCGCGTTGCTGCGCGCGGCGCCGGCGGCGCTGCTGGCGCAGAACCGCATGCGCCTGATCAGCCCGGAAGACGGCGTGGTCACGCTGGTGCAGGCGCGCGAGAAGGCCTATGCCACCGACCGCGGCGTGGCGATCATGATGGGCGCGATGTGCGCCTTGCTGCTGCTGGCGACGGCCGGTGGCATCGTGGGCCTGAGCAGCTTCTGGGTCGGCCAGCGACGGCGGTCGATCGGCGTGCGCCGTGCGCTGGGTGCGACGCGCGGCGACATCCGGCGCTACTTCCAGGCCGAGAACGCGCTGATCGTCGGGACCGGCGTGGTGTTGGGCGTGGCGCTCGGCATCGCCGCGAACCTGTCGCTGATGACGCACTACGCATTGCCGCGCATGCCGTTGCGGGTGCTGGGCGTCGGTGCGCTGCTGCTATGGCTGCTCGGCCAGCTGGCCGTGCTCGGCCCGGCGCGGCGCGCCGCCGCGGTACCGCCGGTGGAGGCGACGCGCTCGGTGTGAGAGGCCGCTTCAGTCGATGCCGAGCTTCTTCAGCTTGTAGCGCAGCGCGCGGAAGGTGATGCCGAGTTTGCGGGCGGCGGCGGTCTTGTTGTAGCGCGATTCTTCCAGCGCCTTGACGATGGCGGTGCGCTCCAGGTTGCTGATGTAGTCGTCGAGGCCGCCGTCCGCGCCGGTGGCGGCCGCGACGGGTGCCGGCGGCTGTCCCGTTGCGGCCGGCTCGTGGCTGATCCGCGCGCTGCGCTGCGGCAGCATCAGGTCGGCCGCCTCGATGGTGCTGCCGTCGCACATCGCCATCGCGCGTTCGAGGATGTTCTCCAGCTCGCGCACGTTGCCGGGGAAGTCGTACGCCTCCAGCGCCTCGCGTGCGGACGGCGACAGCTGGCCCACGCTGTCGCCGCTCTTGCCGGCCAGCGCCTTGAGGATGAATGCGGACAACTGCGGCACGTCGCCGCGGCGTTCGCGCAGCGGCGGCACGCGCAGCTCGATCACGTTGATGCGGTAGAACAGGTCCTGGCGGAACTGGCCCTGTTCGACCAGCTGGCCGAGGTTCTTGTGGGTGGCGGAAAGGATGCGCACGTCGACCGGGATCTCGTCGCGGCCGCCGATCGGGCGCACCGCTTTTTCCTGGATCGCGCGCAGCAGCTTCACCTGCATGTGCAGCGGCAGCTCGGCCACCTCGTCGAGGAACAGCGTGCCGCCCTGGGCGGCCTGGAACAGGCCTTCCTTGTCCACGCTGGCGCCGGTGAAGCTGCCCTTGCGATGGCCGAAGAACTCGCTTTCCATCAGCTCGGACGGGATCGCGCCGCAGTTGACCGGCACGAACGGGCCGCTGGCGCGCGGGCCCTGCTCGTGGATCAGCCGGGCCACCAGTTCCTTGCCCACGCCCGATTCGCCGGCGATGTACACCGGCGCCTGGTTGCGCGCCAGCTTGCCGATGGTGGCGCGCACCTGCTGCATGGCGGTGGAGTCGCCGATCAGGCGGTCGCTGGAGTCGCCGGTCTTCGCCGCGGCGGCGCCGGTGCGCCGTTCCTCGGCGAGGCGCAGCGCGGTGCGTACCAGCCCGCGCAGCATCTGGATGTCGACCGGCTTGGAGACGAAGTCGAACGCGCCGGCCTTCAGCGCGTTCACCGCGGCGTCGACGTTGCCGTAGGCGGTGATCATCGCCACCGGCATGTCGGGATGCTCCGCGGCGATCAGCTCGATGACCTCGTGGCCGCTGCCGTCGGGCAGCCGCATGTCGGTGAAGCAAAGGTCATAACTGCGTTCGGCCAGTGCGCGGCGCGCCTCGGCGACGGTGCCGACGGCGTCGACCTGCAGGTCCATTCGCCCCAGCGTGATGGTCAGCAGTTCGCGGATGTCGCGTTCGTCATCGATGACCAAAACGGTCTGGGGGTTCATGGCACGGCGCGTGGCAAACGATGCGACAGAGAATACCCGGCCCCGCCCCGCGGGGCAAAGACCGCCAGCGTCGCAGGCGGTCCCCGCAACCCGTTGCGACGGCACGCGGCGGCCGCGATCCGCTCGGGCCGGCGCCGCGTCCGCGATGCCGGACGGCGCGACGGCGGTTTCAGCGCGGCTCGCGAAGCAGCCGCGGCTTGCCGTCGACGCCGCGGTCGATGCGGATGTCGTAGTGCCTGCCGCGGAACGCGACGTTCTTCAGGGTCAGCGAGCGCCACGTCGGCGGCAGCACCGGCGCGTACGCCTGGACCAGGCCGTCGTCCTCGATGCGCAGGCCGCTGAGGCCGTAGACGAAGCTCTGCACGAAGCCGGCCGAGCTGGCCAGCAGGTAGCCGGCGTTGTTGGCGACGGTCTCGGTGCGCACGTTGAACGGCGGCTTCAGGAAGCCGACCAGGTTGCGCCGGATCCAGTCGTCGGCGGCCTTGCCGTCGCCCAGCTCGGCGGCGCCGACGGCGAGCATCACCATCATCATCTCGTTCGGGTCGTCGCCGTGCACCTTCAGCTCGTGCAACTGGAATGCGAAGTCGTTGCGGCGCACCTGCGGCGACATCGGCAGGTCCAGGTTCGGGTACATCAGCCAGGCCAGCGACGAACCCATCCAGGTGATCTTGTCGTGCGGCACCGAGGCGTCGAAGTCGAGGTGGCGCTGGTTCTTCTGGTCGAACGGGAGGTACATCTTCGCGGCGATCGCGGCCCACTGCGGATCGGGCGCGGCGCCGACGAGCTTCGCCGCCTTGATCGCGATCTGCAGCGACTTGCGCGCCGCGGCGTTGGTGAACGAGTCGTTCGGCACGTCGTCGTAGGCCTCGTCGGGCGAGGTGACGTGGTGGATCTCGTAGCGGTCCTGCGCCTTGTCGTAGGTGACCCGGCTGACCCAGAACTGCGCGATCTCGCGGATCACCGGCCAGCCATGCCGCTTCAGCCAGGCGTCGTCGCCGGTGGCGAGGTAGTACTGCCACTGCGCGATCGCGATGTCGGCGTTGACGTGGATCTCGCGGAACACCCCGTAGGCGAAGTGCGGCGTGTGGTCGACGCCGGTTTCCGGGTCGGCCTCCCACGGGTACATGGTGCCTTTCACGCCGTACTGCTGGGCCCGCTCGCGCGCGGGCTGCATGGTGCGCGCGCGGAACATCACGATCGGCTTGGCGCGTTCCGGGTGCAGCAGGAGCAGGGCGGGGAACACCCACGAATCGCTGTCCCAGAAGGCGTGGCCGGCGTAGCCCGGGGTCAGCGCGCAGGCGCCCATCGGCCAGGCCGTGCCCACGGTGGAGTTGGACAACAGGTAGTACAGGTCCGAATGCACGGCGCGCTGCACGTCCGGATCGCCGTCGACCACGATGTCGGACTTCCACAGCTCGTGCCAGGCGGCCTGGTGTTCGGCGAGCAGCGCGGCGAAGCCCTTCTGGCGCGCGGCCTTGGCCAGCGCCACATTGTCGCGGGCGTCGCCACCCCAGTTCTGCCGCGACGCGGCGATGTACTTGGTGAAGACGTAGGTCCTGCCCTTCTGCACCCTGGCGGTGAGGTTGAGCGACAGCTTGTACGGGCCTTTTTCCAGCTTCACGCTTTCGATCGCGAGGCCCGGCGGCAGCCCGATCGCGGCCGCCTCGGCCATCGTCAGGCCGTGTTCGGCGCGGCCGTCCAGCCACAGCATCAGTTCCTTGGTGTCGCCGTCGCTGGCCAGCACGCGGGTGTAGCCGGGATACCACACGGCGGCGCGGTCGGGCGTCGGCACCGGCTTGTTGTCCAGCGTCTGGCCGCTGGCGATCACCGCGGCGATCATCTCGTCGCCGCTCATGCTGGCGATCGGGAAGCGCGGCTGGTGTTCGGACCACAGCCGGATCGGAAAGGTCAGCTGCACGCTGCCGTCGAACTGCGGGGTGATGGAGAGCTGCGTCGCGGCCAGGTGAGGCGAAGCCTGGCTGACGAAGGTCGTCACTTTCACGTCGCTCGACTTGTTCGCGTACGCGAAGCGGTAGCTGGTCGACAGCGTGCCGTCGTGCATGTCGAGCGTCTGCGCATAGTCGGCGAAGATCGTCTTGTCGATGCGGGTCGAATTGAGCCAGCCGCCGCCGGGGTTGTAGTCGATCTCGCTCCAGCCGGGGATCGCGGCGGGACGCGCGATGTCGCCGGGCTTGTAGTCCATGAACGCGACCATGTACGCACGGTTGCCCTCGGTGCCGCGCACCGAGGTCATCGTGGAGAAGTAGCCGTTGGCAAGGTAGCTCGGAAAGTAGCTGCCGAAATTTTCCGCCGTGCCGGTGAGCAGGAAGCTGGGGTCGGTGGCGGCATGCGCCGGCACGGCGAGCGCGGCGACGAGCAGCAGCAGGCCGGCGAGGGAGGCGTGGCGTGGTTTCATGATCGCTCCGGGTGGCGGGCTATTTCGCGGCAAGCCGGATCGCCGCCGTGGCGTCGGCGCCGGCGCGGTCGGTCTCGCGCTTGAAGAAGAACAGGGTGAGCAGGATCAGGCTCATCGGCAGCAGCGAGAAATAGAACGCGTGGATGCCGTCGAAGCTGGCGAACACGCGCGCGGTGATGTACGAGCCCAGCGTGCCGCCGAGCGCGGAGAACACCACGATCAGCCCGGTCATCGCCGCGTGCATCGGCTTGGGCAGCGAACTCAGCGCCACCGAATTGATCACCGGGTAGATCGGCGCCATCAGCAGGCCGAGCAGCGGGATCAGGTACGCCGCCCGCGGTGCGTCGAACCAGCCGACGTCCGGCCGCGCCACCACGCCACGCGCCAGCGGCAGCACCACCACGACCAGCACTCCCATGCCGAGCACGCAGGCGTTGAGCAGGGTGTACCAGCGCACCCGCTTGAGCACGACACCGGCCAGGATACGGCCCAGCGCGGTCATGCCGGCGAGGATGCTGGCGAACTGGATGCTCATCGCGTTCGGCAGCTTCAGGATCTCGTTGTTGAAGGTGGGCAGCCAGGTGCCGAAGCTCTGCTCGATCAGCACGTACAGGAAGGCGGAGGCGAGGAACACGTAGACCAGCGGGCGCACGAACAGGCGCAGCATCTCCATGATCGCGTCGCTGAAGGAGTCGTTGTGCCCGTGCGCATGCGCGGCGCTTTCGTCCAGGGCGCTGGTGGCCAGCAGCGCGATGGTCAGCGCGCAGGCGCCGGCGAGCAGCCAGTACACGTTGAACCATGCCGGGTCGCCCGGGTTGGCCGGGTTGATATAGGCGCTGAAGATCCAGTTGCCGGCCAGCACGCCGAGCATGAACAGGCCTTCGATGGTGTTGGTCAGGCGCGAGTGCGCGGTGCGGTCGGCGGTGAGCAGGCCGATCGATGAATACACCGCGACCTTGGCCAGCGCGAATGAAAAACCCACGCAGGCGAACAGCAGCCGCGTGGTAGGGAAACTCGGGTAGAGCGGCATCAGCACGCAGGCGCCGCCGACGATCGCCAGCGCCAGCATCATCGAACGCCGGTAGCCGAACATCGGCAGGAACGAGGCGACCAGGAACGAGGTGAACGCGATGGTGAGGTCCTTGTAGCGTTCCAGCGCGCTGGCTGCGGGCTTGTCGATGCCGAAGGTGACGATCGACTGCAGGATCACCGTGCCGACGCTGTTGAGCAGGATCGCGAAGATCATGTAGATCAGCGCCAGCGCGACGATCATGCGGATTCGGTTCATGGCACCTCCGGCGTTACGGCGTGTGCAGTTTCGCGAAAAACGCGGCCCGGATCGCTCTGAGGTTTCGATCCGGACCGCGCACCCTGCAACAGCACTGCTCAGAACAGGTACTTCACCGTCATGTTGACCTCGCGGCCTTCCAGCGGACGGGCCAGGATCACGCCATCGGTGCCGGAGGCGGAGCCGAAGATGCGCGAGTTGCTCTCGGTCAGGCCCAGTTCGTTGCTCATGTTGGTGCCCTGCAGGCGGATCTGCCAGTTCTGCTGCACGTTGGCGACCACACCGAAGTCCCAGGTGGCGTAGCTGCCCAGCTGCTGCAGGGCGGACTGGTCCTGGGTGTGCGCGCCGACGTGGGTGTAGGTCACGAAGGCGGTGATGTCGCCCCAGTCGAACGGCACGCGGTAGCTCGGCGTGAGCATGTAGCGCACCTTCGGCTGACGCTGCAACTGCTTGCCGTTGATGCCGAGGCACTGGCTGGTGCCGCTGACCAGGTCGGTGTACACGAAGCAGGAGTTGTTGTGCGAGTAGTGGCCGTCCAGGTAGTTGGCGACCACCTGCAGCTTGAAGTTCTCGAACGGCGTGACCGCGCCGGCGAGGTTGACGCCCTTGGAGTCGGAGCCGTACAGCGCCTGCGCGCCGACCGGTACGCCCTGGCCGTTGGTGGGCTGGTAGGTCAGGCCGTTGAACTGGCGGTGGTACACGCTGATGTCGGCGTAGAACAGGTCGGACTGGTACTTGAAGCCGCCCTCGAAGTTCTGCACCTTCTGCAGCGGCGGCGTGTTGCCGGTGGTGTTGCCGCGCAGCGCGTTGTCGAAGTCGCCGAAGTGCGCGCCCTTGTTGGCGCGCACGTAGACGCTCATGTTGTCGGCCAGCTCGTAGTTCACGCCGACGGTCCACGACGGATGGGTCTTGTCGTAGCGGGTCCGCGCGTAGGTGCCGTTGCACACCGGCACGCTGTTGTCGTACAGCGTGTTCAGGTTGCCGTCGAGGTTGACGTTGCTGAGGTTGCACACGTTGTTGGTGGCGTTCTCGTTCTCGACCCGGCCGGACACGTCGATCAGCCACTTGCCGATGCGCCACACGTCGGACAGGTAGAACGCCTTGTTGGTGGCGCTGCCGTGCTGGGCGATGTTGTAGCCGCCGTAGTCGAGGAAGCCCTGGCCGTCGGTGAGGTACTTGGTCTGGCCGTTGTCGACGTAGCTGACCTGGATCGGCTGCGCGTTCGGCGTGTTGGTCATCAGCATCTGGTTGCCCAGCGCCCACTTGTCGTTCATGGTGTAGTGGGTCAGGTAGAGGCCGCCGGTGAGCGTGTTGCCCTCGAACAGTTCCTTGCTCAGGCGGAAATCGTTGCTGACGTTCTTCAGGTGCTTGTGGATGTACCACCAGCCCTGGTGGATCACGCTCTGGTTCGGGTTGACTGCGCCGCCGCCGTCGACGTAGCTGGCGGTGGCCGAGCCGGCGGGCAGGTTGAAGGCGCCCATGCTGGCGGTGTTGGTGTACAGCATGTCGTTCAGGCTGCCGGGGTTGTTGCCCGAGAACAGCGCGTTGGTGTCGGCATCGCCGCCGTCGAACAGGAACTTGTCCGACAGGTTCCAGCCGTCGCCCAGGTCGTAGTCGAAGTTGCCGCCGAAGAAGCTGAACTTGGCGCCACGGCCGTTGGCCAGATTGGCGTCGGTGCCGCCGCCGGGGTAGCCGGGCAGGTGCACATGCTGGATCGCCTTGCTGTAGTAGGTGTCGGTCAGCGGGTCGAAGCCGGGGTAGGCGCTGAACTGGTCGGTGCCGTGCTGGATCAGCGGCACCGGCGTGATGAACTGGTTGCGGTCGTTGAGCTGGCGTGCGTACAGGGTCATCGTGCCGTTGTCGCTGTCGTGGCTCAGCGTGGCGGTGAGCTGGCCGCCCTTGTCCGCGGCGAACTGCGGATCGCGCACGCCGTCGGAAGTGCGCCAGAAGCCGCCGACGCTGCCGTACCAGCTCTCGGCGATCGGGAAGCCGAAGAAGCCGTCGACGCGACGCAGGTTCTCGTTGCCGTAAGTGACGCCGACGCTGCCGCTGGGCACGTCGGTGCCGGTCTTCAGCATGAAGTTCGCGGTGGCGCCGATCTGGCCGTCGCCGAACACCACCGACGGGCCGCCCTGCAGGATCTCCACGCGGTCGACGGTGTCGTCGAGGCGGAAGATCGAGGTGGTCTCGAAGAACGACAGCGTGGGCATGCCGTACAGCGGTGAGCCCATCAGCTGGGTGGAGAAGTAGGGCGCGTCGCCGCCGCCGGGGAAGCCGGCGATCTCGATGTTGGCGCCGGTCTGGCCGCCGGTGGATTCGGGCCACATGCCGGGCGAGATCTTCAGCAGGTCCGCCGTGCTCTTCGGGTTGGCCATCTTGATCTGCTCGGCCGAGGCGGTGGTGACCGAGTAGCTGGTGTCGATCTTCTTCAGGCCGCCGGTGGCGGTGTTGCCGGTCACCACCACCTGTTCGAGGGTCTTGGCCTTGGCGGCTTCGGCTTTCTGCTGGGCCACGCTCTTCTTCGCCGGCGCCTGGGCGGCTTGTGCCGGCGCGGCGTCCTGCGCGATGGCCGCGCCGCAGAGCAGGATGGCGGCGATCGCCACCGGAAGACTCAGTCTGGACAGCTGTTTGTTCTTCATTTCCGTCACTCCCCACCAGTTGGATTGGATTGTTTTGGCCGCGCAACGCAGCGTGCCGGCTGCGCGGAATGGCCGCTCACGCGATGAAACGGCTGATGTCGAACGCGGCAATGTCCGGCAGCAGCACATCCGCCTTGTCCAGCTCCTGCGCGCGGCCGATGCCGACCGCCGTCATGCCCGCCGCGTGCAGGGCGGCGATGCCCGCCGCGGCGTCCTCCACGCCGAGGCATTCCTGCGAACTCAGGCCCAGCCCGCGCGCCGCCGCCAGGAAGATCTCCGGGTCGGGCTTGGAGCGGGCGATGCGACCAGCGTCGACCACGTAGTCGAACAGCGTGGCGATGCCCAGCCGGTCCAGCAGCTGCGGCGCGTTGCGGCTGGCCGAGGCCAGCGCGGTCTTCAGCCCGGCGCGGCGCACGGACTCCACCGCGGCGCGCGCGCCGGGCAGCAGGTCCTGCGGGCCGAGGCGCCCGATCAGTTCGACGTAGTAGCTGTTCTTGCGTGCGGCGAGCGCTTCCTTCTCCGCTTCGCTGTAGGAGCGCGGCGCGCGTTCCAGCAGGATGTCCAGCGAACCGCGGCGGTCCACCCCCTTCATGCGCCCGGCGGTGGCCTCGTCGAGCGGCGCGCCGATCTCGTCGGCCAGCCGCTGCCACGCCGCGCGATGCAGCACGGCGGTGTCGGCGAGCACGCCGTCGAGATCGAACACCACGGCCTTCAACGGCGTCGGCGCGACGACGCCCGCGCAGGACAGGCGCAGCGGCTGGCCGGCATGCAGGCGTTGCGGCAGGCCGTCGTGCAGGAAGGTGAGCGCGTTGCCTTCGGTAAGCGTGTACTGCACGCCGTCGCCGTCGACCTCCACACGCAGGTGCGCGTCGCGCCAGCGCAGGCCGAAGCGGTAACTGCGCCATGCCGCCGGCAGCCGCGGCGCCAGCGCGGGCAGGCCATCGTGCACGCGCAGGCCGCCGTAGCCCCAGGTCAGCGCCAGCCAGCTGCCGGCCATCGCCGCCATGTGCAGGCCGTGCGCCGCGTTGCCGTGCAGGTCGTCCAGGTCGACGCGCAGGGTGTCGCGGAAGTAGCGGAATGCCTTGTCGGCATGGCCCACCTCGGCCGCGATCACCGCGAAGGTGGAGGCGGACAGGGTGGAGTCGTGCACGGTGACGCCTTCGTAGTAGTCGAAGTTGCGCCGCTTGGCGGCCACCTCGACCTGCTCGCCGGCCAGCATCAGCGCCAGCAGCACGTCGGCCTGCTTGCATACCTGGTGGCGATAGATGCCGAGCGGGTGCAGGCGCAGCAGCAGCGGCTGTCGGTCCGGCGTGGCGGCCAGTTCCGCCGGCAGCCGCGGCTTGTCGAGGAAGCCGTCGTCCTGCGGAAAGATGCCCAGCACGGCATCCACCGGCAGATGCATCGCCCGCGCCGCGGCCTGCCACTGCGCCGGCTCGTCGGCCCCGAGGCCGATCCGCGCGGCCAGTGCGGCGTAGTCGGCCGGGTGGCTCAGCGCCATCCATTCGGCGGTGGCGGCGGCATCGCGCAGGTGCCGTTGCGCCATGCGGTTGGTGTAGTGGTTGTTGTCGACCAGGGCGGAGTACTCGTCCGGGCCGGTCACTTCGTGGATGCAGAACGCACCGCCGCGGCGCGGATTGAAGTGGCCGATCTCCAGCCAGATCCGCGCGGTCTCGAAGATCATCTCGGCGCCCCCTTCGAGAAGGAAGGCCTGGTCGCCGCTGGCGTCGACGTAGAGGCGCACCGCCCACGCCACCGCGGCATTGATGTGGTACTGCGCCGAGCCGCCGGGAAAGTAGGCCGAGCATTCGTCGCCGCCGATCGTGCGCCAGGCGTACAGCGCGCCGCGCGGATGGCCGAGTTCGCGTGCGTGCCGGCGTGCGTGGCCCAGCGTGCGGTGGCGCCAGGCCAGCATGGCGCGCGCCAGTTCCGGGGCCAGGGTGACCAGCGCCGGCAGCATGAAGGCTTCGGCGTCCCAGAAGTAGTGGCCTTCGTAGCCCTCGCCGGTGAGTCCCTTGGCGGCGGTGCTGCTGCGGCCGTCGCGGCCGCTGGACTGGAACAGGTGGAACAGGTTGAGGCGCAGCGCCTGTTCGGTCGCCGGGTCGCCCGCGATGGCCAGGTCGGCCTGCGCCCAGAATCCGGCCAGCACCCGCGCCTGCCGTTCGAGCAGCGCCGGGTAGCCGAGTGCGATCGCTGCGGCGAGCGTGGCCTCGGCCCGGGCCGGCAGGGCGCCGGCGGCATCCGTGGCGAACGGCGCGGTGAAGGCGTAGGCGACGTACTTGTCCAGGCCGACCGTCTGGCCCGGCGCCAGCGTGCCGGCATAGGCCTGCATCACCCCGTCCGCGGTCCGGCCGGCATCGCGGAAGACGAGGCCGGCGGCCTGTTCGTGGCGCTGCACGCAGGCCAGCCGGATGCCGCTGTGGGTGGTCTGCTGGCCGACCCAGGCCGAGGCCTTGTTTGCCTGCGCGGCCCAGGTGGTGAGGCCGCCCGCGAGGCGGCTGCCGATGCGCGGGTCATCGCCCTGTCCGACGGCCTCGCGCCCGCAGCCGATCGACGACTCCAGCGTGACCGGGCCGCGGTAGTCGATCGAACGCACGCGGTAGCGGATCGCCAGCAACCCGGCCTCTGCCAGGCTGACGAGGCGTTCGGCCTCGATCTCCAGCGTGGCGCCTTGCGGCGAACGCCAGCGCAGCCGCCGCCGGTAGCAGCCGTGGCGCAGGTCGAGGGTGCGCTCGAACTGCAGCCATTCGCCCTGGTCCAGCCGCACCGGCGTGTCGCCCAGGCGCAGCCGGATGTGCGTGGCGTCGGCGACCGGGATGCGCGTGTCGGTATGGCTGGCGAAGCCGGGAAAGCGCTCGTGGTACTCGATCGGGGTGCGTTCCCATACTCCGGACAGCAGGGTGGCTTGGCTGGCGCTGTCGGCTTCCTCCAGGTTGCCGCGCACGCCGAGCGTGCCGTTGGCGAGGGCGAACAGGCTCTCGTCCCGGGCGAAGCCGGCCGGGTCGGTGCCATGGCGGACCAGCAGCCACGGATCCTCCACGGCCGGCCTCTCGGGCGGCCGGGCATCGACGCTCGCTGCTGCCGTCATCTGGTGTTCCACGATAAATCTCCCCGATTCGCATGGCATGGGCCGTCCCGCACCCGGCTGGCAGGGAGCTTGGCATCAAATGTTATCGGTATCAAGATACCGATAACATTTGATGTGGCAGACTTGTCCGGACCGTTCCGTGGCGAGGGAGAAGGGCATGGGTGCGTGCTTTCCGCTTGCCTCGGCGCGCTGCCGGCGGGCGCGCGGGGCGAGGTTGCATCGGCAAGGCGAATGTCGACACACTGCAGGCGCCGGTGCCGGCCATTGCCGCAGCCCGGCGGCGCCACGGCAGCGGATCGGCCAGACCAACAGGGAATCGGATAGTTGAGCAAGAAGGGCACGCGCAGGCACCTGTCGGGCGGTCCGACCATGGCCGACTTGGCGCAACTGGCCGGGGTATCCAAGATCACCGTCTCGCGGGCGCTGGCCGACAGCCCGCTGGTCAATCCGGAAACCCGCGAGCGGATCCAGGCACTGGCGCGCGAGCGCGGCTACAAGCTCAACATCAGCGCGCGCAACCTGCGCCTGCGCCGCAGCCACACGGTGGCGGTGATCGTGGAGATGAAGCCGTCCACCGACCGCACCATGTTCGACCCGTACCCGCTGGTGCTGCTGGGCGGTATTTCGCAGGAACTGACTGCGGCCGGCTACAGCGTGCTGCTGACCACCCGCCAGGGCGCCAGCGCGGCGGCGGTGCAGGCGGCGGACGGGCTGATCCTGCTGGGCCAGGGCGCGCACCAGGACGCGGTGCGCCGGTTCGACAAGCTGAACCTGCCGATGGTGGTGTGGGGCGCGCAGTCGGCCAGCGATGTGCACGTGGTGGTGGGCAGCGACAACCGCCTCGGCGGCGCGGTGGTGGCGCGGCATTTCATTGCGCTGGGCCGGCGCCGGCCGGTGTTCATCGGCAATCCCAGCCATCCGGAAATCTTCGAGCGCCTGAACGGTTTCATCGACGCGCTGGCGCTGCACGGGATCAAGCCGCTGCTGATGCGGCGCGACGAGTTCACCGTGGACTCCGGCATGGACGCGGTGCGTTCGCTGCATGAGCGCAAGGTCGGCTTCGACGCGATCTTCGCCTGCAACGACCTGCTGGCGATGGGCGCGATCCGCGCCACGCTGGACCTGGGGCGCTCGGTGCCGGCCGATGTCTCGGTGGTCGGCTACGACGACATGCCGCTGGGCGCCAGCTTCCTGCCGCCGCTGAGTTCGGTGCGGCAGGACTGGCAGGAGGGCGGCATGTTGCTGGCGCGCAAGGTGCTGGCGCTGATCGAGGGCGAGCCGGCCAGCTCGGAGACCCTGCCGGTCAGCCTGATCGTGCGCTCGACCTGATCCGCCCGCGCTGCTAGCGCGTGGCGGCGGCCTGGGTGGTTTCGGCAGCGTCGGCCGGACTGCGCGCCGGCGGGGTCAGCACCAGCCGGAAGCAGCTGCCGCCGCCGGCCACGCGCACGTATTCCAGCGCGGCCTGGTTCGCGTCGCTCATCTGCCGGGCCAGGTACAGGCCCAGGCCGGTGCCGTATTCGTGGGTGGTATAGAACGGCTCGAAGATCTGTGCGGCCACCTTCGGCGCGATGCCGGGGCCGCGGTCGATCACTTCCAGGATCGGCACGCCGTGCTCGCCCTGCCGGGTCACCACCATCACCCGCGCCGGCTCGCCGGGCAGGCGACCGTAGCGCAGCGCGTTCTGCACCAGGTTCCACACCACCTGCTGCAGCTGCTGCGGGTCGGCCACCGCCGCCACCGGGGTGCCGCCGTTGGCGATCGCGCGCAGCGAGTCGGCGCCGAGGTCGTTGCCCTGGCAGTATTCCTCGACGAAGGCCTGCGCCCAGTGGCCCAGGTCCAGCGTCTCCGGGCGCGAGCGCTCGCGCCGCGACAGCTGCAGGATGTTCTCGATGATCTCGTTGAGCCGGATGCAGTGGTTGTTGATGATCTCGACCATGCGCTGGTCGGTGGCGTCCATGCTGGTCGACTCGGCGAGCAGTTGCGCCGAGTAGCGGATCGCCGCCAGCGGGTTGCGGATTTCGTGCGCGATCGAGGCCGACAGCCGGCCCAGCGAGGTCAGCGTGAGCTCCTCGGCGCGGCGCGACAGCAGCGAGGTGTCGTCGAGGAAGATCAGCACGTGCGAGTCGTCGTTCGGCGCCAGCCGGGTGAAGCGCGGCACCACCTCGGGCACGCCGTCGGCGAGCTGGGTGGCGGTCTCGTCCAGCTTGCCGGAGGTCATCCAGTGATACAGCCGGCGCGACAGCTCCGGCGCCAGCTGGCCGAGGTCGCGCTGGTCGGCGCCGGGGTTGCCCATCAGCATCCACGCCGACTCGTTGATCTGGTGGATGCGGTTGGCGTCGTCGACCAGCAGCACACCGGTCTTCATGCGGCGGATGATCAGCTCGTTGACCTGGGCCAGGTTGGCCAGGTCGGTGCTGCGCTGCTCGGCCAGCGCCTCGGTGGCGCGCAGCTGCCGGCCCAGCACGTGGCACAGCGTGGTGGTGGCGAAGTAGGCCAGGCCGAACAGTGCCGCCTCGAGCAGGTCGCGGTCGCCGGGGCTGCCGCCGGGGTTGCCGAACAGGGTGTGCCCGAGCATGCCCAGCGTGGCCAGCGCGGCGAAGAAGCTGGACAGCCGCAGCGGCAGGATCAGCGCGCCGGCGCTGAGGTTCACCGCCAGCATCATGGCGATGCCGATGCGCGCGTCGTGCATCGCGGCGATCGTCAGCACGGCGGCGGCGATGTCCACCGCCAGGGTCACCGCCACCATCGTGCGGGCGTACGGCATGCTGCGCCGGTTGAACAGCAGCGCGAGCAGGGCGAACACCAGGTACAGCGTGGTCACGCCGCGGGCGAAGTCGGGCATCGCCAGCTCGGGCCAGCCCAGGCCCGGTGGACTGAACGCCAGGCCGGCGTAGACCAGCGCCTGCACCAGCCGGAACGCGTTGAGGAACGTCAGCTCGTGGCGGATCGTCGCCGTTCCCGCGCGCTGGGCGTTCAGGGGTGCTGTGCTGGACATCGTGCGGCCTGTACGGGAGGGATGTACTGGAAGAATCAGCGCATTTCCTGGGGTCGGGGGTGAGTATAGACGGGCTGCTTGGCGCTGTGAGCGGGGCAGAAATCGCATGGGATCGGCCTGTGCGGGCGTTCCGGGCCGGCGGCCCTTTCCATCGGCGCCCGCTTCCGCGAAAATAGGCGGCCGTATTGCGCGGTTTGCCGGTTCGGTCCGGCAGGCGCACTGCATCCCGGCAGCGCGTCCATCCGCCGTCCGACCTTCCTGACCCACGCTGGTGCGCCGCGTGCGGCCGCCATCGTTTCTCCGTTCGCTCGAGGTATCGAATGAATTTCCACGAATACCAGGCCAAAGAACTGTTCGCGCAGTACGGCATCGCCGTGCCGCCGGGCAAGATCGCCAGTTCCCCCGACGCCGCCGTCGATGCCGCCAAGGCGCTCGGCGGCTCGCAGTGGATGGTCAAGGCGCAGATCCACGCAGGCGGCCGCGGCAAGGCCGGCGGCGTCAAGTTCTGCAGGAGCCTGGACGACGTCCATGCCGCGGCCAAGGGCATGCTCGGCACCCGCATGGCAACCTACCAGTCGGCCGGCCGCGCGCTGCCGGTGAACCTGGTGCTGGTGACCGACGCCACCAACATCGCCAAGGAGCTGTACCTGTCGGTGCTGGTGGACCGCGACTCCAAGGCCGTGTCCTTCATCGCCTCCAAGCACGGCGGCGTGGACATCGAGCAGGTCGCCAAGGACACGCCCGAAGACATCCACACCATCGTGGTCGACTTCGTCGAAGGGCTGCAGCCGTACCAGTGCCGCCAGCTCGGCTTCGCGATGGATCTCAACGCCAAGCAGGTCAACCAGCTGACCAAGATCATGCTGGGCCTGTACAAGCTGTTCAACGAGAAGGACCTGTCGCTGGTCGAGCTGAACCCGCTGGCCATCCTCGAGGACGGCAACCTGGCCGCGCTGGACGGCAAGGTCAACTCCGACGACAACGCCGACTTCCGCCACCCCGAGCTGGTCGCCATGCGCGACCTGACCCAGGAAGACGCCGCCGAGGCGGCCGCGGTGCAGAACAACCTCAACTACGTGACGATGGACGGCTCGATCGGCTGCATGGTCAACGGCGCCGGCCTGGCAATGGCCACCATGGACGTGATCAAGCTGGCGGGCGGCGAGCCGGCCAACTTCCTCGACGTCGGCGGCGGCGCCACCAAGGAGCGCGTGACCGAGGCGTTCAAGCTGATCCTGTCCTCGGACAAGGTACGCTGCATTCTGGTCAACATCTTCGGCGGCATCGTGCGCTGCGACCTGATCGCCGAGGGCATCATCGCCGCGGTGAAGGAAGTGGGCCTGAAGATCCCCGTGGTGGTGCGCCTGCAGGGCACCAATGTCGATCAGGGCCGCGAACTGCTGGCCAACTCCGGCCTGGCGATCACGCCGGCGGACGATCTCAACGACGCGGCGCAGAAAGCCGTGGCAGCCGCGAAGTGAGGAGTTACTAAGTCATGTCAGTTCTCGTCAACAAAAATACCAAGGTGCTGGTGCAGGGCTTCACCGGCCAGCAGGGCACCTTCCACGCACAGCAGTGCCTCGACTACGGCACCCAGGTGGTCGGCGGCGTCACCCCGGGCAAGGGTGGCTCCCAGCACATCGGCCTGCCGGTGTTCAACTCGGTCGACGAAGCGGTGCTGGAAACCGGCGCCGACGCGTCGGTGATCTTCGTGCCGCCGCCGTTCGCGGCCGACTCGATCCTGGAAGCGATCGATGCCGGCATCAAGGTGATCGTGGCGATCACCGAAGGCATCCCGGTGCTGGACATGCTGCGCGTGAAGAACGTGCTGGCGCAGCATCCGGAAACCATCCTGATCGGGCCGAACTGCCCCGGCATCATCACCCCGGGCGAGTGCAAGATCGGCATCCAGCCGGGCCACATCCACATGCCGGGCAAGGTCGGCATCGTGTCGCGTTCGGGCACGCTGACCTATGAAGCGGTGTTCCAGACCACCAACGAGGGCCTGGGCCAGTCCACCTGCATCGGCATCGGCGGCGACCCGATCAACGGCCTGAACTTCATCGACTGCCTGAAGCTGTTCCAGGACGACCCGCAGACCGAAGGCATCATCATGGTCGGCGAGATCGGCGGCAGCGCCGAGGAAGACGCCGCCGAGTTCATCGGCGAGTACGTGACCAAGCCGGTGGTGTCGTTCATCGCCGGCGCCTCGGCCCCGGCCGGCAAGCGCATGGGCCATGCCGGTGCGATCATCTCCGGCGGCAAGGGCACCGCCGCGGCGAAGTTCGCCGCGCTGGAGAAGGCCGGCGTCACCACGGTGAAGTCGCCGGCCGACCTGGGCAAGACGCTGGCGAAGCTGATGAAGTAAGTCGGCGCCGCCGTGCCGTAAAATGCGAAGGCCGCGATACGTCGCGGCCTTCGTCGTTTTCCGGAGCAGGAAGTCCATGGCAAAGCTGCGTGTGGCGCTGGCCCAGTTCGATTTCGCGGTCGGTGCGGTGGCGGCGAATGCCGCGAAGGTGGGCGAGCTGATCGCCCGGGCGCGCGCCGGCGGCGCCGCGCTGGTGGCGTTTCCCGAGCTGACCCTCTCCGGCTATCCGCCGGAGGATCTGCTGCTGCGACCGAGCTTCCTGGCTGCCTGCGCCAGCGAGCTGGCCACGCTGGCGGCGGCGAGCCACGGCGTTGCCGCCCTGGTCGGCCACCCGTACAGCGAGGGCGAGGTGTTCAACGCGGCCAGCCTGCTGCGCGACGGCAAGGTGGACTGCACCGCACACAAGCAGGCGCTGCCGAACTACGGCGTGTTCGACGACAAGCGCTATTTCCGCCCGGGCCACGCCTCGGTCACGACCATGATCGACGGGGTGAGCGTCGGCCTGCTGATCTGCGAGGACGTGTGGCAGCCGGAGCCGGCGGCGCAGGCTGCGGCGGCCGGTGCGGAGCTGCTGGTGGTGATCAACGCTTCACCGTGGGACGAGCGCAAGCAGGCCGAGCGCGAGGCGGTGCTGGCCGCGCGCGCGAGAGAGACCGGTTGCGCGATCGCCTACCTCAACCTGGTCGGCGGCCAGGACGAGGTGGTCTACGACGGCGGCTCGCTGCTGGTGGACGGCGACGGCATGGTCGCCGCGCGCGCGCCGGCCTTCGTCGACGCGCTGCTGTGGGCCGGGTTCGATCCGGCCACGCGCCGCTGGTCGGCGGACGACTGGCCGGTCGCCGCCGACCCATCGCTGGAGGCGACGCTGTACGCCGCCCTGGTGCGCGGCACCCGCGACTACATCGACAAGAACGCCTTCAGTGGCGTGCTGCTGGGCCTGTCTGGTGGCATCGACTCCGCACTGACGCTGGCGCTGGCAGTCGACGCGCTGGGCGCCTCACGCGTCACCGCGGTGATGATGCCCACCCGCTACACCTCGCAGCTGTCGCTGGACGGCGCACGCGCGCAGGCGCAACGGCTGGGCGTGGACTACCACGTGATCGACATCGAGCCGACCTGCCAGTCGTTCGTCGCGGCACTGGCGCCGGCGTTCGCCGGCAAGGCGGCCGACACCACCGAGGAGAACCTGCAGTCGCGCACGCGCGGCGTGATGTTGATGGCGCTCTCCAACAAGCATGGCAAGCTCTTGCTCGCCACCGGCAACAAGAGCGAGATGGCAGTCGGCTACTGCACGCTGTACGGCGACATGTGCGGCGCCTACGCGCCGCTGAAGGACGTCTACAAGACCGTGGTGTACCGGCTGGCGCGCTGGCGGAATGGGGCCGGGAGTGGGGAAAACAACGCGGCGGGACGAGCCATTTCCGATTCCCGGTTGCCCATTCCCCCCGAAGTCATCGACCGCCCGCCCTCGGCCGAGCTGCGCGACAACCAGACCGACCAGGACTCGCTGCCGCCGTACGACGAGCTGGATGCGATCCTCGAACGCTTCATCGAGGGCGAGCAGTCGCAGGCGGAGATCGTGGCGCAGGGCTTCGATGCCGACGTGGTGCGCCGGGTGGTGCGGCTGGTGCTGCTGAACGAGTTCAAGCGGCGGCAGTCGGCGCCGGGCCCGCGCGTGACCACCCGCGCGTTCGGTCGCGAGCGGCGCTATCCGATTACTTCGGGCTGGCATTGACCCTCGAAGCGAAGGGTCGCCGCCATATCGACGAAGCCGAACCCGCACGGCACGGTTGCTCGCTCTCCCTCCGGCGACCGAAGGGAGTCCCCTTGCGGGTGAGAGGCTTGGGGTGAGGGTGCGGGGCTGGCGAGATCCCCATGAAAAAAGCCGGCGCGGACGCCGGCTCTCTTGTGGACGGAGCAGTCGGCAAAGCTCAATGATGCCCCGAGAACGGCACCATCTTGCGCAGCATGGACGGCGCATGCGGCCACTTGGCGTCGCTCAGGTACGGGTGGTTCGGGTAGTTCAGCGCCAGCACCTGGCGGCTCTGGTCGGCCAGGGTCTTCTGGTCCAGCGCCAGGTAGCTGCGGGTGAGGATGGCCAGCGCATCGCCGGTCTGCGATGCCTGCTGGTAATGCTCGATCACGTACTGCGCGCGGTCGGCGGCGGCGACGTAAGCCTTGTTGCGCAGGTAGAACTCGGCCACGTTGATCTCGTGCTCGGCCAGGATGTTGCGCAGGTAGATCATGCGCTGGCGCGCATCGGCGGTATACGCACTGTCCGGGAAGCGCCGCGACAGCTCGGCGAAGTCGTCGAACGACTGCAGGTTGTAGCCCTGATCGCGGCGTGCCTGCGAACCTTCGCGGTTGATGAAGCGCTCGATCACGCCGCTGGTGCGGTCGAAGTTGATCAGGCCGCGCAGGTAGTAGGCATAATCGACGTGCTTGTTGGCCGGGTAGGTCTTGATGAAGCGGTTCACGGTCGACAAGGCATCATCCGGCTGGTTGTCCTTGTATTGCGCGTAGGCCATCTCCAGTTGTGCCTGCTCGTTGTATTCGCCCGACGGGAAGCGCGCGATCAGGCGCTGGTAGGCCTTGGTGGCGGCTGCATAATCGGCGTTCTGCAACGAGGCGTGCGCGTTGTCGTACAGCGCGACCAGCGGCATCGTGTCGATGGTTTCGCGTTTCGACTTGAACATCGAACAGGCGCTCATCGACACGACGAGCATCAGCACCACAAGCACTTTGAGTACAGGCAATTTGGGCATCGGCAGCCAGGGCGGGTCGATCGTTGGGCGCATAAGGAAGGAGTTCGGATGTTTGAGCGAAAAGGCATGATAGCCGAAACCGGCCACAGCCCGTGGAGGCCGGCATGACCACGATCCGGCACGAGGCGGAGGTGCCGCTGGGGGCGGCGGGACGCAGGTTCGACCAGGCGCTGGCCGAGATGTTCCCCGATTATTCGCGTTCGCGGCTCAGCGGTTGGATCAAATCCGGCGCCGTGACCCTGGACGGCGCGCAGGCGCCGCCGCGGCAGCTGCTGCGGGGCGGCGAGCGGGTATGCCTTGAGGTCGAGCTGGAAAACGAGGTGTCCAGCGCGGCGGAGGACATCGCGCTGACCATCGTGCACGAGGACGCGCACCTGCTGGTGCTGGACAAGCCGGCCGGGCTGGTGGTCCATCCCGGCGCCGGCAACCCGGCCGGCACCCTGCTGAACGCGCTGCTGCACCACGACCCGCAGCTGGCCGAACTGCCGCGCGCCGGCATCGTGCACCGGCTGGACAAGGACACCTCCGGCCTGATGGTGGTGGCGCGGACCCTGCCGACGTACACCGCGCTGGTCGACCTGCTGTCGCGCCACGAAGTGGAGCGCCAGTACGAAGCGGTGGTGCTGGGCACGCTGGTGGCCGGCGGCACGGTGGATGCGCCGATCGGGCGCAGCATGGGCGACCGCCTGCGCCAGGCGGTACGCGACGAGGAAGACGGCAAGCGCGCGGTGACCCACTATCGCCTGCGCGAGCGCTTCCGCGCGCACAGCCTGCTGCAATGCCAGCTGGAAACCGGCCGCACCCACCAGATCCGCGTGCACCTGGCGCATATCGGCCATCCACTGATCGGCGACCCGCTGTACGGCGGCGGCCTGAAGCTGCCCAAGGGCGCCAGCGCGGAACTGGCTGCCACCCTGCGCGGTTTCCGCCGGCAGGCGTTGCATGCCGAGAAGCTGTCGTTCATCCACCCGGCCAGCGGCGAGGCGCTGTCGTTCGGCGCGCAGCGGCCGGCCGACCTGCAGGCGCTGATCGAGGCGCTGCGCGCGGACCTGGCCGAGCACGGTTCGGATCACTACTGAGGGCAAGCGCCAAGGAACGCCGCCGGTGCCTGTGCGATGCTTCCCGAATCCCGAATCCCGAATCCCGAATCCCGAATCCCGAATCCCGAGAAAATGACCGAAACCTGGATCTTCCCCGACTGGCCGGCCCCGGCCCGGGTCCACGCGGCGATCACCACGCGACAGGGGCCAGGCATTTCGGCGCCGCCGTTCGACCGTTTCAACCTCGGCCTGCGCAGCGGCGACGACATCGACGCCGTGCAGGCCAACCGCAGCGCGCTGCAGCAGGCACTGCGACTGCCGTCGGCGCCACGCTGGCTGCGTCAGGTGCACGGTACCGGCGTGGCCGAACTGGGGCCGCTGCCCAGCGCGGACGAGCCGCAGGCGGATGCGGTGGTGTCGCACATTCCCGGCACGGTGCTGGCCATCCTCACCGCCGATTGCCTGCCGGTGCTGTTCTGCGCCGACGACGGCAGCGAGATCGGCGTGGCCCACGCGGGCTGGCGCGGGCTGGCCGCCGGCGTACTGGAAGCCACGCTGACCCAGTTGCAAACGCCACCGGCGCGCCTGCTGGCGTGGTTGGGGCCGTGCATCGGCGCAGCCTCGTACGAGGTGGGCGAGGAAGTGCGCGCGGCCTTCACGGCTACCGACGCCGCGGCCGCCGCCCACTTTGCGCCGACGCGTCCCGGCCACTGGCGCTGCGACCTCGCCGCGCTGGCGCGGCGCCGGTTGCAGGCGTCCGGCGTCCGGCATGTCCACGGCGGCGGCTTCGACACGCTGGCCGATCCGCGCTTCTATTCCTACCGCCGCGACGGCGCCCGCAGCGGCCGCTTCGCCAGCCTGGTCTGGCTGGACCACGCCTGATGTTCCGTTGCTGCCCCGACCGGCCCGGCCTTTCACGCCGCTTGCTTGAATCGCCTGCCACAGTCCGCATCTAAGCGGGCAGTGGCGGCATGGCCCGCCAGAACCATTCATCTCTTGCGGGGATCATTGCGATGCGGATGGACAAGCTCACCTCGCGTTTCCAGCAGGCGCTGGCCGACGCACAGTCGCTGGCCGTGGGCCGCGACCACAACATGCTCGAACCGGTGCACGTGATGGCCGCGCTGCTGGCCCAGCAGGGCGGCTCGACCGCGCCGCTGCTGACCCAGGCCCAGGTCAACGTGCCGCTGCTGACCCAGCGTGTCAACGACCTGCTGGAACGGCTGCCGAAGGTCAGCGGGCAGGAAGGCAACATCAACCTGGGCAACGACCTCAATCGCCTGCTCAACCTCACCGACAAGCTGGCGCAGCAGCGCGGCGACCAGTTCATCGCCAGCGAACTGTTCGTGCTGGCGGCGCTGGAGGACAAGGGTGAACTGGGCGCCGCGCTGAAGGCGGCCGGTGCGACCAGAGCGAACCTCGAGGCGGCGATCGAGCAGTTGCGCGGCGGCGAGAAGGTGCAGAGCGAGAACGCCGAGGAGCAGCGCCAGGCGCTGGAGAAGTACTGCATCGACCTCACCGCGCGCGCCGAGTCGGGCAAGCTCGATCCGGTGATCGGCCGCGACGAGGAGATCCGCCGCACCATCCAGGTGCTGCAGCGGCGCACCAAGAACAACCCGGTGCTGATCGGCGAGCCCGGTGTGGGCAAGACCGCCATCGTCGAGGGCCTGGCCCAGCGCATCATCAAGGGCGAGGTGCCCGAGGGCCTGCGCGACCGCCGAGTGCTGGCGCTGGACATGGGCGCGCTGATCGCCGGCGCCAAGTTCCGCGGCGAATTCGAGGAGCGGCTGAAGGCCGTGCTGAGCGACCTGTCCAAGCAGAAAGGCCGGGTGATCCTGTTCATCGACGAGCTGCACACCATGGTCGGTGCCGGCAAGGCCGAGGGCGCGATGGACGCCGGCAACATGCTCAAGCCCGCGCTGGCGCGCGGCGAGTTGCATTGCATCGGCGCCACCACGCTGGACGAATACCGCAAGTACATCGAGAAGGACGCCGCGCTGGAACGGCGCTTCCAGAAGGTCTTCGTGGGCGAGCCGAGTGTCGAGGACACCATCGCGATCCTGCGCGGGTTGAAGGAACGCTACGCGGTGCACCATGGCGTGGAGATCACCGACCCGGCGATCGTCGCCGCGGCCACGCTGTCGCATCGCTACATCGCCGACCGCCAGCTGCCGGACAAGGCGATCGACCTGATGGACGAGGCGGCCAGCCGCATCCGCATGGAAATCGACTCCAAGCCGGAGGAGCTGGACCGGCTGGAGCGCCGGCTGATCCAGCTGAAGATCCAGCGCGAGATGCTGAAGAAGGAGAAGGACAGCGAGTCGAAGCAACGCCTGGCCGATCTGGAAACCGACATCGGCAAGCTCGAGCGCGAGTTCTCCGACTTGAACGAGATCTGGAAGTCCGAGAAGGCCGCGCTGCAGGGCACCACCAAGGTGAAGGAGCAGATCGAGCAGGCGCGGCAGGAACTCGATGCCGCCCAGCGCCGGCAGGACTACGCCAAGATGAGCGAGATCCAGTACGGCAAGCTGCCGGAACTGGAAAAGCAGCTCGCCGCGGCGCAGGCCGCCGAGACGCAGGACTTCAGGCTGGTGCAGACCCGCGTCACCGCCGAGGAGATCGCCGAGGTGGTCAGCCGCTGGACCGGCATCCCGGTCAACAAGATGCTGGAAGGCGAGCGCGACAAGCTGCTGCACATGGAGGACGCGCTGCACCAGCGCGTGGTCGGCCAGGACGAGGCGGTGCACGCGGTGTCCGACGCGATCCGCCGCTCGCGCGCCGGCCTGTCCGACCCGAACCGGCCGAACGGTTCGTTCCTGTTCCTCGGCCCCACCGGCGTGGGCAAGACCGAGCTGTGCAAGGCGCTGGCCGAGTTCATGTTCGACACCACCGACGCGATGGTGCGCATCGACATGAGCGAGTTCATGGAGAAGCACTCCGTCTCGCGCCTGGTGGGCGCGCCTCCCGGCTACGTCGGCTACGAGGAAGGCGGCTATTTGACGGAAGCAGTGCGCCGCCGGCCGTACAGCGTGATCCTGCTCGATGAAGTGGAGAAGGCGCATCCGGACGTGTTCAACATCCTGCTGCAGGTACTCGACGACGGCCGCCTGACCGACGGACAGGGCCGCACCGTGGATTTTCGCAACACCGTCATCGTGATGACCTCGAACCTCGGCTCGCAGATGATCCAGGACGCGGCCGAGGGCAACGGCGACGCCGAAGAGCAGTACACCCAGATGAAGGCGTCCGTGCTAGGCGTGGTGCAGGCGCACTTCCGCCCGGAGTTCATCAACCGGCTCGACGAGATCGTGGTGTTCCGCCCGCTGGACAAGAGCCAGATCCGCGCGATCGCGAAGATCCAGCTGGAATACCTGGAAAAGCGCCTGGCCGAGCGGCAGCTGAAGCTGGACGTCGGCGACGATGCGCTGGCCCTGCTCGGCAACGTCGGCTTCGATCCGGTGTATGGCGCGCGGCCGCTGAAGCGGGCGATCCAGCAGCAGCTGGAGAACCCGCTGGCCAAGCAGATCCTCGAAGGCCGCTTCCAGTCGGGCGACACGGTGCAGGTGGTCGCCGATGGCGGGAAGCTGCTGTTCCGCAAAGTCTGACGCAGGCCCCGGGGACGATGGTCGTCCCCGGGACGCCGTGCGACGGCCGGGGTGGTTCCGGCCTGCCGCACGGATCGCCGCCGATGGTCAGTCGAGGTCGAGCGTGTCCTTGCTGCCCTGGCGGCGGCGCTGTTGCTTCTGCTGGTAGCGGGCTTCGCAGCCGTCGCGCTTGACCATGGTGCAGTCCAGATAATCGGTGGCCTCGATCAGCGCCGCGCGCACCGCCTTGCTGGCCGGGGTCTTCTTGGCATGGGCGAAGTCGCCGCCGACGCCGCTGACGTAGCCGCGCAGGTTGACGCCGCCGTTGGAGCTGCGCCCTTCGACGGTGCGCGAATACACTACTTCCGAGGTCTCCGCGTCGACCACCCGCAGGTCGATCGCGACATAGGCCTTCGACTTGCCGCCGCCCACGCGGAAGCCGGCGATGTTGAGGCCGCCGGTGTTGGAGGTGTCCTCGGTGTACGCCGCGACGCTGCCGGTGACCGGGTACTGCGGGCCGGTGATGTTGCCGGTGTGCGGGCTGCTGCCTGGGCGCATGTGCGAGCAGGCGGGAAGGTCCTGCTCGGCCAGCACGGCGTCGATCTTCTGCCGCTCGTGGTGTCGTTGGTGAAGTCGATCACGGCGACGGTCATGGTCGGCGCCTCGCGCGCCATCGTGACGCCTGCGCTCAGGGTCAGGGCCAGGGCCGCGCCCGGCATGCTTGTACGGTTCACGGGTTTCATGAACTCCCCTCCAGTCGATGACGCACTGCGTTTCCCATTGGTTGTCGATCCACACTCGCCGCTGGCGGCACAAGCCGTCAGCGAAATCCGTCAACGGATGGCGGCAGGGACGACGCAAAAGGCGGTGGGGAGGCCAGCCATGAAAAAGCCCCGGACTGGCCGGGGCTTTGGGTCCAATGGCTTGCGTCGATTTACCAGCGGTACGCCACCTTGCCGTAGACGTAGGCGCCGTTGAAGCCGAACGGCGAACTCGAGCTGTACGGCAGGATGCCCGAGGTGCTGTTGGCGGCGATCACCTTGTCCGGGTATTCGTCGAACACGTTGTCCGCGCCGAGGGTGAAGGTCCACTGGTCCAGCGTGTAGTCGCCGGCCAGGTCCAGCACCCACTTGGCGGCGAAGGTCTGGTCGTTGGCCGCGTTGTTGTTCAACACGGTGAACTTGCCGTAGCGCGACAGCGTGGAGCGCAGGCCCCAGTGGCCGAGCGTCCAGTCGCCGCCGAGGGTGAACTTGTCGCGCGGCGCGCCGACCGTGATGCGGCCTTTCTCGGTGCGCCCCATACGCTGCAGGTTGAGCCCGTTCTGGGCCAGGATCGCCGGGTTCGGCCGGGTGTTGAGGATGTCGGTCTTGTTGTAGTTGTAGCCCAGCGTCAGGTTGAGCCCGCCGCCGGCCAGTTCGGTGCGCCAGCTGCCCACGATGTCGACGCCGCGGGTGCGCGTGTCCACCGCGTTGGTGAAGTAGCGCCCGCCGGTGACGCCGGGGAAGCCGTGCGCGGTGAGGTAGGTGGTAACCGCGCTGCCGGTGAGGTTCTCCGACAGCACGATGCGGTCGCCGATGCGGATCTGGTAGGCGTCGACGGTCAGCGCGGTGCGGTCGGTGGGCTGCAGCACCAGGCCCAGGCTGTAGTTGACCGATTTCTCCGCCTTCAGCGGCTCGGCGCCGAACGCGCGTCCGACCGGGCTGTTCACCGGGAACGTGCGCACCTCGTAAGGCACGCTGCTGATGAACACGGTGGAGGTGGTGGAGTAGTTCTGCTGGGCCAGCGACGGCGCGCGGAAGCCGTTCGAGGCGGTGGCGCGCAGCGCGACCTTGTCGGTGAACGCATAGCGCGCGGAGAGCTTGCCCGAGGTGGTGTTGCCAAAGTCGCTGTATTTCTCGTGGCGTACGGCCAGCGAGCCGCTCAGCTTCTGGGTAAGGTCCGCGTCCAGCTCGCCATACACGGCGTAGCTGTGGCGGCTGTTGGAGTTGGCATCGGACGGACGGAAGCCGGGGAACACCTGCGAACCGCCGCCGAAATACGAGGTGGGGTCGCCGGCGTCGATGGCGTAGTTCTCGTGGCGGTACTCGCCGCCGAACGCCAGGGTCAGCGGGCCGGCCAGGCCGCCCACGTCGAAGTCGCGCGAGAAATCCGCGTTGAGCAGTTTCTCGGTGTTGTTCAACCTGCCGGCGTAGAAGTGGGTGGGGCTGGTCGGGCCGAGCTGGGTGTTGAGGCTGTGGTTGACGTCGAACTGCAGGCTGTTCTTGCCGTAGTTGCCGCTGAGGTCCCAGTGCCAGTAGTTCGCGGTGGTGCCGCGGATGCCGGCGACGAAGGCGCGGTCCTTGGAGGCGGTGGCGATCAGCGGCAGGAAGCCGTCGGGGTAGATCGCGCGGATGTTGCGGCTGTCCAGGCCCGGACGGTAGAAGCCGGCGGATTCCGCGTTGCGATTGTTGGCGTTGGCGAACGCGTAGACGTTGACGTTCGGCGACAAGTCGTACTGGCTGTTGAGGAACACCGACTGGTGGGTGACCTCGGGGTCGCCGAAGCGCTGGTTGACGCGGGCGTAGCTGGGGTCGGCCGGGTTGCGCAGGTCCGGCCCGGCGCGGTCGGTGTAGCCGTCCTTGCCCACCGCGGCGGCCACGCGCAGCCAGCCGTCCTGGCCGAGGTGGAAGCCGATGTCGCCGCTGCCTTCGCGCTGCAGGCCGTCGCCGGCGCTGTACTGGCCCACGCTGGCGGCCACGCTGCCGCCGTCGGCGCCGTCCTTCAGCACGATGTTGACCACGCCGGCGATCGCGTCGGAGCCGTATTGCGCGGCGGCGCCGTCGCGCAGCACCTCGATGCGCTTCACCGCGGTGATCGGGATCGCGTTGAGGTCCACCGGCGAGGAGCCGCGACCCTGGGTGCCGTTGAGGTTGACGATCGCGCCGGTGTGGCGGCGCTTGCCGTTAACCAGCACCAGCACCTGGTCCGGCGACAGGCCGCGCAACTGCGCCGGGCGCGAGCCGTCGGTGCCGTCGGTGAGCGAGGGGCGCGGGAAGTTCAGCGAGGGCAGCAGGCGCGACAGCGCCGTGGCCAGCTCGGTGGTGCCGGTACCCTGCAGGTCGGCGGGGCTCAACACGTCGATCGGCGCCAGCGACTCGCCGGCGGTGCGGTTGGACACGCGCGTGCCGGTGACCACCACGGAATCGAGGTTCTTGGCCTTGGCCGGGGTGGCTTGGCTGGCATCCTGTGCGGCGACATTGCCGGCCAGGGCCAGCAGCACCGCAGCGGGAAGCCACGCCAGGGCGATCGGGTTGGAACGTTTGCTCATGGAAGCTCTCCGGTTCGTGGTTTGCCGCATCGCAGCAAATGCAGACTAGTGGTGCGCCATTGCTCCGTCAATAGACGTATAGACGTCTATCAGTCCAAATGCCGCAACGACCCCTTCGTGTGTGCTGGGGGAACATGAGTCGGCAGGCCGGCCCGGGTTCGTCCCTGATCCGCAGGCTACTACCATGGGCAAGGCGCCCGCCATGCGCCGCCTGCTACATTGAAATCCTGCCGCACACGCCGATAATGGCCTGTTGCCGGCCCCGCGATGGCCGGCGTGCCCGGAGTTCCCATGCCCATCTACGAATTCGAATGCAGCCATTGCGGTCACCGCTTCGACCGCCTGCAGAAGTTGTCCGATACCGACCCCACCGTCTGTCCCGCCTGCGATGCGCCGCACCTGCGGCGGATGGTCAGCGCACCGTCGTTCCGGCTCGCCGGCAGCGGCTGGTACGAGACCGACTTCAAGAAGAGCGGCGAGAAGAAGCACAACCTGGCCGGCGATGCCGGCCAGTCCGGCACCGCGGCGGCTGCCCCCGCGGCTGCCCCGGCGCCGGCCTCCGGCGACTCCGGAAGCAGCGCCAGCTGAACCGCTGGGATGCCCGGCCGGTTGCCGCGTTCGGACGCGGGATATGCTGATTCCGAACGACTCCGGCGCGGTGCCGGGGCGGCATGAACGAGGAGGCGGAGCATGCGGGCAGTCGGCAGGTGGGCGGTCGGGATCATCGTGGCCGGACTGGGGGGCGGCCTGCTGGGAGTGGCCCCGCCGGCGCAGGCGCAGTCGGATGCGCCGGTGCGCTGCGTGAGCAACGACGGCCACTACGCGCGCTGCGCCGTGCCGTGGCGGTACGTCGAGCTGTACAAGCAGGAGTCGAAGGCCGCCTGCCTGCGCGGCGAGAGCTGGGGCATGGACCACGGCACGCTGTGGGTCGATCGCGGCTGCCGCGGCCTGTTCGGTCCGGCCGAGCGCGATGACTACGCCTACGGCAACCGTGATCGCGGCCGTTACGACGGCCGTCCCGGCGATCGCGACGACGACGCCTGGGGCGATCGCCGGGACGAACGTTACGACGACCGCGACGACGACCGGGGCGACTGGCGCCCCGGACCCGGCTGGGATCGCCGGATCAGCCTGCAGTGCGACAGCAACCAGAAGAAATACCAGATGTGCCAGGTCGACGTGGGCCGCCACGGTCGCGTGCGGTTGGGCCGGCAGCTTTCCGACGCGAATTGCGTGGAGGGCTACAGCTGGGGCTGGAACCGCGCCGGAGTGTGGGTGGCGCACGGTTGCCGCGGCCAGTTCCTGGTCGACCGGCGCTGGTAGCGCGGCCCGCCGCGGTGCGCGGCAGTGGTAGACTTTGCGGTCTTTTCCCTTGCCTGAAGTCGCCGCGGCGACGCCGGAGTTCCAACGCATGCGCACGCATTACTGCGGCCTCATCGACGAGGCGCTGATCGGCCAGACCGTCACCCTGTGCGGCTGGGTCAACAAGATCCGCCTGCAGGCGCACGTGGCGTTCGTCGACCTGCGCGACCACGAGGGGCTGGCCCAGGTGGTGATCGATCGCGACAATCCCGCCGCGTTCGCCGTCGCCGGCGAGCTGGGCTACGAGTACTGCGTGCGCGTGACCGGCACGATCCGCCCGCGGGTGTCGGTCAACGACAAGCTGAAGACCGGTACGGTCGAGTTGCTGGCCGACACGGTGGAGGTGCTCAACGCCGCGAAGGACCTGCCGTTCGCGCTGCACGAGAACCCGAACGAGGACCTGCGGATGACCTACCGCTACCTCGACCTGCGCCGCCCCGAGATGCAGGCGATGATGCGCAAGCGCATCAAGCTGGTGCAGGCGCTGCGCCGCTACCTCGACGCGCGCGGATTCCAGGACGTGGAGACGCCGATCCTGACCAAGGCCACGCCGGAGGGCGCGCGCGACTACCTGGTGCCCAGCCGCGTGCATCCGGGCCAGTTCTACGCACTGCCGCAGTCGCCGCAGCTGTTCAAGCAGATCCTGATGGTGGCCGGCTTCGACCGCTACTACCAGATCGCCCGCTGCTTCCGCGACGAGGACCTGCGCGCCGACCGCCAGCCGGAGTTCACCCAGCTCGACCTGGAGTTCGCCTTCGTGGAAGAGAAGGACGTGCAGGACTTCGTGGAGGAACTGATCCGCCACGTTTTCCGCGAAGTGCAGAGCGTCGAGCTGGACGCGGCGTTCCCGCGCATGACCTGGATGGAGGCGATGCGCCGCTTCGGTTCGGACAAGCCGGACCTGCGCATCGCGCTGGAGCTGGTCGACGTGGCCGACGCGGTGAAGCACGTCGAGTTCAAGGTGTTCGCCGAGCCGGCCAACGACCCGGCCGGCCGCGTCGCCGCGCTGCGCGTGCCGGGCGGCAGCACGCTGTCGCGCAAGGACATCGACGGCCTGGCCGAGTACGTCGCGCGTTACGGTGCGAAGGGCCTGGCCTGGCTCAAGGTCGAGGATCTGGCCAAGGGCCGCGACGGGATCAATTCGCCGGTGGCGAAGTTCCTCGACGACGCGGCGCTGAATGGCGTGCTCAAGGCGACCGCTGCGCAGACCGGCGACATCGTGTTCTTCGGCGCCGGTGCGTGGAAGACCGTGTCCGACTTCATGGGCGCGCTGCGGCTGAAGGTCGGCAAGGATCGTGGCCTGGTCGCGGACGGCTGGAAGCCGCTGTGGGTCACCGACTTCCCGATGTTCGAGTACGACGCCGAGGAACAGCGTTTCGTGGCCCTGCATCACCCGTTCACCGCGCCGAAGGTGGATGACGCCGCCCAGCTGCGCGCCGACCCGCACAACGCGGTGAGCCGCGGCTACGACATGGTCTTGAACGGCAACGAGATCGGCGGCGGCTCGATCCGCATCCACCGCCCGGAGATGCAGAGCACGGTGTTCGAGCTGCTTGGCATCGGCGCGGAGGAGGCGGAAATGAAGTTCGGCTTCCTGCTGAAGGCACTGAAATTCGGTGCACCGCCGCATGGCGGCCTGGCCTTCGGCATCGACCGCATCGCCGCCTTGATGGCCGGCACCGAGTCGATCCGCGACGTGATCGCCTTCCCCAAGACCACCAGCGCGCAGGACCTGATGACCGATGCGCCCTCGCCGATCGCCGCGGCGCAGCTGAAGGAGCTGCACGTGCGCGTGGCGACCGACGGCGAGGCTGCCGGCTGAGCCGCCGGCAGTTGCGCTCGCGTCACGGCGGCGGTACGCCATGAGCGATCACGTGATCCTGCTGCACGGTCTGTGGATGCGCGGTTTCGCGCTGTCCATGCTGCACCGCCGGCTGATGGAGGCAGGCTTCCGTGTGCACCGCTTCGATTACCTGAGCGTGGCGGCCACCCAGCAGCGCATCCTGGACCGGTTGCAGGCACGCATGGCCGCGCTGGCCGGGGAGGCCGACGCGGTGCACCTGGTCGGCCACAGTCTGGGCGGCTTGCTGGCCTTGCGCGCCTGTCTCGACGGCACCCCGCCGCCCGGTCGCATCGTCTGCCTGGGCTCGCCGCTGAAGGGCAGCGCCGCGGCGCGCGGTTTCGCCGCCTGGGGCCGCGGCGGCGAGGTGCTGCTGGGGCACAACCGCGAACTGCTGGAACAGGGCTTCGAACGCTGGGACGGGCCGCGCGAGGTCGGCGTGATCGCCGGGCGCCTGCCGCTCGGCCTGGGCGCCATGCTCGGCCACTTCGCCGGCGAGCACGACGGCACGGTGGCAGTGGAGGAAACCCGCCTGGCGGGGGTGACTGCGCACCGCGTGGTCGAAGCAAACCACACCGGCCTGCTGTTCTCGCAGGAGGTGGCGCGACTGGTGGCGGAATTCCTGCGCCACGGCCGGTTTCCGCCCGCCGCGGCCTGAGGCGTCATGCCGCGGTTCGGTGGGGCGGCGTGGCCGGCACGCGGGCCGAATTCAGGTAAAATTGAGCGCTTGTCCACTCGCTTCGTGCAGGAATCGTCATGGGTAGAGGCCCGTCCATCGAAGGTCGCAAGAACGCCGAAGACGCCAGGCGCGCCAAGGTGTTCACCAAGCTGATCCGCGAGATCACCGTCGCCACCCGTTCCGGCGTCGCCGACCCTGGCGGCAACCCGCGCCTGCGTGCGGCAATCGACAAGGCCCTGTCGGCGAACATGACCAAGGACACCATCGAGCGCGCGATCAAGCGTGGCTCCGGCACCGACGGCGGTGCCGACATGCAGGAACTGCGCTACGAAGGCTACGGCCCGGCCGGCATCGCGCTGATCATCGAGTGCTTCACCGACAATCCCACCCGTACCGTGGCCGACGTGCGCTACGCGCTGACCAAGCATGGCGGCAACCTTGGTACCTCCGGTTCGGTGGCGTTCCAGTTCACCCGCTGCGGCGAGCTGGTGTTCGCCACCGGCGACGACGCGGCGGCCGAGGAAAAGGTGCTGGAGGCGGCGCTGGAAGCCGGCGCCGACGACGTGATCAACGAGCACGGCGAAAGCACCGTGCTGTGCACACCGGAGAGCTTCGAGGCGGTGCAGCAGGGCTTGATCGCCGCCGGGCTGAACGCCCAGCACGCCGGCGTGGTGATGCGCCCGAACAACCGCGTCGAGGTGCCGGAGGAGGCGCTGGAGCAGTTGCTCGACCTGCTGGAGAAGCTCGACGCGCTGGACGACGTAAGCGAGGTGTCGCACAACGCCGCCTTGCCGGCGGCCTCGTGACGGGATTCGTGGACCGGGGGGCGAGATTCGGTACGAGCAAAAAGTCGGGCGGTTCGGCGCGACTCCATCCACCAAAGAAGTGAAGGCGCCCGCTGTGGCTTCTCCCGAATCCCGAGTCCAAAATCCCGAATTCCGGCATGTGCGGATCATCGGCATCGACCCCGGCAGCCAGCGCACCGGCGTGGGCATCATCGACGTGGACGATGCCGGCAGGCTCAGCCACGTCTTCCACGGCGCGCTGGCGGTGGCCGGCGAGGCCAGCTTTCCGCTGCGCCTGAAACGCATCTTTGACGAACTGTGTGACATCATCGCGACCCACCAGCCGGCCGAGTGCGGGGTCGAGCGCGTGTTCATGGCGCGCAATCCGGATTCGGCGCTGAAGCTCGGACAGGCGCGCGGCGCCGCGATCTGCGCGGTGGTCAGCCAGGGGATCGTGGTGCACGAATATGCAGCAACCGAAGTGAAGCAGTCCGTGGTCGGCAGCGGTCGCGGCGACAAGACCCAGGTACAGCACATGATCGGCGTGCTGCTCGGCCTCAAGGGACCGCTGCAGGCCGATGCCGCCGATGCGCTGGCGGTGGCGGTGACGCATGCGCACACCCGCGCCAGTCTGGCCCGCGTCGGCATTCCGCGCACGGCCTGGAGGCGGCGCCGGTGATCGGGCGCCTGCGCGGCACCCTGATCGGCAAGCAGCCGCCGTCGCTGCTGGTCGAGGTCGGCGGCGTCGGCTACGAGGTCGAGGCGCCGATGTCGACCATCTACGACCTGCCGGGCCTCGGCAAGGAAGTGGTGCTGCTGATCCACCACGCGGTGAAGGAAGACAGCATCACGCTGTACGGCTTCCTGCACGAAGCCGAACGCACGCTGTTCCGCAACCTGCTGAAGGTCAGCGGGATCGGCGCGAAGATCGCGCTGGCGGTGTTGTCCGGCGTGTCCACCGACCACTTCGCGCGGCTGGTGCAGGCCGGCGACGTGGTCGCGCTGACCAAGATCCCCGGCATCGGCAAGAAGACCGCCGAGCGCATCGTGGTGGAGCTGCGCGATCGCCTCGATGGCATGTCGGGCATTCCCGGCGCCACGCCGCGTGCGGCCGGTGCGCCGCTGGATGCCACCGGCGAAGCGACCGTGGCGCTGCAGCAGCTGGGCTACAAGCCGGTCGAGGTGAGCCGGCTGGTGCAGAAGGTCGCCGCCGAGGGCGACGACGCCGAAGCGATCATCCGCAAGGCGTTGCGCGCGGCGCTCGGGGGCTGATCGTGGGCCGGCAGAACAACCCGATCGAGACTGCGTCGGACGCCCGGCGCCGGTTGCGGACGCTGGCGCTGGGCGCGATCGGCGTGGTGTTCGGCGACATCGGCACCAGCCCGCTGTACACCATGAAGGAAACCCTCGGCACGCACGGCATGACGCCGACCGAGCCGGCGGTGCTGGGCGTGCTTTCGCTGGTGTTCTGGTCGCTGATCATGGTGGTCTCGCTGAAGTACGTCACCTTCGTGATGCGTGCGGACAACAAGGGCGAGGGCGGCATCATGGCGCTGATGGCGCTGGCGCAGCGTTCGATGAGTGGCTCGGCGCGCGCGCGCTGGGTACTGGCCGGCTTCGGCATCTTCGGCGCGGCGCTGTTCTACGGCGACGGCGTGATCACCCCGGCGATCTCGGTGCTCGGCGCGGTCGAGGGCCTGCAAGTCGCTGCGCCCGGCCTGGGCAAGTACGTGGTGTGGATTGCGCTGGCGATCCTGCTCGGCATGTTCGCGGTGCAGCGGCACGGCACGCACAAGGTCGGCAAGGCGTTCGCGCCGGTGATGACGCTGTGGTTCGTGGTGCTGGCGGTGCTCGGCGTGCGCCAGATCATCGCCAACCCGCAGGTGCTGTACGCGATCAATCCGCTGCATGCGGTGCGTTTCTTCCTCAGCCACGGCAATACCTCCTTCATCGCGCTCGGCGGCGTGGTGCTGGCACTGACCGGCGCCGAGGCGCTGTATGCCGACATGGGCCACTTCGGCAAGAAGCCCATCCGGCTGGCCTGGTTCGGCTTCGTGCTGCCGGCGCTGCTGCTCAACTATTTCGGTCAGGGTGCGCTGCTGCTGGCCGATCCGCTGGCGATCTCCAGCCCGTTCTACCTGATGGTGCCCGAGTCGCTGCTGTATCCGATGATCGTGCTGTCGGCGGCGGCGGCGGTGATCGCCTCGCAGGCGGTGATCTCCGGCGCGTTCTCGATGACCCGCGAGGCGATGTCGCTGGGCTATTCGCCGCGGCTGGCGGTGGTGCACACCTCGCGCGAGATGTCCGGGCAAATCTTCGTGCCGTGGGTCAACCGGATGCTGATGGTGCTGGTGATCCTGGCGGTGCTCGGCTTCCGCAGCTCGGACAACCTGGGCGCCGCCTATGGCATCGCGGTGACCGGCACCATGACCATGACCACCTTGCTGGCGCTGGTGGTGGCGCGCAAGCGCTGGCACTGGAGCTGGCTGACGGTGGTGCTGGTCGGCGTGCTGTTCCTGATCATCGACCTGTCGTTCTTCGGCGCGAACCTGCTGAAGGTCGCGCATGGCGGCTGGTTCCCGCTGGTGCTGGGCGTGGTGCTGTTCACGGTGATGACGACCTGGCGCCGCGGCCGCGAGCTGGTGGTGCGCGAGATCAAGCAGGGCGGGCTGGCGCTGGCGCCGTTCATCGAGAACATCGCCGAGCACCCGCCGTTGCGCGTGCCGGGCACGGCGATCTTCCTCACCGCGAACCAGCATGCCGTGCCGCATGCGCTGCTGCACAACCTCAAGCACAACAAGGTGCTGCACGAACGCAACGTGCTGCTGACGGTGGAGACGCTGGAAACGCCGGTGGCCGAGGCCGACGAGCGCATCGCGATCACCCCGATGGCCGGCAACTTCTTCGGGCTGGAGCTGCGCTTCGGCTTCGCCGAGGATCCGAACATCCCGCTGGCGCTGACCCAGTGCACACGCGAGGGACTCGGCTTCGACATGATGGACACCACCTTCTTCCTGTCGCGCGAGACCATCGTGGCCGACGCACGTCGCCCCGGCATGGCGCTGTGGCGCGACAAGCTGTTCGCGTTCCTGTCGCGCAACGCGATGCCGGCCACCGCGTTCTTCCAGATCCCCGGCAACCGGCTGATCGAGCTGGGCGCGCAGGTCGAAATCTGAGCCGACCTTGTAGGAGCCCGCTTGCGGGCGATGCTCTTGCTTCGGAGCCCGCGGCGGAAAGGCATCGCCCGCAAGCGGGCTCCTACAAGTGCGTGGCCGGCCTGCCATAATGCCGGCATGACCGACCACCGCATCATCACCGCCGCCGCCCAGCTCGACGACGAGGCGCTGGAAGCCACCATCCGGCCGAAGCGGCTGGCCGAGTACCTGGGCCAGCAGGCGGTGCGCGAGCAGCTGTCGATCTACATCGAGGCGGCGAAGAAGCGCGGCGGCGCGCTGGACCACGTGCTGGTGTTCGGCCCGCCGGGGCTGGGCAAGACCACGCTCAGCCACGTGATCGCGAACGAGCTGGGGGTCAACCTGCGCTCCACCTCTGGCCCGGTGCTGGAGCGCGCCGGCGACCTGGCCGCGCTGCTGACCAACCTGGAGGCGAACGACGTGCTGTTCGTCGACGAGATCCACCGCCTGTCGCCGATCGTCGAGGAAGTGCTGTACCCGGCGATGGAGGACTTCCAGATCGACATCATGATCGGCGAAGGCCCGGCCGCGCGCTCGATCAAGCTGGACCTGCCGCCGTTCACCCTGATCGGCGCCACCACCCGCGCCGGCATGCTCACCGCGCCGCTGCGCGACCGCTTCGGCATCGTGCAGCGACTGGAGTTCTATACCGCCGACGAGCTCACCGCGATCGTGCGCCGCGCCGCGAAGATCCTCGGCATCGCCTGCGCGCCGGAAGGGGCGCAGGAAATCGCCCGTCGCTCGCGCGGCACCCCGCGCATTGCCAACCGCCTGCTGCGCCGGGTGCGCGACTACGCCGAGGTGCGTGCCGGCGGCGAGATCACCCTGGCGGCGGCGCAAGCCGCGCTGGACATGCTGAAGATCGACCCGCAGGGCTTCGACGAGCTGGACCGGCGCCTGCTTGGCCTGATCATCGAGAACTTCGACGGCGGCCCGGTCGGGGTGGAGTCGCTGGCCGCTGCGCTGAGCGAGGATCGGGGCACGCTGGAGGACGTGGTCGAGCCGTACCTGATCCAGCAGGGCTATCTGATCCGTACCGCCCGTGGCCGCATGGTCAGCGCCAGAGGGTGGCGCCACCTGGGACTGACCCCACCGCCGCGGCAGGCGCCGCCCGCCGACCTGTTCGATGCCGGAACCGACGATGCCTGAATCCGCTCCCGAACCGCCCTTCAGCTGGAACGTACGGGTCTACTGGGAAGACACCGACGCCGGCGGCGTGGTCTACCACGCCGGCTACCTGCGCTTCATGGAGCGCGCCCGCAGCGAGTGGATGCGGGCGCTGGGCGTCGACCAGATGGCCTTCAAGCAGGCCACCGGGCTGGCCTTCATGGTGCGCGACATGCACATCGACTTCCTCAGGCCCGCCCTGCTGGATGATGAACTGTCGGTAACGGTCGAAGTCAAAGAACGGCGCGCAGCCAGTATCCTGTTCGCCCAGACGATCACGAAGAAGGACGGCAGCTGCCTGATCCGCGCCAGCGTGCGGGTGGCCTGCGTCGACCTCCAGCGCATGCGGCCGGCGCCGATTCCGGCCGACCTGATCCCGCAACCCGCACCTCAAGACAACCCAAGCCGATAGGCGGAGAACCTGCAAGCAATGAACGGTGGACTGAATGTTTTCACGCTGATCGCGGATTCGAGCGTGCCGGTAAAACTGGTGCTGCTGATCCTGCTGGTGTTCTCGTTCCTGTCCTGGGTCATCATCATCCGCAAGTACTCGCAGACCAAGGCGGCGATGGAGAATGCCGAGGAATTCGAGGAACGCTTCTGGTCCGGCGGCGATCTGGCCCAGTTGTTCCGCGAGGTCAGCAACCGCCACGGCGGCACCGGCGGCATCGAGAACATCTTCGAGTCGGGCTTCCGCGAATTCGCCCGCCAGCGCCAGCGCAAGACGCACGATACGCGCAGCGCCATCGAGGGCTCCGAGCGCGCCATGCAGGTGGCCGGCACGCGCGAGATCGGCCTGCTCGAGCGCAACCTGGAGTTCCTCGCCAACGTCGGCTCGATCAGCCCGTACGTCGGCCTGTTCGGCACCGTGTGGGGCATCATGGGCGCGTTCCAGGGCCTGGGCGAGATGAAGGACGTGACCATCGCGGTGGTCGCGCCGCACATCTCCGAGGCGCTGATCGCCACCGCGATGGGCCTGTTCGCGGCGATCCCGGCGCAGTGGGCGTACAACCGCTACGCCACCAAGGTCGAGCGCATCGCCTCGCGCTACGACGTGTTCCAGGAAGAGTTCTCCTCGGTACTGCAGCGGCAGATCCAGACCGACGACGTCGCCTGAGCGGAGAGCAGCCATGCGAACCTCCGGGCGCCAGCGGCGCTACAAGCTCAAATCCGAAATCAACGTGGTGCCGTACATCGACGTGATGCTGGTGCTGCTGATCATCTTCATGGTCACCACGCCGATGATGAACTCCAGCGTCGACGTGCAGCTGCCGCAGGCCAACGCCAAGTCGCTGCAGCAGAAGAAAGACCCGGTGCTGGTCTCGGTGCTGCAGGACGGCCAGCTCTACCTGACCCTGAGCGGGGCGAAGAAGGAACTGGTCGATGCCGACACGCTCAAGCTCAAGGTAGGCGCGTTCGTGCGCGAGAACCCCGAGGTCAGCGTGCTGGTCGGCGGCGACGAGCGCGGCAGCTACGGCGGCGTGTTCAAGGTGCTGGCCGATCTGCAGCAGGCCGGGGTGGCCAAGGTCGGCCTGATGGGCCAGCCGGGCGAGACGGCCGGCCAGGGCAAGAGCCCCTCCGATGGACGAAAGTAAGGCGACGCCGAAGGCGGTCGTACTTTCCGCCATCCTGCACATCGGCATCGTGGGGTTCCTGTTCCTCGCGGTGCTGCCGTGCTCGACCTACGAGAACGTGTTCAACGCGCTGCACCTGCCGGCGTGGATGAACCCGATCACCTGTTCGAAGCCGCTGGAACTGCAGGGGCCGATCATCGAGGCCACCCTGATCGGCCCCACCGGTAGCCCGCCGCCGAAGGCGGTCAAGGCCAAGCCGGTGCCCGACTCCACCCCGCCGCCGCCCACCGTGCCGCCGCCGACGCCGCCCAAGATCGAGGCGCCGGAGGTGAAGACGCTGCCGCCGCCGCCCAAGCAGCCCGACCTCAAGGATCAGGAGCGGGTGGTGGAGGAGGCTGCGCTGAAGGCTGAGGAGGCCAAGCAGCTGCAGGAGGAAAAGCAGCGCCAGCGGCAGGCCGAGCTGGATGCGCAGGCGGTCAAGCAGAAGCAGGAAAAGCAGAAGCAGATCGAGGACCTGTTCGCCAAGATGGACGCTGCCGCGCAGCAGACGCGCAAGCTCGACAACAAGGCCAAACAGGCCAAGCAGCAGTTGGAGGATCTGAAGAACGCCCAGGACAATGGTGCCCCGGACCTGCCCAACGCGGCGCAACGCCAGACCGGCAACAACAGCCCGAACAGCAACCTCGCCGACGAATATGCAGCGGCCATTCAGAATGCGGTCACGCCGAACTGGTTAAGGCCGGATAACATACCGGCAGTTCCGTGTCAGGTTCATATCGTGCAGTCGCCCGGCGGTGACGTGATGAGTGCCACCGTCGATTCCAGCTGTCCGTACGACGATGCCGGCCGGCGTTCGGTCGAGAATGCGGTATTGCGCACCAAGACCTTGCCGTACAAGGGTTTCGAAAGCGTGTTCCAGCGCAACCTCACCTTCACCTTCAGGCCGCAATGATCAAGCCCATGCGCAAATTCAGCCCAAGCTTCGCCGCCATCCTGTTGGCCGTGGTGGCGTTGTTCGCCGGCCCGGCCGCCGCCCAGTCGCTGAATGTCGACATCGTCGGCGGCGTCAAGACCGCCACCCCGATCGTGGTGGTGCCGTTCGCCCAGGCCGGCGGCGCACCGCTGTCGACCGACGTCGCCGACGTGATGCGCAACGACTTCAACCGTTCCGGCAAGTTCCGCTCGCTGGCCAAGAGCGACATCGTGGAGTTCCCCTCCAGGGGCCAGGACATCAAGTTCCCGACCTGGCGGTTGCTCAAGCAGGACTATATCGTGGTCGGCAACATCACCGACGCCGGCAACGGCATGGTCCAGGTTGAATACGAGCTGTGGGACGTCAACAAGCAGCAGAGCCTGCTGCACCAGCAGATGCCGCCGACCCCGCTGGGCGACCTGCGGGGGGTGGCGCACCAGATCGCGGACATCATCTACCAGAAGATCACCGGCGTGCGCGGCGCGTTCTGGACCCGCATCGCCTACATCACGGCGGTGGGCCTGGGCAACCACACCACCTATTCGCTGATCGTGGCGGATTCGGACGGCTACAACCCGCAGGTGGTGGCGCGCTCGAAGGAATCGCTGCTGACGCCGGCGTGGTCGCCGGATGGCCGCAAGCTTGCCTACGTCTCGTTCGAGAGCGGCAATTCGTCGATCTACGTGCAGGACATCACCACCGGCTCGCGGCAACTGGTGGAATCCCACCCGCGGGGCATCAACGGTGCGCCGGCGTGGTCGCCGGACGGCAGCAAGCTGGCGGTGGCGCTGTCCTACGTCGGCAACCTGGAGCTGTTCGTGCTGGACGTGGCCAGTCGCCGCGAAACCCGGCTGACCAACAGCCTTTCGATCGACACCGAGCCGGTCTGGGCGCCGGACGGCCAGAGCATCTATTTCACCTCCGACCGTTCCGGCCGGCCGCAGATCTACCAGGTCCCGGCCAGTGGCGGCACGCCGCAGCGGATCAGCTTCCAGGGCCAGAGCAATCTGAATGCCGACGTGAGCTACGACGGCAAGCAGATCGCCATGGTGCAGGGCAACGGGAACGTGTATCGTATTGCCATCATGGATCGCAGCCTGGGTGACCAGGTGCGTTTCCTCTCGCCGGGCCCGATCGACGAGTCCCCGAGTTTTGCTCCGAATGCCAGCATGCTGCTTTACGCCGCTACCGAAGGACGTCGCGGCGTGCTGTATGCCGTATCGGCTGACGGTCTGGTTCGCCAGCGCCTCGTGCTTTCCGATGGCGACGTGCGCGAGCCCGCCTGGGGGCCGTATCGGCAACGTTGATTTTCCAGGCTGCTGCACGCGAGTGCGGCAGCCTGATGCCCAGGGAGTGGGCCCGAACGGCGCCGCGAGGCGCGTTTCGGTTTCCGGCTGTGGCGCTTTGCCGCGTCAAAAGCCAGTCAGGGCGATGGTGCAGTATCACGTACCGTCGATCTTTCAAGTGTCAAAATAACAGCCGGACAACCGGCGTCAGCTGTCCCGTAACCTCAGTCGTCATCGTTTGTCGGAACTCAACCCGTAAGGAACGTCACCATGAATAAGACCGTTCGCGTCGCCCTGGTTGCCCTGCTCTGCGTAGGCGCGGCCGCTTGCTCCAAGAAGCAGGAAGTCAAACCCCAGCCCGCCCCGGAGCAGGCTGCTCCGGCCCAGGCACCCGTCTCCGACGGCAAGTACACCCCCGCCGACCTCGATACCGATGCCTGCCTGCGTCAGCGCGTCGTGTACTTCGACTTCGACAAGACCGAGATCAAGCCGGAGTTCCAGCAGATCATGGCGTGCCACGCCAAGTACCTGCAGGATCGCCCGACCTCGCACATCCGTCTCGAAGGCAACGCCGACGAGCGCGGTTCGCGCGAGTACAACCTCGGCCTCGGCGAGCGCCGCGGCAATGCCGTCTCCGACGCGCTGCAGGCGAACGGCGGCTCGGCCAGCCAGCTGGAAGTGATCAGCTACGGCAAGGAAAAGCCGGTGTGCCGTGAGCACAACGAGGATTGCTGGAGCAAGAACCGCCGCGTCGAGATCGTCTACACGGCGCAGTAATGATGAAGCGACTGGCTAACAGCTTTGCAGCCAGGTGCAGCATGGCGGGCGCGATCGCGTCCGCCATGCTGTTCGCGTTCCCGGCCTTCGCGCAGGACTCGCGGTTGAGCCTCGCCGATCGCGTCGCGCGGCTGGAACAGCAGGCACAGAACAAGGACCAGTCCGGTACCGGCCTGGTCAACCAGATGCAGCAGCTGCAGGCCCAGGTGCAGCAGTTGCAGGGGCAGGTCGAAGAGCTGCAGCACCAGTTGCAGACGCTCGACGACAAGAACAAGGCCCAGTACACCGACCTCGACGCCCGCCTCGGGCGCCTCGAGGGTGGCCGTGCGGGTGCCGCCGCTGCGTCAGGCAGCAACCCGCAGGCGCAGGCCGGCAACCCGGCAGCGGCAGCGAGCGTCGTTGCCGCCGCCAATCCGGCGGCTGGCCGGCCGGCCGCGAATGCGGGCAGCAACACCGCCACCGCCGGCGATCCGGCCGCGGCCCAGACCGCCTACGACGTGGCCTTCAAGGCGATTCGCGCGGGCAATTATGTGGAAGCCTCGCGCGAGTTCCGCAGCTTCATCCAGCAGTATCCGAACCATGCGCTGGCGCCGAACGCCTGGTACTGGCTCGGCGAGTCGTACTACGCCACCACCAACTACCCGGTGGCGCTGGAATCGTTCCAGCAGTTGCTCAGCCAGTTTCCGCAGAGCGACAAGGCACCCGACGCGCTGCTCAAGGTCGGCTACAGCCAGCTGGAACTCAAGCAGACCGCGGCAGCGAAAGCCACGCTGACCCAGGTTGCCAGCAAATACCCGGGCTCCAAGGCGGCCAGCCTGGCCCAGGAACGCCTGCAGCGCCTGCAACTGCAGTCGGGCAACTGAGTAGGTAGCGGATGAGCGGCGATGACGCGCGCAAGGCGTCCGGCACGCCTGCCGCGGCGGTTGCCGAGCGGCTGCGCATCACCGAGATCTTCCATTCGATCCAGGGCGAAGCCGACGCGATCGGCTGGCGCACCGTGTTCGTGCGCCTCACCGGCTGCCCGCTGCGCTGCGTCTGGTGCGATACCGAGTATTCGTTCTACGGCGGCAACTGGCACGCGATCGACGATATCCTCGCCGAGGTCGCCACGCACGGCGCGAAGCACGTCTGCGTGACCGGCGGCGAGCCGCTGGCGCAGAAGCGCTGCCTGATCCTGCTGCGCCGGCTGTGCGATGCGGGCTACGAGGTTTCGCTGGAAACCTCCGGCGCGCTGGACGTTTCTGCGGTCGACCCGCGCGTGCGCAAGGTGATGGATCTCAAGGCGCCCGGCTCCGGCGAAAGCGCGCGCAACCTGTGGTCGAACCTCGACCACCTGTTGCCGCATGACCAGATCAAGATTGTCCTCGCCAGCCGCGCCGACTACGAATGGGCGCGTGCGGTGCTGGCCGAGCATGCGTTGGCGGATCGCTGCATGGTGCTGTTCTCGTCGGTCTGGGGCAAGGTCGAGCCGCGTGAGCTGGCCGAGTGGATCATCGCCGACAAGCTGCCGGTGCGTTTCCAGTTGCAACTGCACAAGCTGCTGTGGAGCGACGCACGAGGGAAATAGGCGAGAAGTGAGTGCAGAGGAATGAGAGGTGAGCGGCAAGCGCGCCGTGCACGCTCACTCCTCACTCCTCTCCACGCACTCCTGTTTTACGCGCCGTGGCCTGTGTCGCTGCATGCGCTTTCCGGCCGGTGACCGGCTGTACCCCAGTGGATGAACCCCATGTCTGAAACACCTCCCCGCAAGGCCGTCGTGCTCGTCTCCGGCGGCATGGATTCGGCCGTTACCATCGCCATCGCGCGAGAGCAGGGTTACCAGGTGCATGCGCTGAGCGTGGCCTACGGCCAGCGCCACAGCTCGGAGCTGGCTGCATCCGACCGCGTGGCGAAGATGCTCGGTGCGATCGAGCACAAGACCGTCGGCATCGACCTGCGCAGTATCGGCGGCTCCGCGCTGACCGCCGACATCGACGTGCCGCTGGATACCGCCGACAGCGACGCCATTCCGGTGACCTACGTGCCGGCGCGCAACACCATCATGCTGTCGATCGCGCTGGGCTGGGCCGAGGTGCTCGGCTCCAGCGACATCTGGTGCGGGGTCAACGCGGTCGACTACTCGGGCTATCCGGATTGCCGCCCCGCTTTCATCGCGGCGTTCGAGCAATTGGCCAATGTCGCCACGAAGGCCGGTGTGGAAGGCGCCGGCATCCGCATCCACGCGCCGCTGATGCGCATGAGCAAGGCCGACATTGCGCGCGAAGGCCAGCGCCTCGGCGTGGACTTCTCCGCCACGGTCAGCTGCTACCAGGCCGACAGTGATGGTCGCGCCTGTGGCCATTGCGATGCCTGCAGGTTGCGCGCGCAGGGCTTCCGCGAGGCGGGGCTGGCCGATCCCACGCGCTACGCCTGAGCGCCGGGCGCGCTTGCTTGTGCCGCTGTCGCCCAGCCCGTAAAATTGACCGCTTGAGTTTTGCCATGACGGGTCGTTAGCTCAGTTGGTAGAGCAGTAGACTTTTAATCTATTGGTCCCGGGTTCGAGTCCCGGACGACCCACCAGTTTTCAGAGCGCCCCAATGGGCGCTTTTTTTTTCCTGCCGGCGGCCGTGTGCGGCTTCAGCCGTCGTCGCGGGCAACGGTCCAGGCCGAGGTCATCGCGCGGCGAAGTTGTTGCGGCGAAACCGGCTTGTACAGCAGCGGGATCTTCGCGGCGATGATTTCGCGCAGGCAGTCGATGCGGGTTTCGCCGGTGACCAGCAGGCGCGCAAACGGCGTGTTGCCATCGCGCCGGTAGTGCTGGTCGAGCGCGGCGAAGACGTCGGGGCCGCGTTCGCCGCCGCGCAGGAGCAGGTCGCAGATCACGATATCGGGCGGCCCCGGCCAGTTTTCGACGGCCTCCAGCGCCTGCAGCCGGTCCTCGGCCACTTCCACCTTGCAACCCCAGCTGCGCAGCAGGAAGCGGATGCCGGACAGGATGGCCGGGTCGTCGTCCACGACCAGCACACGCTTGCCGGCCAGATCGGCGGGTTCGTCGTCGTCGGGCTCCGACAAAGCCGCCCGCGCGCCGGCGCCCGGCAGCAGGAAATGGAACACGCTGCCTCGGCCGAGTCGGGATTTCACCTGAACTTCGGTATCGAGCAGCTCCGCCAGCCGCTGCACCGTCGCCAGCCCCAAGCCCAGGCCCGAACGTGAGCCGTCGTCGAGTCCGGTGTCGGGGTGGTCGTCGATGCGGTAGAACTCGTCGAACACGCTGGGCCGGTGCTCCGGCGCGATGCCGCGGCCGGTGTCCCACACCTCGATGCGCACCCGGCCGTTGCCGGCGCGGCGGGCGCCGACCAGCGTGCCGCCGTGATGCGTGAAGCGCAGGGCGTTGCTGACCAGATTGTTGAGGATGCGGATGAGCATGGTGCGGTCGCTGCGTACCCACAGCCCGGCAGGGTGGGTGGCCAGCTGCAGCCCGCGCTGCTCGGCGACCATGTCGAAATTGCGGCTGACTTCGGCGAAGACCTGGTCGAGCGGAAACTCGCTGACCTCGACTTGCACCGCACCGGTTTCCAGCCGCGACAGATCGAGCAGTTCGCCGAACAGGTGGTCGAGCGATTGCACGCATTCCTGGATGTGCGCGATCCGGTCCAGCCGCTGCGGATCGTGCTCGTCGACCGCCAGCGCGGAGGAGAGCAGGGTAAGCGCGTACAGCGGCTGGCGCAGGTCGTGCGAGGCCGCCGCCAGGAAGCGCGACCTGGCCAGACTGGCCGCTTCCAGCGCGGCATTCTTGCGGGCCAGTTCCTGCGTGGCCTGCTCGATCTGCTGTTCCATGCCGAGTTGTATGTCGTGCAGTGCCGCGGCCGCTTGGTTGAAGCCCTGCTGCAGTTCGCCGATTTCGGTGCGATCGGTCACTGCCACCATCACCTGGCGGCTGCCCTGGCCCAGTTGCCGCACGGCACCGGCCAGGTGGCGCAGCGGCGCGCTGATCCGGCGCGCGGCCTGCCAGCCGATCATGCCGGCAACGAGCAGGCTCAGTGCCAGGGCGATCAGCGCATAGCGCAGGCTGGCGCGTTGCGCGGCGATCGCATCATGCAGGCTCACATCCACCAGCACCGAGCCCAAGGCGTCTTTTTCCGATTGCTCGCGATCGACCACATTGCGCACCACGGTCAGGGTTTCCCGCGGATCGCGGCTGGTATCGGGCTCGTGATGGTCGGCCAGGATCTGGCCGGCATCGCTGCGGATCTGCACGCGCGTCACGTGTGGCAGTTCGCCGACCGAATCGGCGATTCGAGCCAGTTCGCGCAGTTGCTCCGTGCGTAGCGGCTGCAGGCTGATCGAGGCCGCCTGGGTGGCGATGGCCTCGGCGTTGTCGTGCGCGACCTGGCGCAGGTTGGCCAACTGGCGCTGGGTCAACAGGGTCACCAGCAGCGCGGCGGTGACCAGGGCGGGCACCAGCGCCACGAAGGCGAGGCGCTGCGTCAGCGTCGTGCGCTGCCACAGGCGCGCAGGCCAGGACTTGGTCGCCATGTCCATCTGCCCCATACCTCCCGCGCATTGCCCCGCACCAGCACGCCGGGCCAGGTTCAGCCCTTGTCCCATGCATCTGGATGATCTGAGTCTGGCGCAACACTAGCGCGAAATGCGCAGATTGACAGCTGTATCGGGACACGGGGTGGTATGTCTGCTCCCGGCGAGTCGGTACCGGCGGCGACACCCCGCGACGCATGGTCGATCGGGTCGGTGTTCATGGTGGTGTCGGATAGGGTGGCATCGTGGTGCCGGTCGCGAGGGCGACGACCAGCGCGAACGCCCCCTCGCCCGGAGTCGTGGTGCAGGCGCGACGGGATGGTCGCGCCTGCCGGGTCCGGCGACTATCTCAGGCCTTCAGTGAACCAGTAGGTGCGCTTGCGCTTGCCGGTATTGGGCGGAGTGACCTTCTGGGCGCCCAGCGCCGAGCTGTTGTTGCCGCCGCCGGTGCCGGTCTGGTTACCGCCGCCGATGAGCACCGGGGTGTACACGCCGCTGCCGGGATTGACTTCGACCAGGCCGAACACCGGCGAGGGCGGCAGGCCGCCACCGTCGAAGACGATGTAGCCGTTGCTGTTCTGGCCGGCGCCGGTCCGGAAGTCGATCGCGTAGCCGCGTGCGATACCCAGGTTCGGGTAGCACATGCTGGGGTTCAGCTTCGGATCGGCCGGGGTGTTGGTGCCGAAGTAGGTGTAGCCGGCCACGGTCAGCGGCGCGTTCACCGCCTTCTCGCCCGAGTGGGTCAGGGTGACATAGAACCCCGACGTGGTGCTGGTGGAGGAGTAGGGAGGGGTCGTTCCGGCGGCGGCGCCGGTCTCGTTGGTGAGCATGGCTTGGGTGATCGTGGTCCAGCCGGTGGCCACGCTGGTGCCGGTGTTGGTGTCCTTCAGCATGTAGAAGCGGTTGACCACGCAGGAGGATGCGTTGGTCGCCAGAGGATGCTCGCGGTCGCCGCTGGCGGCCACCACCGCGTCGAAGCTGGAGGTCGGCGTGACATCGGGGGGGTAGAAGAACTTGCGCGCGCCGGTGGGGTTGGTGGCGCAGGCGCTGCCGGTGCCGGTGCCGGTGGTGCGCAGGCTGGCAAGCTTGGTCACCTGCCAGTTGGCGGGGGAAGTGTCGTCCACGTCGACGCGCCAGATGTTGCCCCCGAGGTCGCCGGTGTAGAGGCGGTCGGTGTAGCCGTCGCCGTTGCGATCGAGCAGGGTGATGTCGGACGGGATCGCATAGGTCATGCCAGGTACCGCAGCCGTGCAGCCGGATGGGCAGGCGCTCCACACCGTGCTGCCGTTGAACGCATCCAGCACCACGATCGCGCGCCCCATGGTGTCGGCTGTGGCGACCGGATCCGTATCCTCGGCGGTGTCGTAGCCACCGCCCATGACGACCACCGGGATGGGATTGCCGCTGCTGAGGTCAGTGTGGCCCTTGACCAGCGCCAGCTTGGGTTGCGACCAGGTCTGGCCGAGTTCGGGGATGTCGGCGTTGGTCTTGCTCCACAAGAAAATCGGTGGCTGGAGCGGGTCGCTCACGTCGAACGCGTAGATCAGCCGGCCGCCGCGGCGCGCCGTGACGTAGATGTAGGTCTTCGGGCTGGCGGCGTTGCGCAGGTCCTGATAGACCGTGGTGGTGCCGTCGAAGAAGTAGGGCTTGCCGCTGCCGCTGGCGGCGCCCAGCGTAAGCAGCGGGCTGTTGTTGTACAGGCGCTGGAATCTGCTGAAGAAATTGGGGGCGATGAACGACCACAGTTCGCCGCCTGGGCGCACCAGTCGTCCGCTGGTCATCTTGATGACGCCGGGCGCGGTGGCATCCTTGTTGCCGTTGACGGCGTGGAAGAGGCCGTCGTTGGAACCGTAGAACGCCACGATGCCGATGGAGCCGCCGTAGTTGACGACCGCCGGCCGCGAATGCAGCACGTCGCCGTGGACGGACGGCCGAACGGTGACCGGGCTGCCCGGCCCGGCCGGGCTCTCGGCACCGGTACCGGTGTTGTTGTCCGTGCCGCGGATCCAGTTGATCAGGTCGGTGGTGGTGGGGGTCGTGGTCGAGCTGGTGCCGAACAGGCTGTTGCCGGCCAGCGTGGTGGCGTCGAACGTGGGCAGCGTGCCGGAGGTGGGGCAGCCGCCCACGCTGGTGCAGGTGTAGATCACCCGCGTCGACTGGTCGGTGAGGTAGTCCGCGCGGATCATTGCGGCCACGCCGCCCTTGTCGACGACCTCGCCATCCGGGGCATCGAAGGCGCCGCCCGCGCCGGTCGAGTGGTTGACCCAGAAACCATTGGTCGGCCAGTTGGCGACGATGCTGCTGCTATAGCCGCTGGCGGTGATGGTGAACGGGCCGTCGCGCGGGGTACCGGTCTGGTGGTCTGCGGTCCAGAAGCTGAGCGCGGTGGGTGAAATGAAGCCGGTGCCGGCGTTGCTGATCGCCGGGTTGCCCAGCGAGTCGTCCAGCACCACGTCGTTGTTGCTGTCGTAGCCGAGCTGGTACTGCTTGAGGTTGCCCGCCCAGCGCGGCGCGGCGGTGGCATCCGGACGGAACATGCCGACATAAACCTGGTTGAGCGAGGTACCTTGGGCGTTCACGGCGACCGGCAGGCTCACCGAGGCAAATACGCTGTTGGTCGCCTGCACTTCGTTGAGGATCGTGGTCAGTGCCTCGATCAGGCCGCTCACATCACCTGCGCTCACGTAGAAGTACTTGCCGCCGCCATTGGCGGCCATGCTCTTGATCAGGTTGATGTGATCAACGCATTTCTGCTGCGTGGCCTCGCAGCCATTCGAAACGGCAATGGTGTAGGTGATGATGTTCTGCGGGTTGTGCTCGACCGAGGCGGAAATACCGGACAGGTCGGACTGGTACATGAACTTCGCCCATTCGTCGCCCCAGTTCTGCTGGTCACCCGTCGGGTTCAGCGGAATCATCGGCGGCGACATGGGGTTGGTGCTGGCGGGGACGCCCATGGCCGTGGCCAGCGTCGTTTGTGCCGACGTGACGCTGTTGGCGGTCTTGGGGGCATTGCTGCCGCTCACATTGGCCAGGTAGATGATGAAATTCTTCTGGCAGGCGTTGTTGATCGGCGTGGTGTACTTGGTCCCCGACAGACCGGTGGTGCCGGTGAAGAAAGCCCAGGCCTCCTCCATCGATTCGTCGAGATTGTTCGAGTTGGTACTGACGGCCGCCGTACCGGGGCCGGTTCCGCCGCCGGGCGTGCCGGCGATCGCGCTCTGGAAGGTGGCGGCACGGGTGGTGTCCAGCAGGGGCAGGGGGCCGGGCGGCGTCGGCGAGGGGTTCGGATAGAAGAACAACCCGCCATTGGCCCCGTTGAACATCATCAGGCCCATGTTGACCTGGCCGTTCAGCGCGCTGGTCGGAGCCCCGATGGAGCCGATCATGTTGTAAAGCGCGCATGCCTCAAAGTCATGCGCCTTGGGATTGGAGGCGATCCAGGTGGGGCAGTTGCTGCCGGGGGCTATCGTGGTGGCGGAATTGCCGTTCGCCGCGTTGTCCATGACCAGCAGCACGTTCGGCTGCCCGCCATTGATCGCGTTGCCGGTGTACAGGTCGATGTCCTCGCCGCTGGCCATGCCTGGCAGCGTCAGCGCCGCGGCGATCAGGGCGAAGATGCGCAACCGGCGGTTCAGGTTGGAGCGTGCGTGTGACATGGCGGCTACTCCGCGGGGACGGATGCGAGGTTAATAGGGGCAGGGCGTGCCGATCGGCACCTGTACGGAGGCGCCCTGGTGCACGGTGAGCGCGACGGCGGTGTTGCTCGGGTCGGTGACGCTGGACTGGATGTCCCAATCCGTCGCCGAGCACATCGAGGGCGCTGCCGGCGGAGGAGACACCGACGAGGACGGACCGGGCAGGATCAGGTTGCCGTTGGGATTGTTGGGCACCTTGCACACATCGCCCACCGGCAGGGTTGCGTTCGGGATCACCTTGCTGTCCAGGCAGACCGGAGGGGCGACCTGCGCCGTGAAATCCGTGCTGCCGTCGCCGTTGACGTCGACCCGCACGGGGGTGGTGGTGGTGATCGGCAGCCGGATGAACGGCTGGCTCATCACCTGCTCGATGCCCTGTTGTGCCACGGTGCCGGCTTCCAGCCGGTACTGCTGGTTGGCGGCGACCTTGGTGTTGATCATGCTCGAACTGACCATGGAAATGGCGAAGAGCATGAAGATGACCAGGAAGATCAGCGTCATCACCAGGGTGAAGCCGCGTTGTGAGGCGCGGGACGGAGAGGTCTTCATCACTGGTTCTCCCTCAGGCCGCCGGTGTTCCAGATGCGGGCGACGGTACCGTAGATGTGTCGCTTGTAGTGGTCGCCGTACGGGCCGTTCGCCGCGGCGCGGCCCAGGGCGTAGGTGCGGGTGTCGGTCCAGCTGGCGGTGCTGTCGAGGTTGCGCGAAAGCAGGTTGATGCGCACGGCGGCGACGTTGGCCCAGTTGGCGGTGGCCGACGCGGTCCATGCGTAGGAGGCAGCCGTCGCCGCGGTGGCGCAGGCCGCCGGCACGGCGCTGGTGTCGGACGGGTTGTCGGCGTAGCAGTCCGGCGAGCCGTTGTTGTCGAGGTCCATGCCGTAGCTGTAGTGCACGTCCTCAATGCCGGTGACCAGCGAGGAGGTCTGGATCGTGCCGTTCACGAACTCGGCCATCTTCAGCGTCGGCGTGGTGTCGGCGCCGGCGCCGCTGCACACGTCGCAGGTGGCCACGTAGTAGCTGCGCATGACGTACTTGCGCAGCTCGGCAGCGCTGCTGGTGCTGCAGGTGCCGCCGGCAACGGCGGCCTTGTTGTGCAGGGTGAAATCGGCGGCGGTCTTGCTGTAGACCAGCGGCACGCTGTCCGTCTCGCAGCCTGACCGTTGCACGTAGTAATCGGTACCGTTGGCAGCGGCGGTGGTGGTGCCGGCGACGTAGCTGACGGTGAGGACTTCCGCGCCCGTGGCCCTGTTCGGCAAGGTGGTCGCCAGGCATGGGAGCACGGTGGCGGCCAACGCTGGCCCGTACACCGGGAGCGGAACGGTGACGGTCGGCGTGGTGCTGAAACCCATCGAGGCCGGCGCCGCGGCGCAGGGGTCCGGCAGGGCGTAGCTGGAGGTGGCAATCAGCTGGCTGGCGCGCCCGTAGAAGCCGGCCATCTCGATGTCGCGGGTGATGGATTGCAGGGCGAAGCGGCCGTTCTCGACCTGTTCGGAGGTCTTGTTGAACTCCGTCCGGGCCTTGCTGGTGGACACGTACAGCGAACTGAGTCCGGCCAGCAGCGCCAGGCCGATGGCGATGGCGATCATCAACTCGATCAGGGACATGCCCGCCTGCTGGCGGGCATGCGACATGGGCTGGCCGTGGGCGCGAGGAGTCATCATGTCGTCGTGAGGTTGGCGATCTGGATCTGGACGCTGATCACGCGCCGCAGGTTGGTGTTGCCGATCGAGGCCTTCCCGCACGTCAGGACGGGTATGGCGGTGGGCATCAGGCCCTGCCAGGCGACGCTGACGCGATAGATCTGATTGGCGGCGTCGACCTGGTCGATGCAGCCCACGGCGCCGATCATGGCGCCGACCTTGGAGGTGCCGGAAACTTCGCTGGAGCCGAGCAGGGTGTTTTTCCACGCGGCGAGATCGGCGTTGGCGGTGGCGATCTGGGTCGCCGAACCCGTGGCGCAGACCGGCAGCGGGGTGGTGGTCGTGCTGAGGCCGGTGGCGCCGTTCGAATAGCACGCGGCGACCTGCCGGTTGGCGTTGATGCGCGAGGCCATGTCCTGCACCAGGGTCAGTGCCTGCACCCGCTGGTACGACTCCATCTCGCTGCGCGTGGATTTCGCCATCAGGGTGACGGTGCCGAGCAAGGCGATCGCCGCGATGACCAGCGACACCAGCGCCTCGATCAGCATCATGCCGGTCTGGTTCTTCATGGGCAGGTGACCTTGGTGGATTCGACCCGGCCGGTGGCACCCACCGCGACGGTGAGGCAGAGCGGCTGCGAGCCGGCCTTGTTGACGGGTTTGATCGTGAACGTGGCGCCGGTGCCGGTCATCCGGCCGTTGCCGCTGAAGCTGAAGCTCCCGCTGGATGGCGTGATGACGATATTGGCGAGGGCGGGCTGCTTGCGGATGACGTTGGCGGCCGTCTGGCTGACCACCCAGCCCTGGCTCCAGTCGGCCGCGTTGTTGGCCGTCACGTCGACCGTGGCGTTGCGCTTGATCGCCTCGCTGCGCGCCAGCGCCACCGTGGAATTGATGTCCATCGAGGCGTTCTTGACGCTTTGCGATTGCAGGAACGGCCGCATCGAGGGAATGGCGATCATCAGCAGCACGGCGAAGATGGCCAGGGTGACCAGCATCTCGACCAGTGTGAAGCCGCGGCTACGTGATGTGCGCATGGCTCATTTCCAGCAGTTCGTGGCGCCGGTACTGGCGAGCTTGCTGCCGTCGCCTTTGAGCGTGAGCGTGGCGCAGCCCGTGTCGCGAACCTGGCTGTTTTTCGGCGTGGCCGTGATGGTGTAGTCCGGCCCCGTGCCACCCGAGGCGGAAGCCGCGCTAGCCACCATGTCAATTTTGTAGTTGGGGTCCACAGTATTGGGCACGCTGTAGCCGAGCGTCGTCAGGCTGCCGGCGAACTGCCGGGCGTCGACCATGTAGCGTTCCTGCGCGCTGGCGATTTCCTGCATCACGCTCTCGGCCGCCGAGCGGTTGGAGCGCAGGGTGTACTGGAAGTAGCTGGGCACGGCGATCGCGGCGAGGATGGCGATGACCGCCACCGTGATCATCAGCTCGATCAGGGTGAAACCCCGCAAGTGCGGCACGCCCTGCGCTTGACGCGGATAACTGCGCGGCAGTGACGCGAACCGTCGGCCGGTGTGGATCGCAACTGGCATATTTCCCCCCTAGGGTTGCCGGTATTGTTTCAGTTGACCGACAACTCCGTCCGTGTGCTGGGTCACGGGCTGACGCCATGCCTGGTGGCAATAGGGAATGTCGCCCCATCAAAGTCAATTTGCCGATGGGCGCGCGTCCGACGGCGCTGCCGGTCCTGCGCATGAACTTTCGGTCGGGCCCCGAAAGCAGGTCGTCCTTGCCCGGGCAGGGACGTTCGAAGCCGGTGGGGATCGGATGCCCGCGGGCATCCGGGCGCCGGGTTGCATCCCCGGGCCGGGGCCGGTCGCCCTGCGCTCAGCCGGAGCGTCGGGTGCCCTGCCGGCGCCGCCGGGTGAGGCGTTCGACCAGCAACGGCAGCAGGGCGAGCAGGGCGATCGCGCCCAGCGGCAGCAGTACTTCGCGGTGCAGGAACAGGCCGATGCCGAAACTGCCGCCCTGGCTCATGGCCATGGCGTCGCCGAGGCCGGCGCCGATCGAGGTTTCGAAGATCAGCGAGACGGTGCCGCCCAGCCAGCTGGCGCCGAGGAACAGCCACAGTGGGCAGCGCAGCCAGGCCAGGCAGATGGTGACCAGGCCGAACGGCGCCACCGGCACGAAGCGCAGGAACAGGGTGTAGCTCACCGGGTGGCGTTCGAAGCCGTGGTGCAGTTTCGCCACCATGGCCGGCGGCTGCCGGCTGCCGGCGCCGAAGGCGTAGCGGCTGGCCAGGTACAGCACCAGCGAACCCAGGGTCAGGCCGATCGAGGAGCATACGGTGGCGTCGACCACGCCGAAGGCGAAGCCGCCGGCCAGGATCACCACGATGGTGCCGGGGAGGCCGGTGGCCACGGTCAGCGTCAGCAGCCCGATGAAGGCCAGCCGGGTCAGCCACGGGTGGCTGGCGATCTGTGTGTGCAGCTCGGCCTGGTGCGCCACCAGCTGGTGCGGGCTCAGCTGATGCAGCGAGCCGGAGGCGAACAGCACGATGCCGGCCAGCACCAGCAGGACCAGCGGCAGCGCGGCGCGCCAGCGGCTCAATACGGCTGGCCGCTGGCGCCGTAGGCGGCCAGTACCTCGCGCGCCTGCTCGCGCAGGATGTCGCGACGTACCGCGATGCCGCGACGCTGCAGTTCACCGACCCAGTCGGCCGGCAACGGGCCCTCGTCGAACTCGGTGAGTTCCTCGACGTCTTCCGATCGCGCGCCGATCAGCAGCTCGTCGACGCCGGCCCACACGGTGGCGCCGTAGCACTGGCAGCAGGGTTGCGAACTGCTGGCCAGCACGTAATGGCCGCCGTCCTCGTTCATCCGGTGCCGGCTCAGGCGTTGCTGCGCGATCATGATCGTCATCATCTCGGCGTGCGCGACCGAGCAGCTCTGCGGCAGCACGCGGTTGACGCCGACCGCGACCAGCCGGCCGCTGTGGCTGTTGAACACGGCCGCGCCGAACGGGCCGCCGCCGCCGCGATCCACATTGTGCCGCGACAGCTCGATCGCCAGGCCGACGCGCTCCTCGTCGCTGTGGTAGCGCCGGTTGGTGTCGGCGACGTCGCCGATCCACGGCGGCAGGGTGAGATGGATTTGCAGCGGCAGCATGCCTTCGCTCCGTTCGTGGGCCGATCTGCTTACTGGCCGGCGGGCCTGGCCCAGACGTCGCGCAGGGTCACCGTGCGGTTGAATACCGGCGCGTCGGTGCGGTGGTCGACGCGGTCGGCGACGAAGTAGCCGAGCCGCTCGAACTGGAAGCGCTGCTCCGGCTCGACGCCGGCGGCGGCCGGTTCCAGCCACGCCTGCACCACGCGCTTGGCCTCGGGGTTGACGTGGTCGAGCCAGCTCTTGCCGTCCTCCTCGCTGTCCGGCGCGGGCACGCTGAACAGGCGGTCGTACAGGCGCACCTCGGCGGCCACCGCGTGCGTCGCGCTGACCCAGTGGATGGTGCCCTTCACCTTGCGGTCGGCGCCGGGCAGGCCGTGGCGGGTTTCCGGGTCGAGCGTGCAGCGCAGCTCGACCACCTGGCCGTCGGCGTCCTTGACGACCTCGACGCACTTCACGATGCCGACGCCGCGCAGGCGCACTTCGCCCTCCGGCTTCAGCCGGTGGAAGCCCTTCGGCGGCACTTCGGCGAAGTCGTCGCGCTCGATCCACAGCTCGCGGGCGAACGGCACCTCGCGCGTGCCGAAGCTCTCGTCCTTGGGGTGGTTCGGGAAGACCAGCGTTTCCTCGTGGCCTGCCGGCAGGTTGGTGAGCACCAGCTTCAGCGGATCGAGCACGGCCATCCGGCGTGCCGCGGTGGCGTCCAGATCCTCGCGGATGCAGTTTTCCAGCACCGCGTAGTCGATCACGCTGTTCTGCTTGCTGACGCCCACGCGCTCGATCAACAGGCGCAGCCCGGCCGGCGTGAAGCCGCGCCGGCGCAGGCCGCGCAGAGTGTTCATGCGCGGGTCGTCCCAGCCGTCCACATGATGCTCGCCGACCAGTTGCGCCAGCTTGCGCTTGCTGGTGATGCAGTAGGAAAGGTTCAGCCGCGAGAACTCGATCTGGCGCGGCTTGGCCGGCTTCGCCTCCAGGCCTGCGGCGACCACCGACTGCCACAGCTCGGGATGGTTCGGCAGGTCCACCTTGTCCACGCACCAGTCGTACAGCGGGCGGTGATCCTCGAACTCCAGCGTGCACAGCGAGTGAGTGATGCCTTCCATCGCGTCGGACAGCGCGTGCGCAAAGTCGTACATCGGGTAGATCGGCCAGGCATCGCCGGTATTCTGGTGGGTGACTTTGCGGATGCGGTACAGCGCCGGGTCGCGCAGGTTGATGTTGCCCGAGGCCATGTCGATCTTTGCGCGCAGCGTCTTGCTGCCGTCGGCGAACTCGCCCTCGCGCATGCGGCGGAACAGGTCGAGGTTTTCCTCCACGCTGCGCTCGCGGTACGGCGAGTGACGGCCCGGCTCGGTCAGCGTGCCGCGGTAGGCGCGCATCTCCTCGGCGGAAAGGTCGTCGACGTAGGCCAGGCCGTCCTCGACCAGCTTGAGCGCGGCGCGGTAGAACACGTCGAAGTAGTCCGAAGCGTGGCGCAGCTCGTGCCAGTCGTAGCCCAGCCAGCGCACGTCGTCCTTGATGCCCTGCACGAACTCGGGGTCTTCCTTGCCCGGGTTGGTGTCGTCCAGGCGCAGGTTGCACCAGCCGTTGAATTCGCGGGCGATGCCGAAGGAGAGGCAGATCGCCTTGGCGTGGCCGATGTGCAGGTAGCCGTTCGGTTCTGGCGGGAAGCGGGTGTGGATCGTGCTGTGCCTGCCCGCGGCGAGGTCGTCGCGCACGATCTGCCGGATGAAGTCCTGATGGGGAGCCGCCTGCTGCACGGTGGCCGTCGAAGGGGCGGGTGCGTTGGCGGGGTTCTCGGTCGGCATCGGCTCGGGCTCGCAAGCGGTGGCGGAAACAGGCAAGTTTACCTTGTCGCCGCCACCGCCGCCGGGAGTCTTGCCCCGCGCAGCGGGGCGGGTTAGCGTGCGGGCATGCACACCGCCTACCGCGCCGAGAACCTGTTCGATGCCCATCTGGTCAAGGATGCGCTGGAGGCGGCCGGCATCCCGGCATTCATCGCCGGCGAGTACCTCACCGGCGGGGTTGGCCAGTTGCCGGCGATGGATTACATCGCGGTGATGGTGCCCGCATCCAGCTTGGCCGAGGCTGGCCGCATTGTGGCCGAGGTCGAGGCTCGGCTGGTCGAGGCGCGGCAGGCGATCGGCGACGCGCTGCCGGACGATCCGCTGGCCGCGCCCTGCTGAGCCGCGCGCCTTCGCCCTGGGAACCCCATGCAAGACCTTGCCGCACTGATCCGCGCCGTTCCCGATTTTCCCCGCCCCGGCGTGATGTTCCGCGACGTCGCCCCGCTGCTGGCCGATGCCGGCAGCTTCGCCCGCTGCATCGACGCACTGGCTGAGCCGTGGCAGGGCAGCGGCGTGCAGGCGGTGTGCGGCATCGAGGCGCGCGGTTTCATCTTCGGCGCCGCGCTGGCGCAGAAGCTGCACGCCGGCTTCGTGCCGCTGCGCAAACCCGGCAAGCTGCCGCCGCCGGTGGCGAGCGTGGACTACCAGCTGGAATACGGCAGCGACCAGCTGCAGGTGCAACGCGGTGCGTTCCGGCCGGGCGAGCGCGTGCTGCTGGCCGACGACGTGCTGGCCACCGGCGGCACACTGGCGGCGGCTGCGGCGCTGGTCGGTGGCCTCGGCGCCGAGCTGCTCGGCGCCAGCGTGGTGATCGAACTGCCCGTGCTGCAGGGGCGCAGCCGCTGGCCGGCGGGCAAGTCGCTGCACAGCCTGCTGCGTTACTGAGATCTCGAACAGGCTCTGGGCCCGATGGCTCATGGCGCCGCGGCGTCGACCCGTTCGACGTAGACCAGCTCGCACGCGCCCGCGCCGGTGTCGTCGCGGCTCAGCGAGGTGTTCCAGTGCCAGCCGCCGGGACGGCTGGCGTCGACCAGGAAGCCTTCGAGGTGCACCAGCTGGCCGGGGCGCACCTGGTCGAGCTGGCGTTTCACGTCGGGGTCGGCGGGAATCATGTGCATGTTCGCGCTGGAGGTCTCGATCTCGCGGCGCGGGATCGGGAAGGCCTCGACGTGCCAGTAGTAGAAGCGGTCGGACTGGCGGATGTCGATCTTGTCCAGCACCGCACTGTCGGACATGCGGCCCCAGCCGAGCGCGAGATCGAGCGGGACCAGTTCGCCGTCGGTGCTCCGCGCGTAGTCCTTGCGCGACAGCACGCGCGCGGTGATGTCGAAGTGGGCGCGGGTGGTCAGGGTGACGTCGCCACGCTGCAGCTGCGCGCCGTGGTCGAGATCGACCTGCACCGGTACTTCGGCGGCGAGTACGCCGGGTTCGGGCTGCAGCGGAAGATGCTGGCGGTGCCGCAACACGCCCAGCAGCACTAGCAGCAGGAGTGCCGCGACGAGGAGTTTGCGCATGCTCAGGCGAAATCCGCCGCCAGCATGCGGTGCTGCTGCGGGGCCAGCGTCGCCTCGACCGGCAGCGCCTGCAGCGTCGAGGCCAGCGCGACCGGCGCACCGGAGCGCCAGTCCGCGATCATCGCCGCGTCGAGTTCGAAGCGCAGGAAATGCACCGCGGCGGTCTTCTCCTCGTTGCTGCGCTCCATGTCCTCGTCGGCGATGGCGGCGACCGGGGCGTGGCCGTGCACGGTCAGCGCGATCGCGTGCTCGAGGTGGCGCAGGCGCACCAGTTCGCGCTTGCGCTGTTCGGCGTCGGGGTACTCGATGAGCATGGTGGCCTTGAGATTGCTGCCGTCGGGGATCAGCGGATTGTAGGCGTCCAGCTCGTCCTGGATGCCGGCGGCCTCGAAGATGCGCTCGATGCGCAGCATCTCCTGCACCTGGTACTGGATGCTCAGGCGGTCCTCGAAGATCAGCGTGAGGTGCTCGCCGAGGTGCACCGTGCGCTGCTTCTTGTGCGCCATCACGCGGGTGCGGAACTCGCCGCGCTGCTGCGCGTAGGTTTCCAGACCGAGCAGGTCGGCGCGGGTGAGTTTGTCCATGCTCAGATTCCGTAGGCCTTGCGCAGCAGGCTCAACGGATGCTCCGCCGCCGGCTGGTCGCCGAGGCCGTGGGCGATGTGGCCGCCGGCCATCGGGCAGTCGCTGGTGAAGTGGTCGGGGTTGGCTTGCTCGACGCGATTCTCCACCGGTTTGGCCAGCTTGCGCGAGAGCGCGTAGGTCTTGTGCTTGACGCCGTAGGTGCCGTCGTGGCCGGAGCAGCGCTCGATGGTGGTGATCTCGGTGTCCGGCACCAGTTGCAGGATCTCGCGCGTCTTCGGGCCGATCTTCTGCACGCGTTGGTGGCAGGGCACCTGCCAGGCGACCTTGCCCAGCGACGTCTTGAAGTCGGTCTCGAGCAGGCCGGCCTTGTGCCGTTCGGCCAGGTACTCGAACGGGTCGAAGAAGCGTTCGCGTACCAGCGCCACCTCGGCGTCATCGGGGAACATCAGCGGCAGCTCCTGCTTGAACATCAGCACGCAGGACGGGATCGCCGCGGTGAAATCCCAGCCTTCGCGCGCCATCTTCGCCAGCACCGGGATGTTGCGCTGCTTGTACTTCGTCACCGTCTGCAGGTCGCCCAGCTCCAGCTTGGGCATGCCGCAGCAGCTTTCCTGTTCGACCAGCTTGGTCGGGATCGCGTTGTGCGCCAGCACCGCGGCGAGGTCTTCGACCACTGCCGGGTCGGAGTGGTCGCAATAGCAGGTGGCGAACAGCGCGACCTTGCCGCGCGTGCGGCCGGCGGGCACCGCTTCGCCGCTGCCGTCGAGGTCGCGCAGGCGTTTGCGCGCGGTGGGCGAGTGGTACTCGGGCACGCGCGCGTTCGCGTCGACGCCCAGGGTCTTTTCCAGCAGCTGGCGCGCGGCCGGGTTGCGGTTGGCGGCGTTGACCACCTGCACCACCACCGGGATCGAGGCGAGCTTGCCCACGGTGCGCGTGCTGGACAGGATCCTCGACGACAACGGCGCGCCGTCACGCTCGAACGCCACCGCCTTGGCGCGCAGCATCAGGTGCGGGAAATCCACGTTCCACGGGTGCGGCGGCGTATACGGGCACTTGGTCTGGTAGCACAGGTCGCACAGGTAGCACTGCTCGGTGACCTTCGGGTAGTCGGCCTTGTCGACGCCGTCGATCTCCATCGTCGCCGACGCGTCGACCAGGTCGAACAGGGTGGGGAAGGCGTGGCACAGGCTGACGCAGCGGCGACAGCCGTGGCAGATGTTGAACACGCGCTCCATCTCCGCTTCCAGCGCCGTGGCGTCCCAGAAAGCGGGCTCGTGCTGGCCCAGCGGATGGCGTGTGGGTGCGTCGAGGTTGCCTTCGCGCGTTTCGTGGATGGGGTCGGCCATCGTGTTCTCCCCGCGGGCTGGAACAGGTCGGGTCAGGCAGCGTCAACGCCTGCGATCCGTCATCCCGGCTTTCGCCGGGATGACGGCCAGGAGCAGGCGGCCGCGTTCAGGCCATGTCGCCCAGCGCCTTGGTAAAGCGGTTCGCGTGCGAGCGTTCGGCCTTGGCCAGGGTCTCGAACCAGTCGGCGATCTCCTCGAAGCCTTCCTCACGCGCGGCCTTGGCCATGCCCGGGTACATGTCGGTGTATTCGTGGGTCTCGCCGGCGATGGCGCTCTTCAGGTTCAGCTGGGTGCCGCCGAACGGCAGGCCGGTGGCAGGGTCGCCCACCGCCTCGAGGTATTCCAGGTGGCCGTGGGCATGGCCGGTCTCGCCTTCGGCGGTGGAGCGGAACACCGCGGAAATGTCGTTGTAGCCCTCGACGTCGGCCTTGGCGGCGAAGTACAGGTAGCGGCGGTTCGCCATCGACTCGCCGGCGAAGGCGTCTTTCAGGTTCTGCTCGGTCTTGGAGCCTTTCAGGTTGCTCATGACATCACCTCGTGGCGTTGGGCTGGGAGGGGTTGCGCGTGCGGCCTTCATGGTCGTGACCGGCCGAGCCTAGCGCGCGGTGGGTTGCCGGTGAAATTGATTGTCTGGATCGGGCGGATAGCCCGCAGCTATCGGGGCGCGGCCTTGCGCGCGGCGCGCACGGGCTTCGCCGGCGGCGCGGGCGTGGCGGCCGTGTGCGGGTTCAGCAGGTCGGCCGGCAACTGCCGGAATACCGCAGCCAGCCGCTTCAGGAAGTCGGCCATCGCCGAGCTCTTGCGCCAGACCATGGCGACACGCCGGCTTGGCGGATGGCCCTTGAACTCGATCAGGTGCAGGTTGTCCAGCGGTGCCACCGGCGGCTTCACCGCGGTGACCGGCAGCAGGGTGATGCCGACGTTCGCCGCCACCATCTGCCGCAGCGTCTCCAGGCTGGTGGCGCGGAAGCCGCTGCGCTCGACGGCGCCGGCAAGATGGCATACCTCCAGCGCCTGGTCGCGCAGGCAATGGCCGTCTTCCAGCAGCAGCAGGTTCTGGTTGGACAGGTCGGCCAGTTTCAGCTGGCCCTGCCTGTGCGCCAGCGGATGTTCGCCCGATACCGCCAGCAGGAACGGTTCCTCGAACAGGAACTCGCTGTGCAGGCTGTCCTCGTGCAGCGGCAGGGCGAGGATGCCGGCGTCCAGCTTGCCCTCGCGCAGCAGGCGCAGCACCGCCTCGGTCTTTTCCTCGACCAGCAGCAGTTCCAGCCGGGGGAAGGCTTGGCGCACCAGCGGCAGGGCATGCGGCAGCAGGTACGGGCCCAAGGTGGGGAAGATGCCCAGCCGCACCGTGCCCGATTCCGGGTCCAGCGTGCGGCGGGCCACGCTGCGGATCTGCTCGACCCCGTTGAGTACGTCGCGTGCGCGGATGGCGATGTCGCGGCCGACCTCGGTCAGCAGCACCTTGCGCGGGGTGCGTTCGACCAGCGGCACGCCCAGTTCTTCCTCCAGCTTCCTGATCTGGGTGGACAGGGTGGGCTGGCTGACGAAGCAGGCATCCGCGGCGCGGCCGAAGTGCCGGTGTTCGGCCAGGGCCACCAGGTACTGGAGATCGCGCAGGTTCATGGATCGTCCCGGCTTGGCAATAGCCATACGCTATGACAGGGATGGTAACAATCAATTGGAGCAATGCAAGCGGGCGCCTTACGCTGCACCGGCGATCCCCCGCGCGTCGGAGTTCCCTCCCTCTTCCCCCGCGGCGCGCGGGCTTTCCGGCCGGCGATGAAGTTTGCTTCATCGCCGGTTTTTCTTTGGGTGCTGTCGCAGACGGCGCCGGCCGCGCGGCGGGCATGCCTTCTGGCACTGGGTCGGAGGTCATGCCGGCTCTAGCTTGAGGTTTTCCCCACGCCAGAGAAATCCTCATGCGACGACTCGCCCGTCCTCTCCTGCTTACCGCGCTGGCCACCTGCTGCGGCGGCGCGTTCGCCGCCACCGCCGACCAGGCGCCGCAGGGCCGGCTGCCGGGCTGGGCGGTGCCGCAGTCGTACCAGCTCGCGTTCAAGGTCGATCCGGCGCAGCAGGATTTCTCCGGCACCACCACGATCAAGGTCAAGCTGACCCAGGCCTCCGACCACCTGTGGCTGGACGGCGCCGGGCTGAAGGTGTCGAAGGTGATCGTCACCGACGCCGCCGGCAAGGCGCACGCCGGCAAGTACGTGGCGGTGGACCCGAAGGCCGGCGTGGCGCGGGTGGATTTCGGCCGCACGCTGAAGCCGCAGCAGCTGACCGTGAAGGTCGAGTACAGCGCGCCGCTCAACCAGCAGTTGCAGGGCCTGTACAAGGTCACCGCCAAGGGCCAGCCGTACGCGATGACGCAGATGGAGCCGATCAGCGCGCGCTTCGCCTTCCCCGGCTTCGACGAGCCGGGCTTCAAGACGCCGTTCGACATCGCCATCACCGTGCCCGAGCACGAGAACGTGGTGGCGAACACGCAGCAGGTGAAGGAGGCGCCGGCCGGCAGGGGCTGGAAGACGGTGACCTTCGCGCAGACGCTGCCGCTGCCGACCTACCTGGTCGCGTTCGCGGTCGGTCCGTGGGACATCGTCGCCGGCCCGGACATCTCGCCGACCGCGTATCGCGTCAAGCCGCTGCAACTGCGCGGCATCGCAGCCAAGGGCGAGGGCCACCGCATGGAACACGTGCTGGGCGAGACGCCGAGCATCATTCATGCGCTGGAGAACTACTACGGCTTCGGCTATCCGTTCGACAAGCTCGACCTGCTGGCGGCGCCGGACTTCGAGGCTGGCGCGATGGAGAACCCCGGCCTGGTCACGTTCCGCGACTGGCTGCTGCTGCTCGACAAGGATTCGCCGGCGCGCAACGTGCGCGGCTCGTTCAACGTCAACGCGCACGAGCTGGCGCACCAGTGGACCGGCGACACGGTCACCACCGAATGGTGGAACGACATCTGGCTCAACGAGGCGTTCGCCACCTGGATGCAGCAGAAGGTGACCATGCAGGTGCACCCGGAATACCGCGCCGACCTCGACCGCGTGCGCGGCGGCCAGGGCGCGATGAACAACGACAGCCTGGTCAGCGCGCGCAGCATCCGCCAGCCGATCACCGGCAACGGCGACATCATGACCGCGTTCGACGGCATCACCTACCAGAAGGGTGCCAGCGTCATCGGCATGTTCGAGAACTACGTGGGCGAGCCGACCTACCAGAAGGGCATGCGCGCGTACATCCAGAGCCAGAAGTACGGCAACGCCACCGCCGACGACCTGGTCTCGGCGATCGCCACCGCGGCGGACAAGGGCGATGCGTTCAAGCATGCGTTCAAGAGCTTCCTCGACCAGTCCGGCGTGCCGTACGTGGCGACGAAGCTGGAACAGAAAAACGGCCAGACCGTGCTGCAGCTGAGCCAGAGCCGCTACCTGCCGCTCGGCAGCAGCGGCGATCCGCAGCGCATCTGGGGCGTGCCGGTATGCGTCCGCTACGGCACTGCCGCCAGCGGCAAAGATGGAGCACCATCCAGCAAGGTGGCTTGCGAGATGCTCGACAAGGCGACCGGCTCGATGGTGCTGGCCGGCGCCAGCAAGCCGACCTGGATCATGCCGAACGCGAACGCCAGCGGCTATTACCGCTTCAGCCTCGACAAGTCGGAACTGGGCGGGCTGGTCAAGCAGATCGGCAAGCTCAGCGATGCCGAGCAACTCGCCTACGCCGACGCGATCGGCGCCAGCTTCCGTCATGGCGACATCGATGCCGGCGACATGCTGGCTGCATTGCAGCCGTTGGCCGGTTCGAAAATCCGCGAAGTGGCCACCGTGCCGCTGGACCAGGCGGCGCAGCTCTACCATCGCATCGCCGCCAACGATGCGCAGCGCGCCCGTCTGGCCGAGTGGGCAAAGGCGGCCTACCTGCCGCGGCTGGAGCAGCTCGGCTACCAGCGCAAGGCGAACGAGCCGGAAGACGATGCGCTGATGCGCAGCAGCCTGGCCGGCTCGCTGGCGTTCGACTTCAAGCTGCCGCAGGTGCGTGCGGCCCTGCTCAAGCAAGGTGAGGCCGCGCTCAAGCCGGGCGCCGATGGCCGTCTGAACCTGGCTGCCGCCGATCCCGACCTGCTCGGCGATGCGCTGGGCGTGGCGGTGCAGGAACACGGCAAGAGCGTGGTCGATGCGCTGATCGCCGAACTGCCGAAGACCAGCGACGCGGCCCTGCGCAACGGCATCCTCGGTGGCCTGGCCAGCGTGGAAGATCCTGCGCTGGCCGAGCAGGTGCGCAACTTCGCATTGACCAAGCCAGTGAAGGTCGGCGAGATGGGCATGCTGCTGCGCGGCGGTCGCGACACGCTGGCCCAGCGCGATGCGATGTGGACGTGGTTCACTGGACACTACCAGCAGATCCTCGATCGCACCGGCAGCTTCTCCGGCGGCCGCCTGCCGTCGCTGGCGGCCGGCGGTGGCTGCTCCAGCGCCGAGTACGAACGCCTGCAGGCGTTCTTCAAGACCCGCGAAAAGGACGCCGCCGGCATCGGCCGCGGCCTGGCGCAGACCGGCGAGTCGATCCAGCTGTGCGGCGCGCTGAAGGCGAAGCAGGATCCGGCCGCGATCCTGCGCTGAAGCAGCCGCGTCGCCCGGATGAAAAGCCCCGCTGCGGCGGGGCTTTTCGTTGGCCGTCCGCATGCACCACAAGGCGCCGTCCCGTGCAAGCGCAATTTCCGGCCGTGCGTCCGGGTTTTGCCGCAGCGGCTGACGTAGCATGCGGCACGACACACATCACCGGCATCGCATGCAGGGGGCATGATGATCGAGCTGGAAATCCAGGGCCTCGCGGCACGCCGCGAGGGCCTGCTGGTAGAGGTTGGCCGGCTGGTCCTGGCCGGCGGCTTCAGCCTGCAACGGCAACGCCTCGTGCAGGATCACCACGGCATCCTGCTGACCATGGTGGTGCAGGGGCCGTCGCGCAAGCAGCGGGCGCTCGAGGCAGCGCTGGACGCCTGCGAGCGCTTCATCAGCGTGAAGACGTTTCCCTTCGTCGAAGGCGAAACGCGGGCACATTTCGCGGCATCGCGCGAACCGATGGAACCGGCACGCACGGTTCCGCCCGTTGCCCGCCCCCCGGCGACGGCTCCCGCGTCGAAAGGCGCGCCGGTCGCCGCGCCCGCGGTGCCTGCTCCCGCGCCCGCACCGGCTCCCGCTCCCGCTGCCGCCATGGCCCATCGTGCCGGCATGGCGGGTATGGCCGCGGCGCCGGTTGCGATGACCGAGGCGGCCACCCGGCCGCAAACGAGGCCTGCACCGGCTCCGCCGCTCGTACCCGCACCGGCACCCACTCCGGCATCGATCGTGGCGGACGAGTCGGCGTTCGAGTTCATCCTGCCCATGTTGCCGACGTCGGTCCCGCCGCGCGTGGCCGCGACGCCCTTCGTCGAACTGGTGCCGCTGCCGGCTGACGAGGCGGCGGTCGCGCGGGCGCTGCATGAGCTGCCGTCGGAATATCCGCGGATCGTGCCGTGCTTGCTGGCTTTGGCGCAGGCGGTTGCCGACGGCGCGCGCGAATCCTCGCTCATGCTGGCGGGGCAGCGCACGGGCGCGTGGCTGTTCGAGCGCGAGTACGCGCTGGACGTCGGGCGGGACTTGCGCGCGGCCATCGAGCACATCGGCACCCCCGCGCTGCGTGCGCTGGTCGAGGTCGATCAGCAGGGCGACCAGTTGCACATCCACGCCAGCCCGCTATGCACGGAAGGCCACTCCGGCTGCGCCTTCTTCAGCGGCTTTCTGGAGGGGCTGCTCGGGCCGGCGATCGCGCCGGGCAGCTTGTCGATCTTCTCTGTCTGCTGCCGCAGCTATGGCGCGGACGAGTGCGTGCTGGCGATTTCGGATTGAAGGCTGCGCTGACCCACCGGGCGCGGGCGAGCCCCCGCGGGCGCAAAGCTTGCGGGCAACCTGCGGGCGCCTAGCTGGCGGCTTGGTCGAACTTGCGGATGAAGTCGCGTACCTGCGGGTAGACCGTTTCGCGCCAGCGGCGGCCGCTGAAGATGCCGTAGTGGCCGGCGCCTTCGATCACCTTGTGTGCGCGGCGTTTCGCGGGGATGTTGCTGCACAGGTCGTGCGCCGCTTCGGTCTGGCCGAGGCCGGAGATGTCGTCCAGTTCGCCCTCGATGGTGAGCAGGGCGCTGCGCGTGATCGCGGCGGGGTTCACCCGCTCGCCGGCCACGTCCCACAGGCCGCGCGGCAGCAGGAATTGCTGGAACACCTTGTCGATCGTGTCGAGGTAGAACTTGGCCGGCATGTCCAGCACGGCGTTGTACTCGTCGTAGAACTTGCGGTGCGATTCGGCGTCGTCGAGGTCGCCGCGCAACAGGTCCTGGTAGAAATCCCAGTGCGAATTGAGGTGGCGCCCAGGGTTCATCGCGATGAACCCGGCGTGCTGCAGGAAGCCCGGATAGACCTCGCGGCCGTGGCCGGGGTAATTCGGCGGCACGGTGTGGATCACGTTGCCCTTGAACCAGGACAGCGGCTGGTGGGTGGCCAGGTTGTTGACGCTGGTGGGGCTGCAGCGCGGGTCGATCGGGCCGCCCATCATGGTCATGCTGCGCGGGGTGGCCTCGCCGCGTGCGGCCATCAGCGACACCGCCGCCAGCACCGGCACGGTCGGCTGGCAGACCGAGATCACGTGCAGCGTGGACGCGCCGATGTGGCGGATGAACGCCTCGACATAGGCAATGTAGTCGTCCAGTCCGAACGTGCCGGCCGCGGCCGGCACCATGCGCGCGTCGACCCAGTCGGTGACGTAGACCTTGTGGTCGCGCAGCAGCGTGCGCACGGTGTCGCGCAGCAGCGTGGCGTGGTGGCCGGACAGCGGCGCCACCACCAGCACCACCGGATCGTTCTTCATCTTCTCGATGGTGGACGGGTCGTCGCTGAAGCGCTTGAAGCGCTTCAGCTGGCAGAACGGCATGTCCAGCGCGACCCGCTCGATCACCGCGATCTCGTGCTCGTGCGCGGTGGCGGTGTGGATGCCGAAAGCGGGTTTCTCGTAATCCTTGCCGAGGCGATGGACCAACTCGTAGCCGGCGGCCATCCGCTGCGCGCCGGGCATCTGTGCGAACGGGTTGCTGGTGTCGTTGAGCATGCGCGCGCCGGCTTGCGCGAAATGGCTCAGCGGGCCGAGGAACGCGCGTTGCCATTCGTGGATCTGATAGAGCATCGGAGGGGTGGCCGCGAGCGAAAGATGCCATCTTAACGCCGTTTGTCCCGCCCGTGTTGCAATGCCGCAGTCGCAGCTTGCCAGTCCGATCAGTGACTTGGCGCCGAAACCGGCTGGTAACGGCAGCGCAGCAGCAGTTCGTCGACCCCGGCGGTGTCGCCGAGTCGGGCGCGCCATTGCAGCGGCTTCTGGAAGCGCAGGCCAAGCGGCATGAACACCCGGTTGTACCACCACATTGCGCGCTCGCGCCGGTGGGTGAGATACCACTGGCCAAGGCTGAGCAGGCGCGGGGACGTCGGCTGCATGCCGTACACCGCACTGTGTTCGATGCTGAAGCCGTGCCGCGCAAGCAGCGCCACGATCCGCTGCGGTTCGTAGCGGCGGCAGTGGCCGACAAAGTCGTCGAACGCGGTCCAGGCCGCCGGGTGCAGCGGCACCGACAGCAGCACGCTGGCGCCCGGCGCGGCCACGCGGGCCAGTTCGGCCAGCGCGCCGTCGTCGTCGGCGACGTGTTCGAGGATGTCGAGCGCGCAGACCAGGTCGAAGCTGGCGTCGGCGCACGGCAGGGCGCCGATCATGCCGTGTACCGCGTTGGCACCGCTAGCCTGCAGGCGCCGCAGCGCGGCACGGCTGAGGTCGACGAAACAGGTACCGCGCAGCGGCAGCCGCGGGCGCAGGCCCGGCGCCACTTCAAGCCGGCGCGGCGCGGCGTCGGCCAGTTCGTGCAGCAGCGGCCAGGTGTTGAAGCGTTCCGGTGCGATCAGCTGCGCTCCGGCCCACAGCGATTCGTAGAAGCCGCGGTTGGCGCGGATCAGGTCGGCGTTGCTGCGGCTTTCGGCGGGACGCGGCATGGGCATCGGCGGATTGAATCGCGCAGGTGCTGAGCGAAGCCTGAAGCTCAGCCCAGCAGGCGGATCTCGGTGCCGGCGGCAATGTCGTGCAACGCGCGCCGGCGCGGGTCGAACGCGGCCACGGCGAACCAGCTGGCCCACACCAGCAGCCATGTCCACAGCGTCGCGCGCAGTCCGATCACCGGTTCGAGCAGCAGCAGGGCCAGCGGCGCGGCCGCCACCAGCACGCGGATCAGCGCCTGCTGCAGCGTCGGCGTGCCGCCGTCCCCGCGGGTGAGCCGGATGCGCCAGGGCCGCATGCCCAACGTCTGCCCGCCGCGCCGCCACGAGCCGATGAAGTACGCCGCCACCACCGCGCCCTGCAGGGCCTGGTACCACACCGGCACCACCGCCGTCGCGCCGGTGCGGATCAGCTGGCCGCCGGTGGCCAGCTGGCACAGCAGGCCCACCACCATCACGATCGCCAGCACGATCAGCAGGTCGTAGACCAGCGCCAGCAGGCGGCGCCACAGCGGACAGGGAGTGTCGGTAGTGATGAGGTCAGGCGGCATCGTGGGTCGGTCGCTTGCGTAGAGCGCGCGCAATGGCCAGCATGCGGGCGCATGAAGAAGGAAGAGAGCCGCGCCAGTATCGCCGAAGCCGACCAGCGCAGCATCGCCGCGTTCGTGGAGCGGGTGTGGTCGGAGGACGGCCTGGCCGACCGCACGCTGGAGGCCTACCGGCGTGACCTGGCCGCACTGGCCGGCTGGCTCGCCGCACGCGGGCGCGACCTGCGCAGCGCGCGGCGCGAGGACATTTCCGCCTACCACGGCGCGCAGCCGGCAGCGGTGCGCTCGATCGCGCGGCGGCAGTCGGCATTCCGCCGCTACTACGCGTTCCTCGCCCGCAGCGAGCCGGGCTTCGCCGATCCCACCCTGTTGATCGAGCGTCCGAAGCTGCCGCGCAGCCTGCCCAAGGCACTGGCCGAACGCGAGATCGAGGGCCTGCTCGGCGCGCCCGACACCGGCACCACGCTGGGCCTGCGCGATCGCGCGATGCTGGAGCTGATGTACGCCTCCGGCCTGCGCGTGTCCGAGCTGGTGGAGCTGCCGCTGGCCGCGCTGAACCCGCGCCAGGGCGTGCTGCGGGTCACCGGCAAGGGCGGCAAGGACCGGCTGGTGCCGGTCGGCGAGGAAGCGCTGGCGCGCATCGGCACCTATCTGATCGAGGCGCGGCCGGCGCTGGCGAAAGGCCGCCAGCCGCCGGCGCTGTTCCTCAGCCAGCGCGGCGAAGGCATGACCCGGCAGATGTTCTGGACCCTGGTGAAGCGCTACGCGCTGAAGGTCGGCATCAACCCGAAACGCATCTCGCCGCACGTGCTGCGCCACTCCTTCGCCACCCACCTGCTGAACCACGGCGCCGACCTGCGCGCGCTGCAGATGCTGCTCGGCCACAGCTCGCTCAGCACCACGCAGATCTACACCCTGGTGGCGAAGGAAGGCCTGAAGCGGCTGCATGCGCAGCACCATCCGCGGGGGTGATGGAATTCAGCGAATCACGCCATGCCCCTTGATACTGATTGGGCCGGGGAGTGTGGCGGCGCCATCAGCGTCTTACACCTCCGCCCACATCCGCAGCAGGTTCGCGTGCGACTTGCTGATGGCGTCGAAGGTGGCGCTCTTGCCTTCGCGCCCGAAGACCTGCCGCTTGGCGTTGTCCAGGTCCCACAGCAGTTCGCGCCTGGCGGCGTCGCGTACCTGGCTCTGCACCCAGATGATGGCGGCATGGCGCGTGCCCTGGGTGACCGGGGTGACGTGGTGCAGGGAGTTGGCCGGGTAGGCGATGGCGGAGCCGGCATCCAGCTTGAAGCCGTATTCCACGCCGTTGGTATCCACCACCAGGTCGCCGCCGGTGTAGCTCGTGGGGTCGGACAGGAAAACCGTGATCGCCACGTCGGTGCGCACCGCGCCGCCCAGGCCGCCCATCACCGGGGCATCGACGTGCCGGCCGTATTGCATGCCGACGTCGTAGCGGTTGAACAGGACCTGCGTCATCGCGGACGGCAGCATCGACGCCTGCAGCATGGCGTTGCGCAGGAAGGCACTGCGCACGATCTCCCGCAGCCGGGCCTGGCTTTCGGTGTCGATGTCGACCTGCAGGTTTTTCTTGACCTCGCGTGCCGACCAGCCGGCCGTGCTGGCGCCGTCGACGAACGTGGCGCCCTGGAGTTCGCTGCGTATCGTGCCGAGCTCTTCGGCGGTCAGCACGTTGGGGGCGCAAATGATCACGAGGATTCTGCCGGGCGATTCAGGTTGTCGGGAAAGGCCGCGCGCGGCCGGGCTGTTCTGCCGGTCCGTTTCGGGCAGCGGTGCTGCGGAAATCTAGCATCGACCCGGGGCGCCGGTCGCCGGTTTCTGCGGCGTCGTGCACCGAATGGCGTTCAGCTGCCTGTGCGAGAATGCGCCTCTGCCGCCGGTGAACGCGCCGGCCACGGATCGAACGAGGTTGGTGATGTTGAAGAAACTGTTGCTGGCGCTGTGCATCGGCGGGCTTTCCCTGAGTGCGTGTGCCGCCGAAAACGATGCGGCGCCGGTCGCCGGCCCGGCGGTGACGCCGGCGGCGCAGCAGATGGTGCGGCAGGCGATCAAGAGCCTGGCGGCGAACGTCGAGGTCGACTCGATCGAGCCGGCGCCGATGCCGGGCTTCTACCAGGTGATCGCCGCCGGCCAGATGCTCTACGTCAGCACCGACGGCAAGTATGCGATGCACGGCGACGTGCTCGACCTGCAGAGCAAGCGCAACCTCGGCGACGACGCCTGGGCGCGCTTCCGCAAGGCCGAGCTGGCCAAGGTGCCGGCGTCCGAGCGCATCGTGTTCGCGCCGCCGAATCCGAAGTACACGATCAGCGTGTTCACCGACGTCAACTGCGGCTTCTGCCGCGCGCTGCACGAGCACGTGGCCGCGTTCAACAAGGAAGGCATCGCGGTGGAGTACCTGGCGTGGCCGCGCGAAGGCGTGGTGACCACCGCCGGGCGGCCCACGCCGACCTACACCGAGATGGTCTCGGTGTGGTGCGCAAAGGACCGCAAGGCGGCGTTCACCGCCGCGAAGGAAGGCCGTGCGCCGGCGCCGGCGACCTGCACCAACCCGGTCAAGGACCAGTTCAACCTGGGCGTGAAGCTGGGCGTCAACGGCACCCCGGCGATCTACGGCCCGGACGGCCGCGTGCTGGGCGGCTATGTGACTCCGGAACAGCTGCTGCAGGCGCTGAAGCAGGGCGGCTGAGGCCGCCGTGCCCTGCCGCGCAAGGCCGGGGCAGCTGGCTTAATGCCGTATTGCAGCATGGGTTAGAATAGGCGTTTCCCTCGCATAGCGCCGTTCCCCGCATGATCGCACTCGACGGGCAGAGCGCCCTCTCGCCGTTCCGCCTCGAACGCCTCAATGCCCGCCTGGATGCCCTGCATCGCGGCGTGCGCGTGCAGGCGTCGTGGTTCGTCTATTTCGTCGACGCCGCCACGGCGCCGGAGGGCGAGTTGCGCCAGCGGCTGCTGGCCGTGCTGGAGGCGAAGGACGCGCAGCCCGAGCCCGCCACGCTGTGGGTGGTGCCGCGGCTGGGCACGATCTCGCCGTGGTCGAGCAAGGCCACCGACATCCTGCATGGCGCCGGTTTCGACGTGCGCCGCGTGGAACGCGGCCTGGCCTGGCAGGTGGCCGGGTTGCCGGCGGCGGAGGCGCCGGACCATGCGGCGATCATGGCGGTGCTGCATGACGCGATGACGCAGTCGGTGCTGCAGCGGATCGAGGACGCGCAAGGCTTGTTCCTTGGCGGCACGCCCGGCGACCTGGTGCACGTGGCGCTGGGCGCCGAGCCGCAGGCCGCGCTGGCCGCAGCGAACCGGCGGCTGGGCCTGGCGCTGGCCGACGACGAGATCGAGTACCTGGTCGAGCGTTACGCCGAACTCGGCCGCGATCCCACCGACGCCGAGCTGTTCATGTTCGCCCAGGCGAACTCCGAGCATTGCCGGCACAAGGTGTTCAACGCCAGTTGGACGGTCGACGGCACCGAGCAGGACAAGAGCCTGTTCGGCATGATCAAGCACACCCACCAGCGTTCGCCCGCGCATACGCTGTCCGCTTATTCGGACAACGCGGCGGTGATCGAGGGCAGCGCCGGCCGGCGCTTCTTCGCCGACCCGGCCGATGGCGTGTGGCGCGCCCACGAGGAGCGCATCGACTACGCGATCAAGGTGGAGACGCACAACCACCCCACCGCGATCGCGCCGTGGCCCGGTGCGGCCACCGGCGCCGGCGGCGAGATCCGCGACGAGGGCGCGACCGGCCGCGGCGGCAAGCCGAAGGCCGGGCTCACCGGTTTCTCGGTGTCGGACCTGCGCATTCCCGGCCTGCCACGGCCATGGGAAGTGGATCGCCCGCTGCCGCCGCGGATGGCCAGCGCGTTCGAGATCATGCGCGACGGCCCGCTCGGCGCCGCCGCGTTCAACAACGAATTCGGCCGCGCCTGCCTGGGCGGCTATTTCCGCAGCTACGAGCACGAGACCGCCGAACCCGGCCTGCGCCGGGGCTACGACAAGCCGATCATGCTGGCCGGCGGGCTGGCCAACCTGCGCCCCGGCCACGTGCTGAAGCATGCGGTGCAGCCGGGCCACAAGGTGATCGTGCTGGGCGGCCCGGCGATGCTGATCGGGCTGGGCGGCGGCGCCGCCTCGTCGGTGGCCGGCGGCGCGTCGAGCGCGGAGCTGGACTTCGCCTCGGTGCAGCGCGACAACGCCGAGATGGAGCGGCGCTGCCAGGAAGTGATCGACGCCTGCTGGGCGCGCGGCGAGCACAACCCGATCGTCAGCGTGCACGATGTCGGCGCCGGCGGCCTGTCCAACGCCATCCCCGAACTGCTCAACGACGCCGGCGTCGGCGGCGTGATCGACCTGTCGAAGATCCCTTGCGATGACCCGTCGCTGTCGCCGATGCAGGTGTGGAGCAACGAATCGCAGGAACGCTACGTGCTGGCGATTGGCCCGGAAAACCTGGCCGAGTTCGAGGCGATGTGCGTGCGCGAGCGCTGCCCGTATGCGGTAGTCGGCGACGCCACGGCCGAGCGCCAGCTGGTACTGACCGACCCGCGCCGCGGACTGACCGTGATCGACCTGCCGATGGACGTGCTGTTCGGCAAGCCGCCGCGGATGCACCGCGATGCCACGCGGCTCAAGCCGCGCGTCGACCTGGTGCCGGACCTCACCGGCATCGGCATGGACGAGGCGCTGCTGCGCGTGCTGCGGCTGCCTACCGTGGGCAGCAAGAGTTTCCTGATCACCATCGGCGACCGCACCGTCGGCGGCCTGAACGCGCGCGACCCGATGGTCGGCCCGTGGCAGGTGCCGGTGGCCGATTGCGCGGTGACCCTTGCCGATTTCGACGGTTATGCCGGCGAGGCGATGGCGATGGCCGAGCGCGCGCCGGTGGCGCTGCTCTCCAGCGCCGACGCGGCGCGACTGACGGTGGGCGAGGCGATCACCAACCTGGCCGCCGCACCGATCGCCAGTCTCGGCGAGATCCGCCTGTCGGCGAACTGGATGGCCGCGGTCAACCACCCGGGCGAGGACGCCGCGCTGTTCGATGCGGTCAAGGCGATCGGCATGGAATTGTGCCCGGAGTTGGCGATCTCGATCCCGGTCGGCAAGGACTCGCTGTCGATGCAGACGGTGTGGCAGGACGGCGGCACCGCGCAGCGCACGGTGTCGCCGGTGTCGCTGGTGGTCACCGGTTTCGCCCGGGTCACTGACGCGCGCCGCACGCTCACCCCGCAGCTCAGGCTCGATCGCGGCGCCACCGCGTTGTGGCTGATCGACCTGGGAGCAGGGCGCGACCGCCTCGGCGGCTCGGCGCTGACCCAGGTGTTCAACCGCGGCGGCGGCGTGCCGCCGAACCTGGACGACGCGAAACGGCTGAAGGCGCTGTTCGAGCTGATCCAGGAGGCGAACGCGAGCGGCCTGCTGCTGGCCTACCACGACCGCTCCGACGGTGGCGTCATCACCACCTTGCTGGAGATGGCGTTCGCCGGCCACTGCGGCCTGGAGATCCATCTGGACGGCTGGGCCGAGGCCACCTTGCGCGCGCTGTTCAACGAGGAACTCGGCGCGGTGGTGCAGGTGGCCGAGGCGAATCGCGAGGCGTTCGAAGCGCTGCTGATCAGGCATGAGCTGGCCGGCATCAGCCACCGCATCGGCCGGCCGAAGGAGAAGCTGGGGATCAAGCTGTTCCTCGGCGGCGAGACCCTGTTCAAGTGGCACTGGAGCACGCTGTTCAAGGCGTGGAACGAGACCAGCCACGCGATGCAGCGCCTGCGCGACAACCCGCTCAGCGCCGACGCGGAGTCGCAGTGGCGGCTCGACGACGCCGATCCGGGCATCACGCCGAAGCTCAGCTTCGACCCGGTGCAGGACGTCGCCGCGCCGTTCATCGGCACGGGCCCGCGCCCGCGCGTCGCGATCCTGCGCGAGCAGGGCGTCAACGGCCAGGTCGAGATGGCGGCCGCGTTCAGCCGCGCCGGCTTCGAGGCGGTGGACGTGCACCTGTCCGATCTGGCCAGCGGCCGCGTGAAGCTGGCCGATTTCCGCGGCTTCGCCGCCTGCGGCGGTTTCTCCTACGGCGACGTGCTCGGCGCCGGCCGCGGCTGGGCCACCTCGATCCTGTACAACGACTACCTGCGCGCCGAGTTCAGCGCGTTCTTCGCCGACCCGACGAAATTTGCGCTCGGCGTATGCAACGGCTGCCAGATGCTGGCGCAGCTGAAGGAGATCATCCCCGGCGCGCAGCACTGGCCGAAGTTCCTGCGCAACGCGTCCGAACAGTACGAGGCGCGCCTGGCCACGCTGGAGATCCTCGACACGCCGAGCCTGTTCTTCAAGGGCATGGCCGGCTCGCGGATTCCGGTGGCGGTGGCGCACGGCGAGGGCCGGGTCAGTTTCCCGCACGCGTGCAGCCCGTCGAAGTCGAATGGCGCGGTGCGCTTCGTCGACAACCGCGGCAAGCCGACCGAGAACTTCCCGCTCAACACCAACGGCTCGCCCGGCGGCCTGGCCGGCTTCACCGCCGCCGACGGCCGCGTGACGATCATGATGCCGCACCCCGAGCGCGTGTTCCGCAGCGTGCAGCTGAGCTGGCATCCGGAACAGTGGGGCGAGGATTCACCATGGATGCGCATGTTCCGCAACGCCCGCGTGTGGTGCGGCTGAGCGCCCACCGCTGCGCAAGGCGCTGAGCGATGGCCCGGCGCCGCTGGCCGGCGTGGCGTGGCGTGCTGGCGCGTTCGGCCTGGCTGGCCCTGCTGGCGTTGCTGCCATGGTGGCTCGGCCTGCCGCTGCTGCTGGCGCTGACGGCCGTGGTGACCCTGCTGCAGCACCGGTTGGCCGACGAGCATATCGCGTTGATCCGGTGCGCCTTGCGTTGGGGCCTGCCCGGCGTGCTGTTCGCGCTGCAACGGGCGCTGGGCGGCGACGCGTTCGCCTGGGGCGCGGCCTTGCTGGGTGCGCTGGCCGGCTACACGCTGCTGGCCGGCCTGGACGCGTGGCTCGACCGCGGGCAGCACCGCGTGCCGGCGGCGGCGCCTTCCGCCGAGTGGCCCGAACTGGCGATGGCACCGATCGGCCCGGCGGCGGAGATCATCGAGCTGCAACCGCCGGCCTGGCAGGTCGCCGCGGATGGCCTGCTCGATCCGCTGGGCGGTCGCGTGGCTTACCGCGATGGCGCCTACCTGTTCGAGAGCGGCGGGTGCATCGACGGCGCCGGCGCGCCGGCGGCCTTCAGTCCCGGTGGCCGCTGGTTTGCCGCGCACCTGCGCAACGGCCGCGGTGTGCTGCTGTGGGATCGGCTGCGCGGGCGGCAGCACCGCCTGCGCGGCTGGCGCCTGGGTGGCTGGTATCGCGGGCAGCCGTGGCTGGTCCGCCGCGACGACGACATGCCGCTGGCGCTGTCGGCGGTGCTCGGCGACGACGATGTGGAGGAAGCGTGAAGCTGCGGGCCACGAATCCCGTGCGGCGCTGTCGCGGACGGTTCTCCCTTCGCGCGTCTCCGCGCATACTTGCCCCGTGAGCATGCCCGCTTCCCATCGATCACCGTTCGCGCTGGCGCTCAGCGTGATCGTGGTATCCGCCGACAGCGGCCCGAGCCTGCGCGAATGCGTGCGCAGCGTGCTGGCCAGCACGCTGCCGCTGGAGCTGATTCTGGTCGACAACGATTCGCACGACGGCGTGCCCGAGGCGATCGAGCGCGCGCATGCGCACGACACCCGCTTCCAGGTGATCTACAACTACCGCAACCTGGGCTTCGGCCCGGCGGCGAACCTCGCCGCGAAACAGGCGCACGGCCAGGCGCTGCTGATCCTCAACCCCGACTGCCTGCTGCCGCAGGACGACCTGCAGCGCTTGCTGGACCTGCTTTCCGGGCAGCCCAGGGCGGGCCTGATCGGCGCGGTGGTGTGCGATGCCGACGGCCGGCCCGATCCGGCGTCGTGGCGTCGCGATCCCCTGCTGCAGCGTGCGCTCAACAGCCTGCTCGGCCGTGCCGGCGAAAAGGTCAACATCGAGCGGGAGATTCCGGCCGAGGTGATCGAGGCCGAGGCGATATCGGGTGCGGTGATGCTGATGCCGCGCGCGATGTTCCAGCGCCTCGGCGGTTTCGACGAGGATTATTTCCTGCATTGCGAGGATCTGGACCTGTGCCGCCGCGTGCGCAATCTCGGCTACCAGGTGCTGCTGGCCGGCGATGTGCGCGTCCTGCACGGAAAGGGCAGCTCCAGCCGGCACCGGCCGGTGTTCGTCAGCCGCCACAAGCACCGCGGCATGTGGCGCTGGTTCCGCAAGCACGACCCGGCCGCAAGCAATCCGCTGACCGCCGGCGTGGTGTGGCTGGGCATCTGGGGGCATTTCTTGTTGCGGATCCCCGGCCAGTTGCTGCGGCGGAAAGCGGGGAGCGAGTGAAGGGAAGCAGGAAAATCGAGCAGGCAAAACCGCCTCGTAGCGTCGCAGCCTGCCTCTCGCTCCGCATTCCTCTCCGCCCACTTCCCGCCCCATGAACGCACGCACCACCTCCATCGTCGCCACCCTAGGCCTGCTGGCGATGACCGCGGTATGGGGCTCCACCTTCGTGCTGATCAAGGGCGTGGTGGGGCGCATGCCGGTGGCTGACTTCCTGGCCGTGCGCTTCGTGATCGCCGCGGCGGCGATGCTGGCGCTGTTCGCGCGACCGGTGTGGCGGCTTGGCCGGCGGCAAGTGCTGCACGGCCTGGTGCTGGGTACGATCTACGGTATCGGCCAGTTGCTGCAGACCTGGGGGTTGTCGCTGATCGCGCCCAGCGTCAGCGGTTTCGCCACCGGCATGTACGTGGTGTTCACGCCGATCCTGGCGCTGCTGCTGCTCGGCCAGCGCATGGCCGGCATGGTGTGGCTGGCGGTGGGGCTGTCCACCGTCGGGTTGGCGCTGCTCTCGCTCAACGGCGTCTCGGTCGACTTCGGCGTGTGGCTCACGCTCGCCTCGGCCGCGCTGTACGCGCTGCACATCGTGTTGCTCGGGCAGTGGTCGCGGCAGGGCGAGGCGTTCGGCCTGTCGGCGGTGCAGATGGTGGCGATCGCTGCGGTCTGCCTGCTCGCCATCGTGCCGCACGCGCCGGTGCTGCCGCCGGACCGCAGCGCCTGGTTCGCGGTGCTGTACATGGCGCTGATTGCCGGCGCCGGCGCGATGCTGATGCAGACCTGGGCGCAGTCGCACCTGCCGGCCACCCGTGCGGCGATCGTGATGACCACCGAGCCGGTGTTCGCCGCCGCGTTCGCGGTACTGCTGGGCAGCGACGTGCTGAGCTGGCGCATGCTGCTCGGCGGCGGGCTGATCCTGGCGGCGATGTACCTGGTGGAATTGATGCCGCGGCGCGGCGCGCTACCCGCCGAGGCGGCGCATCACGAGGTGTGATGCCTCAGCGCCTGTCGCGTCGCCCGCGTCTGCAGCGCGACGCGCACTAGGTACACCACGATCGCCACGTTGCCGGCCAGCGCAACCAGCTTCAGCCAGCCGAAGTGGTGCAGCGTCTCGTACAGTTCCAGCGGGATCAGCGAGCCGGTGGCGATCACGGTGAACCACTCGGCCCAGTACTTGCCCAGCCACAGGCCGGTGCCCTCGATGCCGAACAGCACGGCGTAGCCCAACGCTACTATGCCGACCGCCACGAACCGGCTCGGCCCGAAATCCTGCAGCAGGCCGACCAGCTTCCAGCGCAGGCTGTTGCTGTCGGCCAGCGAGAGGTGTTCCAGCCAGTGCACCAGATGCTCGAAGTTCTGCTGGCGGTCGAGGTGGAATGCCGCCATCGCCACCAGCACCAGACAGACGGTCTTGACGATCTCGTAGACCGCGATGACGCGCAGGCCGGCATGCGGCGGGCCAGCCGTGATCGCCGCGGGAGCGTCGGTGGATTCGGGAATGGACATCGGGTGGCGGCCGAAGGAACAGCCCGTATTGTCGCCGATCCGGCACCGACTGGCCCGGGTGGAATGGCATGGCCGTGCAGCGTCCTGGCCTGCAGCCGGCGCGAACCCGCTTCTTCCACGCGCCATGCCGCCTCGAGCTGCCACACTAGAGGCCTCGGCTGGGCGTGCCGGATTCCCGAGGCAGGATCCGGTGGCGAGCCTGCCGCCCCACGTGACCACTTCCCTGTTTCGGAGACCCGCCATGTCCGATCGTGTCGAGCACTCCACCAGCGTCGCCGCGGCTTCGGGCGACGCCGAGCCGCATGGCCCGTCGACCGTCGGCCTGCACGACGCGAAGCTCGGCGGCTGGTATCGCGAGGACAGCGGCGAGCTGTTCCGCGGCATGCCGATCGGTGGCGACGACGTGGTGGTGGACGTCGGCTGCGGCGCCGGCGTCAACAGCGTGTTCTGCGCGCGCCACGGCGCCCGCGTCTACGCCATCGACCGCGAGCCGCAGGTGATCCGCGAGGTGCGCGCGCGGCTGAGCGTCGAAGGCAGCGGCACGCACACGGCGCTGGTCAGCGACGCGAACCCCTTGCCGCTGGACGAGGGCATGGCTACGCGGGTGATCTGCACCGAGGTGTTGCAGCACGTCGATGACCCGCGCCAAATGCTGGCCGAGCTGGTGCGGGTCGGTGCGTCCGGCGCCCTCTACCTGCTCAGCGTGCCTGGCGCGCTGCAGGAAGGACTGCAGGAAAAGGTGCTGCCGCCGGCGTACCGCGAGCAACCCGGTGGCGCGCTGCGGGTGGTCGGTCGCGACGAGTTTGCGCAATGGGTCGGCGAGGCCGGCCTGGTGCTGGTGGAGCAGACCCAGCACGGCTTCTTCTGGTCGATCTGGTGGGCGTTGTTCTGGGGCTGCCAGGTGGAACTGTATGACCCCGCCCATCTGGTGCTCGATCACTGGACCGCCGCCTGGCAGGCGCTGCTGGACATGCCGCAGGGGCGCCGGCTCAAGCAGCAGCTGGACGAGTTCATGCCGATCAGTCAGATCATCGTGGCACGCAAGCCCTGAGCAGTGTTTGGGTGGAGTGTGGTCCCGCGCTCTCGCCACGGTCCTGAAGGACAATGGCCTTCGGGCATTCAGCAGCAGCGCCCGCCGCCGCCCTTGTAGCGGGCTTCCTGCCGCTCGCGGAAGAACTCGCCGTAGCTGGGCACCTTGCGCGCCGGATGATGCTCGCGCAGGTGCTTCACGTAGACGTCGTAGTCGGGCACCCCGCAACACAGGCGGGCGGTTTGCGCCGCCCACTTGCGTACGGCCTGCAGGGTTGCGTTCATCGCGTCGTCCTCAGCCCGCCACGCTGCTCAGCGCCACGTACGGTTCTTCGTGCGCGGTGGGGTGGTTGATCTGCCAGGCATTGATCAGCGCGCGCAGGCAGAACAGCACCATCGTCACGACCAGCAGCATGAACAGGCCGGTCATCACCATGTCCACGTAGTTGTTGGTGACGATCCGCTGCATCTCCGCCGCCGACTTGGCCGGCGCCAGCAGCTGGTCCGGCCGCAGAGCTTTGCCTATCCGTCGGTGAGCGTGCACACGATCAACCAGATCGCCGGGATTCACGACATCGGCATATAGCGCTCGCGTTCCGGTTTCACCACCACCACGGTGGCCAGCGTCTTGGTGACCTCGTTGCCGCTGTTGCTCTGCCACTCCCTTTTTTGACGCTCGGGCAGGGGTGGTGAGTTGCCGAGAGCAATGGCCGGACTGACTGGCACCAGCGATGTCTCGGAGTCGGGAACCATCGATCCTGGGGATTTTGCCGAAGGGTTGGCCGCGGCGCGGAGCACGGGGCAAGTTCACGGGAATCTAGTTTTAGCGCCGGAGAACTTTACACAATTGACGCGGTGCACGGGGCTCGTGAAAGTTAAAACTCAATGGAATTAATTTGTTATATCGATGGCATGGTTCTGGCTGGTGGATAGAGAAATCCACCAAGGAGAACGCCTACATGTTCACCAAGTTTCTTTCAAAAACCAGCTGGCTGATGCTGGCCACGATTGCCTATGCAATCGTTGTTGCGCCTGCCGCGAGGGCCGGTACCGTGGCGTCCGGGTTCAACGCAAACACGTTTCCCGCCAACGACGACGGTGCTTCGGGGCTGGTCACCCTGCCGTTCACTGCCAACTACTTCGGCACCAACTACACGGGTCTGTACGTGAGTAACAACGGCTACATCACGTTCAACTTCCCCCAAGGCACCTTCACGCCCTCCGGCCTCGGCAGCGGTTATAGCGGCCAGCCGATCATTGCCCCGTTCTTCGCCGACGTCGACACGCGTGGTGCCGGCAGTGGTCTGACCAGTTGGGGCAACGGCACCTATGCCGGGCGTACCGCTTTTGGCGCCACTTGGCCGGGCGTCGGATATTACGGTGCGCACACGGACAAGCTGAACACGTTCCAGTTGATCATGGTCGATCGGTCCGATGTCGCCGCTGGAGACTTCGACTTCTACTTCAACTACGACCAGATCCAGTGGGAAACCGGAGACGCCAGTGGCGGCTCGAACGGGCTTGGCGGTACCTCGGCGGCAGCGGGCTATAACGCTGGCCAGCCGGGCAATCCTGCGGGGACCTACGCCCAGCTTGCCGGTTCGCTCACCAACGGCGCCTTGCTCGACGGCGGGCCGGACTCGCTGGTCGCCGGTACCAACGACGGCGTGCCGGGACAGTTCCTGTTCCAGGTCCGAAATGGCACCATCACGCCACCCGTCACGTCGGTGCCAGAACCGTCCTCCCTGGCGATGTTGATGATGGGCCTGCTTGGTCTGCTCGGCTTGGAGTCCTTGCATCGTCGGCGCCACGAGTTCCGCGGCTGAGTTCCACATTGCTCTGATACCGGCGGTCGTGTCGACGTCAGCTCGTTTGACGTCGGCGCGGCCGTTGGTGCCTTCCGGTTTTTGCGGATCGGCCTTTCCGCCGGTAGCCGCTGACGGTTTTGAACGTTGCGTGCGTGGTCGGGACCAAGCCTGTGCGCAGCTGAGGCTCGTCGGCTTCAAGCCAAGCCCGCAGCCAAGCGCTGACTCCATCGCGACCACCCTCAGGGCTGCTCCTCGTCGCGACGGTAGATCGACTCCCAACTAATCTGCAACACCGCAGCATTCAGCAACACCGCCCCCCACCCCCTTTGTAGCGGGCCTCCTGCCGTTCTCTAAAGAACGCCTCGTAGCTTGGCACCTTGCGCTCGGGATGATGTTCGCGCAGGTGCTGCACGTAGACGTCGTAGTCGGGCACGCCGCAGCACAGGCGGGCGGTTTGCACCGCCCACTTGCGTATGGAACGGAAGCTCGCATTCATCGCGTCGTCCTCAGCCGGCCACGCCGGCCAGCGCCACGTACGGTTCCTCGTGCGCGGTCGGGTGATTGGTCTGCCAGCCCCGGATCGCGGCGCGCAGGCAGAAGATCACCATGACCACGACCAGCGCCATGAACAGGCCGGTCATCACCATGTCCACGTAGTTGTTGGTGACGATCTGCTGCATCGCGGCCTGGGTCTTGGCCGGCGCCAGCAACTGGCCCTGCTGCATCGCGGCCGCGTACTTGTTGGCGGCGGCGGTGAAGCTGATCGGGCCGACCAGCTTCTCGTAGCCGGCGGTGAGCGTGCACACAATCAGCCACAGCGCGGGGATGCCCGGCACCCACACGTAGCGCTCGCGCTTGAGTTTCACCACCACCACGGTGGCCAGCATCAGCGCGATCGCGGCCAGCATCTGGTTGGCGATACCGAACAGCGGCCACAGGGTGTTGATGCCGCCCAGCGGGTCGACCGCGCCCTGGTACAGGAAGTAGCCCCACAGCGCCACGCAGACCGCGGTGGCCAGCAGGTTGCCGGTCCACGACTCGGTGGCCTGCAGCGGCTTGTACACCAGGCCAGCGATCTCCTGGATCATGAAGCGGCCCACGCGGGTGCCGGCGTCGACCGTAGTGAGGATGAACAGCGCTTCGAACAGGATCGCGTAGTGGTACCAGAACGCCATCATGCCGCCGCCGGGCAGGATGTTGTGCAGCAGTTGGGCCATGCCTACCGCCAGCGTCGGCGCGCCGCCGGCGCGGCCGAGGATGCTGCCCTCGCCGATGTCCTTCGCGGTCCGCAGCAGTTCGTCCGGGGTTACCACGAAGCCCCACTGGCTGATCGTGGTGGCGGCCTGCTCGACGGTGGTGCCGACGATCGCGCCCGGCGAATTCATCGCGAAGTAGACGCCCGGGTGCAGCGAGGCGGCGGCGACCAGCGCCATGATCGCCACGAACGCCTCCATCAGCATGCCGCCGTAGCCGACCATGCGCGCCTGGCCTTCATTGGCGAGCAGCTTGGGCGTGGTGCCCGAGGCGATGATCGAATGCCAGCCGGAGACCGCGCCGCAGGCGATGGTGATGAACAGGAACGGGAACAGGTTGCCGGCGAACACCGGCCCGGTACCGTCGATGAACTTGGTCACCGCCGGCAATTGCAAGGTCGGCGCAGCCAAGAAGATCGCCAGCGCCAGCAGCGCGATGGTGCCGATCTTGAGGAAGGTGGAAAGGTAATCGCGCGGCGCCAGCAGCAGCCACACCGGCAGCACCGAGGCGCAGAAGCCGTAGGCGATCAGCAGCCAGGCCAGCGCCTTGGCGTCGAAGTCGAACAGCGGCGCCAGCGTGGCCGAGTCGGCCACGTACTTGCCGAACCAGATCGAGGCCAGCAGCAGCAGCAGGCCAATGATCGACACTTCGAGGATGCGGCCCGGGCGGAACCAGCGCATGTAGGCGCCCATCAGGAACGCGATCGGGATCGTGGCGGCCACGGTGAAGGTGCCCCACGGGCTGTGCGTGAGCGCCTTGACCACCACCAGCGCCAGCACCGCCAGCACGATCATCATCAACACCAGCACGCCGATCATCGCCACGATGCCGGGCAATGGCCCCAGTTCCTCGCGCAGCATGTGCCCGAGCGAGCGGGCATCGCGGCGCAGCGACAGGCCGAGGATCATGAAATCCTGCACCGCGCCGGCGAACACCACGCCGAACAGGATCCACAGTGTGCCGGGCAGGTAGCCCATCTGCGCGGCCAGCACCGGGCCAACCAGCGGACCGGCACCGGCGATCGCGGCGAAGTGGTGGCCGAACACCACCCACTTGTCGGTGGGCACGTAGTCGAGGCCATCGTTGCGCAGCACCGAGGGCGGCGCGCGGCTGGGGTCCAGCTGCAGCACCGAGTGTTCGACGAACTTGCCGTAGAAGCGGTAGCCGATCACGAAGATGGCGATCGACGCGGCGACCAGCCAGATCGCGTTGATCGGCTCGCCGCGGCGCAGGGCGACCACGCCCAGGCAGAACGCGCCGACGATGGCGATGGCGACCCACAGGATCTTGCTGGCCGGGCTGGGCTTGGGCATGACGGCGGCTTGCATGGGCGGCTCTCCTGGGCGATGCCGCAAGATTCGTCCCGTCGGCGGCGGCGGTCAATCCCAAAACCGGCCAACCGGTATTAGCCTTTGGTCGAATAACCAAGTCCGCTTCGTCACGCCGCGAAGAGGCGGCAGCGCTACACTGGCCGCCTTGCCGACCACAAGGAATTCGTCATGCGCATCGCGGTTCGCTACGGTTTGCTGAGCCTCGCCCTCACGGTCGCCGCGCTGCCGCTGACGGCCGCCGGCTCGGGCCAGTTCAAGGATCTGCTGAACAAGGTCAAACAGTCGACGCATGCGTCCAATTCGCAGCTCGGCAGCAATTTGCCGACCAGCGACATCGCCGCCGGACTCAAGGAGGCGCTGGCCAAGGGCACCACCAACGCGATCAACAGCCTCGGCCGCGACGGCGGCTTCTGGAACAACGCCAAGGTGCGCATTCCGCTGCCGGGCAAGCTCGAGCAGGCGGGCAAGCTGGCGCGCCAGCTGGGGCAGGGTGCCAAGGTCGACGCGTTCGAGCTGAGCATGAACCGGGCGGCGGAGAAGGCGGTGCCGCAGGTGGCCGAGATCTTCGGCGATGCGATCCGCAAGATGACCCTGGAAGACGCGCGCGGCATCCTCGCCGGCGGCGATCACGCGGCCACCGATTTCTTCCGCCGCGTGGCCGGCGATGCGCTGACCGCGCGCATCCATCCGATCGTGGCCAAGGCCACCGACAGCGTCGGCGTCACCCAGAAGTACAAGGCGTTCACCGCCGGCGGCATGGGCGGCGAACTGGGCAACGCGCTGGGCGCGCTCGGCGGCAAGTCGGGCAAATCGAACAAGGGCGCCAGCCCGCTGGACCTGGACGACTACGTGACGACGAAGACCCTGGACGGCCTGTTCATCACCATCGGCGAGCAGGAGCAGTCGATCCGCCACAACCCGGGCGCCCGCACCACCGACCTGCTGAAGAAAGTGTTCGGCGGTTGAACCCGCTTGCGGGTTCAACCAATCCGCACGAGGCTTTGCCCGGCGCTTTGCCGTTGAGGCACCGGGGAGCACCGCTTGCATTGGGACTGCATCGACCACAGTTCGACAGGCAACAGCGTTCCGCCACGAGGCCTGCATGATCCGTGAAATCCTGAAAATGGGTGATCCACGCCTGCTGCGCATCGCGCCGCTGGTGCCCGCCGCGATGCTGGGCAGCGCGGAACTCGATGCGCTGATCGCCGACATGTTCGAGACCATGCAGGCCGCCGATGGGGTCGGCCTGGCCGCACCGCAGATCGGTGTCGACCTGCAGCTGGTGATCTTCGGCTTCGAGCATTCCGAGCGCTATCCCGATGCGCCCGAGGTGCCACGCACGATCCTGCTCAACCCGGTGATCACGCCGCTCTCGCAGGACATGGAGGAGGGCTGGGAAGGCTGCCTGTCCGTGCCCGGCCTGCGCGGCGCGGTGAACCGCTACACGCTGATCCGCTACGAAGGCATCGACCCGCAGGGCGCACGCATCGATCGTCGTGCAGAAGGCTTCCACGCCCGCGTGGTGCAGCACGAGTGCGACCACCTGATCGGCCGGCTGTACCCGTCGCGTATCACCGATTTCAGCAAGTTCGGCTATACCGAGGTGCTGTTTCCGGGGCAAGAATTGGCAGACGATTGGTGAAGGCCATCTGGAACGACACCGTGCCCGCCGAAAGCGACGATACCGTTCTCGTCGAAGGCAACCACCATTTCCCGGCCGCATCGTTGCGGCGCGGGCACTTTCGCGAAAGCGAACATCACAGCGTGTGTCCGTGAAAGGGTGTGGCCAGCTACTACGACGTGATCGTCGGCGACGTGGTGAACGCACAGGCGGCCAGGTACTACCCGCAGCCCAGGCGCGCCGCCGCACGGATCGCCGGTCGCGTCGCCTTCTGGAAGGCGTCGATGTGATCGCCTGAGCCGGCCGTTGCTGGTGGCGCGGCGCTCGTCGATGATGCGACACATTGTTCCAGTGCGACCTCATCCATGCAGACCGTACCAGCCACTTCCGCGAACGCCGTGCCGGCGATAGGCACCCGCAATCCCGGCATCGATCTGTTGCGCGGCTTGGCGATCGTGCTGGTGGTGTTCAACCATCTCGGCCTGCGCATTCCGCTGAAAAAGACCGCATTGACCGACGTGCTGCCGGCGTGGCTGCTGAGCCGGCTGAACTACAACGGCTACGAGGCCGTGTTCGTGTTCTTCGTGATCTCGGGATTCCTGATCTCGGGCAACGCGCTGCGCCGCTGGGGGAGTCTGGAAAAGATCGACCTGCGCGCATTCTATGCGCGGCGTTTCGCCCGCATCGTGCCGTGCCTGCTGGCGCTGGTGGCGGTGCTGAGCGTGCTGCACCTGGCCGGCGTGCGCGATTACACGATCATCCACGCCAACCAGTCGCTGCCGCGTGCGATCTTCGCGGCGCTCGGTCTGCACCTGAACTGGTACGAGGGACAGACAGGCTACCTGCCGGGCAACTGGGACGTGCTGTGGTCGCTGTCGATCGAGGAAGTGTTCTACCTCGGCTTTCCGCTGGTGTGTCTGCTCACGCGGCGACGTAGGGTGCTGGTGCCGTGGCTGGCCCTGCTTGCGCTATCGATGCCGTGGACGCATGCCGCCTTGCGCGGCAACGAGATCTGGCAAGAGAAGGCCTATCTGCCCGGCATGTCGGCGATTGCGATCGGTGTGCTGGGTGCGCTGCTGGCCGATGCCTGGCGACCGCCACGGCGTACCGTCGTGATGCTGGGCTGGTTCGGCGCGACGGGGCTGGGTGCGGTGCTGCTGGACGGGGGCGCGCTGTGGCACTGGCTGCGCGACGGCTACATGCTGGTGCTCACATTGTCGTCGCTGTGCCTGGTGCTGTGCTGCCGCTGGCGCACCGACGGCGGCGCGGCACTGTCCTTGCCCGGTTTCGGTTGGCTGCGCAGTTGGGGCCGCCTGAGCTACGAGATCTACCTGACCCACATGTTCGCGGTGTTTGCGGTGGTGCGCGCGTACCGCGCCTGGGGCGGTGACCCGGCCCACGGCTGGTTGTGGTACCTGCCGGCACTGGGCTTGTGCTGGCTGCTGGGTGCGGTGGTGGAGCGTTGGCTGTCCACGCCGTACGAGCGCTGGCTGCGGCGATGTCTGTGGAAACCGGCCGGCGCCGCACGGCCAACAACCGCTGAACTCCCTGTAGCGTAAGCTGCGTGAGGACGGATATCCGCCCGGGAGAAGTTCGGTGAAGAAAGAAGATGAAACGCACATGCAGATCGTCTCGGCGGACATCAGCTCGGAGGCGCTGACCGGCATGGTGATCTTCCGGCCGCATTGCATGTCCCGTGCGGGCCGCAAGGTGGATGAGGCCGGCAAGAGCGGCCACTGGTATGCCTTGCGCCCTGCCGAGGTGCGCAGCTTTGCGCGTGCGCTGCTGGATGCGGCCGATACGCTGGACCTGAAGACGAAGGCGCTGCAGGCGGCGAAGACGGCGACGGGTTGACCGTGGCGCCGGAGCGCGACGCGCTCAGGCCTGCCGGCAGCGATTGATGGTGTCGCGCAATTCGCTGGCAGCGGCGCGCGCGGCCGCGGCGAAACCCTCGCCGTGGCCGGCATAGAGGATCGCGCGCGACGAGCTGATCAGCAGGCCCGTGCCATCGGCATTGCGACCGTGGCGCAGCACCGCCTCTACATCGCCGCCCTGGGCGCCGATGCCGGGCACCAGCAGCGGCATCTCGCCGACCACCGCGCGCACCTTGCCCAGTTCCTGCGGCCAGGTGGCGCCGGTGACCAGCGCGCAGTTGCCGTGGCCGTTCCACTCGCGTGCGACCGTCTCGGCCACGCGCAGGTACAGCGGCTGGCCGCCGCAATCCAGCGCCTGGAAATCCGCGCCGCCGGGGTTGGAGGTGCGGCAGAGCAGGATCACGCCCTTGTCGGCGCGGTCGAGGAACGGCTGGATCGAGTCGCGTCCGAGGTACGGGTTCAGCGTCACCGCGTCGGCCTGGTAGCGCTCGAACGCCTCGCGGGCGTAGTGCTGCGCCGTGCTGCCGATGTCGCCGCGCTTGGCGTCGAGGATCACCGGCACGCCGGGATGTTCCGCGTGGATGTGCGCGATCAGCCGTTCCAGCGTGTCCTCGGCGCGCAGCGCGGCGAAGTGCGCGATCTGCGGCTTGAACGCGCAGACCAGGTCGGCGGTGGCGTCGACGATGGCGCGGCAGAAATCGAACACCGCGTCGGGCGCATCACGCAGCTGCGCGGGAAATTTCGCCGGTTCCGGATCGAGGCCGACGCAGACCAGCGAGTGGTTGCGGGTCCAGGCCTGCTGCAGGGATTGCATGAAGTGCATCGTGGTCCCCGATTGAGGAGTGAGCGAAGAGGAGTGAGAAAGGAGAGTGGGTGTGAGCTCGTGCTTTCTCTCACTCCTCACATCTCTTCACTCACTCCCGCCTTCAGGCCAGCTTCTTGTATTTCACCCGATGCGGTCGCGCCCCTTCCTCGCCGAGGCGGCGCTTCTTGTCGGCCTCGTACTCGTTGTAGTTGCCGGGGAAGAACTCCACGTGCGAGTCGCCCTCGAACGCGATGATGTGGGTGGCGATGCGGTCGAGGAACCAGCGGTCATGCGAGATCACGATCGCCGAGCCGGGGAACTCCAGCAGGGCATCTTCCAGCGCGCGCAGGGTTTCCACGTCCAGGTCGTTCGACGGCTCGTCGAGCAGCAGCACGTTGCCGCCCTGCAGCAGGGTCTTGGCCATGTGCAGGCGGCCGCGCTCGCCGCCGGACAGGCTGCCGACGATCTTCTGCTGGTCGGTGCCCTTGAAGTTGAAGCGGCCGATGTAGGCGCGCGACTGGATCTCGAAGTTGCCGATGGTGAGGATGTCCGAACCGCCGGAGACCTCCTGCCACACGTTGTTCTTCGGGTCGAGCGCGTCGCGCGACTGGTCGACGTAGGCGAGCTTGGTGGTGTGGCCCAGCTTCACCTCGCCGGAGTCCGGCGTCTCCTTGCCCATGATCATCTTCATCAGGGTGGACTTGCCGGCGCCGTTCGGGCCGATCACGCCGATGATCGCGCCCGGCGGCACCTTGAACGACAGGTCCTCGATCAGCACGCGGTCGCCGAACGACTTGGTCACGTGCTTGAACTCGATCACCTCCTGGCCCAGGCGCTCGCCCGGCGGAATGAAGATCTCGTTGGTCTCGTTGCGGCGCTGGTAGTCGACCGAGTTCAGCTCCTCGAAGCGGGCCAGGCGGGCCTTGCCCTTGGACTGGCGGCCCTTGGCGGCCGAGCGTACCCACTCCAGCTCCTTCGCGATGGCCTTCTGGCGCGACTTCTCCTGGTTCGCTTCCTGCTTCAGGCGGGCGTCCTTCTGCTCCAGCCATTCGGTGTAGTTGCCCTTCCACGGAATGCCGCGGCCGCGGTCGAGTTCGAGGATCCACTCGGCGGCGTTGTCGAGGAAGTAGCGGTCATGGGTGACCGCCACCACGGTGCCGGGATAGTCGTGCAGGAATTTTTCCAGCCAGTCCACCGACTCGGCGTCCAGATGGTTGGTGGGCTCGTCCAGCAGCAGCATGTCCGGCTTGGACAGCAGCAGGCGGCACAGCGCCACGCGGCGCTTCTCGCCACCGGACAGCGGGCCGATCTTCGCGTCCCACGGCGGCAGGCGCAGCGCGTCGGCGGCGACTTCCAGCTGACGCTCCAGCGCATGCGCGTCGTTCGCGGCGAGCAGGTTTTCCAGCTTCTCCTGCTCCTTGGCCAGTGCGTCGAAGTCGGCGCCTTCCTCGGCATAGGCGGCGTAGACCTCCTCCAGCCGCTTCTGCGCGTCGAGGATTTCGGCCACGCCTTCCTCGACCACTTCGCGCACGGTCTTTTCCGGATCCAGGTTAGGCTCCTGCGCCAGGTAGCCGATCTTGGTGCCCGGCTGCGCACGCGCCTCGCCCTGGAAGTCGGTGTCCACGCCGGCCATGATCTTCAGCACGGTGGACTTGCCCGCACCGTTGACGCCGAGCAGGCCGATCTTGGCGCCGGGGAAGAAGCTGAGCGAGATGTCCTTGATGATCTGGCGCTTCGGCGGGACGATCTTGCTGACCCCGTTCATGGTGTAGATGTACTGCGAGCTCATGCAACCTCCGAAGGCGTGCGCCGCGCCGCCTGCACGGCCGGCACGGAAAGGGAATTCGTCAAACCGCACATTATAGCGGCTTGTGGGGGCGTGCTGATGCCGCCGGGTGGATCCGCCCGGCGGTGGCCGCAAACACCAGGCAGCGCTACACTTTCCGGCTAATCCCGCTTGCCAACTGCCGAGGCCAGAATGTTCCCCAAGGACTGCACGATTGCCGGTTACGACGACGAACTGGCCCAGGCCATCGCTGACGAAGGCCGGCGTCAGGAAGACCACGTCGAGCTGATCGCCTCGGAGAACTACGCCAGCCCGCGGGTGATGGAAGCGCAGGGCTCCAAGCTCACCAACAAGTACGCCGAGGGCTACCCGGGCAAGCGCTACTACGGCGGCTGCGAATACGTGGACGTCGCCGAGACGCTGGCGATCGAGCGGCTGAAGCAGCTGTTCGACTGCGACTACGCCAACGTGCAGCCGCACTCCGGCTCGCAGGCGAACCAGGCCGTGTACCTGGCCCTGCTGCAGCCGGGCGACACCATCCTGGGCATGTCGCTCGCCCATGGCGGCCATCTCACCCACGGCGCCAAGGTCAACATCAGCGGCAAGCTGTTCAACGCGGTGCAGTACGGCGTCGACGGGAACGGCCTGATCGACTACGACGAAGTGCAACGCCTGGCCACCGAGCACCGGCCGAAGATGCTGGTCGGCGGCTTCAGCGCCTACTCGCAGGTGGTCGACTGGGCGCGCATGCGCCGGATCGCCGATTCGGTCGGCGCGCTGTTCTTCGTCGACATGGCCCACGTCGCCGGCCTGGTCGCCGCCGGCGTGTACCCCAGCCCGCTGCCGCACGCGCACGTGGTCACCTCGACCACCCACAAGACGCTGCGCGGCCCGCGCGGCGGCATCATCGTGGCGAAGGGGGCGGGCGAGGAGATCGAGAAGAAGCTGCAGTCGATCGTGTTCCCCGGTATCCAGGGTGGCCCGCTGATGCACGTGATCGCGGCCAAGGCGGTGGCGTTCAAGGAAGCGCTGGAGCCCGCGTTCACCACCTACCAGACCCAGGTGGTGAAGAACGCCAAGGCGATGGCGAAGACCTTCATCGCGCGCGGCTACAAGATCGTCTCCGGCGGCACCGAAAACCACCTGATGCTGGTCGACCTGATCGGTCGCGAGGTCACCGGCAAGGCCGCCGAGGAAGCGCTGGGCAAGGCGCACGTCACGGTCAACAAGAACGCCGTGCCGAACGACCCGCGCAAGCCGTTCGTCACCTCCGGCCTGCGCGTCGGCACCCCGGCCGTCACCACCCGCGGCTACCTGGAAGCGGACGTGACCGAACTGGCGAACTGGATCTGCGACGTGCTGGACGCGCCAGCCGACGAGGCGGTGATCGCCCGCGTGCGCGGGAACGTCACGGCGCAGTGCCAGAAGTTCCCGGTCTACGGCTGAGCCACCGGCATGCACGCCCTGCAGGTCGGGCTGATCGGCGATCACAACGATGAGGTGGTCGCCCATCGTGCCATTCCCGTGGCGTTGGACATGGCGGCCGCTGCCTGCGGCGTGACGGTCGAGCCGATCTGGATACCGACCGACCAGGTCGGCGACGGCGCCGCGCTGGCGGAGTTCGACGGACTCTGGTGCGTTCCGGCCAGTCCGTATCGCAGTGCAGAGGGCGCGCTCGCCGCGATCCGCGTGGCGCGCGAGCGGCACGTCCCGTTCCTGGGCACCTGCGGCGGCTTCCAGCATGCCGTGATCGAATATGCGCGCAACGTGCTTGGCTGGGCCGACGCCGAGCATGCCGAGACGGCACCGCAAGCCCGCCGCCAGGTGATCGTGCCGCTGCTGTGCACGCTGGTCGAGGTGACCGATGCCGTACGTCTGGTCGAGGGCTCCCGGCTGGCGCTGGCCTATGGTGCGAAGGCGATCGCCGAGGGCTATCACTGCAGCTACGGCTTGAGTCCCGATTTCCGGGAGGCGCTTGCGGATGGTCCGCTGCGAATCTGTGCCGTGGACGCCGCCGGCGAGGTTCGAGGCATCGAACTGGAGGACCACCCGTTTTTTGTCGCCACCCTGTTCCAGCATGAGCGGGGCGCCCTGCAGGGACGGGTGCCGCCGGCGGTGCGTGCTTTCGTGCAGGTGATGGCCGACACTTACTGACCATGCATTGCCCCTTCTGCCAGCACGAAGACACCCGCGTGATCGACTCGCGGCTGACCGAGGACGGCAGCAGCGTGCGTCGTCGGCGCGAGTGCGAGCAGTGCGGCGAGCGCTTCAACACGTTCGAGACGGCCGAGCTGAAACTGCCGGCGATCGTGAAGAGTGGCGAGCGGCGCGAGATGTTCGACGAGCGCAAGCTCAGGGTGAGTTTCGAGCGCGCACTGCAGAAGCGCCCGGTGGCCAGCGATGCGGTGGACGCCGCGGTGCGCGCCATCGTCAACGACCTGCGCCGCAGCAGCGAGCGCGAGGTGCCGTCGCGCCAGGTCGGCGAGCTGGTGATGCGCGAGCTGAAGAAGCTCGACCAGGTCGCCTACGTGCGCTTCGCCTCGGTCTACCGCAAGTTCGAGGACGTGCACGCCTTCCGCGAGGAGATCGAGAAGCTGGAGCGCGACCTGCCGGGGCTGGCCGACCTGCAGTTGCCCCTGCTCGGCGGCGGCAAGCGGGCAGGCAAATGACGATGGCAGGAGCGCACCCCGTGCGCGATGCTTTCCGTCGCGTGACGAAGAGCCTCACGCACGGGGTGCGCTCCTGCCAAGGCACGGCGGCGTGACCGCCACTTTCTCGGCGACTGATCATCTCCACATGGCGCATGCCTTGCGCCTCGCCGAGCGCGGCCTGTACACCACCCAGCCGAACCCGCGCGTGGGCTGCGTGATCGCGCATGGCGACGCGGTGGTCGGCACCGGCTTTCATCGGCGCGCCGGCGAGCCGCACGCGGAAGTGTTCGCGCTGCGCGAGGCGGGCGAACGGGCGCGCGGCGCCACCGCCTACGTGACGCTGGAGCCGTGCGCGCACCACGGGCGCACGCCGCCGTGCGCCGACGCGCTGATCGCCGCCGGCGTCGGGCGGGTGGTCGTCGCGGCGGAGGACACGTTCCCGCAAGTCGACGGCCGCGGCATCGGCAAGCTGCGCGATGCCGGCATCACGGTCGCATCGGGCCTGATGCGCGAAGCGGCGCGCGCGCTGAACGTCGGTTTCTTCAGCCGGATCGAGCGCGGGCGCCCGTTCGTGCGGCTGAAGCTGGCGATGAGCCTGGACGGCCGCACCGCGCTGGCCAGCGGCGAATCGAAGTGGATCACCGGCGAAGCCGCGCGCGCCGACGTGCAACGCTGGCGTGCGCGTTCAAGTGCCGTCCTCACCGGCAGCGGCACCGTACTGGCCGACAACCCGCACCTCACCGTGCGGTTGCCCGACGGCGAAGAGTTCGCGCCGCCGCTGCGGGTGGTCTTCGACCGCCAGTTGCGCACGCCGGCCGGCAGCCGCGTGCTGGACGGTTCGGCGCCGACGTTGCTGCTGCATGGCGCGGCGGCGACCTGCAGCGACGACCGCTTCGAGCGGGTCGAGCGGGTGGCGCTGCCCACGCCGGGCGATGCGCTCGACCTGCGCACCGTGCTGGCCCTGCTGGGCGGGCGCGGCTGCAACGAGGTTCACGTGGAGGCCGGCCCGACCCTGGGTGGCGCCCTGTTCGCCGCCGGCCTGGTCGACGAACTGCTGCTCTACGTGGCTCCGCTGCTGCTGGGTGATCGAGCGCGGGCACTGCTGCAGCTGCCGCCGCTGGCCGACATGGCTGCGCGCTGGCGCTTGCAGGTGATCGACCAGCGCATGCTGGGCGCGGATATCCGCCTGCGATTGCGCCCGGGCTGATCCGCCGCATCGCTGCCATGCGGGCGCACGCGGCGGCGCAAGCCGCCGGGCAATCGCGCGTGGACGAATGCTCAGCGCGTGAAGTCGATCGCAAGCTTGCCGAAGTGGCGGCCGGCGCCGAGCTGCTCGAAGGCCTCGCGCAGCTGGCCGAAGCCGTAGACGTGGTCGATCACCGGCTCCAGCCCGCCAGCCTCGATGGCGGCCACCATCCGCTCGTGGGCTTCCAGCGATGCCACCGACAGGCCCTGCAGGCGCACGCGCTTGAGCACCATTGGGGTCAGCGGCAGCGTCGCCTCGTTGCCGCCGAGCCAGCCGAGCACGGCGACGACGCCGTGCATGCGCACGGCCTGCAGCGATTGCGCCAGCGTGGCCGCGCCGATCGTCTCGACGACCAGGTCGACTCCCGCGCCGCCGCTCGCCTCGCGTACCAGCGCACCCCACTGCGGGTGCTTCGCGTAGTTGATGCCGACGTTCGCGCCCAGCGCCGTAGCGCGTTCGAGCTTGTCGTCGCTGGACGACAGCACGATCGCCTGTGCGCCCCGCAACCGCGCGAACTGCAGCGCGAACAGCGACACGCCGCCGGTGCCCAGCAGCAGCACGGTCTGCCCACTGGTCACGCGGGCCATCTCCAGCGCCTGCCAGGCGGTGAGCGCGGCGATCGGCAGCGTGGCCGCCTGCACGGCAGAGAACCGGGCAGGCGCACGTGCCAGCGAGTACTCGTCGAAGCAGGCCAGCTCGCGCATCACCCCGGGCTCGGGCCCGCCGATCTCGGCGCCTTCCCATTCCGGCCGCATGGCGCCGGCGATCCAGCGCGACTTGTAGAACGTGGTGACGCGGTCACCGGGCTTGAAGCGGGTCACCGCCTCGCCCACTTCCTGCACCGTGCCGGCACCGTCGGACACCGGCACGATCGGCAGCCGCACGCCACGATAGAGCTGACCGTCGACCAGCATGCGGTCGCGGAAGTTCAGCGAGGCCGCTTCCATGCGCACCAACACCTCCTTCGGGCCGGGGCGCGGGGCGGGCAGGTCGGTCGATTCGAGATGGTCCAGGCCGAAGGCGGAAAGCTGGATGGCGCGCATGGGGGCGACTCCGTGGTGGGAAGGTGGGCATGGTCCCGCCGTCGCCGTTCGGTGATAATCCACACAAATGGATAATCTTCTGTTCGCTGAATGAATCAATCATTCGACCTCACGCCCGCCCGTCTGCGCGAACTGCGCGCGTTTGCGGCGGCCGCGCGACGGCTCAACTTCTCGCGCGCGGCGCTGGAGGTGGGCTGCACGCCGTCGGTACTGAGCCGGCGCATCGCGACACTGGAGGAGGCGGTCGGTGCGCGGCTGTTTTTGCGCACCACCCGGCGCATGGCGCTGACCGCGCGCGGCGAGCAGTTGCTGACGCAATGGCAGCGCATGGAAACGGTGATGGCCGAGTTGGCCGCCGACCTGCGCCCGCCCGATGGCGAACTGGGCGGCCGCCTCTGCGTGCACCTGCCGGCCAGCTTCGGTCGCTATCGCATGGCCCCGCTGCTGGCCGCTTTCATGCGCGAACACCCCGGCGTGCGCATCGACGCGGTATACGACGATACCTACGTCGACATGGTGTCCGGCAGGGTGGATCTGGCCGTGCGGCTGGGGCACCTGGCCGATGTGCAACTGGTGGCGCGCCGGGCCGGCACGATGCGCCTGTATCCCTGCGCCTCGCCCGGTTACCTGGCCTCGGCGCCGCCGCTGCGCGACCCGGCCGACCTCAAGGCGCACCGCTGCATCACCTTCACCGGTTACCGCCGCGGCACGCTGTGGTCGTTCAGCCGGCAGCGCCAGCGGCGCGCGGTACGCATCGAGCCGGTGCTGAGCTGCAACGATGCGCAGGCGATCCGCGACGCGATACTGGCCGGCGTGGGCATCGGCCTGCAGGGTAACTACATGGCCGACGCGCTGGTTGCCGAAGGCCGCATGGTCGAGCTGCTGCCGCGATGGCAGCTGCCGGCGTTCCCGGTGCACCTGCTGTGGCTGCCCGGGGCGGACCGCACGCCGGCGCTGCGGGCCCTGATCGACCACCTGGCCACGGCGCTGACGGTGCAGTGAGGGTGTGGCCGCGATCGTGCACGGGGCGGAACGCTGTTTCCCGTCCTGCCGCCGGCTCCGGCCGGTGATGGTGCTAGACTTCCGGCGCCGGTCAGCCGGCATGACACGACGTCTTCAGGGCGGGGCGAAATTCCCCACCGGCGGTAGGCCCCGGTTTTCACGGTTTGGGGCGAGCCCGCGAGCGCTTCCGGCCACGCCGGAAGGTCAGCAGATCCGGTCGAATGCCGGAGCCGACGGTTGGCAGCGGGTGACCGCTTCCTCACAGTCCGGATAAAGCGAAGACGGTTCGGCGCACGGCCTCGCGGCCCGGCGCCGGGCCTTATGCCTTGAGGCGTTTTTCGCAGCTGCGCCACGCGGGAAACGACGCATGGAATCCATCGCCTTTTTTGCACGGCCCACCGCCTTCCGATCGGAGGTGCGCTGATGTTCACCGGCATCGTCCAGTCCGTGGGCCGCGTCGCGCGGCTCGAACCGCGTGGCGGCGACGTGCGCCTGCACGTCGATACCGCCGACCTCGATCTCGCCGACGTGCAGCCGGGCGACTCGATCGCCGTGTCCGGCGTGTGCCTTACCGCGATCACGCTGGAACCGCGCGGTTTCAGTGCCGACGTTTCCAACGAGACGCTGTCGCTGACCTCGCTGGGCCAGCTCAAGCCGGGCGACCCGGTGAACCTGGAGAAAGCGCTGCGCCTGGCCGACCGGCTCGGCGGGCACCTGGTTTCCGGCCACGTCGACGGCCTCGGCAAGGTGGTGTCGATCGCGCCGGACGGACGCTCGCAGCGCTGGACGTTCGAGGTGCCGGCGGCGATCTCGCGCTACATCGTGGCGAAAGGCTCGGTCTGCATCGACGGCACCAGCCTCACCGTCAACGAGGTCGCCGGGCATCGCTTCGGCGTCAACCTGATCCCGCACACGGTCGAGCACACCGCGTTCCACGCGCGCCGCGTCGGCGACGCGGTGAACATCGAGGTGGATGTGGTGGCCCGCTACATCGAGCGGCTGCTGTCGTGGGGTGAGCCGCCGCGTATCGACGAGGCGTTCCTCAAGCAGCATGGCTTTGCCTGACAGCAAGCCCATCTCCCGCCGGGAGAGGGCTGGGGTGAGGGTCCGCGCGAAGCCACGATACCTCGCTCCGCCCGTACCCTCATCCGCCCCTTCGGGGCACCTTCTCCCAAGGGGGAGAAGGGAACCACCACACGGATACACGCCATGCCATTCAACACCATTCCCGAGATCCTCGACGACATCCGCGCCGGCCGCATGGTGGTGATCCTCGACGACGAGGACCGCGAGAACGAAGGTGACCTGATCATGGCCGCGCAGATGGTGCGGCCGGAGGACGTCAACTTCATGGTGCGCGAGGCGCGCGGCCTGCTGTGCCTCACGCTCACCGAGCAGCGCACGCGCCAGCTCGGCCTGCGCCCGATGGTCAGCGACAACACCTCGGCCTACCACACCAACTTCACCGTCTCGATCGAGGCGGCCGAGGGCGTCACCACCGGCATCTCGGCACACGACCGCGCACGCACCATCCAGGTGGCGGTGAAATCCGATGCGAAGCCGCAGGACCTGTCGCAGCCGGGCCACATCTTCCCGCTGACCGCGCAGCCGGGCGGCGTGCTGACCCGCGCCGGGCACACCGAGGCCGGTTGCGACCTGGCCGCGCTGGCCGGGCTGGAACCGTCGGCGGTGCTGATCGAGATCCTGCACGAGGACGGCTCGATGGCGCGCCGACCGGAGCTGGAGATCTTCGCGCGCAAGCACGGCCTGAAGATCGGCTCCATCGCCGAGCTGATCCGCTACCGCCTGGAAACCGAGAAGACCGTGCAACGCGTGCACGAGGAAGACGTGGATACCGAGTTCGGCCCGTTCCGGCTGGTGGCGTACCGCGACGCGATCCGCCGCGGCCTGCACTACGCGCTGGTGCGCGGCAAGGTCAACGACGGCGCGCCGGCGCTGACCCGCGTGCACGTGCGCAACACCTTGTCCGACGTGCTGCACCTGAAGCGCGATGATCTCGGCCTCACCGTGACCGCGGCACTGCGCCGGATCGCCGACGAGGATCGCGGCGTGCTGCTGGTGCTGTCCGGCGAGGACACCCCCGAGGCGCTGCTAGCCCGGCTCAACCGCCAGCCGGGCAAACTGGCGCCGGAGGAGGCGCAGCAGCAGGAGTGGCGCCAGCTTGGTCTCGGCGCGCAGATCCTGGCCGACCTCGGCGTGCACCGCCTGCGCGTGCTCGGCACCCCGCGCAAGATGGTTGGCCTGGGCGGCTTCGGGCTGGAAGTGGTGGAGTACGTTTGATTCGCCACTCCCGCGCCACCGCGGCGCCATGCGGTGGTGGCTTCATCGCCGCATAATCGGTCTTCATGCCACCGACCCCGCCCATGCCCGACACCCGTATCCGCCTGATCGCCCCCTCCGGCTATCCGCACGATCGCGCCGCGATGGCGCGCGGCGTGGCGCGGCTGCGCGAGGCCGGTTGCGTGTTGAGCGGGCTGGAGGTGCTCGATCGCAGCGAGCAGCGCTACGCCGGCAGCGACGCGCAGCGCGCCGCCGACCTCAATGCGCTGGCCACGGCGGACGCCTTGCCGGACATCGCGTTGGCGATCCGCGGCGGCTACGGCGCCACCCGCCTGCTGGCGCAGCTGCACTATGGCGCCCTGCGCGAACGGCTGAGCGGTAGCCATACCCTGCTGGTCGGCCACAGCGACTTCACGGCGCTGCAGTTGGCGCTGCATGCGCAGAGCGGCCTGTGCACGTTCAGCGGCCCGATGCTGGGCGCCGACTTCGGCGCCGAAACGCTCAGCGAGTTCACCTGGCGGCAGTTCTGGGGCACCGCGCGCTCCCCCTCGGCGCAGGTCGAGTGGGCCACCATGCCCGACGCCGAGCTCGACGTCGCGGGGCCGCTGTGGGGCGGCAACCTGGCGGTGCTGTGCAGCCTGCTCGGCACGCCGTATTTCCCCGGCACCGACGGTCGCGGCATCGACGGCGGCATCCTGTACGTCGAGGACGTCGGCGAGCCGCCGTTCCGGATCGAGCGGATGCTGTACCAGCTGCACCTGTCCGGCGTGCTGGGGCGCCAACGTGCGCTGCTGCTGGGCCACTTCAGCCAGTGCCGGCCCAGCGCCTACGACAACGGCTACGAGCTGGCCGACAGCTTCGCGCAGATCCGCCGGGCCAGCGGCGTGCCGGTGCTCGGCGGCCTGCCGATCGGCCACGAGCCGGACAAGTGCACCCTGCCGTTCGGCGCGCCGGCGCGGCTGCAGGTCGCCGGAGGCAACGCGCAACTGTCTTTCAGTGGCTATCCGCATTTGACGCCCGGCGGCTAAGCGCTGATCCTCCCCCGCGAGCAGGAGAGGGCGTCCGTCAGGCAGGATCTCCGCCAAACCCGTAAAATGCTTGTTCTGCATGGGCCGCGCGCCCACCCAAGGAAACCGCAATGAAGACCATCGAAGGCGACTTCGCCACTCCGAAAGGCCGCTTCGCCATCGTCGCCGGCCGTTTCAACGGCTTCGTCGTGGAACCGCTGGTGGCTGGCGCGCGCGACGCGCTGCTGCGCCACGGCGTGAAGGACGACGCGATCGAGCTGGTGCGCGTGCCGGGTGCATGGGAGATCGCGCTGGCCGCGCACAAGCTGGCCGGTTCCGGCAAGTACGTGGCGGTGATCGCGCTGGGCGCGGTGATCCGCGGCGCCACCCCGCACTTCGATTTCGTCGCCGGCGAATGCGCCAAGGGCCTGGCCAAGGCCGCGCTGGATGCCGGCGTGCCGGTGGCGTTCGGCGTGCTGACCACCGACAGCATCGAGCAGGCGATCGAGCGCGCCGGCACCAAGGCCGGCAACAAGGGCGCCGACGCCGCCATGGCCGCACTGGAAATGGTCAACCTGTACGGGAAGCTGTGATGCAGCACGCCCCGCAAGGCATCGACCTGGCCGCGCGCTCGCGCGCCCGCCGCCGCGCGCTGCAGGCGCTGTATGCGTGGCAGCTCAGCGGCAGCCACATGAACGCGGTGATCGAGCAGTTCCGCCACGAGCAGGACATGGAAGTGGCCGACCTGGACTACTTCGAGGACCTGCTGCACGGCGTGGAGAAGAACCTCGATGTGCTGGACGGGGCGCTGCGTCCGCACCTCGACCGCGAGGTGGCGCAGGTCGACCCGATCGAACGTGCCGCGCTGCGGCTGGCGGCGTACGAGCTGAAGTTCCGCCCCGACGTGCCGTACCGCGTGGTGATCAACGAGGCGATCGAGGTCACCAAGCGCTTCGGTGCCGACCACGGCCACAGCTACGTCAACGGCGTGCTGGACAAGCTGGCCGGCGACTTGCGCGCGGTCGAGAAGCAGCACGGCCGCTGAGCAGCGGACCGCTTCCGTCCATGGAATTCCGCCTGATCGAGCGCATCCGCGAACTTACCGCGCAGGCGCGCGAGGACGTGCGCCTGGGCATCGGCGACGACGCCGCGGTGCTGGCGCCGCCGCCGGGGAAAGAACTTGTGGTGGCGATCGACACCCTGGTCGAGGGCGTGCATTTCCCGCGCGGCACCGCGCCGGCCGACATCGGCTGGAAGGCGCTGGCGGTGAACCTGTCCGACCTCGCCGCGATGGGTGCCAGCCCGGCCTGGGCGCTGCTGGCGCTGACCTTGCCAAACGCGGACGCGGCCTTCGTCGAGGGTTTTGCCGAAGGCTTCGCGCAGCTGGCGCGGCCGCAGCGGCTGGCCCTGGTCGGCGGCGACACCACCTGCGGGCCGTTGACGATCAGCGTGGCCGTGCACGGTTTCGTGCCGCCGGGTCAGGCGCTCACCCGCGCCGGCGCACGGGTCGGCGACGCGGTGCTGGTCACCGGTACGCTGGGCGACGCTGCCGCCGGCCTGCATGCCTTGCAGCATCCGCCGCGCGACGACGACGGCCGCGCTGGATTGCGCGGCTTCCTGATCGAGCGGCTGAACCGGCCGACGCCGCGGCTCGCCACCGGCACCGCGTTGCGCGGGCAGGCCACGGCCTGCATCGACGTCTCCGACGGCCTGCTCGCCGACCTCGGCCATATCTGCACCGCCAGCGGGGTCGGCGCGGAGATCGAGGCGGCCTGGCTGCCGCGCTCGTCGGCCTTGCTGGAACTGCACGACGACACCACCGCGCTGCACTTCGCGCTGAGTGGTGGCGACGACTACGAATTGTGCTTCACCGTGCCGGCCGCTCGCGTGGCCGAGTTGCAGGCCGGCCTGGCCCGGCTCGGCTGCGGCGCGACGAAGATCGGCCGCATCGTGGAAGGCGAAGGCGTGCGCGTGCGTGCCGCCGATGGCTCGTGGCTGGCGGTGGATCGACCGGGCTGGGAGCATTTCGCGTGAGTGCGAAGAAGAGCTTGAGCGGGGAACAGCGGCGCGCGCTGCTGGCCACGCCGGCCGGCTGGCTGGCCTGCGGCTTCGGTTCGGGCCTGGCGCCGGTGGCGCAGGGCACGTTCGGTTCGCTGGCTGCGCTGCTGCCGTGGCTGCTGCTGCGCCAGTTGTCGCTGCCGATCTATCTGCTCGTGTTGCTTGGCGGTTTCGCCATCGGCGTATGGGCCTGCAACGTGGCCGGCCGTGCGCTCGGTGTCGACGACCACCGCAGCCTGGTGTGGGACGAATTCATCGGGCAGTGGATCGCGCTGCTGCCGTTGCTGGTTCCCGCGCTGCTGCCGCCCAGCGGATTCGCATGGTGGATGGTGCTGGCCGGCTTCGTGCTGTTCCGCCTGTTCGACGTGTGGAAGCCGTGGCCGATCCGCTGGCTGGACCGGCGCGTGAAGGGCGGCATGGGCGTGATGATCGACGATGTGGTCGCCGGCGTGTTCGCCGCGATTGTGCTGGCGCTGGGGCTGTACCTGCAGCGCTGACGGTCGTGTCAGTGCCCGGGGTGGGGCGGCTTGGCTGCGGCTCAGTCCAGGCAACCCAACCCGCGCAGTGTCGCCTCGACCGCCTGGTCCAGATCCGTATGGGGTTCCGCTCCGAGCAGCGCCACCAGCTTGCGGTTGTCCAGTTGCAGCGGCAGTTGCCACAGATAACGCATCTCGCGCAGCTCGCGGAACAGTGCGACGAACGGTGCGGCCAGCGTGACCAGCCACCACGGGAAAGCGCGCAGCGGCAGCTCCGGATGGTCGGTGGCACGCCGGATCGCGTCGGCCATGGCGTTGCCGTCGACCCAGTGGCCGCCGAAATGGAAGCACTCGAACGCGGCCAGTTCGCTCTCCCGTTCCAGCAGGCGCGCCACGGTCTCGCCGACGTCGGGCAGGTAGGCCCAGGCATGGCGCAGCCCGTGTTCGCCTGGGTAATTCACCGCACGCACCGGCCGTCCCGGTTTCACCATCGCCGCGAACCAGTTGTTGCTGGCGCGGGGGCCGAAGAAATCGCCGCAGCGCAGGATCAGCGCGCGCACACCCTCGGCTGTCGCCTGTTGCAGGCGGCGTTCCATGGCCACCCGGATCGCGCCCTTGCGGGTCAGCGGTCGCTGTGGCGAATCCTCGTGCAGCAGCGGCAGTGCGTCCGGTCCGTAGTTGTAGACGTTGCCGGGCAGCACGATGCGCGCGCCGGTGGCGCGCGCGGCAGCGAGGGTGTGCTCGAGCATCGGCAGGGACAACTTGTGCCAGTTGCGGTAGCCCGGCGGATTGACCGCGTGGACGATCGCCTCGACGCCATGCGCCGCCTGCGCCACGTCGGCAGCGTGCATGGCGTCGCCGGCGTGCCATTCGATCTGCGCCGGCAGCCCCGGCCGGGAAGCGTCCCGGATCAGGGCGCGCACCTGCCAGCCGCGGCGTAGCAGCGCCGCCGCGATCTCGCCGCCGGCACCGCCGGTGGCGCCCAGTACCAGGGCCTTGCGTGGCGTGTTCATCGCGTGCTCCTTGAAAGTGACCCGGCATGAGTGCCCCGGGCACGAAGGATAATCCGCGATGGTTGCGCTTTCCCTGCAGGAGCGCGTGGCCGTCGGCGAGCGGCGGGCGCCGTTCGCCGCAGGAAGAGGTTCGGCCGGCTACGCCTGCAGCACAATGCGGTAGCGCGCCTTGCCGTCCGCAAGGTGCTGCAGCGCCTCGTTGACCTGCGCCATCGGGAGCATCTCCACCTGCGGGCGGATGTCGTGGCGGGCGGCGAAGTCCAGCATGCGGGCGATGTCGACCGGCGAGCCGGTGGGCGAGCCGGAGACTTCGCGCTGCTTGCCGATCAGGCTGAATGCCGGCACCGGGATCGGTTCCAGCACCGCGCCGACCACGTGCATGCGGCCCTTCGGCGCGAGCGTGCCGAGCAACGCGTTCCAGTCCATCGCCACGTTGACGGTGACCAGCAGCAGGTCGAGCGAGCCGGCGATCGCCTTGATCGCGTCGCTGTCGCGGCTGGCGACCACGTGGTGCGCGCCGAAGCCGCGTGCCTCGTCGGCCTTGGCCAGGGTGGAGGTGAACGCGGTGACCTCGCAGCCCCACGCCGCGGCGAACTTCACCGCCATGTGGCCGAGCCCGCCGATGCCGACCACGCCGACCCGCGCGGTCGGCTTGATGTCGTAGGCCAGGAACGGCTTCAGCACGGTGATGCCGCCGCACAGCAGCGGGCCGGCGCTGGCCAGGTCGATGCCCTCGGGCAGCGGAATCGTCCACGCCCAGTGCGCGCGCAGCTTGTCAGCGAAGCCGCCGTGGTGGCCGCCGATGGTCGCCACCGATTGCGCGCACAGGTTGTGGTCGCCGGACAGGCACGGCCGGCAGTGCATGCAGCTTTCCGCGGTCCAGCCGATGCCGACACGCTGGCCGATCGACAGCCCCTTCGCCTGCGCGCCCAGCGCGACGACCCGGCCGACCACTTCGTGCCCGGGGATGAACGGGTAGCGCGAGCCGCCCCATTCATTGCCGATCATCGACAGGTCGGAATGGCAGATGCCGCAGTAGTCGACCGCCACCTCGACTTCCTCGGCGCCCAGTTCGCCCACGTCGAACGTGGTCAGCTTCAGCGGTTGGCCGGCCGCGCTGGCGGCCCAGCCCGTGATCGAGGACATGGCGAACTCCTGTAGTGGGGGGAAACCCAAGACTACGCCGTTGTGCCGCACGCGTGGATTGGCCATGCTGGCGGTCTTTCCCGTCAAGGAGCAGCCCCATGCTTTACCGTCGCCTCGGCACCTCCGGCCTGCAACTTTCCGCGTTGTCGTTCGGCGCCTGGGTCACCTTCGGCCGGCAGGTGGGGCGTGGCGAGGCGCGCGAGCTGCTGGCGCTGGCGCACGACCGCGGGGTGAACTACTTCGACAACGCCGAGACCTACAACAACGGCGTGGCCGAGCAGCTGATGGGCGACGTGCTGGCCGACCTGCGCTTTCCGCGCGACAGTTATTGCGTGTCCAGCAAGGTATTCTTCGGCGCGGTCGACAAGCCGCTGCCGACCCAGCGCGGGCTGTCGCGCAAGCACGTGATGGAAGCCTGCCACCAGGCGTTGCAGCGCCTGCGCATGGACTACCTGGACCTGTACTTCTGCCATCGTCCCGATCCGGACACGCCGATCGCCGAAACCGTGGCGGCGATGGATACCCTCGTGCGCCAGGGCAAGGTGCTGTACTGGGGCACCAGCGAATGGCCGGCCGAGGCGATCCACGAGGCGCACCGGGTCGCCCGCGAGAATCATCTTTACGCACCGGCGATGGAGCAGCCGCAGTACAACCTGCTGCACCGCGAGCGGGTGGAACTGGAGTACGCGCCGCTGTACGAGGCCTATGGCATGGGCACCACGATCTGGTCGCCGCTGGCCTCGGGTCTGCTCAGCGGCAAGTACAACGACGGCGTGCCGGCCGATTCGCGCCTGGCCCAGCCCGGTTACGAGTGGCTGCGCGAGAGCGTGCTCGGCCATGGCGACGAACGCCTCGGCAAGGTGCGCGCGCTGCAGCCGATCGCCGCCGAGCTGGGTACCAGCCTGGCGCAGCTGGCGATCGCCTGGTGCCTGCTCAACCCGCACGTCTCCACCGTGATGCTCGGCGCCAGCAAGCGCGAGCAGCTGGCGCAGAACCTCGATGCGTTGGCACTGCTGCCGCGGCTGGATGCGGCGCTGGCGCAGCGGATCCGGCAGGTCGTCGAGGCGGGCTGAGCGGGGGGTGGTTGACAGTCAAATGAGAATCATTATCATCAAAGACGTCACCGCTTCCGCTGGATGTCCCGATGCCTGTCCTGTCCCTGCGCCAACCGCTGTCGTCCCGTTCACTCCCGCGGCCGGCCTTGCCACCGCCGATGCCGGCCCCGGCCCGGTATGTCTCCAGTCATGCGCTGCTGGCCGGTGAGCGCGAGCTGGTGATCCGGCACCAAGGCAGCGAGTACCACCTGCGCCTCACCCGCAACGACAAACTGATCCTGACCAAGTAGCGGGGGCGGTCGGTTTCCCTGGCGCGCGGGCGGGAGTCCGCGCGTTTTCCTCGGGCCCCGTGCTTCTCGCCGGTGCGTGTTGCTGGAGGCGTGCGATGTTCATTCCCTGGTCGCGACAACGGCAGGCCCGATGCCTGCAGGCTTCCGATACGGGCGCCTGCCGGCGCTGGCTGCGAACGGCGCCGGCGCCGCTGCTGGCGGCACTGCCGGCGCTCGACCGCGTGCTGTACATGCCGCTGGCGGCGTGCGGGCCGGAGCTGTCGGCCTTGCCGGGCGGGCTGCTGGTGGAAACGCCGGCGCTGGCCCTGCTGCTGCGCGTGCGCTGGCTGATGGCGGTCAGCGTGATCGCGGTGGACGGGCCGCGCGAATGGGTCGACGGCCTGGATCGATCCGGCCGCCCCTGCGTGCGCCTGCATCTGCTGCCGGACACCGACTACCTGGGCTGGGATCGGCTGCTGGCCAGCGGCGAGCCGGCGCCGGCGATGCCGGATACGCCGCACTTGCCGGCACTCGACGCATGCCCGCTGCGTTTCCATCGACGCCGGCTGGCCGGCCTCGACGTGCTCCGTGGCGAAACGGTCGACGGGCTGTCGCCGCTGGGTCGGCAACTGGCCGGGCAGATCGCCCATGCGCACACCGGCCAGCGCGAACGGCAGTTCCGCTAGCCGCGGCCGGCGCCGCGCGTGGCGGTGCTCACCGAGCCTGCTGCACCGGTGTCTCGCGCAGCAGGTCGCCGGCGTCGGCGGTGTGGAAGTGCCGCTTGAACGCGACCTCGCCGACGGCCGGTTCCTCCAGCTCGCGCGCGTAGCGGTGGCCGGCGTAGACCGCGTGCGCGATCAAGCCCGGCGCTTCGGCGTCGCCGATGCAGCGCACGCTGCGGATGCCGGCATCCGTCCACTCGGCCTCGCGGCGGCAAAGGTCCTGGTACAGCGCATCGTCAGGCAGGCGCGCGGTGACGGTGAGCACGGCGTCGCAGGTCAGTTCCCGCTGGCGGTGGGTCCAGACGTCCTCGACGGCAAGCGTGGTGCCGGCATAGCCGACGATGTCGTGCGAGACCAGCGCCTCGATGCCGAGTGCGGCCATCCGCTTGCGCATATGCCGGTAGTCCAGCGTGTTCAGCGTCCACGGCGCGAGGCTGTCCTCGGGCGTCAGGTGGATCACTTCGCCGCCGCGCCGGCGCAGCAGCTCGGCCGCCACGCTGGCGTGGTAGTAGCCGTCGTCGTCGAACACCACCACCTTGCCTTCCGGCAGGCGGCCGCCCATCAGGTCGTCCACGGTGAACACCCGCGGGTTGCCGGCGAAGCCGTCGATGGTGCTGCCGTGGCTGCGGCCGCCGCCATCGCGGCGCCAGTGGCAGCCGGTGGCCAGCACCACGTGTTCGGCGCCGAAGTCCAGCACGTCCTGTGCGCCGAGCGGCGAATCGAGATAGACGGCCACGTTCGCCAGCTTGTGGATCTGGCCCACGCGCCAGTCGCGCACGCGCGCCCACTCGGCCAGCCCCGGCAGGCGCGATTCACGGCTCACGCGGCCGCCGAGCTCCTTGCGTGCCTCGGCCAGACTTACCTCGTAACCGCGCTGGCCCAGCGCGCGCGCGGCTTCCAGCCCGGCGGGGCCGGCGCCCACCACCAGCACGCGCGCGGCGCTGCGTTTCGGCGCGATGCGCTCCGGGTGCCAGCCCTTGCGCCATTCCTCGCCCATGGTCGGGTTCTGCGTGCAGCGGATCGGCGAGATGGTCATGTCGCCGGAGACGCAGACGTTGCAGCCGATGCATTCGCGGATGTCGTCGCTGCGGCCTTGCTCGATCTTCTGCGGCAGGAACGGGTCGGCGATCGACGGGCGCGCGCAGCCGATCAGGTCCAGCACGCCGCGCTTCAGCTGCGCCACCATGGTGTCGGGCGAGGTGAAGCGGCCCACGCCCACCACCGGCTTGCTGGTGGCTTGCTTGACGAAGGCGATGAACGGCTCCTGCGCGCCTTCGCCGGCGAAGCGCGAGGGCACCGAGTCGTTGTACCAGGCGGCGAGGTTCACGTCCCACAAGTCGGGCAGCTCGGCCAGCATGCCGACGATCTCCTTCGCCTCGGCCAGCTCCACGCCGCCGGGCCCCAGCCCTTCCTCGACCGCGAAGCGCAGCGCCACCGCGCAGGTGTCGCCGACCGCCTCCTTCGTGTCCTGCAGCACCTCGCGCAGCAGGCGCACGCGGTTCTCCAGCGAGCCGCCGTATTCGTCGCCGCGCTGGTTGCGCCGGCGCTGCAGGAAATGCATCGCCAGCGACAGGTCGTGCGCCGCGTAGACGTAGATGATGTCCATCCCCGCGCGCTTGCCGCGGATCGCCGCCTCACGATGCCAGCGCCGGTATTCGCGGATGTCGTGCTTCGTCATCGCCCGCGCCTGGTGCGGGTAGCCGTACTTGGTCGGCTGGTGCGAGGGCGCGATCAGCACCTCGCGCGAATACAGGTTCGAGGCCGTCGGGCCGTTGTGCGACAGCTCCAGCGCGGCCAGCGCGCCGTGCGCGTGCACCTTGTCGCACATCAGCGCCAGCGCGGGAATGTCGCGGTCGTCCCACAGCCGCGCCTCGACGTAGGGGGTGAGGTCGCCGCTGGGATGGATCTCGCATTCCTCGGTGGAGACCACCGCCCAGCCGCCCGCGGCCTTCATCTCGCGCATCGCCGCATGCGCCAGCGGCATCGCGTGGCCCATGCCGTTGCAGTGCGGCACCTGGAAGAAGCGGTTCTTCGCGGTGACCGGGCCGATCTTCACCGGTTCGAACAGGATGTCGTGGCGCGGATCTCTCATCGGCTCAGGCCTTGGCGGGTTGGGCGGCCTTGCGGCGACGCAGGCGCATGAACGCGTACAGCGGCAGGCCCGCGGCGATCAGGCCCAGGCCGAGCACCAGCGGTTCGTGGCCGATGCCGACGAAGGCGAACACCACGTACAGCGCACCGATGATCGCGACCGGCAGCACGGCGTGCCGCGCGGCACCGCGTCGCCACAGCACCGCCAGCGCGAGGGCGCAGCACAGGTACAGCGGCAGGTTCGCCGCGGTCACCACCCGGGTGATGAAGGTGAAGGCCGACACCAGCGACTTGCTGTAGCTCATCCAGACCATCACCGAGGCGAGCGCGCCGGTGACGATCAGCGCCACCGCCGGCGCGTCGCGGCGATTGGTGCGCGCAAACGGCGCCGGCAGCACGCCGTTGACGGCCATCGTGCGGGTCAGCTCGCCCACCAGCAAGGTCCAGCCGTTGAGTGCGCCGAGCCCGCTGACCACCACAAACAGCGCCAGCCAGCGCCCGGAGCCGGCACTGCCGAAGCGCTCCATCAGCAGCGAGAACGGCGCGCTCGCATTGGCCAGTTCCTGCTGCCGGATCAGCAGCAGGGGCACGGTGGAAACGATGATGTAGATGATCGCGGTCAGCACCGTGCCGGTCATCGTCGCGCGTGGAATCGTGCGCCCCGGGTTTTCCACCCGCGCCGCCGGCACGCTGGCCGATTCGATGCCGAGCATTGCGAACAGCGCGATCGTCGATGCCGCCATCACGTCGTGCAGGGTGACCGGCGTGGCCGGCGGATGCGCGACATAGCTGGCCGGGGAGGTGAGCAGCACCCAGCCGCCGAGCAGCGCGATGGCGAGCATCGGCAGCAGTTTCAGCGCGGTGGTGACGATCTGCACGCTGCCGCCGGTGCGTACGCCGAACAGGTTGATGATCACCAGCGACCACAGCAGGCCCAGCGCGAACAGCGCCGGCTGGATCACGTTCAGGGCCGGGAACACGACCGTGATGTAGCCGACCACGCCGGTCGCCAGTGCGGCATTGGTGAGCCACAGCGACACCCAGTACGCCCACAGCGCCATGTACGCCGGCAGCTCGCCGAGGGTGCTGCGGATATAGCCGTACGGGCCTTCGGCGTTCGGCAACGCGTGCGCGAGATGCGAGAACACGCGGGCCAGGGTCAGGCAGCCGAGCAGGGTGATCGTCCAGCCGATCAGCGCGTTGAACCCATACGGCGCGAGCGATGCGGGCAGCAGGAAAATGCCGATGCCGATGACGTTGCCCACGACCAGGGCGGTGCAGGTCCAGAAGCCGATCTTCTTGCTGTCGTTCATGTCCGCACCCGGTGGGGTTCTAGTCGAGGGGAACCGGCTGGCCGGCCTTGATCACGCCGCGCACCTGGCGCAGGCATTCGATGTCGTGCAGCGGATCGCAGGCCAGCGCGACCAGGTCGGCGGCCTTGCCGGGCGCGATCGAGCCGAGCTCGCGTTCCTTGCCGAGCAGGCGCGCGGCGTCGATGGTGGCCGAACGGATCGCCTGCAGCGGAGTCATCCCGTAGCGCACCATGTAGGCGAACTGGCGCGCATCGTCGCCGTACGGGTAGACGCCGGCATCGGTGCCGAACGCCAGATGCACGCCGGCCTTGACCGCCTTGCGGAAACCCTCGCGCTGCGCCTCGGTGGTCTCGATGTTCTTGCGCAGGATTTCCGCCGACCAGCCTGCCGCGCGGCCGACGCTGTCGATGTAGTCGCCGTCGTAGATGTCCATCACCAGCCAGGTACCATGCTGCTTCGCCAGCGCGATGCCTTCGTCGTCGATCAGCGAGGCGTGTTCGACCGAGCGCACGCCCGCGCGTATCGCGCGCTTGATGCCTTCGGCGCCATGCGCGTGCGCGGCAACGAAGGCGCCGCGCTTCGCGGCTTCCGCCACCGCGGCATGGATCTCGGCTTCGCTGTATTCGGATTGCCCGGGTTCGGTGCCGGCGGTCAGCACGGCGCCGGTGGCGATGACCTTGATCAGGTCGGCGCCGCCATCGAGCACGATGTCGACATGCCGGCGCACGTCGTCCACGCCCCTGGAGACGCCGCGGCGGAATACGTCCGGCACGACGGTGCCCGGCGGTAGGCCGGTGATCTCGCCGCCGCCACCGGGCACGGTGATGTAGGCGCCGGCGACGAACATGCGCGGTCCGGGCACGTAGCCGGCGTTGATCGCGTCGCGCAGGGCGACGTCGGCGAAGCCGCGGTAGGCGCCCACGTCGCGCACGGTGGTGAAACCGGCGCGCACGGTGTCGCGTGCGTTCTTCGCGCCGATGAAGGCGTCGCGTGCGGGGTTGCTCTTCAGCGGCGCGCCGGGGTCGGCCATCTGGCCTTCGTCGGCGAGATGGGTATGCATGTCCATCAGGCCCGGCACCACGGTCCAGGCCGACCAGTCGAGCACGTGCGTGCCCGCGGCGGCAGGCGTCCACGGCGCGACCGCGACGACGCGGCCGTGCTCGATGGTCACCGCCTGGTCGGCGAGCAGGCGGCCGCTGTCGACGTCGAGCAGGTGGCCGGCGCGCACCACGGTGCGCTGCGCATCCTGGGCGTGGGCGAACGGCGCGGTGGCCAGCGCCGCGAGCGCGAAGCACAGGCCGTACAGTCTCGTGCTCATGCGGATTCCCCGGTGTCATGGGCATAGGCGGCGCGCAGCAGGTTCTGGAAATGCCAGACGCCGCCTTCGCGCTTCGGGCATAGCCGCCCGGCGCTGTAGAAACCGGACGCCAGGCCCTTCTGCACCGCTTCGCAGATCGTGATGTCCTCGGCCTGCACCTCGTCGCTGAACGACTGGTCGGCGGCGATGCGCGCCTGCGCCTGCTCGTCCTGCGCGTAGTAGTAGTCGAACTCCACCCGGCAGCGGCCCGGCCCGAGCGGCAGGATGCGGTTGGTCTGCATGCGGCCGGGCATGATGTTGAGCATCACGTTGGGATAGATGAAGTAGTAGAACGCCTGGCCGTCGCCGTAGATGTCGCCGCTGTTGCGCAGCGGCGAGGACTGCAGCGAATGCCATGCGAACAGCTCGGTGTCGTAGGCGCGGTAGTCGAGCACGCGGGACAGGCCCGGGTGCACGTGCGGCAGGTGGTAACCCTCGAGGAAGTTGTCGACGTAGACCTTCCAGTTGCACTCGAGTTCGTAGCTGTCGCGGCGCAGGTAGCGCATCGCGGCCAGGTCGATCGGTGCGATGCGTTCGGCGATGCCGGCGTAGACCTCGTCGAACGCCGGCACGTCGTCGCTTAGCGCCACGAACACCAGGCCCTGCCATTCGTGCACGCGCAGCGGCGGCAGGCGGATGTCCTCGACCTTGAAATCGCGGGCGTCCTGCATCTCCGGTGCGCTGCGCAGCTGGCCGGCGAGGGTGTAGGTCCAGCCGTGGTACTTGCAGTGCAGCGCCTTGGCGCCCTTGCCGTTGCACAGCGCCAGCGGCCCGGCGCGGTGGCGGCAGACATTCGGGAACGCGCGCAGCACGCCGTCCTGGCCACGCACCAGCAGCACCGGCACGCCGGCGATCTGCTCGACCGCGTGGTCGCCCGGTTCGGCCAGCAAACCCTGGTGCGCCACCAGCTGCCAGCTGCGTGCGAACACCGCACGCTGCTCCATCGCCAGCATCGCGTCGCCGAAGTAGTAGTTGGGGGAAAGGGCGCGCGCGCGGTCGAGATCGTCGGGCAGGGTGTCAGCTTGCATGGTGGGCTCCACTCTCGGGATAGACTGGTGCGACGAACGGCCATCCATCGGAGTCTGCATGCCCCGCTTCCGTCTCGCACTGGCATTGTGTGTCCTGTGCGGCGTCGTGTCTGCAGCCGAACCGCGAGCGCGCGATCTTGGCGTGCCGTTCGACGGAACGCCGGGACCCTTGAATGCGATCACCGACGTCGCTGGGGTCGCGGTCGGCCAGGTCACCCTGATCGAGGATCTCGCCAACGGCCGCAAGGTGCGCACCGGCGTCACCGCGATCCTGCCACGCGGGCACGCCAGCTACGAACTGCCGGCATTCGGTGCGTGGTTCGCGCTCAACGGCAACGGCGAAATGACCGGCACCGCGTGGCTGGAGGAATCCGGCCAGCTGGAAGGCCCGGTGATGCTGACCAACACCCACAGCGTCGGCGTGGTGCGCGATGCGGTGATCGCCGAGCGGGTGCGCGCGGGCGGCGCCGACGCGTCGGGCTACTGGTGGTCGCTGCCGGTGGTGGCCGAAACCTGGGACGGCGAGCTCAACGACATCAACGGCTTCCACGTGCATCCCGAGGATGCCGCGCGGGCGCTGCACGAGGCGAAAGGCGGGCCGGTCGCCGAGGGCAACGTCGGTGGTGGCACCGGCATGATCTGCCACGAGTTCAAGTGCGGCATCGGCACCGCCTCGCGGCGCGTGCGCGTCGGCGCGCGCGACTACACGATCGGCGTGCTGGTGCAGGCCAACTACGGCCTGCGCGACAGCCTGCGCATTGCCGGCGTACCGGTGGGCCAGTACCTGCGCGACGACCGCATCTACAGCGCGCCGAATCCCGCCGCGGGCGACACCGGCTCGATCATCATCGTGGTCGCCACCGACGCGCCGCTGCTGCCGCAACAGCTGAAGCGCATCGCCAAGCGCGCCGGCATGGGCCTGGCGCGGATGGGCAGTTATGCCGGCAGCGGCTCCGGCGACATCTTCGTGGCGTTCTCCACCGCCAACGCCGAGGCGCTGCGCGACCAGCCGCTGCAACAGGCCAGCTTCATCGGCAACGACCATCTCGACGGCCTGTTCGAGGCGACCGCGCAGGCGGCCGAGGAAGCGATCGTCAACGCGATGGTCGCTGCGCGCGACATGCAGGGCGACGGTGGGCACTACGCCAGGGCGATCCCGCATGCGGCGCTGGTCAAGCTGCTCAAGCGCTTCAACCGCTACCGTCCGCCGCACTGACGCCGTGCGGTTCACGGGCCGCTGCCAGCAGGCTTCAGGAAACGGTCGTACCAGGCCAGGTTGCGCTGCATGCGGTCGCGCAGGTAGCCCGGCACGCTGATCTCGTGGTGCTGGCCAGGGTAGACCACCAGCTGCGTCGGCACGCTGCGCGAACGCAGCGCCTGGTACATCTGCTCGGCGCCGATGCACGGCACGTTGAAGTCGATCTGGCCGCACTGGAACAGGGTCGGGGTGGTGATCTTGTCCGCGTGCAGGAACGGGTAGCTGGCGCGGTCGTACGCGGCGCGGTTGGCCCAGGGCGTGCCCAGTTCCAGCTCGTACTCGCGGGTGTACTCGTCGTCGCCGTACATGCCGTAGGTGTTGCCGGTGCCGGCGCCGCTGATCGCCGCCTTGAAGCGCGTGGTGCGGGCGATCACCTGGTCGGTGAGGATGGCGCCGTAGCTCCAGCCGCCGATGCCCAGGCGATCCGGGTCGGCGATCCCGAGCTGCACCGCGTGGTCCACGCCGGCGAGCAGGTCCTGCGTGTCCTTGTTGCCCCAGTCGGCGTAGATGGCGCGTGCGAAGTCGAAGCCGCGGCCGGAGCTGCCGCGCGGGTTCACCGCCAGCACGGCGAAGCCGTTCGCCGCATAGACCTGCCAGTCCTCCATGAACTCATGGCTGAACTGGTACACCGGGCCGCCGTGCACGCGCAGGATGGTGGGGTAGCGCCGGCCCTGCACGTAGCCGATCGGCTTCACCAGCAGGGCGTCGAGTTTGGTGCCGTCGGCGCTGGTGAAGTGCAGGGTCTCGGTGCTTGCCAGCTGCTTGCCGGCCAGCCATTCGTTGTGGTCGGCCAGCGGGCGCAGGTGGTCGCCGTCGAGCGCGGCGAGGTTGTACGGATGCAGGTCGTCGCCGCCGAGCACGGCGATGCGGCCGTTGCGCGACACCGACAGATCGACATCGAAACGATCGCCGTGAGTCAGCTCGGTCACCTTGCCGCTGGCCACGTCGATGCGCGCCAGGTGGGTGATCTCGGCCTGCTCGATCAGCGCGTAGACGCTGCGCCCGTCCGGCGACCAGTGCGGATGGGTGAAGCAGCGGTCGATCGGCGCGGGGATCATCGTCTTGCCGCTGGCCACGTCGATCACCGCCAGCTGCCAGGGCGCGTAGTAGATCCACTTGTCCTCGCCGCTTTGCAGGTAGGCGATGCGCTTGCCGTCCGGCGACCAGGCCGGGCGCGAGGCCCAGTACGGATCGAGGTCGGAGCCGGGGAAGGTGGTGAGCTGGCGCTCTTGCGCACCGGCGCGGGCGTCGATGACGTAGATGTCGAAGTTGAGGGTGCGGTCCGGGTCGGCGCCGCGCCGGGTGACGTAGGCGATCTGCCGGCTGTCCGGCGACCATACGGGCAATTGCTCGTCGTGCATGCCGGGGGTGAGCTCGGCGGCGGCGCCGCTGGCAAGGTCGACCAGGTACAGGTGCTTGTGGCGCGCGCCCAGCCAGCCGGAGTCGTCGTCCTTGAACTGGAAGCGGTCGGTGACGATCGGCGGCGGGTTCTTCGGCTTCGACGTGCCGGCGGGACGCTCGGGATCGAAGGCGATCACCGCCAGCTGCCTGCCATCCGGCGACAGCGCGAACTCTTCCACGCCGGCGGGAAGACGCGTCACTTGCCGCGCCTCGCCGCCGTCGGCGGGCATCGTCCACACCTGCGTGCCGTTGTCGTTGTCGTCCTTGCCGTCACCGGGCTTGCGGTCGGAGAGGAAGGCGATGAAGCGGCCGTCGCCGGACCACTGCGCCTGCGATTCGTCGGTGTCGGGCGTGTGGGTGAGCTCGGTGCGCGCGCGGCCGTCGAAGCCCACCCGCCACAGGTCCGACTGCGGCTGGTCGCGTTCGGCATTCGTGGTGGTGACGGTGTAGACCAGCCAGTGGCCGTCGGGCGACAGCGCCGGGTCGGCGAGCACGGCGAGGCGGTTTATGTCGACCGGGGTGAACGGTGTCTTGTCGGCGGCGAAGGTGGCCAGCGGCAGCAGCGCCAGCGCGAGCAGGGCCAGATGCTGCAGGCGGCGGATCATCGGCCGGCCTCTGCCGTCGACGGCGCCTTGCCGGCGGCCAGGGCGCGATAGGCCTCGCGGGCCTTGCCCAGGTAGTCCAGCGTCATGCGCTTCTCCGCCGCGGTGTTGTAGTCGTCGCGCGCGGCGGCGGCCTCGATGGTGCGGTCCATCCACCTGGCGAACCACGCGGCATCGTCGCGCGCACTGGCGGCGAGCACGTGGTCGCCCAGCCATACCGGGTTGGTGGTGGCGTAGGGGTAGAGGTCGAGCACTTGCGGGTCCGCGCCGTCGTTCCACGCGCGCAGCAGCACCCAGCCGCCGTCGAGGTCGAGATCGCCCTCGGCGTCGAGATGGCGGCGGTCGCCGCCGAGCGTGAAGGTCTTCACCACCTGGCCGTTGTGCACCAGCTCCAGGTGATCCACGGCCACCGGCGAGCGCAGCGCCACGCGGTAGTGGTGGCGCCCCGGGGCGAGCTGCGTGCCCGGGCGGGCGCCGTCGAGCAGGAGGCCGAGCAGCGGGCCGTTGCTGGCGAAGCCGTGACCGGCCTTCAGCGCATCGAGCGCGCTGGCCGCGTCGCGCTTGCCGCCGGTGTCGAGGAACACGCGGTTCATGCCGACCGGGCCGCGCAGCGAGGCGTAGTTGGCCATCGCGTCGGTGCCCGCGCCGGTGGGCAGGCGGAAGCCGAGGTTGAGCAGGCGGTACCACACGGTGGCGGTGGCCTTGTGGTCGGAGAAGCCGATCACCTCGATGTAGTCGACCTTGCCTTCAATGACGTCGGCGGGCAGCTCGTTGCTGAGCACCGGGTCGTGCGCCGGGTCGGGCAGCACGTCGAACGGATGCACGTAGCCGATCAGGGCGCCCTGCGCGTGGGCGAGGTCGGCCACGGCGGCGTTGGTCGGCCACGGGCTGGCCATCGCGGTGTGGCGGTAGGCCGAGTAGCCCTGGGTGATGTAGTGGTCGTCGAGGTGCAGCAGACCGAGGTGGCCCCAGAAACTGGTGTGGTACTCCTGCCCGTGCAGCACCAGGGTCTGCGCGGTGCTGGCCGGGTCGGCGTCGGTGCGGAAGCTGGCGATGTCGGGCATGCGCTCCTCCTTGTTCACCACCAGGTCCCAGGCGATGTCGAGATCCTCGGCGCGCGCCTGCAGCGCGAGGTGCGCGGGCGTGTTGCGGTAGTGGCCGCCGTAGTTCATGTGGATGTGCAGATCAGCGCTGACGAAGTGGCCGTAGGTGGCCGGCAGCGCGTCTGGCACCAGCGTGGCGGTGAGTTGCGTGGCGTGGCCGTTCGACAGCTCCACCGTGCGGCGCCACGGTGCGTAGGCGAAGCCATGCTGCACCCAGATCGCGGCCTGGCCGGCCGGCAGGTCCAGCGCGCACGGCGGCGCGCAGTGGAAGTAGTGCGTCTCGCTGCGCTGCAGGGCGCGGTCGAAGCCGTCGTCGGCCGAGACCCAGGCGTGCGGCGGCGCATAGGCGCGGCCATCGCTGGCCACGATCGCCACCCGCGCCGGCGTGCGCTGGCCGTGCTCGTCGACGATGTCGAGGGTGAGTTTCGCCTGCGGCGACCGGTAGTGGCGTTGCGTCGCCACGACATCCTGGCTGGCGCCGCCCAGCGTCTCGATCACGCGCAGCGCGGTGTCGCCATCGCGGTTGTCGATGACGGCAATGCGCGAGCCGTCCGGCGACCAGCGCGCGTTGCGGCGGTCGAACGCGCCGAAGCTCAGCGGCAGCGGCGCGGCGCCGTCGGCGGTGGTCAGCCACAGCTGCTGGTGCTGGCGGCCGTGGTAGCTGGCGTAGAGCAGGCGCTTGCCGTCAGGTGCCAGTTCGGGCCGCGCGCTCCAGCTGGTTTCCTCGCTCAGCACGCGGCGACGCTGCGCGGGGTGGTCGACATCCACGGCGAAGATGTCGCCGGTGCCCCAGCCGATCTCCGGGTTGCTGACGTAGTAGATCGTCTTGCCGTCCGGCGACCAGGACGGATTGATGGCGTGGTCGAAGGCCGAGTAGTAGTAGCGGTCCAGCGTGCTCTTGCGCTCGCCCAGCAGCAGGTGCGGGTGGTGCAGGCCGGCGGCGTCGATGTCCGCGAGGAACAGGTTGAAGTGGCCGGTGCCTTCAGTTGATACCCAGGCGAGCCGCTTGCCGTCGGGCGACAGTCGCGGTTCCACGTTCACCGCGCCCTGGTCGGTGAGGCGCTGCTCGCGGCCGCTGGCCAGATCCAGCCGCCACAGCTCCAGCGCGTTGCCGTCGTAGCGGGTGAATACCACGCTGCGGCCGTCGTGCGACGCATCGGGCTGGTAGTCGTAGGCGGCCTTGGGATGAGTCAGTTCGGTGGTGCTGGCGTCGCCGATGCGCTGGCGCCAGAGCGAGCCGCCCATGCTGTAGATGAGCGTGTCGCCGTCGGGCAGGAAGCTGGCCGAGGACGGGCCGCTGGTGAACTGCGGTAGGTACAGCTCGCGCCAGTAGTAGCTGTGCGGCAGGTCGACCTGCTTCAGCACGGGCTCGCGCGCGGCCTGCGCCGCGCCCGCGAGGAGGAACAGGGCGAGCAGGGCGGTCAGGCGGCGCGACATGGCGTCAGCTCCCCGTCAGTGCTTGATCGAGGCTGCTACGCAGCAGGGCGATCGCCTCGTCGACCTCGCCGACGCTGACGTTCAGCGGCGGCATGAAGCGCACCGTGCTGGTGCCGCAGGAAAGCAGCAGCAGGCCGTTGTGGAAGGCCCGCTGGACCACCGCCTCGCACAGCGCCGTGGCCGGCGTCTTCTTGCCGTCGTCCTCGATCAGCTCCATGCCGATCCACAGGCCCTTGCCGCGCACCTCGCCGATGCAGGGATAGTCGCGCTGCAGTTCGCGCAGGCGCGCCATGAAGTGGTCGCCGACCCTCGCGGCGTTGTCCATCAGGCCGCCGCGTACCAGGTCGAGCGTGGCGTTGGCGGCGGCGCAGGTGACCGGGTTGCCGCCGTAGGTGTTGCCGTGCGCGCCGCGCTTCCACTGCGACATGATGGATTTCTTCGCGATCACCGCGCCGATCGGCAGGCCCGAGCCCAGACCCTTGGCCGAGGTGATGATGTCCGGCTGCACGCCCCAGTGCTCGCAGGCGAACATCCTGCCGGTGCGGCCGATGCCCGACTGCACCTCGTCGAAGATCAGCAAAATGCCGTGCTCGTCGCACAGCGCGCGCAGGCCGGCGAGGAAGCCGTCCGGCGGGGTGAGATAGCCGCCTTCGCCCTGCATCGGCTCGATCAGGATCGCCGCCACTTCGCTCGGCGGCACGCTGCGCTGGAACAGCATGCGGATGTAATCGAGCACCGCCGCGCCCTGGTCGTCGCCGGCGAACAGCGGCCGGTACGGGTTCGGATACGGCACGTGGGTGACGCCGGCCAGCGTGGGCGAGAAGCCCTTCTGCTGGGTGTACTTGCTGGAGGTGAACGACAGCGAGCCGAAGGTGCGGCCGTGGAAGCCGCCGAGGAAGCCGATGAAGCGCGGCCGCCCGGTGACGTAGCGCGCCAGCTTCAGCGCGCCTTCCACCGCCTCGGTGCCGGACTGGCAGATGAAGCTCATCGCCGGCGCGCCCAGCGGCGCGACCGCGGCCAGGCGCTCGCCCAGGCCGGTCATTTCCTCGTGCCAGTAGTCGCTGGAGATGTGCAGGAACTTCGCCGCCGCGTCCTGCACCGCCTTGACCACCTGCGGATGCGCGTGGCCGGTGGCGCACACCGCGATGCCGGCCATGAAGTCGAGGAAGCGGTTGCCGTCGACGTCCCAGACCTCGGTGCCGCGGCCGTGCGACATCACGAACGGGTAGTCGCGCGGGTACGAGGGCGAGATCACCTCGGCATCGCGGGCGATCATCGCCTGCGCCTTCGGGCCGGGCAGGGTGGTCTTGATGTGGGTCGGGTTCGGCGTGGCGTTCATCGGGATCATCCGTTCTGAAGGGGGATGCGCACGGGGCGCGCATGCGCCTCGCGCGTGCGGGCATGCAGCGCGCGCAGGGTGTCGAGTTCGTGCGCGCTCGGCGGCGCGATGGTGTCGATGCGATCGGCCAGCTGCAGCGGCCAGCCGATCGCGGCGCGGGCCTCCTCGACGGTGGCGCCCTCGAACAGCGCCACCAGCTGCAGTTCCTCGCTTTCCGGATGCGGCGCCAGCATGCCGAAGTCGGTGATCACCGCGCGCGGGCCGCCGCCGGCGGCACCGCTGCGTGCGCGGGCGCCGTGGCCGTCGAGGTAGCCGGCGCTGCTGCGGAAGGCGAGCCGCTCGACGAAGCTGCGTTTGGACGCCCGCAGCATCACGAACACCTGCCTGGCGTGCTGGGCGATCTCCGGCGCGCCGCCGGCGCCGGGCAGTCGCGTGGACGGCGTCTCGTAGGGCCCGATCACGGTGCTGTTGAGGTTGCCGTGGCGGTCGATCTGCGCGGCGCCGAGAAAGCCGATGTCGACGCGGCCGGCCTGCAGGTAATAGCTGAAGATTTCCGGCAGCGGCACCACGCAGGCCGCGGTCTGCGCCAGCTCGCCGTCGCCGATCGACAGCGGCATCACGTCCGGGCGCGTGCCGATGGTGCCCGACTCGTAGATCAGCACGATCTGCGGCGCGTGGGTGAGCCGGGCCAGGTTGCAGGCGGCGCTGGGCAGGCCGATGCCGACGAAGCAGATGTCGCGGTTCTTCAGCAGGCGCGCCGCGGCGACGGTCATCCACTCGTCGCGGGTGCAGGCGCTCATGCGGCCTCCTGCGGCAGGCTGGCGAGAAAGGCGCGATGGTCGCCGGTGGCGAGCACGTGCCGGTGCATCCAGGCGAGAAAGCGCGAACGGTCGCGCGCGATCTCGTCCCACTGCTTGTAGAAGGTGTTGTCGCGGGCATAGTGGCCCTGCGCGTACGAGGGGTAGGCGCCGCCGGGGCAGTGCGCCACCGCGGTGATCACCCAGTGCGGCAGCACGATGCCGTTCATCGCCGGCGGCAGCGCCTCGACGATCTCCTCGACCGTGACGATCAACGTCGTGGCCGCCAGCGCCGCCTCGCGCGTCGCGCCGAGGATGCCCTCGATCGCCACGTTGCCGGCGCGGTCGGCGCGCTGCGCGTGCAGGATGGTGACGTCCGGATTCAACGCAGGCACCGCCGCCAGCACCTCGCCGGTGAACGGGCAGGCCACGCGGCGGATGTTCGGGTTGTGCGCAGGCAGGTCGGTGTCCAGATAGCCGCGCAGCACGCCGAACGGCAAGCGCGCCGCGCCGGCGCAGAACGCGGCGGCCATGCCGGCGTGGCTGTGCTCGTCCAGCTCGAGGGCCCGCGGCCAGTGGTTTTCCACCGCGTCACGCAGGCGGTGCAGCGAGCCGACGCCGGGATTGCCGCCCCAGGAAAAGGTGAGCTTGCGCGCGCAGCCGATGCCGATCAGCTGGTCGTAGATCAGGTCGGGCGTCATCCGGATCAGGTGCAGCTCGCGCCGGCGCTGGCGGATGATCTCGTGCCCGGCGGCGAACGGGATCAGGTGGGTGAAGCCTTCGAGCGCGACGCTCGCGCCGTCGCTGACGAAGCGCTCGATCGCGTCGGCAAGCGGCAGGATCATGCTCACTCGACCACCGTGCGCGACTGCTCGCGCAGGTATTGCGCGAGGTAGTGGAACGACGCGATCGCCTTGCCGCTGGAGCCCGAACCCTTCCAGCCGCCGAACGGCTGGTAGCCGGGCCACGCGCCGGTGGTGGCGCCCTGCGGACGGTTGGCGTAGGTCACGCCGGCCTCGATGTGCTCGTGGAACCACGACACCTCGTCGGTGCCGCCGTAGAACCCGGCGGTGAGTCCCATCGGCGAATCGTTGGCCAGCCGCATCGCCTCGTCGCGGTCGCCGTAGCGATGCACGGTGAGGATCGGCAGGAACATCTCGTGCTGCCACAGCGGATGCTGCAGCGGCACCTCGGCCAGCATCGGCTCGACGTAGTAGCCCCGTGCCAGCGCGGTGCGACCGCCGCTGCCCAGCCCGATCCGCGCGCCGCCGCAGAGCACGTTGGCGCCGGCGTCGCGCAAGGCATCCGCGTGGTGCTGGTAGTTCTCGTAGGCGGTGGCGTTGACCACCGGCCCCAGCCAGTTTTCGTGCCGGCGGGGATCGCCGATGCGGATGGCGGTGGCCTGCGCATGCAGGCGCCCGATCAATGCGTCGGCCACGCTTTCATGCACGTACAGGCGCGACAGCGCCGAACATTTCTGCCCGCCCATGCCGTAGGCCGAACGCACGATGCCGGCCGCGGCGCGGTCGAGGTCGGCGCGCTCAGTGACGATGCACGGATTCTTGCCGCCCATCTCGGCGATGCACGGCCGCGGATACGCGCCTCCGGCCATCTGCCGCATCAGGTGCCGGCCCACCGCCACCGAGCCGGTGAAGGTGATGCCGGCGGTGAGCGGGTGCTGCGCCAGCGCCTCGCCGATCTCGCGCCCGGCCCCGGAGAGGTAATTGAACACGCCCGGCGGCAGGCCCGCGTCGCGGATGCAGTCGGCCAGCAACCGGCCCGCCCACGGCGTATCGCTGGCGCCCTTGAGCACCACCGTGTTGCCGGTGACCAGCGCCGCCGCCACCGGGCCGCCGGCCAGCGCCAGCGGAAAGTTGAACGGCGCAATCACCACCCACACGCCGTATGGCCGCATCACGCTGGCATTGTGCGAGGCGAAGCCCGTCACCGGATCGTCCGGCAGCACGTGGTCGTAGCCGGCATGGCTTTCGAAATCGTCCGCATAGCGGTGGAAGAAATCCACCGTCTCCTGCGCTTCGCCGAGCGCTTCCATGCGGTTCTTGCCGACCTCCAGTACCATCGCGGCGGCGATGTCGTAGACACGCTCCTCCAGCAGCTCGCCGACCCGGTGCAACAGGCGCGCGCGCTCGGCCACCGGCATGGCGCGCCACGCGGGGCCGGCTGCCTGCGCCGCGCACATCGCGGTCTGCACGTCGTTGTCGTCGGCCAAGCCGAACTCGCCCAGCCGCAGCTCGCGGTCGAAGGGACTGTGGCGCAGGGCATACCGCGGCGCATCGTGGTCGACGCCGTCGATGAACAGCCGATGCTGCGCGCCGAGCCCGGCTTCCACCCGTGCCAGTGCCGCCTCGAAGCGCTCGTGCATGGCTTCCGGCGGGTTGTACATGGTGGCGTAGGTAAGGCGGAAACTCATCGGCGATTCCTCAGGCAACGGCAGGGAAGAAGTGCGCCAGCAGGCGGTCGAGCAAGCTCAGTGCATCGGCCAGGGCGTGGTTTTCGATCACCAGCGGCGGAGCCAGCAGCAGCAGGTTGCCGCGGCTGGCGAACGACACGCCCTGGGCCATCGCCGCGTCCACCAGCGCGCTCAAGGCCGGCGGCGTCTGCGGCCAGGGTGCCAGCGGTGCCCGGGTGTCGCGGTTTTCGACCAGCTCGACCACCGCGAACAGTCCGTGGCCGCCGCGCACGTCGCCGATCACCGGGTGGCGCGCCTGCAGCGCGCGCAGCTCGGCCAGCATCCATCCGCCCAGGATGCGCGAGCGCGCGATCAGGTCTTCGACTTCATAGGCACGCAGCGCGGCCAGGCCGGCGGCGCACGACAGCGGGTGGCCGCAATAGGTCAGGCCGGTGTACAGCATCTCGTGCTGCAGGCGTGCGGCGACCGGCGCCGACAACACCACCGCGCCGAGCGGCAGGTGCGCGCCGGTCAGTCCCTTGGCGAGGGTCATCAGGTCGGGCTTGCCCGCATCGCCATGGCGCTGCCAGGCGAACCATTCGCCGCAGCGCCCGAAGCCGCTCATCACTTCGTCCGCGATGAGGTACACCCCGCGCTCGCGGGTCAGCTTGCGCAGGCCGGGCCAGTAGTTGTCGGGCGCCACGATGCCGTTGGTGCCGGCGTTGGGTTCCATCAGCACCGCGGCGACCGACGACGCGCCGTGGTGGTCGATCGTCTGCGCCACGGTCGCCACCGCGTGCTCGCCGCAGGCCTGGGCATCCTCGCTGCCGAACGGGCAGCGGTAGGTATCCGGCGGCGGCACGTGCAGCACGCCGAACGCTCCCGGATCGACCTGCGAGCGCGTGCGCGCGTCGCCGGACAGCGCCATGCAGGCGTAGCTGGCGCCATGGTAGGAGCGATCGCGGGTGACGATGTGGCCGCGCGGCTTGCCGCCGGCCTGGCGCGCGAACTTCACCGCGTTCTCGTTGGCATCCGCGCCAGCGAGCGTGAAGAACACGCGGCCGCCGTCGAAGCCGGCCTTCTCCAGCAGCGCATCGGCCAGCTCCGCCCGCGGCTGCGCACCCCACGCCGAGGTGACGAAGCACAACTGCTGCGCCTGCTCGCGGATCGCCGCGACCACCGCCGGATGCTGGTGGCCGAGGTTGCTGCATTCGGCCAGGCTGCTCATGTCCAGGATGCGCCTGCCGTCCTCGAGCTCGAGGTACGCGCCGCGGCCGCCGACCACGGTCGGCGCCTGCCATGCCGCCTGCACACACCAGCTGTGCAGGACGCTGTCGCGTTCGTTTGCCACGGGCTATCCCCGGTCCGCTTGTTCGGTAATCGCACAGTAATTCGTATTGCGAACTCATTTGAAAACTTCTACGCTCGGCCTGTCAATGGAAATCGTGGCGTATGGCATCGACACCCTTCGAGGAAAGCGCGGACTACGTACAGTCACTGGCGCGCGGACTGCGCGTGCTGCGCGCGTTCGACCGTGAGCTCGCCAGTCCCAGCCTGTCCGAATTGGCCGAGCGCACGCAGCTGTCGCGCGCGGTAGTGCGCCGCTCGCTGCTGACCCTGCAGCACCTGGGCTATGTCGGCAGCCGCGGGCGGAGTTTTTTCCTGACTCCGCGCGTGCTGGAGCTGGGCTACAGCTACCTCACCTCGCTGGACCTGACCGAGCTGGCGCAGCAGAGCCTGGAGCAGCTGTCGCAGCGGGTGGGCGAGTCGTGCTCGATGGCGGTGCTGGACGGCAGCGACATCGTCTACGTGCTGCGCGTACCGGTGCGCCGGGTGATGAGCGTGGCGCTGGGCGTGGGTGCGCGGCTGCCCGCGTTCGCCGCCTCGATGGGACGGGTGATCCTGGCCGACCTGCCCGAGGCCGAGCTGGCGGCGTGGCTGCGCGGTCAGAAATTCCGTGCCTACACGCCGCAGACGATCCGCACCGCCAGCGCGCTGAAGGCCGAGCTGCAGCGGGTGCGCGCGCAGGGTTATGCGCTGACCTCGCGCGAGCTGGAGCCGGGGCTGTGCTCGATCGCGGTGCCGATCCGCGCCGGCGACGGCCGCGTGGTGGCCGCGCTGAACATCGGTATGCCGTACAGCGACGAAGCGCCGGCGCGCGCGGTCAAGCAGATGTTGCCGGCGCTGCACGAGGCGCGGCACGCGATCGAACAGGCGATCCGGCACCGGGGCTGGCTGCCGCACATGGCGATGAGGAGCGTTTATGACTAGCGCCTGGCTGGTCGATGCGACGCGTACGCCGTTCGGCCGCCTCGGCGGCGCGCTGGCCGGCGTGCGCGCCGACGACCTGGCCGCGCTGCCGATCGCGGCGCTGATGGCGCGTCATCCCACCTTGGACTGGGCCGCGCTGGACGAGGTGATCCTCGGCTGCGCCAACCAGGCCGGCGAGGACAACCGCAACGTGGCGCGCATGGCGACGCTGCTGGCCGGCTTGCCGCAAAGCGTGCCGGCGGTCACCGTCAACCGGCTGTGCGCGTCGGGGCTGGAGGCGATCGGCCAGGCCGCGCGCGCGATCGCCTGCGGCGAGGCCGAGCTGGTTGTCGCCGGCGGCGTGGAAAGCATGTCGCGCGCGCCCTACGTGCTGGCCAAGGCCGACGTTGCCTACGCCCGCGGGCAGCAGCTCGAGGACACCACGCTGGGCTGGCGCCTGATCAACCCGCGCATGCAGGCCAGCTATGGCGTCGACTCGATGACGCAGACCGCCGAGAACCTCGCGCGCGAGCACGGCATCGACCGCGCCAGCCAGGACGCCTGTGCGCTGCGCAGCCAGCAGCGCGCCGCACACGCGCAAGCGCAGGGCTGGCTGGCGGAGGAAATCACCGCCGTGCATGCGCCGCACGGGAAGGAGTCGCTCGTCGTGCAGGTCGATGAGCATCCGCGCGCCGACACCACGGCGGCGAAGCTGGCCGCGCTCAAGCCGCTACTCGGTGCCGGCACCAGCATCACCGCCGGCAATGCGTCGGGTCTCAACGACGGCGCTGCCGCCGTGCTGCTGGCCTCGGAGGCGGCGCTGGCGCGATACGGCCTGCAGCCGCTGGCGCGCATCGTCGGCATGGCCGCGGCCGGCGTCGCGCCACGGGTGATGGGCATCGGCCCGGTGCCGGCGATCCACAAGCTGCTGGCGCGCACCGGCCTCGGCCTGTCCGACTTCGACCGCATCGAGATCAACGAAGCGTTCGCCGCGCAGGTGCTCGCCTGCACGCGCTCGCTCGGCCTGCCCGACGATGCCGAACACGTCAACGCCAACGGCGGCGCGCTCGCGCTCGGCCACCCGCTCGGCGCCAGCGGCGCGCGCCTGGCGCTGACCGCGGCGTTCGCGCTGCGTCGTCACCACCAGCGCCGCGCGCTGGTCAGCCTGTGCGTCGGCGTCGGCCAGGGGCTGGCCCTGGCACTGGAGCGTCCATGAACCGGAACCTCGTCCTGTCCGCCCTGATCGCCACGGTGGCGCTGCTGCCGCTGGCCGGCCGCGCCGCCGATATCGCGCCCCAGGCCGACCGTGCGCTGGGCCGCGAACTGCTCGCCGAATTGATTGCCGTCGACACCACCTCCGAACACGGCAGCACCACGCTCGCGGCGGAAAAGCTCGCCCGGCGCTTCCTCGACGCCGGCTTCGCGCCGGCGGACGTTCAGGTGGTCGGCGACGATCCGCGCCGGCGCAACCTGGTGGTGCGCCTGCGTGGCCGCGGCGAGCGCGAGCCGATCCTGCTGCTCGCGCACCTCGACGTGGTGGAAGCGCGGCGCGCGGACTGGCACGTCGACCCGTTCGCGCTGACCGAGCGCGACGGCTACTTCTACGGTCGCGGCAGCATGGACATCAAGGGCGCCGGCGCCGGGCTGGTCGAGACGCTGCTGCGCCTGCACCGCGAAGGCTTCGTGCCGAAGGGCGACTACCTCCTCGCGCTCACCGCCGGCGAGGAAGACGGCGTGTCCAACGGCGTGCAGTGGCTGCTGGCGCACCGGCCCGAGCTGATCCGTTCCGCCTATTCGATCAACGTCGACGGTGGCGGGCCGGAGATCCGCGGCGGCAAGCCGGCGGTGCTGTCGGTGGAGACCGCGGAAAAAGTCTTCCTGAGCTACACCCTCACCGTGCGCAACCCCGGCGGGCACAGCTCGCTGCCGACGCCCGACAACGCGATCTATCGGCTTGCGCAGGCGCTGGAGCGGCTGGCGTCGCTGCGCTTCCCGCTGCGCAGCAACGCGGCCACGCGCGGCTACTACGCGACGCTGGCCAGGGACTATTCGGGCGCGCTCGCCGCCGACATGCGCGCGGTGGCCCGCACGCCGTCCGATCCCGCGGCGCTGGCGCGGCTGGCGGCGTCCTCCGTCTACAACAACGCGCAGCTGCGCACGACCTGCGTGCCGACGCTGCTGCAGGGCGGGCAGGCCGAGAACGCCTTGCCGCAGGTCGCGCGGGCCACGATCAACTGCCGCCTGCTGCCGGACGAGGATCCGGACCGCGTGGATGCGGCGCTGCGCCAGGCCGTGGCCGACCCCGGCGTCGAGATCGCCCGCATCGCGCCGCCGCAGCCCAGCCCGCCCAGTCCGGTGGACGAGGCGCTGTTCGCGCGGATCGCCAAGGTGGCGCAAGAGCTGTGGGGACCGATGCCGGTGACGCCGTACATGTCCGCCGGCGCTTCCGACAGCGTGTTCCTGCGCGCGGCGGGGATGCCATCCTATGTCTTCAACGGCATCGCCTACGACGTCGACGACGATCGTTCGCACGGCCAGGACGAACGCATCCTGGTCGATGCCTACTACCGCTCGCTGGAATTTGACTATAGATTGTTAAAGAAGCTTTAAGGAGCCGCTGTCTCCTCATGCAACACGCCGCATTCCTCTTCCCGCACTGCCTGCCCGCCGCCGCGGGCCGGGCCGCCGTGCCGCCACCGGCGTGCCGGCCATGACGAACGCGACCGCCATCGGCACGCTGGAGCAGGCGCTGGCCCATGCGGAGCGCCTGCTGCAGAGCGACCCGGCCCTGGCCGGCGAACAGGCGGCGGAGATCCTCAAGGTGGCCACGAACCACCCCGCCGCGCTGCGGTTGCTGGCGGCGGCGCGGATCGGGCAGGGCGATACGCAAGGCGCGCTCGAGATCCTCGAGCAGTTGGCCCGGAGCCAGCCGAACTGGGCGCTCGCCCAGCTCGACCTCGGCCTGGCGCTGGGCCACGATGGCCGCGGCCAGCAGGCGATCGACGCGCTGCGCCGCGCGGTGGCGCTGAAGCCCGACCTGCCGCAGGCCTGGCGCGCGCTCGGCGACCACCTCATGGCTGCCGGCGAGCAGCACGCCGCCGACGCCGCCTACGCCAACCACGTGCGCCATTCCACCAGCGACCCGCAGCTGCTGGCCGCCGCCGTCGCGCTGGTCGAGAACCGCATTCCCGAGGCCGAGGCGCTGCTGCGCGAACACCTGAAGCAGGCGCCGACCGACGTGGCGGCGATCCGCATGTTCGCCGAGGTCGCCGCCCGGCTGGGCCGCAACGAGGACGCGCTGCACCTGCTCGAGCGCTGCCTGGAGCTGGCGCCCGGTTTCGATGCTGCGCGCCAGAACTACGCCCAGGTCCTGCATCGCAGCAACCGGCCGGAGCAGGCGCTGGCGCAGATCGAGCGCCTGCTGGCGACGGCGCCGACCCATCCCGGCTACCGCAACCTCAAGGCGGTGGTGCTGTGCCGGGTCGGCGACTACGAGCCGGCGATCGCCATCTACGCCGAGCTGCTGGAGCAGTACCCGGACAACCCGAAGGTGTGGATGAGCTACGGCCATGCGCTGAAGACCGCCGGCCACGCCGGGCGTGCGATCGACGCCTACCGCCGCAGCCTGGCGTTGGAGCCGTCCTTCGGCGAAGTCTGGTGGAGCCTGGCCAACCTCAAGACCTTCCGCTTCGGCGCCGACGATCTCGCCACGATGCGCCGTCAGCTGGCGCGCGCCGAGCTGGCTGAGGACGACCGCCTGCACCTGGAGTTCGCCGTCGGCAAGGCGCTGGAGGACGCCGGCGAGTACGAACCCTCGTTCCGGCACTACGCGCAGGGCAACGCGATCCGCCGTGCCCAGCTGCACTACAGCGCCGACGAGACCAGCGCGCGCGTGCGGCACATCCGCCAGCGTTACACCCGCGGATTCTTCGCCGCGCGCGCGGGTTGCGGCAGCCCGGCGCGCGACCCGATCTTCGTGGTCGGCCTGCCGCGCTCCGGTTCCACCCTGATCGAGCAGATCCTGGCCAGCCACAGCCAGGTCGAAGGCACCATGGAGCTGCCCGAGGTCACCTCGATCACGCGCCTGCTGCGCGAGCGCGCCGGCGCCGACGGCGAGATGCCCTACCACGACGCGCTGGCGGCGCTGGACGCCGGCGCGCTGCGCGAGCTGGGCGAGCGCTACCTCGACAACACCCGCATCCAGCGCAAGACCGCCGCGCCGTTGTTCATCGACAAGATGCCGAACAACTTCATGCACGTCGGGCTGATCCACCTGATGCTGCCGAACGCGACCATCATCGATGCGCGGCGGCACCCGCTGGCCTGCTGCTTCTCGGGCTTCAAGCAGCACTTCGCGCGCGGGCAGGGCTTCAGCTACAGCCTCGAGGACCTGGGCCGCTACTACCGCGACTACGTCGCGCTGATGGCGCATTTCGACGCAGTGCTGCCTGGTCGCATCCACCGCGTCTTCTACGAACGCATGGTCGAGGACACCGAGGGGGAGATTCGGCGCCTGCTCGACCATTGCGGCCTGCCGTTCGAGGAATCGTGCCTGCGGTTCTTCCAGAACGAGCGACCCGTCCGCACCGCGAGTTCGGAACAGGTGCGCCGGCCGATCTACCGCGAAGGGGTGGATCACTGGCAAAACTACGCACCATGGCTGGTGCCTTTGGAATCGACACTGGGGCAGGTGTTGCGGCGATACCCCGAGGTGCCGGGATTTGAATCCGATGTGGCAGTTTCCGATTGATCGTCATCAACACTTAGAGAGGGGAGCCAATGTACAGGATTAGGGGTAGACAACCAGCACCAACACGGCGGACGAGCTTGAACCGCCTGCCGCTCGCCGCGGCGATCTGCTTCGCCATGAGCTCGGCGGCGTTCGCGCAGGACGCCGGCCAGACCCAGCCGCCGGCCCAGGCGCCGGCCGCGGGACAGAAGGTGGCGACGCTGAGCACGGTGACCGTGACTGCGCAAAAGCGTACCGAGAACCTGCAGAAGGTGCCGATCAGCATCCAGGTGCTGGGCTCGGAGAAGATCGACCAGCTGCACATCGCCAACTTCGACGACTACGTGAAGTACCTGCCCAGCGTGTCCTACCAGAGCGCAGGCCCGGGTTTTTCCGAGATCTACATGCGTGGCGTGGCCAGCGGCGGTGACGGCAACCATTCCGGTTCGCGGCCGAGCGTCGGCGTGTACCTCGACGAGCAGCCGGTCACCACGGTCACCGGTCCGCTCGACATCCACATGTACGACATCGCCCGTGTCGAGGTGCTGGCCGGGCCGCAGGGCACCCTGTACGGCGCCAGCGCGCAGTCCGGCGCCTTGCGCATCATCACCAACAAGCCCGACGCCAGCGGCTTCGCCGCCAGCTACAGCGCCGGCATCGACTCGGTCGCCCACGGCGGCATCGGGCACGTGGTCGAGGGGATGGTCAACCTGCCGATCTCGAAAAACGCAGCGATCCGCCTCGTCGGCTGGCATGAGCATGACGCCGGCTATATCGACAACAAGGAAGGCACGCGCACTTTCCCGGTATCCGGCATCACCGTCAGCAACGCCAGGAACTGCACGGCGTCGAGCCTGCTGGTCTGCATGCCCGCGGCCAAGAAGAACTACAACGGCAACGACATCGACGGTGCACGCGCGGCGCTGAAGGTCGACCTGAATGACGACTGGTCGATCAACGGGACGTTGATGGGGCAGAACACGGTGGCGCACGGCAACATGGCCACCGATCCGGCGATCGGCGACCTCGCCGTGACCCACTTCTACCCGGAGCGCACTTCCGACCGCTGGTGGCAGGCGGCGCTGACGCTGCAGGGCAAGATCGGCAACTTCGACCTGACCTATGCGTATGCGCACCTCAAGCGGATCCAGGTCGAGCACAACGACTACAGCGACTATTCGTTCTGGTACGACCAGCTGCCCTACGCGTACGGCAACTACATCTCCGACAACAACGGCGCGCTGATCAATCCGTCGCAGTACATCATCGGCAAGGACCGTTACGCCATGGACAGCCATGAGCTGCGCCTGGCGTCGCCGAAGGAGGATCGCCTGCGCGTGGTCGGCGGCGTGTTCTGGGAACGCTCGGTGCACGACATCGAACAGCGCTACATGATCAACGGGTTCGCGGACTCGCTCACCGTGCCGGGCTGGCCGAACACCATCTGGCTGACCGAACAGGTGCGCACCGATCGCGACGAGGCAGTGTTCGGCGAACTGTCCTACGACTTCATCCCCGACACGCTCACCGGCACCATCGGCGGGCGCTACTTCCGCGCCAACAACAGCCTGGGCGGCTTCTACGGTTTCAGCGCCGGCTACTTTCCCGGCTCCAGCTACGGCGTGGCCGGCTGCATCTCGCCACAGCCGTACCGCGGCGCACCGTGCCTGGACTTCGACAAGAACGTGAAGGAAACCGGCTCGCTCGGCAAGGTCAACCTGACCTGGAACATCACGCCGACCAAGATGGTCTATGTCACGCGGTCCGAGGGCTATCGTCCCGGCGGCCTGAACCGCCGCGGCTCGCTGCCGCCGTACAAGTCGGACTACCTGACCAACTACGAGTTCGGCTGGAAGACCACCTGGCTCGACAACCGGTTGTCGTTCAACGGCTCGGTGTTCCAGCAGGACTGGAAGGACTTCCAGTTCAGCATCCTCGGCGCCAACGGCCTGACCGAGATCAAGAACGCCAACCAGGCGCGCATCCGGGGCCTGGAAACGGAGTTGAACTGGGCCGCCACCTACAACCTGCAACTCAGTGCCGGCGCCGCCTTCTACGATGCCAAGCTGACCGCGACCTACTGCGGCTTCACCGACGCCAACGGCACGCCGGTCACCGATTGCCCCGGTGCGGAGCTGGCGCCGAAGGGCACCCAGTTGCCGGTGACGCCGAAGTTCAAGGGCAACCTGGTGGCGCGCTACACCTTCGACCTCGGTGAAAACGAGGCCTACCTGCAAGGTGCGGTGGTGCATGTGGGCGAGCGCAAGTCGGACCTGCGCCTGCTCGAGAACGGCCTGACCGGCAACCTGGCCGCGTACACGACCATGGATGTCTCCGCCGGCTTCCACAAGGGCGGCTGGACGGTGGACATGTACATCAACAACCTGTTCGACAAGCGCGCGCAACTCTACAAGTACGCCGAGTGCGCCGAGGCGGTTTGCGCTGCCCACGGCGTGGTGGCGCAGTATCCCAACGGGCAGGTGTACACCGTCACCAACCAGCCGCGCACCATCGGCTTGCGCTTCACGCAGGAGTTCTAGGCCGGCGAGCTGCCCGCCCGCACGGCGCATGGATGTCCGCGAAAGGCCCCGGTGCGAACCGGGGCCTTTCGCGTTTCAGGGCGGCGTCCGCGGCTGGCCGGCGCGTGTTCGTCCGGTTGTCCGTGCGGTGTCCGCGGACACTCCGGCGGCGCCGTCGGAACCGATCAAGCCGTTGCAGGACAAGCGTTTGCGGCGCCGTGGCCGAGTGGCACGTGGATTGCAACGACCGCTGTGCAACCGCGCTGTACGCGGTCAGGAACGGCATCGATGATCCGCGACACTTCCGCACAGGACCGACTGGTCGAAGTCAAACCCAACCGCAAGCGCCAGCTGATCCTGCTCGGCGCCGGTGCGCTCGTGCTGGCATTGCTGGCCTGGCTGGCGCCTGGCGTCGGCCGGCTGTTCTCGGCGTCCGCCTCGGTCAGCAGTTCGCGGCTGGCCTTCGCCACCGTCGAGCGCGGCCCGTTCGTGCGCGACATCGCCGCCGAGGGCAAGGTGGTGGCGGCGGTCAGCCCCACCCTGTACGCCACCTCCGGCGGCGCGGTGACGCTGAAGGTGCATGCCGGCGATACGGTGAAGGTGGGCCAGGTGCTGGCCACCATCGTCAGCCCGGAGCTCACCAACAAGCTGGCGCAGGAACAGAGCAACGCCGACGCGATGGAAGTGGAATACCGGCGCGCGCAGATCGATGCGCGCAAGCAGCGTTCCGCGCTGCAGGAAACCTACGACAACGCCGTCATCGACCAGACCACCGCCGAGCGCAACCTCGACCGCTACCAGAAGGCGTTCGCCAAGGGCGCGGTGTCCAACATGGACGTGGACAAGGCCAAGGACGCGCTGGACAAGGCGAAGATCGCCACCACGCATGCCAGGGCCAACCTCGGCCTGGACAACGACAGCCTCAACTTCGACATCCAGTCGAAGAAGCTCGCGCACGAGCGCCAGCTGCTGCTGGTCAAGGACCTGCAGCGCCAGGTCGACGACCTCAACGTGAAGTCGCCGGTGGACGGCCAGGTCGGCCAGCTGTTCATCGCCGAGCGCGCCACCGTGGCCAAGGACGCGCAGCTGCTCAGCGTGATCGACCTGTCCGCGCTGCAGGTGGAGATGCAGGTGCCGGAAAGCTTCGCCCGCGACCTCGGCATCGGCATGGCCGGCGAGATCAGCGGCAACGGCCACACCTGGAAGGGCCTGGTCAGCGCGATCTCGCCGGAAGTGGTCAACGGCCAGGTTGCCGCGCGGCTGCGCTTCGAGGGCGACACGCCGAAGCAGCTGCGGCAGAACCAGCGCCTGTCGGTGCGCGTGCTGCTGGACAAGCGCGACAACGTGCTGACCGTGCAGCGCGGCTCCTTCGTCGACGAATCCGGCGGCAGCTACGCCTACCTCGTGAAGGACGGCATCGCCAGCAAGACCCCGATCCGCGTCGGCGTCTCCAGCATCGACAAGGTGGAGATCCTCGACGGCCTGAAGGAAGGCGACCGCATCGTGATCTCCGGCACCGACAGCTTCAAGGGCGCGGCCACGGTCGCGATCAGCAATTGACGAACTTCCTTCTCCCCCCGGGAGAAGGTGCCCGAAGGGCGGATGAGGGTACGGGGCTTGCGCAGACTTTCTCGCGATAACCGAACCCTCTCCCCAACCCCTCTCTCCCACAAGGGGACTTCCTTCGGTCGCCGATGGGAGAGGGGCTCAAGATCACCACCACCAAAGGACGCAACCATGCTGAAGATGACCCACCTGTCCAAGGTCTACCGCACCGAAGTGGTGGAGACCTATGCGCTGCGCGATTTCAACATCGATGTGAAGGAAGGCGAGTTCGTCGCCGTCACCGGCCCGTCCGGCTCCGGCAAGACCACCTTCCTGACCATCGCCGGCTTGCTGGAAACTTTCTCGGGCGGCGAGTACCACCTGGACGGCATCGAGGTGAGCAACCTCAACGACAACGCCCGCTCGAAGATCCGCAACGAGAAGATCGGCTTCATCTTCCAGGCGTTCAACCTGATCCCCGACCTCAACGTGTTCGACAACATCGAGGTGCCGCTGCGCTACCGCGGCATGAAGGCGGCCGAGCGCAAGCAGCGCATCATGGACTCGCTGGAGCGCGTCGGCCTGGCCTCGCGCGCCAAGCACTACCCGGCCGAACTCTCCGGCGGCCAGCAGCAGCGCGTGGCGATCGCCCGCGCGCTGGCCGGCTCGCCGCGCCTGCTGCTGGCGGACGAACCGACCGGCAACCTGGACACCCAGATGGCGCGCGGCGTGATGGAGCTGCTGGAGGACATCCACCGCGAAGGCGCCACCATCGTGATGGTCACGCACGACCCGGAGCTGGCTGCGCGCGCCCAGCGCAACGTGCACATCATCGACGGCCAGGTGGTGGACCTGTCCGAGGATCCGCGCTTCCACACCGTGCACGCCGCCGAAGAAGCCCATGGCTGAGTGGCGGGGATCCGGGATTCGGAACGGGTGACCGGCCGAGGCACGAACCCGCGCGACCGCCACCTTTTCCGAATCCTGCATCCCGCATCACCGGAACCAGAACATGCTCGCCTACTACTTCCAACTTGGCCTGCTCAGCTTGCGCCGCAATCCGGCGCTGACCGCGCTGATGGTGATGGCGATCGGCTTTGGCGTGGCGGCGTCGATGATCACCTGGTCGGTGTTCCGCGCCGTGTCGGGCAACCCGATTCCGGGCAAGTCCGCGCAGCTGTTCACGCCGCAGGTCGACGGCTGGGGGCCGCAGCAGAATCTCGACGGCGAGCCGGCGGAAGCGTTGGCCTATACCGACGCGATCGCGTTGATGCAGGCGCACCAGGCAAAGCGGCAGACCCTGCTGTATCCGGTGCAGCTGTCGGTGATGCCGGGCGGCCAACGCGATCTCCCCTTGAACGTCAACGGCTACGCCGTCACCGCCGATTTCTTCAGCATGTTCGAGGTGCCGTTCCGCTACGGCAGCGGCTGGAGCGTGCGGGACGACGACGCGCGGGCCAGCGACGTGGTCATCAGCAGCGAGCTCAACCAGAAGCTGTTCGGTGGCGCCGACAGCGTGGGGCGCACGCTCGGCCTGGGCGGCCATGATTACCGTATCGTGGGCGTCGCCAGCCACTGGAACCCGCGTCCACGTTTCTACGACCTGTTCAGCACCAGCGGCTTTGCCGACGAGCCGGGCATCTACATGGTGTTCAACCGTGCGCTGGACCTGCAGATGCGTACGGGCGGCCGCAACAGTTGCCGCGGCTCGATCACCTACACGAGCTGGCAAGGCTATCTGCAAAGCAACTGCGTGTGGGTCACGCCGTGGGTGGAGCTGGACAGCCCGGCCGAAGTCGCCGGCTACAAGAGCTTCCTCGCCAACTACGCCGCGGACCAGCAGCGCGCGGGCCGCTTCGGCTGGGCCGCCAACGTGCGTCTGCGCGACGTGGTGCAATGGCTCGACCAGGAGCACGTGGTGCCGCCGGAAAGCCGCATCGCGCTGGCGGTGGCGCTGGGCTTCTTCCTGATCTGCCTGGTCAACACCATCGGCCTGCTGCTGGCGAAGTTCATGCGTCGCGCCGGCGAGATCGGCGTGCGCCGCGCCCTGGGCGCGACGCGGGGCGAGATCTACGCGCAGTACCTGGTCGAGGCCGGCACGGTGGGCCTGGCCGGCGGCGTGCTCGGCCTGCTGCTCACCGCGCTGGGCGTGTCCGGCGTGGGCATCCTGTTCCAGCCGGAGATCGCCAGGCTGGCGCGGCTCGACGTCTCGCTGGTGGGCCTGACCTTCGCCGTGGCGATTCTCGCCACCGTGCTGGCGGCGTTCTACCCGGCGTGGCGCGCGGCGCACGTGCAACCCGCCTGGCAGTTGAAGTCGAGCTGAGGAGAACGCCATGCATATCCAGATCAGGCCTGTCATCACCGCGTTGCGCCGGCACAAGGCGGGCACCTTGCTGATCGCGCTGCAGATCGCGCTGACCCTGGCCATCGTCTGCAACGCGCTGTTCATCATCCACCAGCGACTGGCCAACCTGTCCGCAACCAGTGGCGTGGACGAGGCCAACGTGTTCGTCATCGCCAACATGTGGGCCGACCTCGGCCAGCCAACCGAGCGCATCGACGTGCAGGTGCGCGCCGACCTGCTCGCCCTGCGCCAGCTGCCCGCCGTGCGCGACGCCACGCCCGCCAGCGGTTACCCGCTGCGGGGCGGCGGCTGGGACAACTTCATCACCATGACGCCCGAACAGGTCAAGCCGACCACGGATGCGGCGGTATACACCGGCGACGAACACTTCATCGACGCGCTGGGCCTGAGGCTCGTCGCGGGACGCAACTTCCGCCCCGACGAGGTGATGGTGATGGGCACCCAGCAGGCCATCACGCCGCCGACGGCGATCGTGAGCAAGGCGCTGGCCGACCGCCTGTTCCCGAATGGCAATGCGCTGGGCAAGAGCTTCTACGCGATGGGCGCCACGCCAAGCACCATCGTCGGCATCGTCGATCCGCTGCACCGGCAGGGCGTGGACCAGTGGAGCAACGGCTACGCCGGGCAGGCGCTGCTCTGGCCGTTGCGGGCGGATGATGCGCGCGGCGTCTACTACATCGTGCGCGCCAAGCCCGGCCGGCTTGCCGACGCCATGCGCGAGGCGCCCAAGGCGCTGTACGCGCAAAGCCGCCTGCGCATCATCGACCCCAAGGATGGCGTTCAGGACTACGCCGCCATCCGCCACAAGGTGTACGACCGCGACCGCGGCATGGCGATCCTGATGGGCATCATCTGCGCCGTGCTGCTGGCGATCACCGCCGCGGGCATCGTCGGCCTCACCAGCTTCTGGGTCGGCCAGCGGCGCAAGCAGATCGGCGTGCGCCGCGCGTTGGGCGCCAGGCAGCGCGACATCCTCGCCTACTTCCTCACCGAGAACTTCCTGATCAGTGCGACCGGCGTGCTGCTGGGCGCCGTGCTGGCGATCGCCTTCAACCTGTGGACGGTGACCCGTTTCGAGATGAGCCACATGTCGATGGCCTACGTGGGCATCGGCGTGGTGGTGTTGCTGTTGCTCGGCCAGGCGGCGGTGCTCGCGCCGGCGCTGCGCGCCTCGCGCGTGTCGCCGGTGGAGGCGACGCGTTCGGTGTGACGTTCTTTTCTCCCTCCCCTGCAAAGCAGGGGAGGGCTGGGGAGGGGTGCTTTTGATCTTGACGTCAAAAGCTTTACCCCCTCCCGACCTCCCCCTGCTCTGCAGGGGGAGGAGACAAAACCTGGAGCATTTGGAATGTTCAGCTACTACCTCGAATTGGCCTTGCGCAGCCTGAGGCGCAGTCCCGGCCTGACCGCGCTGATGGTGCTGGCGATCGGCTTCGGCGTGGCCGCGTCGATGACCAGCTGGTCGGTGTTCCGCGCGGTGTCGGGCGACCCGATCCCGTGGAAGTCGTCGCGGCTGTTCGTGCCGCAGATCGACAACTGGGGGCCGAACGGGCGCAGCTCCGACGGCGAGCCGCCGAACGCGATGGACTACGCCGACGCGATGGCGCTGATGCGCGACCATCGCGCCAAGCGGCAGTCGGCGATGTACCAGATCTCGCCGTCGGTGGTGCCGGCGCAGGCCGGCAAGCATCCGCTCAACGTCAGCGGCCACGCGGTCTACAGCGAGTTCTTCCCGATGCTGGACGTACCGTTCAAGTACGGCAGCGGCTGGAGCGCGAGCGACGACCAGGGCCGTGCGCCAGTGGTGGTGATCAGCAGCAAGCTCAACCAGAAGCTGTTCGGCGGCGCCAGCAGCGTGGGCAAGACGGTCAACATCGAGGGCAAGGATTACCGCGTGGTCGGCGTGCTCGACGAGTGGAACCCGCAGCCGCGCTTCTACGACGTGGTCAATACCGGCGGCTTCTCCGTCAACGGCGACGACGTGTTCCTGCCGTTCCTCACCGCCATCCAGGCGGGCCTGTCGAACGACGGCAACACCAACTGCAACGCGGTGCCGAAGGAGTCGGGCTTCGTCGGCCTGCAGCATTCGGAGTGCGTGTGGATCGCCTTCATGGCCGAGCTGGACGCCGGAGCGGAGGCCGCCTACCGCGATTACCTCGAGGGCTACGCGCGCGACCAGCAGCGGGCCGGGCGCTTCGCCTGGGCGCCGAACGGCCGCCTGCGCGACCTGCGCTCGTGGCTGGACAACCAGCATGTGGTACCCAGCGACACCAAGGTCTCGCTGCTGGTGGCGCTGGGCCTGCTGCTGGTATGCCTGGTGAACACGGTGGGCCTGCTGCTGGCGAAGTTCCTGCGCCGCAGCAGCGAGATCGGCGTGCGTCGCGCGTTGGGCGCGCCGCGTGCGGCGATCTACGCGCAGTTCATCACCGAGGCCGGCATCGTCGGCCTGGCCGGCGGCGTGCTGGGCCTGCTGCTCACCGGGGTCGGCGTGGCCAGCGTGGGCTGGGTGCTGCCCAGGGACATCGCCGCGCTGGCGCGGGTGGACGTGTCGCTGCTGCTGCTCACCCTGCTGGTGGCGGTGGTCGCCACCATGCTGGCCGGCCTGTATCCCACTTTCCGTGCCTCGCGCGTACAGCCCGCGTGGCAGCTCAAAAGCAACTAGTGCGCTGTCCCTGCGCAGGAAAGCGGCCATCCATGGCCGCACTTCTCAGGAAAAGCCGGTCCCTTGGATAGCGAAAGGAAACCTCATGAAACTGCATCCCATCCTCGCCGCGCTGCGCAAGCACAAGGCCGGCACCGTGCTGATCGCGCTGCAGATCGCGCTGACCCTGGCGATCGTCTGCAACGCCGTGTTCATCATCGGCCAGCGCATCGAGCGGGTGAACCGGCCCACCGGGCTGGACGAGAGCAACCTGTTCCTGGTCAGCCAGCAATGGGTGGGCGCGCCCAGCGCCGACACGACCGAAGGCGTGGAGAAACTCGACGCGATGCAGCGTGAGGATCTTGCCGCGCTGCGCCAGCTGCCGGACGTGACTTCGGTGGCGCCGATCAACTCGATACCGCTGCTCAACTCCTCCTGGACCGGCTCGGTGTCGCTCAAGCCGGGCGCCCAGCTGGGCGGCAAGGGCAATACCCGCACGGCGTACTACTTCACCGATGAGCAGGCGCTGTCCACGCTGGGGCTGCGCCTGGTGGCCGGCCGCGCCTTCACGGCCGGCGACGTGCAGCATCAGGGCTTCCGCGACCAGCGCGAGCGCCCGGTCGCCATCATCACCAAACAGCTGGCGGACAAGTTGTTCCCGCAGGGCAGCGCGGTCGGCAAGGTGATGTACACCGACGGCAGCAGCGCACCCACCACCGTGGTCGGCGTGGTGGAGCGCCTGCAGATCCCCGCCAGCGGCAGCTGGGGCAACGAGTTCGTGTGGCATTCGACGCTGATCCCGACCCGGCTGGACGCGAACTTCGCGCGCTACGCGGTGCGCACCAAGCCGGGCCGGCTGGATGCGGCGATGCGCGTGGTGGCGCCGACGCTGTACAAGGTGAACCCGCTGCGCGTGCTTGACGACGACAGCGTCAAACCGTTCGACGAGATCCGCGCCAAGGCCTACCAGGCCGACCGCGGCATGGCGGTCCTGATGGGCGTGGTGGCGCTGATCCTGCTCTGCGTCACCGCCGCCGGCATCGTCGGCCTGACCAGCTTCTGGGTCGGCCAGCGCCACCGGCAGATCGGCGTGCGCCGCGCGCTGGGCGCGCGCAAGATCGACATCCTGCGTTATTTCCAGATCGAGAACCTGCTGATCGCCGGTGCCGGCGTGGTGGTCGGCGTGCTGCTGGCGGTAGGCCTGAACCTGTGGCTGATGAGCCACTACGAGATGAGCCGTATCCCGCTGCTTTACGTGCTGACCGGCGTGCTGGCGATGCTGGCGATCGGGCAGGGGGCGGTGTTCGTGCCGGCCCGGCGTGCGTCCAACGTGCCGCCGGTGGAAGCGACGCGGGCGGCGTGACGGGCAAATACCCGCTGGAGCGCACTCTGTACGCGATCGCTCTCGGCATGAAAAGCATTGCGTATGGCGTGCGTTCCCGCGGTCGCGGAAGTGATGGATCCTCACGGAGTGGTACCGATGTTCACCTACTACCTCGACCTGGCCTTGCGCAGCCTGAAACGCAACAGGGCACTCACCGCGCTGATGGTGCTGGCGATCGCGCTGGGAATCGGCGCCAGCATGACCACGCTGACCGTGCTGCACGTGCTGTCTGGCGACCCGCTGCCGGGGCGCAGCGACACGCTGTACTACCCGCAGATCGATGCGCGCGACAACAGCGGCATCATGCCGGGCAAGGAACCGCCGGAGCAGGTTACCGAGATCGACGGCCTCGGCCTGCTGCACGCCGGGCGGGCAGATCGCCAGGCACTGATGACGGGCGGCTCGGTGCCGATCCAGCCGGATTCCGCCGCGATCGATCCGTTCTACGTGGAGGCGCGCTACACCACGGCGGATTTCTTCGCGATGTTCGGCGCGCCGCTTCGTTACGGCCACGGCTGGGACGCGGCCGACGACGTGGCGAAGGCACGCGACGTGGTGATCGGCAGCGAGCTCAACGAGCGCCTGTTCGGTGGCGCCAACAGTGTGGGGCGCACCCTGCATATCGCCGGCAGCCTGTTCCGCATCGTTGGTGTGCTCGGCGACTGGGCACCCAGTCCGCATTTCTACGATCTCAACACCGGTTCCTACGGCTATGCCGAACAGGTGTTCATCCCACTGCAGACGGCGCTGGACCTGCGCGTGGCCCACAACGGCTCCACCGACTGCTGGGGCAACGGCACCGGCGGCGTGGGCAGCATCTACCCGTCGGCGAGTTGCGTGTGGATGCAGTTCTGGGTGCAGCTGGACACGCCGGCCAAGGCGGCCGACTACAAGGAGTTCCTGATCCATTACTCGGAGCAGCAGGAGGCGCTGGGCCGTTTTGTGAAGGCACCGAACGTTCGCCTGCGCAACGTGATGCAGTGGCTGGCTTACCAGCAGGTGGTGCCCGACGACGTACGCCTGCAGACCGGGCTGGCCTTCGGCTTCCTGCTGGTGTGCCTGGTCAACACGGTGGGCCTGATGCTGGCGAAGTTCCTGCGCCGCACCAGTGAGCTCAGCGTGCGGCGCGCGCTGGGTGCCTCGCGCCGCGCGCTGTTCGCGCAGTTGCTGATCGAGTCGGGCGTGGTGGGCCTGGTGGGCGGCGTGGGCGGCCTGCTGCTGGCCTTGCTCGGCCTGTGGGTGGTGCGGCACCGGCCTTCCGACTATGCCGCGCTGGCGCATCTCGACCCCGCCATGCTGCTGACCACCTTCCTGCTGGCACTGGGCGCGAGCCTGCTGGCCGGGCTGCTGCCTGCCTGGCGCGCCTGCCAGGTGGCGCCCGCGCTCCAGCTCAAGAGCAATTGAGGGCACGACGATGGAACTGCGACCGATACTTTCCACGCTGCGACGGCACAAGACCACCGCGGCCTTGCTGATCCTGGAGATCGCGCTGACCTGCGCGATCGTCTGCAACGCGGTGTTCATGATCGGTCACCGGCTGCAGCACATGCGCATGTCCACCGGCATCGACGAGCACGCGCTGGTGCAGGTCCAGCTGGCCGAGATCGCACCGACGCCCGACATCTACGCGCGCGCGCGGGAGGACCTCGCCGTGCTGAAGCAGGTGCCCGGCGTGCAGGCGGTGGCGCTGACCAACCAGTTGCCGCTGCAAGGTTCCTCATCGAACGCCAGCATCAAGCTCGACCCTGCGCAACGCGCGCCCACGCTCAGCGTCGGCACCTACTTCGGCGAAGACATTCCGCAGACCATGGGCACGCGGCTGGTGGCGGGTCGCAACTTGCGGCCGGACGAGACCACCAACGCGGACTTGGTGGTCAAGGCGCTGGCCAGCGGCAACACGAAGGGCTTGCCCGCGGTCACGGTGATCACGCAGGAGCTGGCGCAGCGGCTGTGGCCGGGGCAGAACCCGCTTGGCAAGTCGATCTATGTCACCGACCAGGTGAGCGTGCGGGTGGTCGGCGTACTGGCCGACCTGGTGCGCGCCAACGCCTACAACGATGCCACCGCGCATTACTCGGTCGTCCTGCCGCTATTCATGGGCGCTGGCAAGGACCAGAGCTACGTCATCCGTACCCGTCCGCAGGACCGCGCAACCGTGCTTAAGGTCGCCGTGGCCGCGCTGAAGAAGGCCGATCCGGAGCGGGTGGTGACCACGCAGCGCAGCTACGACGAACTGCGCCAGAAATTCTTCGCCAACGACCGTGCGATGGCCGGCGTCCTGGTCGGCGTGATCCTGGCCCTGCTCACGGTGACCGCGCTGGGTATCGTCGGCCTGGCCAGCTTCTGGGTGGCGCAGCGGCGCCGCACCATCGGCGTGCGCCGCGCGCTGGGCGCCACCCGCGCCGACATCCTGCGTTACTTCCAGACCGAGAACTTCCTGCTCGCCAGCATCGGCATCGCGCTGGGCATGCTGCTGGCCTACGGCATCAACCTGTTCCTGATGCTGCACTACGAATTGCCGCGGCTGCCGGCCATCTATTTCCCGATCGGCGCGGTGACGCTGTGGCTGATCGGGCAGGTGGCGGTGCTGGGCCCGGCGCTGCGTGCGGCGGCGGTGCCGCCGGTGGTGGCGACGCGGAGCGTGTGATGGATCAGGCCTCCCGCAACCGCAGGAGCCTGCTTGCGGGCGATGCTTCTGGTTCGATCCACGCTGCGCATCAGAGCAGGAGCATCGCCCGCGAGCGGGCTCCTGCAAAGGGCGCGGCGATGTTGCCATCTGCAGGAGAGACTTGATGCTCGGTTACTACCTCGACCTCGCGCTGCGCAGCCTGAAGCGCAACAAGGTGCTCACCGCACTGATGGTGCTGGCCATCGCGGTGGGCATCGGCGCCAGCATGACCACGCTGACGGTGATGCATCTGCTCTCGGGCGATCCGCTGCCGGGGCGCAGCGGCACGTTGTTCTATCCGCAGGTGGATCCGGACCCCGACCCGTCGCCCAACCACCAGCCCTACGACATGATGGATTACCGTTCCGCGCAGGAACTGTGGAGTGCCCATCGTGCCGATCGCGAGGCGATGGTGACCAGCAGTCAGCTGCGGCTGACCGTGCCCCAAGTGAACCTGCCGCCGCTGATGGCGCAGATGCTGTCCACGACCAGCGATTTCTTCCCGATGTTCAATGTGCCGTTCCGTTATGGCAGCGGCTGGACCGCACAGGATGATCACAGCCGCGCACGGGTCGCGGTGATCTCCTCGGATCTCAACGACAAGTTGTTCAACGGCGCCGACAGCGTGGGGCGCACGCTGCGGCTGAAGGACTCGGACGTGCGCATCGTCGGCGTGCTGGCGCCGTGGCGGCCCTCGCCGCAGTTCTACGCCGTGGCGGGCGGGCGCTTCTCCAACGGCGACACCGCTGGCTTCTACAACCGGCCCGAGGATGTCTTCGTTCCCTTCCAGAGTTCGCTGGAGATCAACGCCGGTGGCTTCCAGCCGTTCACCTGCTGGAGCATGCCGGGCGATCCGGCGCACCTGCAGACCTCGCCTTGCGTGTGGGTGGCGTTGTGGGCGCAGTTGGACAGTGCTGCCAAGGTCGCCGACTACCGCCGGTTCGTGGCTGGCTACGCGGCGCAGCAGAAGGCGATGGGACGCTTCGCGCATGCAGACAACACGCAGTTACGCAGCCTGATGGGGTGGCTCGACTTCAACCAGGTGGTGCCCAGCGATGTACGCCTGCAGACCTGGCTTGCGCTCGCCTTCCTGCTGATCTGCCTGTTCAACACGGTGGGCCTGCTGCTGGCGAAGTTCCTGCGTCGGGCGGGCGAGATCGGTGTGCGCCGCGCGTTGGGTGCAAGCCGGGCGGCGGTGTTTGCACAATGCCTGGTCGAGGCCGGCCTGATCGGCCTGCTCGGCGGCGTCGGCGGCCTGCTGCTGACCCTGTTCGGCCTGTGGCTGGTGCGCCGCCAGCCGGTGGAGTACGCCGACCTGGTGCATCTGGATACAACGATGTTCCTTACTACCTTCGCACTGGCCATCGCCGCCAGCCTGTTGGCCGGCGTGTTGCCAGCGCTGCGCGCCAGCCGCATGCCGCCCAGCCTGCAACTGAAGACGCTTTAGTGCGCTATCCCTGCGCGTGAAAGCGGCCATCCATGGCCGCACTCGTCACAAGAGCACTCGATCCCGGACACTTAATCATGCAGATTCAGCCCGTCCTTGCCGCACTGCGCAAGCATCGCCTCGCCACCATGTTGATCGCGCTGGAGATCGCGCTGGCCTGCGCGGTGCTGTGCAACGCCTGCTTCCTGATCGTCAGCCGCGTGCAGCAAACGCAGGTGAACAGCGGCGTCGACGAGAATGCCCTGGCCGCCCTGAAGTTGACCGGCTATGACCCGGCGCGGGGTGTCGACCTCAACGCGCGCGTGCTCAGCGGCCTAGCCAAGCTTCCCGGCGTGCAGTCGGTGAGCGCAATCAACCAGGTGCCGTTCGGCGACCACGCCGGCACCGCTGGCATCACCACCGATCCGGAGGGCAAGCGCTTCGGCGGCGTGGTGGATTTCTATGTCGGCGGCAGAGGCAGCTTCGAGGCGCTCGGCGTGAGGGTGGTTGCCGGCCGGCTGCCGCAGGCCGACGACTACAAGCCCGTCGATTTCTTCGTGCCGGACGACTCCGTCGTATGGGTGACCCGCGCGCTGGCCGAGCACCTGTGGCCGGGCGCCGACCCGCTCGGCAAGGAGTTCTGGACCGGCAAATTCCACTTTCGGGTGGCCGGCGTGTTGGCGCACTTGGTGCGCCCCTACGGCGGTGAGGGCGGCCCGGGCACGATCGAATGGTCGGTGTACGTGCCCGCGCAGCCGGCCGCCAACCTTGCAGCCGTCTACCTGCTGCGCGCCGACCCAGCCCAGTTGCCGCGGGTGCTGCGCGACGCCCGTGCCGCGATCGCCACCGTCGCGCCCGATGCGGTGCTGGACAGCAAGGCAAGCCAGACCATTGGCAGCCTGCGTGAGAATTACTTCCGGCAGGACCGCGTGATGGCCGGCATCCTGGTCGGCGTGATCGCTGCGCTGCTGCTGGTCACCGCACTGGGCATCGTCGGCCTGGCCAGCTTCTGGGTGCAGCAGCGGCGCCGCCAGATCGGCGTGCGCCGCGCGCTGGGCGCCACCCGCGGCGACATCCTGCGCTACTTCCAGACCGAGAACTTCCTGATCGTCAGCGGCGGCATTGTGCTGGGCATGGCGCTGGCGTTCGTGCTGAACGTGGTGCTGATGCAGCACTACGAATTGCCGCGGCTGCCGATGTACTACCTGCCGATCAGCGCGCTGGCGCTGTGGGCGCTGGGCCAGCTCGCCGTGCTCGGCCCGGCGCTACGCGCGGCGGCGGTGCCGCCGGTGGTGGCGACGCGGTCGGTGTGAGGCCGTGCTGTCTGGCACAGGAGAAAGTCCGGTGCGACGTCCACAATCGCCATGACCAACCTGGAGAAGAGACCATGAAGATCTTGTCGCTGCTGATCTGCACGAGCCTGCTCGGCCCGGCCGCCATCGCTTCGCCGGCCCCGGCAGCTCCGGCGGCGCAAGTGGCGACGGCCGACGTGGCCGCGCGGGTGAAGGCGCTGAACGCGCTGCTGGCCGAGCAGTGGCAGCACACCCTGCGCAATGCGCCAGAGTTCGCCACCATCCTCGGCGACCTGCGCTACAACGACCGCTGGAGCGATGCCTCGCTCGAACACGCGAGGGCCGAATACAAGGTCAACCAGGACTTCCTGCGGCGTTTCGAGGCGATCGACACCCGCGGCTTCCCCGACAGCGACAAGCTCAACCAGCAACTGATGGTGCGCCAGCTGAAGGATGGCCTGCGCGCCTACGATCTGAAACTCAACGAGATGCCGCTGGAGCAGATGAGCGGCGCGCACCTGCAGCTGGCCGGCTTCGTCAGCTCGATCCCGTTCAACAGCACCAGGGAATACGAGGACTACCTGGCGCGCCTGCATGCGATCCCGAAGCTGCTCGACCAGGTCACCGCGGTCGCGCGGCAGGGCCTGCGCGACGGCATGATGCCGCCGCGCTACCTGCTGGAGAAAGTGGTCACGCAGATCGACAGCATCGCCAAACCGGCCGGCGTGGACAGCGCGTTCGGCCAGCCGCTCAAGCATTTTCCGGCCAGCGTGGCGCCGGCCGACCGGCAGCGCCTGCGCGAGGCGATCGTGGCCGCGATCGACCACGAGGTACGCCCGGCCTACCGCAAGCTCGGTCAGTTCGTGGCGAAGGACTACGCGCCGCACGGGCGCAGCCAGCCCGGCGTGTGGCAGCTGCCGAACGGCGAGGCGATCTACCGCTACCAGGTGGAGCAGATGACCACCACGCGGGAAAGCCCGCAGCACATCCACGAGCTGGGCCTGGCCGAGGTCAAGCGCATCGAGGCGGAAATGACCGCGATCGCGAAGGCCCAGGGCTACAAGGACCTGGCCAGTTTCCGCGCGGCGCTGAGGAAGGATCCGAACGTGCATCCGACCTCGCGCGAGGACATCCTGAACCGTTATCGCGGCTTCATCGCGCAGATGCAGCCGCAGCTGCCGAAGCTGTTCGGCCTGCTGCCGAAGACCCGGGTCGAGGTACTGCCGGTGGAGGCCTATCGGGAGAAGGAGGCGCCCGGCGCCGAATACCACCAGGGCACGCCGGACGGTTCGCGGCCGGGGCAGGTCTACGTCAACACCGGCGACTATGCGAACCGCACCACCTTGTCGATCGAGTCGACCGCCTATCACGAGGCGATCCCCGGCCATCACATGCAGATCTCGATCGCGCAGACGCTGCCGGCGCTGCCGCCGTTCCGCCAGCAGGCCGGCTACACCGCCTATATCGAGGGCTGGGCGCTGTACGCCGAACGCCTGGGCAAGGACATCGGCTTTTACAAGGATCCGCTCTCCGACTACGGCCGCCTTGCCGACGAGCTGCTGCGCGCCGATCGCCTCGTGCTCGACACCGGCGTGCACTACAAGCACTGGACGCGCCAGCAGATGGTGGATTTCTTCCGCGCCCATTCCAGCGAGGACGAGCCCAGCATCCAGGCCGAGACCGACCGCTATGTCACCTGGCCGGGCCAGGCGCTGGCCTACAAGATGGGCCAGTTGAAGATCCTCGCGCTGCGCGAGCGGGCGAAGCAGGAACTGGGCGACCGCTTCGACATCCGCGCGTTCCATGACGAGATCCTTGGCGGCGGCGCGCTGCCGCTGGACGTGCTGGAGGTACGCACGGATGCCTGGATCGCGGCGGTGAAGGCCGGCAAGGCGCCGGCGCGCCCGGCGCCGGTGGCGGCAGGATAAGCGCTCGCCATGGCCCGTTAGTCATGGCAACCTTCCGGCAGGGAGCGGCATCCATGACCGCATGTGCAGAAAGAAGATGACCCGTACTGTCCTGATCATCGACGACAACCCGGCCGTGGGCGAGGCGCTGTCGCTGGCGCTGTCGCTGCACGAGATCCGTGCGCTGGTCGCGCTGACCCCCGACGCAGGGCTGGCGCTGCTGCAGCGCGAGGCGGTGGACGTGGTGATCCAGGACATGAACTTCACTGCCGACACCACCTCGGGCGAGGAGGGCGTGGCGCTGTTCCGGGCGATCCGCGAGCGCCATCCGGACCTGCCGGTGATCCTGCTGACCGCATGGACGCACCTGGAAACCGCGGTGGAGCTGGTCAAGGCCGGCGCCGCCGACTACCTGGCCAAGCCGTGGGACGACAACAAGCTGCTGGCCACGGTGGAGAACCTGCTGGAGCTGTCCGAATCCACCCGCGAGGTCAGCCGCAGCCGGCGCGAGCGGCGCCAGCGGCGCGAGCAGCTGCAGCGCAAGTACGAACTGGACGGCCTGGTGTTCGCCTCCGAGGCGATGGCGCGCACGCTGGACCTGGCCTGCCAGATCGCCCGCTCCGACGTGCCCGTGCTGATCACCGGCCCGAACGGCACCGGCAAGGAGCGCATCGCGGCGATCGTGCACGCGAACTCGGCGGTGAAGCGCGGCCCGTTCGTGGCGGTGAACTGCGGCGCGCTGCCGGGCGAGTTGATCGAGGCCGAGCTGTTCGGCGCCGAGGCCGGCGCGTACACCGGCGCGAACAAGGCGCGCGAGGGCCGCTTCGAGCTGGCCGACGGCGGCACGCTGTTCCTGGACGAGATCGGCAACCTGCCGCTGCCCGGCCAGATGAAGCTGCTGCGGGTGCTGGAGACCGGCCAATTCGAGCGCCTGGGCTCGGGCAAGACGCGCCAGGCGAAGGTGCGCGTATTGAGCGCGACCAATGCCGACCTCAAGGCGATGATCCAGGCCGGCACCTTCCGCGAGGACCTGTACTACCGGCTCAACGTGATCGAGGTGAACCTGCCGCCGCTGGCCGAGCGCAACGACGACATCCTGCCGCTGGCCGAGTTCTTCCTGGACGGCCGCGCCGAACTCGGCGACGCCGCGCGCGAGGCGCTGCTGGCCTACCCGTGGCCGGGCAACGTGCGCGAGCTGAAGAATGCGATCGAACGCGCCGCGCTGCTGGCCGGCGGCCAGCCGATCACCCCCGAGCTGCTGAACCTGCCGCAGCACGCGGCGGCCGCGCCGGCGGCGCGCAACCTGGACGAGCCCAGCCGCGAGGCGGTGGAGAGCGCGTTGCACAAGGCTGACGGCGTGGTCAGCCGCGCCGCGCAAAGCCTGGGCCTGTCGCGCCAGGCGCTGTACCGGCGGATGGAGCGCTACGGCCTGGTCACCACGGCGTGAGCGAACTGTGACGGCGATGCTTGTCCCCGACCCCGAAGGCGTAGAAAGATGAGTGCATGCATCCAGCAGGGGAGGTGCCATGCGATATCGCCGGATCATGCTTGTTGCCGCCTGGCTGACAGCCGGGCCGGCGCTGGCGCAGGCACCGTCGGACGCCCGCGAGGCGTGGGCATGGCGGCCTCCCGCCGCCGCTGCGGTCGAGTACCGGCTCGGTTCGCCGACCGTGCTGGCGAACGCGGGGAGCAGCCCGTTCCGCTTCAGCGATGGCCGCGAGCGCGACTTGGTGAACAAGCCGCCGCCGCGTCCGATGGACCGGGCTGCCGTGCTCGGCACCGAGCGCGGCTGGGTCGGCGGGCGCCCGCCGCTCGATTGCGCGATGACCCCGCTGGACGCCAGGTGCCACTGAGCCGGCTTTTTCCCGCCGGGGAGAACAGCCGATGTGGCGTCGCCTGAATTCGCTGCAGGGGCGCCTGACCTTTTTGCTGGCGGTGGCCGGCCTGGCCGGCGCGCTGGTCTATGCCGGCGTCACCCAGTGGCCGCTGCCGCAGTTGCTGCTGTGGCTGCGCAAGGACCTGGCGCTGTCGATCCGCGCGCCGATGCAGCTGGGCATCTACGGCGGCCTGCTGGCCAGCGTGGTGGTCCTGCTGCCGCTGTCGTTCTGGCTGGCCGGCCGGGTGATGGCGCCGGTGAGCCGGCTGCTGCGCGCGCTGGAAGGCGCGGTGGCCAGCTACCGCGACGGCGATTTCAGCTTCTCGATCGCGGTCGACCGGCGCGACGAGCTGGGCGAGCTGATCCGCATGCACAACGCGCTGGGGCATACCTTGCGCGAGCAACGCCAGCATCTGGTGCAGCGCGAGCTGCTGCTGGACACGGTGGTGCAGAACACTCCGGTGGCGCTGGTGCTGACCGATGCGATCGGCAAGGTGGCTTATGCCAACATCGCTTCACGGCACCTGTTCAACGAGGGCCGCAGCCTGGTCGGGCTGGATTTTGCCGAGCTGCTGGCCGAGGCGCCCGAGGCGCTGCGCAAGGCGGTGGAGAGCGGCGAGGATGCCCTGCTCAGCGTGGAGATGGACGGCAGCGAGGAAACCTTCCACCTGTCGCAGCGCGCGTTCCGCCTGCAGGGCCGGCCACACCGGCTGCACCTGTTCCGGCGCATGACGCGCGAGCTGTCGCGGCAGGAGGTGGCGACCTGGAAGCGGGTGATCCGGGTGATCAGCCACGAGCTCAACAACTCGCTGGCGCCGATCACCTCGCTGGCGCACTCCGGCGCGGAACTGGCCCGCCGCGGCCAGCTGGATCGGCTGCCCGGCGTGTTCGCCACCATCGGCGAGCGCGCGCTGCACCTGCACCGCTTCATCGCCGGCTATGCCAGCTTCGCCAAGCTGCCCACGCCGCAACCGGTGGACGTCGCATGGCAGCCGTTCCTGGACGGCCTGGCGCTGCATTGCCAGTACCGCCTGGCGACGCCGATGCCGGATCGACCGGGGCATTTCGATGCGGTGCAGATCGAGCAGGTGCTGATCAACCTGATCAAGAACGCGCACGAGTCGGGCGGCCCGGACGACGAGGTTACGTTGTCGATCCTGGAAGTCGGCAGCGAACTGCGCATCGAGGTGGCCGACCGCGGCCCCGGCATGAGCGAGACGGTGCTGGCCCAGGCACTGCTGCCGTTCTATTCGACCAAGCGCTCCGGCACCGGGCTGGGGCTGGCATTGGCGCGCGAGATCACCGAGGCGCACGGCGGCCGCGTGCTGCTGGCCAACCGCGAAGGCGGCGGCCTGCGGGTGAGCCTGCGCCTGCCGCAGACGGCGGCGCGCTAGGGAAGGTCTGAACAAGCCGTCATCCCAGCGAAAGCTGGGAACCAGCGCCTCAGCAACTCCGTGAAGACACTGGATTCCAGCTTTCGCTGGAATGACGAGCAAAGGCTTGTTCAAGCATTTCCTGGCGCTCGAAGCGGCACGGCCTCGCCTATACTCAAGTCTTCTTCAGGACAAGGGGTGGGCAATGGGACAGCTTCTCGCGTTGGTTATCGTGGCCGTCGTCGTCATCGGCGTGGCCAAGCTGGTGCGCATCGTGCCGCAAGGCTACGAGTGGACGGTGGAGACGTTCGGCAAGTACACCCGCACGCTGAGTCCCGGGCTGCATTTCCTGATCCCGATCTACCAGGCGGTCGGGCGCAAGATCAACATGATGGAGCAGGTGCTGGACGTGCCCAGCCAGGATGTGATCACCAAGGACAACGCGGTGGTGCGCGTCGACGGCGTGGTGTTCTACCAGGTGCTGGACGCGGCCAAGGCGGCGTATGAGGTGGCCAACCTCGAAGGCGCCGCGCTGGCGCTGATCATGACCAACATCCGCACCGTGCTCGGTTCGATGGACCTGGACGAAAGCCTGAGCCAGCGCGACGCGATCAACGCCAAACTGCTCGGCGTGGTCGACGAGGCGACCCACCCGTGGGGCGTCAAGGTCAACCGCATCGAGATCAAGGACATCTCGCCGCCGCGCGACCTGGTCGACGCGATGGCGCGGCAGATGAAGGCCGAGCGCGAGAAGCGCGCCAACATCCTCGACGCCGAGGGCTTCCGCCAGGCGGCGATCCTCAAGGCCGAGGGCGAGAAGCAGTCGGTGATCCTCGCCGCCGAGGGCGAAAAGGAAGCCGCGTTCCGCGCCGCCGAGGCGCGCGAGCGGTCGGCCGAGGCCGAGGCGAAGGCGACCACGATGGTGTCCGAGTCGATCGCCAACGGCAACGTCAACGCGCTGAACTACTTCGTCGCCAACAACTACGTCGAGGCGTTGAAAGAGATGGCCAAATCGCCGAACCAGAAGATGCTGCTGCTGCCGATCGAGGCCACCGGCATCCTCGGTTCGCTGGCCGGCATCGCCGAGCTGGCGAAGGAGTCGCTCGGCCAGCAGCAGAAGCCGGTGGCGATCCAGCCGCCGCTGCGCTGAGGGCACGCCGATGTGGGAGCTTTCGACGCATTACCTGTGGTGGATCCTGGCGCTGCTGCTGATCGCCGGCGAGCTGCTGCTGCCCGGCTATTTCCTGCTGTGGATCGGCCTGGCGGCTGCCGCGATGGGTGTGGTGCTGTGGGTCGATCCGACGCTGGGCCTGCTGGCGCAGGCGATTCTGTTCGGCCTACTCGCGTTTGCCGCGTGCGTCGGTTACGCGCGCTGGCTGCGGCCGCGGCTGGAACGCCGCGCTCCGGGCGGCGAACGGCTGAACCGCCGCGCCGAGCAGTTGATTGGGCAGCGCTACGAGCTGGTCGAGCCGATCGTCAACGGCCGCGGCAAGGCCCGCGTGGGTGACGGCCAGTGGCTGGTCAGCGGGCCGGACCTGCCGCTGGGCACCACGGTGGAGGTAGTCGCGGTGGAAGGCACCACGCTGCAGGTGCGCGCCGCGGCATGAGCGCGGGCGACGCCATCAGTCCGCAGCAGTTCGCCACCACCGCGCCGGCCACGCGCATCGCGTTCGTGCTGGAACTGGCGCGGCGGTTGCACCAGTACGGCACCTCGGCGCCGCGGCTGGAAATGGCCATCGCCGGCGCGGCGCAGCGGCTGGGGCTGTCCGCCGACGTCTGGTCCAGCCCCACCGCGATCATCATCTCGTTCGCCGACCTGGCCCAGGGCGAGGAAGGCGTGGCGCAGACCACCCAGGTGATGCGGCTGGCGCCGGGCGAGGTGAACCTGGAGCGGCTGTGTCAGGCCGACGACATCGCCGACCGCGCGATCGCCGGCGAGCTGGGCCTGCGCGAGGGTTTCCGCCGGCTGCGCGAACTGGGCCGGCCCGACACGCGGCGCGAGAAGATCGGCTCGATCGCCAGCTACGGCCTGTCCGCGGCCAGCATCGCGGCGCTGTTCCTGCACAGTTCCTGGGTGGACCTGGTGGTGGCCGGCGTGATCGGTGCGGTCATCGGCTGCATCACCCTGCTCGCGGCCAGCCGGCCGCGGCTGGCGGTGGCCAGCGACGCGATCTGCGCGCTGGTGGCGACCACGGTGGCGATCGTGGTGAGCGCGTTCGTGGTGCCGCTGGCGATCAAGTCGGTGGTGCTGGCCAGCCTGATCATCCTGGTGCCGGGCATGTCGCTGACCAATGCCGTGCGCGAGATTTCCAGCGGGCACCTGGTGTCCGGCATGGCACGCATGGGCGGCGCCATGTCGACCCTGCTCAAGCTCACCTTCGGCACCATCGCGGCGACCCAGTTGTGCGCCGCGGTGGGCATCACGGCGCGCGATTTCGCGCTGCCGGCGTTGCCGACCTGGACCGATTACCCGGCCCTGCTGGTCGCGGCGATCGCGTTCGCCATCCTGTTCCGCGCGGCCCGACGCGACTGGCCGGTGGTGATCGTGGCAGTGGTGGTGGGCTACCTGGCCACGCGCTGGGGCGGGGCGATCTCCGGCTCGCTGCCGGGCGCGCCGGTGGGCGTGTTTCTGGGCGGCCTGCTGCTGGGCGCGCTGGCGAACGTCTACGCGCGCTTCGCGCATCGCCCGGGCGCGGTCATCCGCGAGCCGGGCATCCTGCTGCTGGTGCCGGGTAGCGTGGGCTTCCGCAGCGTGTCGTTCCTGCTCGAGCGCGATGCCACGCTGAGCCTGGACACCGGTGTGCTGCTGGTGACCCTGCTGGTCTCGCTGGTGGCGGGGCTGATGTTCGGCGACCTACTGGTTTCGCCGCGCCGGTCGCTGTAGGAGCGCACCCTGTCCACGAGGGACTTCCTTCGGTCGTGCGCGATGCCTTTTGCCACGTCAACGAAAAGCCTCGCGCACAGGCTGCGCTCCTGCAAGAACGGCCGGCCATGCCGGCAGCCCGCACAAAAAAACGCCGGCGCAAGGCCGGCGCTTTCTTGTGCGGACGGCGGGCAATCAGATCGCCAGGTCCTTTTCCTTCTTGCCGGCCTTCAGCGCATCGTTGAACCAGTGCGGGCGCTTGCCGCGGCCGGACCAGGTCTGCGCGGGGTTGGCCGGGTTGCGGTATTTCGGCGGAACCGTTCCGGTGCTGCGCTTGGCCTTGCCGCGCGTGCTGCCGAAGATGTCTTCGAAGGCGTAACCCTCGGCCTTGATCAGTGCATGCACTTTCTCGCGCAGCTTGACGACCTTTTCCTTGCGCAATTCATTCTGGCGCAACTGGGCCTTGCTGATCAGGTCGTTGAGCTGGTTGTGATTGAGGTTCTTGATATCGACGGCCATGACGGACTCCCGGTAAGTGTCGGCAATAAAAAACAGGGTGCTGGTCGGGCTATTATCGAAGCGGTGCCCGGCAGGTGGAATCGGCTGCAGTGGCGATTCTCGCTTATTTGCGGAATATTTGTAAAGCGAACGGCGTCACGTGAAATGCGTATTCACATTATCGCCAGTTAATGGCGTGGCGGGTTTTGAATTAGCCTGTTCGACTGGTTCAGGCATCGGCCTGGCAAAGCAACGGCCGCACTGGGGCGGCCGTTGCAGTTAATGCCGGGAGGTGGTTTCAGCCGAGCAGGGCAAGCAACTCGTCCTCGGTCAGGGAGCGGCTTTCGCTGTCGCCGCGGGCGCGGTATTCCAGTGTGCCCGCGGCGAGCCCGCGCTCGCTGACCACCACGCGGTGCGGGATGCCGATCAGCTCCATGTCGGCGAACATGCTGCCGGCGCGCACGCCGCGGTCGTCCAGCAAGGCTTCGATGCCGCGCTGGCGCAGCGCCTGGTACAGCGCTTCGGCGGCCGCGCTGACGGCGGGCGCGTTTTTCGGGTTGATCACGCATACCGCCACGCGCCACGGCGCCATGGCTTCCGGCCAGAGGATGCCGGCCTCGTCGTGACGCTGCTCGATCGCGGCGGCGACGATGCGACTGACGCCGATGCCGTAGCAGCCCATGGTCATCACCTGCGGCTTGCCGGTTTCGTCCACCACGGTGGCGCCGAGCGCCTCGGCGTACTTCGTACCCAGCTGGAACACGTGGCCGACCTCGATGCCACGGGCGATGTGCAGCACGCCGCTGCCGTCGGGCGACAGGTCGCCTTCGACCACGTTGCGCAGGTCGGCGACGCGGGTGATGCGAGCGTCGCGCTCCCAGTTCGCGCCGGTGCAGTGCGTACGGTCGACGTTGCCGCCGCAGACGAAGTCGGCGAGCACGGCCGCGTCACGATCGACGATCACCGGGATCGATGCCGGCAGGCCGACCGGGCCGATGAAGCCGGGCCGCGTGCCGGTGGCGGCAAGGATTTCATCCTCGCTGGCGAGCACCGACTCGCCCGGCAACTCGGCCAGCTTGCCGGCCTTGACCTCGTTGATCTCGTGGTCGCCGCGCAGGCACAGCGCGACCAGACCGTCGCGACCGCGTACCAGCAGGGTCTTCACGCATTGCCGCGGGCTGAGCTGGAGGAAGCCGGCAATGTCGTCGATGGTCTTCTGGGTGGGCGTGTCGACCCGCTGCAGGGCGGCGGCCGGCGCAGGGCGTGCCGCGGCCGGTGCCAGCGCCTCGGCTTTCTCGAGATTCGCGGCGTAATCGGAGCCGTCGGAAAACGCGATCGCATCCTCGCCGGAATCGGCCAGCACCTGGAATTCGTGGCTGGCATTGCCGCCGATCGCACCGGTATCGGCCTGCACCGCGCGGAAGGTCAATCCCAGACGGGTGAAAATGCGCACATAAGCCTGGTACATCGCCGCGTAGGTTTCGGCCAGCGAATCCTGAGTCAGGTGGAACGAATAAGCGTCCTTCATCAGGAATTCGCGCGCGCGCATCACGCCGAAACGGGGGCGGATCTCATCGCGGAACTTGGTCTGGATCTGGTAGAAGTTGATCGGCAGTTGCTTGTAGCTTTTCAGCTCGTTGCGGGCAAAGTCGGTAACCACTTCCTCGTGGGTCGGGCCGTAGCAGAATTCCTGGCCCTTGCGGTCCTTGATTTTCAGCAACTGGCCGCCGAATTTCTCCCAGCGGCCGGTTTCTTCCCACAATTCCCTCGGCTGCACCGACGGCATCAGCATTTCGATCGCGCCGGCGCGGTCCATTTCCTCGCGCACGATGGTTTCCACCTTGCGCAGCACGCGCAGGCCCAGCGGACTCCAGGTGTACAGGCCGGAGGCCAGCTTGCGGATCATGCCGGCGCGCAACATCAGCCGGTGACTGGCGATTTCGGCGTCGGCAGGGACTTCCTTGACGGTGGCCAGGTGAAATTGGCTGAGGCGCATGCGGCTGGTTCCGGCGTGATGAAGACGTCCATTGTAGCGGCCTGCCGGTGCTGTCGCAGGCCGAGCCGGCACCGCCTGGCGCAGGCTCGGCGGTGTCGTCGCGGCTTACCGGACCTGCTGGCAGAACTGGTCGTAGTTCGCCTGCGCCGAGGCGATCTGCTGCTTGCGCTGGGCGTCGTCGAGCGCGACGGTCTTGCCGTTTTGCTGCATCACCACCGGACCGCCGCCCTGCAACGCGGCGAGATTGGTTTTCAGCGCCGCGCACATCTTGTCGCGGTTTTCCGGCGTGTTGGCCACCGGCCTGGCCGGTTCGGCCGGGGTCTCGCTGCCGGGCGCCGTTCTGGCGGTGGCCGGCGCGGCCAGTGGTTCCACCGTGCCGGTGGTGGTCACCTTCTGATACTTCGTGCCCTGTGTCGGTGGCGCTTCGGCGTAGTGCACGGTGCCGCTGGCATCCGTCCACTTGTAGACCTGGGCGGCGGCCAGCGGGGCAAGCAGCAGCAGCGCCACGGCAATCAGCGAACGATGCATGGTGTTCTCCATTTCGCGGGGATATGACGGTTCACCTTGTTATCACTCCGGCGTGCCGGACTCAAGCAGCCGATGGTTTACACTGCGCGCATCCCGTCACGGTCTTGATTCATGAGCGAGCCACCGCCCGTACGCCCGCCTCGTCACCGGGGTATTTACCTGCTGCCGAACCTGTTCACCACGGGGGCGATGTTTGCGGGTTTCTACGCGATCATCGCCAGCATCGGCGGCCGTTACACCGAGGCGGCGGTCGCGGTATTCATTGCCGCGCTGCTGGACGGCATGGACGGCCGCGTGGCGCGCATGACCGGCACCCAGACCGAATTCGGCGTGCAGTACGACTCGCTGTCGGACCTGGTCAGCTTCGGCCTGGCGCCGGCGCTGGTGATGTATACGTGGTCGCTGTCCACGCTGCGCGATTTCGGCCCGCTGTGGGGCAAGCTGGGCTGGGCCGCCGCGTTCATCTACGCCGCCTGCGCCGCGTTGCGGCTGGCGCGCTTCAATACCCAGGTCGGCGTGGCCGACAAGCGTTACTTCCAGGGGCTGGCCAGCCCGGCGGCGGCGGCGGTGTGCATGTCGTTCGTGTGGAGCGTGGACAAGTTCGGCCTGGCCGGCAGCGATTTCTGCTTCATCACGCCGGTGATCGCGATCGTGGTCGGCCTGCTGATGGTCAGCCGCTTCCGCTATTTCAGCTTCAAGTCGCTGCCGATGGGCGATCGCCAGCGGGTGCCGTTCGTGTGGATGGTGGTCGCGGTGCTGCTGCTGGCCTTGCTGATCCTGGACACGCCGCGCGTGCTGTTCGCCGGCTTCACGCTCTATCTGTTGTCCGGCCCGGTATGGACCATCTGGAGCCTGGCCACGCATCGGCGCCGGGTGCGGCGCAGCGCGGCATGAACGCGGCGGCATGCCAGCACGCCGATGCCGGTCATCGCGCCCGCGTGCTGCGCGCGCTGGGCGTGACGCCGTGGCAGCGTCGGACGACGCCGGCGGCGATCGCTGCGGCTGCGCCGGAATCCGTCGCTTCCGCGGCCCTGGACGCGGTGGCGGGCACGCGCTGTGTGGTGGTGTTGCCGCAGGGCTGCAGCGCGCGCGAACTCGACTTGCTCGGTCGCGCGTTGAGTGCATGCGGCGCCGCGCTGGCGCGTGCCGCGCGGGTCACGGTGAGCGGCGGCCAGCTGGCTGCCGGCGTGCCCGAGGCCCGCGCCTACCTGGTGCTGGGTGAAGCCCAGGCGCATGCGCTGGGCCGTGCATTGCCGGCGGCGGTGATGCACCAGGCGCAGATCGTGCTGGCCGACGAGCCGGCGCTGCTGCTTGCCAGTGCCGGCGCCAAACGGCGGCTGTGGAACGCGCTGCGCAGCGTGCGCCGTGCACTGGCCGCTGCGAGCGGCTGAGCGTCATGGTCGCGGTGATCAAGCCGGTGATCCAGGTGCGCGGCATGCGGACCGAGGACCTGGACACGGTCAGTGCACTGGAAAATGCCTCCTACGAGTTTCCGTGGTCGGCGGGCATCTTCAGCGACTGCCTGAAGGCCGGTCATCCGTGCTGGGTGTTGTGCGTGGACGAGGCGATCGCCGGCTACGGCATCCTGTCGACGGGCGCCGGCGAGGCGCACGTGCTGAACCTGTGCATCGGACCGGACTGGCGTGGCCGTGGCCTGGGCCGCCACCTGCTGGGCCGGCTGCTGGACATCGCGCGCTGGAACGGCGCCGGGCGGGTATTCCTCGAGGTGCGCCCGTCGAACCCGCTGGCGAAGGCGCTGTACGAGTCGGTGGGCTTCCGCGAGATCGGCCGCCGGCCGCGCTACTACCCCGCGCGCCACGGGCGCGAAGATGCGATCGTGATGGTGCTGGAGCCGCAGCTCCCCTAGCGTGGGCGTCCGGCGGGGCGCTGCAACCCGGCTTGCCATGCGGGCGGGATGGCGGCGGGTGTTAGCATGCAGCCCGCGTTCCGCACCGGGTGTCGTCCATGCAAGAGCAGTTTTCGACCGACTGGTTCCACCACAACATCCCGCATTGGGAGCAGTGGCTCGCTTCCTTGCGCGGCAAATCCGGCCTGCGCGCCCTGGAGATCGGCAGCTTCGAGGGGCGTTCGACCCTCTGGCTGTGCGAGAACATTCTGACCGCCACGGACAGTTCGATCGACTGCCTGGATTTCTTCCAGGTCGATCCGGTCTATGGCGACTACCACGCCCGCTTTCGTGCCAACACGGCGGCCTGGCGCGAACGGATCCGGGAGTTCCAGGGATCGAGCTTCGACTCATTGCGGCGCGTCGAAGGTCCCTACGACATCGCCTACATCGACGGGTGGCATTCCGCCTTTGGTGCACTGGCTGACGGCGTCATGGCGTGGCCCCTGCTCAAGGTTGGTGGCGTGATGATCTTCGACGACTACCTATGGGTGCCGCCGAAGCTGGGGCCGCCACCGCGTCCAGGCTGGTTGGCGCGCAAGTGGCTGCGCTGGTCGGGTCGCCAGTGGCGGACCGAGGGACTGAAGAAGCAGATCGAAAGCGTGAAGACCGAAACGCCCAAGCTCGGTGTGGACGGGCTGCTGGCCACGCTGGACGGCTATTACGAATTGCTGGGCATCAGCAACCAGCTGGCGGTGCGCAAGACGCGCGACTTCTCGCCCGGGCAGGTCGGCCACGACACCTGAGGTCCGGGCGGGCGGCGGGAAGCAATCCGTTGCAGCCGCCCGCGCGTCACCGAGCGGCAGCAACGAGCCCGCCGCCTGCTCAACCCAGCTTCTGCGCCTGCTCGCGTAGCGCGCCCAGTGTGCTGTTCCAGTCAGCGACGCGCTGGCGCTCCTGCGCGACCACCTCGGCCGGTGCGTTGGCGACGAAGCTGGCATTGCCGAGCTTGCCTTCGCACTTCCTGATCTCGACTTCGATGCGGGCGATTTCCTTGGCCAGCCGCGTCTTTTCGGCGCCGAGGTCGATCAGCCCGGCGAGCGGGATCAGCACGCGCAGCGTGCCGACCACGGCGGCGGCCGCGGCGGGTTCCGCAGCCCCGGCTTCGATCCACCACGGCGCTTCGGTGCGGGCAAGGAAGGCGATCTGGGCAGCGAACTTCGCCACGCGGGCACGGTCGCCGGCGTCGCCGCCGGCAAGCAGCAGCGGGATCGTCTTGCCGGGCGAGATGTTCATTTCGGAACGGATCTTGCGGACGCCCGAAAGCACGTTCTTGAACCACTCGATTTCGGCTGTGGCCGCGTCGTCGGCAACGATGTCTTCGGCACGCGGCCACGGTCGCTGCATCAGGCTGCCTTCGCCGAGGCCGAGCATCGGCGCCACCGACGCCCACACTTCCTCGGTGATGAACGGGATCACCGGATGCAGCGCACGCAGCACGCTTTCCAGCACCACCAGCAAGGTGTGGCGGGCCGAGGTGGCCGCCGCGGTGTCGTCGCCGTTCAAGGCCGGCTTCGACAGCTCCAGGAACCAGTCGCAGTACTCGTTCCAGACGAATTCGTACAGTGCCTGCGCCAGCAGGTCGAAGCGGTAGCTGACGAAGTGCTGCTCGACCTCGCCCAGCGTCTGCTTGAGGCGGGTGAGGATCCACCGCTCGGCTTCGGTCACCGGCGCACCGGCCGGTGCGGCGATCGCGCCTTCCGGCAGGTTCATCAGCACGAACCGCGCCGCGTTCCACAACTTGTTGCAGAACGCCTTGTAGCCTTCGGCGCGCTTGATGTCGAAGTTGATGGTGCGGCTGTAGCTGGCCAGCGCGGCGAAGGTGAAGCGCAGCGCGTCCGTGCCGATCGCGGGGATGCCGTCGGGGTAGTCCTTGCGGATGCGCTTTTCCACTTTGGCGCGCACCTGCGGGATCAGCAGCGACCGGGTGGATTTCTCCACCAGCGGTTCCAGCGCGATGCCGTCGATCAGGTCCAGCGGGTCCAGCGTGTTGCCCTTGGACTTGGACATCTTCTGGCCTTCCGCGTCGCGCACGATGGCGTTGATGTAGACCTCGCGGAACGGGATGCGGCCGGTGAAATACTTGGTCGCCATCACCATCCGCGCGACCCAGAAGAAGATGATGTCGAAGCCGGTGACCAGCACGGCACTGGGCAGGAAGATCTGGTCCTGCTCCCAGTTCGCGACGATCTCGCCGCGCTCGTTCTTGACCGGGCCGTTCGCCGGCCAGCCCAGCGTGGAGAACGGCCACAGCGCGGAGCTGAACCAGGTGTCCAGCACGTCGTCGTCCTGGCGCAGCGCACCGACCGGCGCGGTGCCGGCGCTGGCGCGCGCATCCGCCTCGTCCTCGCCGACGAAGATGTTGCCCGCCTCGTCGTACCACGCCGGGATGCGGTGGCCCCACCACAGCTGGCGGCTGATGCACCAGTCCTGGATGTTGTCCAGCCATTGCGTGTAGGTGGTCGCCCAGTTCTCCGGCACGAACTTGATGTCGCCGTTGCGCACGGCGTCCAGCGCAGGCTGGGTGATCGCCTTGCGGCCGCCGGGACGTCCATCCTTCTGCACGTCCGAAGTCAGATCGACGAACCACTGGTCGGTCAGCATCGGCTCGATCACCGCGTCCGAGCGCTGGCTCACCGGCACCTGCAGCTTGTGCGGCTTGGTTTCCACCAACAGGCCGGAGGCTTCGAGGTCGGCCAGCACGGCCTTGCGCGCGTCGTAGCGGTCGAGGCCGCGGTATTTCGGCGGCGCGTTGTCGTTGACCTTCGCATCCAGCGTGAAGATGGTGATCGGCGGCAGCTGGTGGCGCTGGCCGATCGCGTAGTCGTTGAAGTCGTGCGCCGGGGTGATCTTCACGCAGCCGGTACCGAAGTCCTTGTCGACGTAATCGTCGGCGATCACCGGAATCTCGCGATCGGTCAGCGGCAGCTTCAGCGTCTTGCCGACCAGGTGCGCGTAGCGCTCGTCCTCCGGGTGCACGGCCACGGCGACGTCGCCCAGCATGGTTTCCGGCCGGGTCGTGGCAACCACCAGGCTGTCATCGCTGCCGGTGACGGTATAGCGGATCGACCACAGGTGGCCGTCGCGCTCGACGTTGTTCACCTCGAGGTCGGAAACGGCGGTGCCCAGTACCGGATCCCAGTTCACCAGCCGGTTGCCGCGATAGATCAGTCCCGCGCGGTACCAGTCGATGAACACCTTGCGCACCGCGGCCGACAGCCCCTCGTCCATGGTGAAACGCTCGCGCGACCAGTCCGCGGCGGCGCCGATGCGGCGCATCTGGTTGGTGATGGTGGAGCCGGACGCTTCCTTCCACTGCCACACCCGCTCGACGAACGCGTCGCGGCCAAGGTCGTGCCGGGTCTTGTCCTCGGCCGCGAGCTGGTTCTCCACGATCTTCTGGGTGGCGATGCCGGCGTGATCGGTGCCGACCTGCCACAGCGTGTTGAAGCCGCGCATGCGGTGGTAGCGCACCAGCATGTCCATCACCGTCTGCTGGAACGCATGCCCCATGTGCAGCGTGCCGGTGACGTTCGGCGGCGGCAGCAGGATGCAATACGGCTCGCCCTGGCCCGACGGCCTGAACGCGCCACTGGCTTCCCAGCGTGCGTACCACGTCGACTCGATCCGGGCGGGTTCGAAACTCTTGTCCATCAGGGGACTCGCAATGGCGCGCCGTGGCCGGCGCGTGAGGGTAGAAGCAAAGAGGGCAATTGTACGGGGCGGGCGGCTGGCTGCCAAAAGCCCGCCCAGCCGCTCAGGGCAGCAACTCGATGCCGAAGCGGCGTACCAGCAGGGCGAACAGGCCAAAGCAGGCCACGGTGATCAGCACGCAGGCGAGCAGGGTAGGCCAGAAGCCGAGACGCGGCAGCAGCGCCGGGAAGGCCAGGAACATCGGCAACGTGGGCACCACGTACCAGAACGTGTACCAGGCGTGGTTGGCGATCTTCGCCGGCGATTGATGTTCCAGCTGCAGCCAGATCAGGGCCAGCACGGTGACCAGCGGCAGCGCGGCGATCAGGCCGCCGAGGCGATCGCTGCGCTTGGCTGCCTCCGAGACGATCACCACCACGGCGGCGGTGATCAGGTACTTGCTGACGAGCCAGGCCATGCGCCGCTCCTCCGCTCAGGCGCCGCGCAACGCGCGCCCGTAAGCATGCACTTCATCGACCAGCACCTTCAGGTGCTCGGGATCCACTTCCGGCGTGATGCCGTGGCCGAGGTTGAACACGTGGCCGGGGTGGTTGCCGTAGCTGTCCAGCACGGCACGGGCCTCGCGGCGGATCACTTCGGGACTGGCGCGCATCACGGCAGGGTCGAGGTTGCCTTGCAGGGCGACCTTGCCGGCCACCGCACGGCGGGCGTCGGCGAGGTCGATGGTCCAGTCCACGCCGAGCGCGGCGCAGCCCGAGTCCGCCATCTCGGCCAGGTGCATGCCGGCGCCCTTGGAGAACAGGATCACCGGCAGCTCGCGTGCGGTCGGGTCGGCCTTCAGCGCGGCCACGATCTGCGCCATGCTGCGCAGCGAGAATTCGCGGAACGGTGCCGGGCCGAGCAGGCCGCCCCAGGTGTCGAAGATCATCAGCGCCTGCGCACCGGCTTCGGCCTGCGCGATCAGGTAGGCGGCGACCGCGCGGGCCAGCGTGTCGAGCAACTGGTGGGCGAGCTTCGGCTCGTTCCAGCACATCGCCTTCAGCGTGGCGAAGTCGCGCGAACCGTGGCCTTCGACCATGTAGCAGGCCAGCGTCCACGGGCTGCCGGAGAAGCCGATCAGCGGCGCGCGGCCATGCAGCTCGCGGCGGATCAGCCGCACCGCGTCCATCACGTAGCGCAGCTCGCCGTCCATGTCGGGCACGGCGAGTTTGTCGATGTCGGCCGCCGTGCGCAGCGGGCGCGCGAACTGCGGGCCCTCGCCGTGGGCGAACGACAGGCCCAGGCCCATCGCGTCGGGGATGGTGAGGATGTCGGAGAACAGGATCGCCGCATCCAGCTCGAAGCGCTCGAGTGGCTGCAGGGTCACTTCGCAGGCGTATTCGGGATGCTGCGCCAGGCCCAGGAAGCTGCCGGCGCGTTCGCGGGTGGCGCGGTATTCGGGCAGGTAGCGGCCGGCCTGGCGCATCACCCAGATCGGCGTGGTGTCGGTGGGTTCGCGGCGCAGTGCGCGCAGGAAGCGGTCGTTCTTCAACACGTCGGTCATGTCAATCAGCGTCCGTACGGGCCTTCCAGCCCCTGGGCAAACATCAGGCGGAAGCCACGCTTGAGCTGGGCGTCGCGGGCTTTCTCGAAAGCGGCGACGGCCTCGTCGCGCTCCAGGAACTGTTCGCGCTTCATCGTGGCGCGGCCGCCCTGGGTGCCCGATTCGCGGTACAGCGTCCAGCCGCCGAGCAGGTCCTGTTCCAGCGTGATCTGGACGTAGCGGGGTGCGTCGGCACTGCCGGGCACGGTTTGCAGGTAGAGGCGCATGGGTTCCAGGGTGCAGCACGAACAGGCGCGTGGCCGGACGACACAGTTTATAGGATTTGCGCGCAGACACCCGCGGCCCGCCCGGGCCATGGCGTCACACGCGGCGATTCATCCCGCGTCTTGCAGCACGGCCAGTACGTCGGCCTCGTGCACGCCGCCGACGATCTCGGCCCGGCCGATGCCACGCCACAGGATCAGCCGCAAGGCGCCGGCGGTGTTCTTCTTGTCCAGCCGCATCAGTGCCAGCAACTGCGGCGGATCCACCCCGGGTGGGATCGCCACCGGCAGACCGAGGCTTTCCAGCAGGCGCTGCAGGCGGGCGGTAGCGGCCGCGTCGCTCATGCCGAGGCGCTCGGACAGCCGGGCGGCCAGCCGCATGCCGATCGCCACGCCCTCGCCGTGCAGCAGGGCGGTGTAGTGGCCGGCGGTTTCCAGGGCGTGGCCGAAGGTGTGGCCGAAGTTGAGCAGCGCGCGTTCGCCTTGCTCGGTTTCGTCGCGCGCAACCACGCCGGCCTTGTAGGTGACCTTGCGCGCGATCGCTTCCATCACTGTGGCGGGATCCCGCGCGGCGAGTGCGGCGGCGTGCCGTTCCAGCCAGGCGAAGAACGGCTCGTCGCCGATCGCCGCACCCTTCACCACCTCGGCCAGGCCGGCGCGGTATTCGCGCTCGGGCAGGGTCGCCAGGGTGTCGATGTCGGCGATCACCGCGCGCGGCTGGTGGAACGCGCCGGCGAGGTTCTTGCCGACCGGCAGGTTCACGCCGGTCTTGCCGCCGACCGAGGAGTCGACCATCGCCAGCAAGGTGGTCGGCATCTGGATGAAGTCGATGCCGCGCATCCAGCACGCCGCGCTGAAGCCGGCCAGGTCGCCGACCACGCCGCCGCCCAGCGCGATCACGCAGGCGTCGCGGGTGGCGCCGAGTGCGCCCAGTGCTTCCAGCGCGCGGCCCACGTTGGCGAACGTCTTGTGCATCTCGCCGTCGTCGAGCAGGAACGACGACCAACGCAGCCCGTCCAGCCCCGCCTCGATGCGCGGCAGGTACAGCGGCGCCACCGTGGTGTTGCTGACCACCAGCGCGTGCCGGCCGCGCAGCATCGCGCGCCAGCGCGCGTGGTCGCCGAGCAGGCCGGCGCCGATCCACACCGGATAGCTGCGCTGGCCGAGGGCGACGGTGATGGTCTGTGGTGTGGAGTCGTTCATGCCGTCTGCCTGGGGGCCGCGCCGCGGCGCTGCCAATGGTGGTCGATCAGCGCGATGCAGCGTTCGCCGGCGGTGGCGACGCTGCCGTGCTCGCCGGGTACCGCGAGATCGGCCAGTTCGCGGTAGAGCGGCTCGCGCACCTGCGCCATCGCCTGCAGCCGCTCGCGGCGGTCGGGTACCGCCAGCAGCGGGCGGCGGTGGTCGCGCTCCAGCCGTTCCAGTTGCTGTTCGATCGTGGTCTGCAGCCACACCACGTAGCCGCGCTCGCGCAGAAGCTGCCGGTTGGGGGCGGTGAGCACCACGCCGGCGCCGGTGGCCAGCAGCACGCCGGCGCGACGGCTGCATTCGTCCAGCAACGCACTCTCGCGCTGGCGGAAACCCGCCTCGCCCTCGATCTCGAACACCCTGTTCACGTCCACGCCGCAATGACGCTCGATCTCCTGATCGAGATCGACGAAGCTCAGGCCATAATGCGCGGCAAGCCGTCGCCCGATCGAGGTCTTGCCGGCACCGGTGGGACCGATGAGGAACAGGTTGGACGACGGGTTCATGGGCAGATGCTAACAGGGCAGGTCGGCCCGGGCAGCGCAACGGGAGGATGGTGGTGAGCGAACGTGTCCTGCTGGCCGGGTGCGGCGATCTGGGCGAACGCGTGGCGCAACGCCTGCGCGCGCGCGGCGACGAGGTCTGGGCGCTGCGGCGCCGGCCGCCGGCGCGCGGCGGGCACGGCATCCACTGGCTGCGCGGCGACCTGGCCGATCCGGCCAGCCTGCATGGACTGCCGGCCGGGATCACCCGGCTGGTCTATCTGCCGGCGCCGACGACGCGCGACAAGGCGACGTACCGCGCGATCTTCGTCGATGGCCTGCGCCACCTGCTCGACGCGCTCGATACCCGCAAGCTGGCACAGGTGCTGTTCGTCTCGTCCAGCGCCGTATACGGCGAGCACGACGGCGACTGGGTCGACGAGACCACCGCGACCGACCCGCCGGGATTCAACGGTGCGGTGCTGCTCGAAGCCGAGCAATGGCTGGCGCAGCAGCCGCTGCCGGCGACCGTGCTGCGGCTGGCCGGGTTGTACGGGCCGGGCCGGCTGCAGCTGATCGAGCGGCTGCGCACGGGGCAGGCGCGGGTGCCGCGCGAGACGCCGCACTGGGCCAACCGGATCCACGTCGACGATGCCGCCGCGGCGATCGTGCACCTGCTGGGCCTGAAGTCGCCGCAGCCGTTGTACCTCGGCGTGGACGACACGCCGATGCCGCTCGACGAACTGTATGACTTCCTCGCCGTGCTGATCGACGCGCCGCTGCCGGCCGAGGGCGCGGCGCCGACCGGCGTGGGCAGCAAGCGGCTGAGCAACGCCCGGCTGCGCGCCAGCGGCTGGGCACCGCAATGGCCGGATGCGCGCGAAGGCTACGCCATGCTGCTCGACGGCTGAACCATCCACCGAAGGAGAACCGCCATGGCCAACACCGTTCCGCATCACCAGGTCAGCACCGCCAACGAGATTCCCGGCTGCCGCATCGTGCGTTCGCTCGGCATCGTGCGCGGCATCACCGTGCGTTCGCGCAGCGTGGTCGGCAACCTCGGCGCGGCGCTGCAGACCATCGTCGGCGGCAACATCTCGATCTATACCGAGCTGTGCGAGAAGGCGCGCGAGGAGGCGTTCGAGTTGATGTTGCGGCACGCCGCCGCGATGGGCGCGAACGGCGTGGTGGCGATGCGCTACGACGCCAACGAGGTGGCCCAGGGCGTCACCGAGGTGCTGGCCTACGGCACGGCGGTGCAGGTGGAAGCGTCAACGTGAGGTGATTTTGCAGTGCGGCTTGCCCCCGCGGACGGCGGCGGAACAGACTCGGGTTTCGGGGCGGGGGAGCGTCGCGTGCCGCTTGCACGATTCCACCGGAGATTGACGCCATGTCGGTAGCCAAGGTCATCGAAATCAATGCCTCGTCCAGCAAGAGCATGGAAGACGCCGTGCAGCACGGCCTGAAGAAGGCCGCCGAGTCGGTGAAGAACATCAAGAGCGCCTGGGTCAACGAGATCAAGGCGGTGACGAAGGACGACGGCACGATCACCGAGTGGCGCGTCAACATGAAGGTCAACTTCATCGTCGACTGAGCGCCCCGCACCGGCGGAGTCGACGCAACGCACGCTTCGCCGGTATCCGGCTCAGCCGTGGCTGAGGCCGGTGACGTGGCGGTCGTCGTCGTACTCCACGCAGGTGTCGGCCAGCGCCGGCAGAGTGGCCAGGGCGTGCCGGCTGAGTCGCTCGAAGTGCGCCAGGAACCGCTCCATCGCGCTCGCGTCCATCGCCAGCGGCGCGTGCCGCGCCAGCAGTTCCTGTTCCTGCTCGCCGCGCCAGCGGCGCACGATCTCCCAGCTCGGCGCCTGCAGCACGATCAGCGCGTCGAACTTGCGCCACAGCGGCTGGTAGCCGCGCAGCTGCTTGTTGACCCAGTGCCGCCAGCTGCTGTCGGGATCTTCGCTGCGCTCCAGTTCGTTGACCGGCCGGGCCAGCGCGGCCTGCAGCTGCGGCCGGATGCCCAGCGCCCAGCCTTCCACGATCACCAGCTTCGGCGGCCGCGTGGTGCGCGGCCAGCGCGATGGCGGGAAGCGGGTGTCGCGGCCCTTGTCGAAGCGCGGGTGCGATACCGGCAGCTTGTCCGAGGCGTGCGGCAGGGCGGCCAGCACCGACATCAGCAACTCGATCTCGTGCGTGCCCGGTACGCCGCGGCTGCGCAGCAGCGGGTGCACGTCGCGCGCCAGCGCCTCGCGCTCGCTGCGGGCGTAGTAGAAGTCGTCCAGCGAGAGCACCTCGGTGGCCCAGCCGCGGGCCTCGGCCTGCGCTTTCATCACCCGCGCCAGGGTGCTCTTGCCGCTGCCCTGCAGGCCGGACAGGCCAATGATGTACGGGCGGCGCGAGCGGGCGATGCGCCCGGCGTACTGGTCGAGCAGGTGGCCGGCGAGGGCCTCGTTCTGCAGGTCGGCGTGGGACGTCATCCGCGGCACACCGTGGTTCCGGGAGGGATTTCCGCCACCGGCAGGCCGCGGCGGCGGAGCTTGGTGCCGGTGGGCATGTCGCTGCCCTCTTCACGTTTCGTGGCGGAAGATGGCGTCGCCATCCGGGCCGGTCGGGTACTGGAGGGATGGGGCATTGCACTATTATCGGTCGGATTCATCCGCGCCATGATGGCGCGTGTCGGCCACGATGCAAAAGGAAAGTTTCAGACACCATGCTCAAATTCGAAATTCTAGACACCTTCCAGCGGCTGCTGGAGGAAGCCAGGGCCAGTGGCGACCGCGAACCGACCGCGATGAACCTGGCCACCGTGGACGGCTCCGGCCGGGTCGCCTCGCGCATCGTGTTGCTCAAGGGCGCCGACGAGCGCGGCTTCCGCTTCTACACCAATTACCAGAGTGACAAGGGCGGCCAGCTGGAGGCGCATCCGCAGGTGGCGCTGTGCTTCCACTGGAAGCAGCTGCGCGAGGGCGTGCAGGTGCGCGTGGAAGGCGTGGCGCGCAAGCTGCTGGCGGAAGAGTCGGACGCCTACTTCGCCAGCCGCCCGCGTGGCAGCCAGATCGGCGCGTGGGCTTCGCTGCAGTCGCAGACCCTGCCTGACCGTGACACGTTCGAGCAGCGGGTGGCGCGCTACGAGCAGCAGTTCGACGGCCTTGAGGTGAGCCGGCCGCCGCACTGGGGTGGTTTCGTGGTGGAGCCGGACATGGTCGAGTTCTGGTACGGCGCCGAGTTCCGCCTGCACGAGCGGGTGCGCTGGGACCGCCACGGCCAGACCTGGACCAGCCGGATGCTCTACCCGTGACCCGCGCGCTGCCTGCCGAACACGTGGCGCAGGGCAGCTTCACCGTGCACACGCGCGGGCGCGGTTTCAGCGAGATCACTACGGAGGTCGGCGACGCGGTGGCAGCCAGCCACGTGCAGACCGGCATCGCGCACGTGTTCACGGCACATACCAGTTGTTCGTTGCTGATCAGCGAAAATGCCGACCCCACGGTGCGCGACGACCTGGAGCGCTGGTTCGCGCGCGCGGTGCCGGACGGCGACGCGATCTTCCGGCACGACGCGGAAGGCCCGGACGACATGCCGGCGCATGTGCGGTCGATCCTCACCGGGGTCAGCCTCAGCGTGCCGGTACACGGCGGCAAGCCGATGCTGGGCGCCTGGCAAGGCATCTACCTGTGGGAACACCGCCTCGACCCGCACCAGCGCAAGGTGGTGGTGACCGTGCTGGGGAATTGAGCGCATGGATCACGCCGCAGCGGCTGCCGCTTTGTCCGATCACTTTCCGCAACGCATCGTTTGCCTCACCGAGGAGCCGACCGAGGTGCTGTACGCGCTCGGCGAGGAGCGGCGCATCGTCGGCATTTCCGGCTTCACCGTGCGACCGCCGCGCGCACGCAGGGAGAAGCCGAAAGTCTCGGCGTTCACCAGCGCGAAGATCGGCGAGATCCTGAAACTCGCCCCCGACCTGGCGATCGGTTTCTCCGACATCCAGGCCGACATCGCGCGCGAGCTGGTCAAGGCCGGCGTCGAGGTATGGATCAGCAACCACCGCAGCGTGGACGGCATCCTGGCCTACATCCGCCGGCTCGGCGCACTGGTCGGCGCGCACGAAAAGGCCGAGGCCTACGCGCTGCGCGCCGAGCGCCATCTCGCCGAGATCCGCGCTGTGGCCGCGCGGTTGCCGCGGCGGCCGAAGGTGTATTTCGAGGAGTGGGACGAGCCGATCATCACCGGCATCCGCTGGGTCGCCGAGATCATCGACATCGCCGGCGGCGACGACTGTTTCCCTGAACTGGCCCGCGAGCCGCTGGCGAAACAGCGCATCCTGCCGAACGGCGACGAGGTGGTGCGGCGTGCGCCGGACATCATCCTCGGTTCCTGGTGTGGCAAGCGCTTCCGCCCGGAGAAGGTGGCGGCGCGGCCGGGCTGGGACACGATCCCCGCCGTGCGCCACGGCGACCTCCACGAGATCAAGTCGCCGATCATTTTGCAGCCGGGGCCGGCCGCGCTGTTCGACGGGTTGGACGAGATCCATCGGATCATCGCGAAATGGGCGCTGCGCTGAGCCTTCCGCTTCCTGGTTGCTGCAGGATTGCAACCTGTGCGCGATGCTCTTGCTTCATTCAAGGCGAAGAGTTTTAGAGCAAAGAGCTTTCGTCTGCCTGCGGCAGCCGAGTTACTTTCTCTTTGCGTGGCCAAAGAGAAAGTAACCCAAGAGAAAGGCCACCCCTGCGGGGCCTTTCCTCCGCCCACCCGCCGCGCCATAGGGGCCCCGGGTAGAGCAGCGTGCTCCCAGCGCGCACTCTTCAGAGGAGCCAGATCAAGAGCAGGAGCGAAGCCACAGCAACGCGACGCTTTGCTGTGGCTGTTGCTTGTCAGCTTCATCACCGAGTGCGGGCCATGATGGCCCGCTGCTCTACCCGGGGTCCCTTGCGCGGCGGTGAGTCGGGAACGACAGGCCGCACAGCGGGCGAGTCCATGGATGGACTCGCCTTTTCGCGCGGGCACGATGCCCGCTCGAAAAGCCCGGCCCCGGCTCACGGACTTGCCGGGCAGGAGGCCCGGCAAGCGCCAAGCGGGGTGGCCTTTCTCTTTGGTTATCTTTCTCTTTGGCCACGCAAAGAGAAAGTAACTCGGGCGCCGAAGGCGCACGAAAGCTCTTCGCTTCAAAGCTCTCATTCCACGAACGGACAATCGTCCGCTACACAGCGAGGAAAACTCAGGCGCCCATGGCCAGTCGGGCACCGAGGTCAATCAGCGGGGCGGCGATCAGCAGCCGCGCCAGCAGCAGCACGATCATCACCGCCATCGGCGCGAAGTCGATCTGGCCGGCGATCAGCCTGCCGTGCAGCGGGCGCAGCAACGGGGCGACGATGCTGCCGGCCAGCTGCAGCATGGGGTGGCGGCGGTCCACCGCGAACATGCTCAGCAGCGACCAGCCGAAGATCAGCACCAGATAGCACAGCAGCACGAAATCGAGCAGTTCGGCCAGCGCCAGCACGATCAGTCCGAGCGGGTGCGGCATCGCGCCGAGCAGGGCGAACAGCAGCAGGCGCTTGAGCAGCATCGCCAGCCACGCCAGCAGCAGGGCGGCCAGGTTGATCCGGCGCCAGTTCGGCAGCACGCGGCGGATCGGCGCCAGCACCGGGTTGGTGGTGCGGTAGACGAACTGGCTCAGCGGGTTGTGGAAGTCCGCGCGGCAGGCTTCGGCGGCCGCGCGCAGCAGCAGCAGCGCGGCCACCGCATCGAACGCCAGCTCGATCAACATGGACAGCGCATTCAGCAGATAGCTCACGGCAGTTGGTCCAGTTCGGCGGCGAGTTCCACACCGCGGCGGGTGGCGGCGGCGACGGCGCGGGCGACGATGTGCGGCAGGCCGTCGGCGGCGAAGCTTTCCAGCGCAGCCTGGGTGGTGCCATGCGGCGAAGTGACGCGCTGGCGCAGCGCGGCCGGGTCCTCGCCGCCCTCGACCAGCATGCGGCCGGCGCCCAGGCAGGTCTGCGCGGCGAGCGCGCGTGCGGTATCGCGCGGCAGGCCCTGCGCCACCGCGGCAGCTTCCAGCGCCTCGACCAGGGCGAAGAAGTACGCCGGGCCGGAACCGGACAGCGCGGTGACCGTGTCCATCAGCGCCTCGTCGTCGATCCAGCGGGTGATCCCGGCGGCATCGAGGATGTGCTGCGCCTGCGCCTTCTGCGCCGGGCTGACCCGGTGGTTGGCGCACAGGCCGGTGGCGCCGGCGCCGATCAGCGCCGGCGTGTTCGGCATGCAGCGGACGATCGGCAGGCCGCTGCCGAACCAGCGCTCCAACTGGTCCAGCCGCACGCCGGCGGCGATCGAGATCAGCAGCGGCCGGTGGCGCTGCAGGATGTCGCGCAGGTCGGCATGGATCGCCGGCATCACCTGCGGCTTCACCGCCAGCAGGATGACCTCGGCATCCGCCACGGCCAGCCGGTTCTCGGCGTAGCAGGCGATGCCGAAGTCGCGGCCCAGCGCCTGGCGCGCCTCGGCCAGCGGCTCGGCCACGCTGAGGGTGGCCGGCGCCACGCCGGTGTTCAGCAGGCCGCCGATCAGGCTGCGCGCCATGTTGCCGCCGCCGATGAAGGCAAGTCGTGTCATGCAGGGCTCCTCGTCCGTCCAGACCACGTACCTTACCGGAGCCGGCGCGACGGCGACGGATTTTGCCGGATGGGCTGTCGGCGACAGCTCGCCGCAGGCAGCCTGGTCGGATCGGCTGGCGATTTTTCGACCGGGTGCGCAAACCGGGTCGACAGTTTGCGCGTGGGCGGTGGAAAGACTGGCCGCACAGCCGCTTGCGCGAGTAGTATCGACGCGGCTACAGGGGGGCTGCGGGTAGTTCGTCCAGGTGGTGTCGTGGCACCGGATGCCATGCGCTTCGGCGCACCACGCCTGCGAATGTCATCCGACCCCGGATGTGGCATACGCATTCATGCCATCCAGACGATCGGTTGAGGGGAAACGACTTCATGGACATTGCCGAACTGCTTGCCTTCTCGGTGAAGAACAAGGCCTCGGACCTGCACTTGTCCGCCGGGCTGCCGCCGATGATTCGCGTCGATGGCGATGTCCGCCGGATCAACATCCCCGCGCTCGAACACAAGCAGGTGCACTCGCTGATCTACGACATCATGTCGGACAAGCAGCGGCGCGACTACGAGGAGTTCTACGAGACCGACTTCTCGTTCGAGATCCCCGGGCTGGCGCGCTTCCGCGTCAATGCGTTCAACCAGAACCGCGGCGCCGGCGCGGTGTTCCGCACCATTCCCTCCGAGGTGCTGACGCTGGAGGACCTGGGTTGCCCGCGCATCTTCAAGGAGCTGATCGAGCAGCCGCAGGGCCTGATCCTGGTGACCGGCCCGACCGGCTCGGGCAAGTCGACCACGCTGGCGGCGATGGTCGACCACATCAACAAGAACGAATACGGGCACATGCTCACGATCGAGGACCCGATCGAGTTCGTGCACACCTCGCAGAAGTGCCTGGTCAACCAGCGCGAGATCCACCGCGACACGCTCGGCTTCAACGAGGCGCTGCGTTCGGCGCTGCGCGAGGATCCCGACTACATCCTGGTCGGCGAGTTGCGCGACCTGGAGACCATCCGCCTGGCGCTGACCGCGGCGGAAACCGGCCATCTGGTGTTCGCCACCGTGCACACCAGCTCGGCGGCGAAGACCATCGACCGCATCATCGACGTGTTCCCTGCCGGCGAGAAGCCGATGGTGCGTTCGATGCTGTCCGAAAGCCTGCGCGCGGTGATCTCGCAGTCGCTGCTGAAGAAGGTCGGCGGTGGGCGCATCGCGGCGCACGAGATCATGGTCGGCATCCCGGCGATCCGCAACCTGATCCGCGAGGACAAGGTGGCGCAGATGTACTCGTCGATTCAGACCGGCCAGCAGTTCGGCATGCAGACGCTGGACCAGTGCCTGCAGGACCTGGTCAAGCGCGGCCTGGTGACGCGCCAGCAGGCGTCCGCCTACGCCAAGAACAAGGACAGCTTCAAGTGAAGCCGGGAATCGGAAACGGGAAGCCGCGAATCGCTGAAGAGCGGAGGGCCGCGCCTGCCTTCGGCCTGAACGTGCTGGCTCCCGCAACCGGTTTGCGGCATGCGTGGGTTTCTCGATTCCCGATTCTCCATTTGCGACTGCCGGGGTAGTGCCATGAGCGACTTCGATTTCACCTCATTCCTGAAGCTGATGGTGCACAAGAAGGCCTCCGACTTGTTCATCACGGCGGGCGTCGCCCCCTCGATGAAAGTGCAGGGCCGGATCGTGCCGATCACGCAGAGCCCGCTCAGCGTGCAGCAGGCGCGCGACATGGTGCTCAACGTGATGACGCCGGGCCAGCGCGAGGAGTTCGAGAAGACCCATGAGTGCCAGTTCGCGATCTCCGCGCAAGGCGTGGGCCGTTTCCGCGTGTCGTGCTTCTACCAGCGCAACTGCGTGGGTATGGTGCTGCGCCGGATCGAGTCGAAGATCCCCACCATCGAGGAACTGACGCTGCCGCCGGTGATCAAGCAACTGGCGATGACCAAGCGCGGCATCATCGTGTTCGTCGGCGCCACCGGCTCGGGCAAATCGACCTCGCTGGCGTCGATGATCGGCTACCGCAACCAGAACTCGACCGGTCATATCATCACGATCGAGGACCCGATCGAGTACGTGCACAAGCACGAAGGCTGCATCATCACCCAGCGCGAGGTCGGCATCGACACCGACAGCTGGGACAACGCGCTGAAGAACACCCTGCGCCAGGCCCCGGACGTGATCATGATCGGCGAAATCCGCACCCGCGAGGGCATGGACCACGCGATCGCCTTTGCCGAAACCGGTCACCTGGTGCTGTGCACGCTGCACGCGAACAACGCCAACCAGGCGATGGACCGCATCCTGCACTTCTTCCCCGAGGACCGCCGCCAGCAACTGCTGATGGACCTGTCGCTCAACCTGAAGGGCATCGTGGCGCAGCAGCTGATCCCCACGCCCGACGGCAAGGCGCGCCGGGTCGCGGTGGAGATTCTGCTGGGCACGCCGCTGGTGCAGGACTACATCCGCCAGGGCGAGATCCACAAGCTGAAGGAGGTGATGAAGGAGTCCACTCTGCTCGGCATGAAGACCTTCGACCAGAGCCTGGTCGAGCTGTACCACGCCGGCGAGATCAGCTACGAGGACGCGCTGCGCTACGCCGACAGCTCCAACGAGGTGCGCCTGCGCATCAAGCTGGCCCAGGGCGGCGACGCGCATACCCTGTCGCAAGGCCTGGAAGGCGTCGAGCTGGAGGAAAGCCGCGACGCGCAGAACTTCAGCAGCAATTTCCTCAACCGCTGAAGCGGCTGCCCCGGCAAAAAAGGCGCCTGCGGGCGCCTTTTTTGCGCTTCGCCGGTGCATCGCCGGCTACTTCTCCGCGGGCGGCGTGCCGCCGACGGTCAGGCCGCTGGCGTCCACGCTCTTCACGCCCTTGACGCGCTGGGCGACACGTTCGGCGTGCTCCTTCTGGGCCTGCGAGGCGACCGTGCCGCTGAGCGTGACCACGCCGTCGTGGGTCGACACCGAAATGTCGGTGGCCGGGATGCCCTTGGTCGTACCGAACTCGGATTTCACCTTGGTGGTGATCCAGGCGTCGGCCGCCTTGTCCGGCACGGTCTGGTTCTCGGAGGACTGCTGCATGCGCGCACCGGCGTCCTGGGCAGCGACCTGGCCGAACGGGATGGCTGCGAAGGCGAACACGAGGGTGGTGGCATACAAGCTGTGGCGGATCGTGGAAGTGCGCATGGCGATCTCCTTGGTGGGATGACGATGCCCGCCGGCCGGAGCGACAGGCGGATGCGGTCATCGCCATGGCAACAGCCGGGCCGTGAACGCTGCGTAGCTTGCGCGGGCACCGGTTCAGCGCGGGATTACGGAGGCGAAAGGCAGGTCACGGCGATGTTGCCATCGCGTTGGATGTCGTGCGTTGCGCATGAAAAGCCGGGGCGCCGCTGTGCCCCGTTCTACGCGGAAGTATGGGGATCGAACAAGGACGAGGCGCCGTCAGCGCGTCGGCTTGGGGGAAGGCGGCTGCCGAGCGGCGTCAAAAAGAAGAAAGGGCGCCGGTCGGGCGCCCTTGCCTTGGTTCCTGTATCAATCAGAACGTCAGATTGAGACCCAGACGCACCGCTCGGGGCGAACCCGGCATGATGTTGTTGTTGCTGTGGGCCGTCGCGTAGTACTTCTTGTCCAGCACGTTCTCGACATTCAACTGCAATTTGAAGCTGCTGCTGACGGTGTAGAACACTGCGGCATCCACCCGCGTGAAGCCCGGCAGGACGACGGCGTTGTCGGTCGACACGAACACCTTGTCCTGATAGACGGCTCCGAGGCCTACGCCCCACTGCGGGTTGAAATCAAGGCGGTTCCAGATCGAAGCCGAGTTGCGCGGCACCTGGCCGAGCTCTTTGCCGTTGGTTGCGCCCGGGGTCTGCACCTCACTGTTCTGATGGGCGTAGCCGGCCATGATCTGCCAGGAATCGGTGACCCGGCCGGCCAGGCCCAACTCGACGCCCTTGACCTGCTGGCCGTCGACCAGGATCTGCTGCGCCGGGTTGTTCGGATCCACGATCGCGACGTTCGTGCGGTCGAGGCGATAGATCGCGGCGGTCGCCGACATGCGGTCGTTGACGTCCCACTTCGCGCCGATCTCGACGTTTTTGAAACGCTCCGGGGCGAGGTTGCGATTGGTGGCCGTCAGCGACGCCAGCTGCTCGCCAGCGCGCGGGACGTAGGCGATGGAGTAGCTCGTGTACAACGAAACGTTTTCCTGCGGCTTGAAGATCAAGCCCGCCCGTGGCGAGAGCAGGTTGTCGCTGCTGGACAGCTCGACGCCGTTGCGGTTGTTGTGCAGGGTGACATCGACGCGGTCGAAGCGTGCGCCCAGGATGGCCTTCCACTTTGGGGAGAACTCGATCTGGTCCTGGACGTAGGCGCCGGCTGTCTTGGCCACGCTGCGGTTGTCGGCGTCGCTGGCGACCTGGCGGAACACGACCGGGCCGGCGTAGATCGGGTTCTGGATCGTGACGAAATCGCCCCGTGCGTCGGGGCCCACCGCCGGGAAGAATGCCGTGTTGCGGAAATTGTCGGTTTCCTGGCGGTTGAGTTCGAGGCCGACGAGGAATTCGTGACTGAGCGAGCCGGTCCCGGCCGAGAAGGTCAGGTCGGTCTGGTTCTGGAAGTTCTTGCGGCCGGTCAGATTGTTGTAGCCGCTGATCGCGACGCGGCCGCTGGCTGCCGTGTACGCGCCGGGGAATACGTTCTGGTAGAACTTCTCGTAGTCGGCGATGCGCGTGGTGTTGGTGAGCCTGGCGCCGCCGCTGAAGTCGTGCGCAATCACCGAGTTCAGCGCATCGATGCGCACCCACATCGGGCTGTCGGACGGCTTGCCGAAAAAGGTCGAGCTGCCGGTCGGCAGCGGACGGCCGAGCAGCGGCAGTTGGGACGGGATGCCGCGATCGGTCACGCGGTCGTCCTCGAAATGCTCGTAGCCGAACGCAAGCGTGGTGGCGTCGCTGGCGCGGATCGTCAGGGTCGGGTTGATCGCCCAGCGCTCGACATGCGCGAAGTCGCGATAGCTGTCCGCGTTCTCGTACATGCCCGTGACCCGGAACGCCACAGATTCCTTGACCACGTGGTTGAAATCGCCGGTAACGCGGCGACCGTCCCACGAGCCCAGTGTGAGATTCAGGCTACCGGCATCGGTCCAGCTGGCCTGCTTGGTGACGCGATTGATCAGTCCACCGGAACCGCCGCGGCCGAAGATCATGCCGCTCGGACCCTTGAGGACTTCGACCCGCTCGACGTTGTACAGATCCCGGTAGTACTGGACGTCGTCGCGCACGCCGTTGAGGAAGAAGTCGGCAGTGGAGGTGTTGCCGCGCAGGATCGGCGCGTCACGGTGGCCTTCGCCCTGCGCCATCTGCACGCCGGGCACGTAGCGAACGACATCGCCCATGGTCTGCATCGACTGGTCGCGGATCAGGTCGTCGGTGACGACCGTGATCGACTGCGGCACGTCCAGCAATGGCGTGTCGGTCCGGGTGGCCGTCGCGCTGCGTTTTACGTCATAGCCCCGGTACTCGCCCTGGACTTTCACGGTACCCAGCGTTTTGACATCGCGGGCCGTGTCCGCGGCCGCCGCATCAAGCGCCATCGCAGGGGCCGCGTATGCGGCAGCCAGGAGCGGCAGGCCGTACAGGGCATGGCGGATGGCGCGAGCGACAGCACTCGTCGAGGGGCGCGAGAGAGAACTCATTGAGATGCTCCGGAAGGGATGAAAGGCAGGTTCAAGCGGGGATGAAGACAAGAATGATTCGTATTAAGATGCGCGCTGTGATGTCGGATTTTTGTCGGAGACAGCCCGCTGGCGGGTCCCCGGTGTCCCACGTGTGCTCTTGTCTGGCCCGGCATTCCGGCCTGCTTCTTCCTGGCCCTCTCGCCTTTGGATACCCATGCTCAGTCGGTTATTGGTCGTCGAAGACAACCACGGTCTGGTCTCGAACCTGTTCGCGTTCTTCGAGCCGCGCGGCTATACGCTCGACGCAGCGCCCGATGGCGTTGTCGGCCTGCAATTGGCGCAGACGGGCAACTACGACGCGATGGTCCTGGACTGGACGCTTCCGCGCCTGGAGGGCAAGGAAGTCGCCCGGCGGCTGCGTGCGTCGGGGTCGGACCTGCCGATCCTGATGCTCACCGTGCGCGACGAACTGCCCGACAAGCTGGCCGGTTTTGGCGCCGGCGTGGACGACTACCTCACCAAGCCCTTTGCCTTCGACGAACTCGCTGCGCGAGTGGAAGCGTTGATAGCGCGGTCGCAGGGCCGTGTTGCCGGCAAGACATTGCGAATCGGCGACCTGAGCTTCAATACATCGACGCAGGAGATCGATCGGAACGGAACGGCACTTCAACTCAACGCCAGCTGCAAGAAGATACTGGCGCTGTTGATGACAGCCAGTCCCCTGGTCGTCGCCCGCGGCACCCTGGAGTCCGCGCTGTGGGGCGACAACCCGCCGGATTCCGACTTGTTGCGCTCGCATGTCTATGACTTGCGCAAGGCCATCGACGGACCCCACGAAAACAAGTTGATCCAGACGGTGCCGAAAATTGGCTATCGGATCATTGCTTCGGAGGCCATTGATGGGTAGGGAGACCAGCCTCAAGCAGCGGATGGTCAGCGGCATCGTCATCTACAGCCTGTTCCTGACCCTGGCGCTGTTGGCGTACGGCTACCTCGTCAACGAGCGGGCCGAGACATTGGTCTGGGAATCCCTGCTCAATACGGAGCTGGACCATTTCCTGGAACGTCACCGACTCGACCCCGACTACCGGTGGAACGACTCCGAGACCTTGACGCTCTACGGCACGCTGGTGGGGCACGAGCCGCCCATCGAATTCCGTTCGCTCGATGTCGGGGTGCATGACGAGGTCGTCGTCGGCAGCAAGGAGTTCGTCGTCCTGGTGCGTGCGATCGGAGGAGACCATGCGGTCCTCGCGCTGAACATATCGGGCATGGGATCCAGCAGATCGGGTCTGAATGCGCTTGTCATCGGTTCAGCCGCCGCCATGGTCGCGCTCTTGACCTTTGCCACCGCCATGGGCGTTGGACGGCTGACCAAGCCACTGGGCGATCTGGCTCGTCGCATCGTCGACCTGAGGCCGGCGATATCCGGCCAGAGGCTGGTCATCGCCGAGGGCGAATCCGCCGAGATCGGTGTGGTGATGAGGGCGTTCAATGACTATCTCGGACGGATGGACCAGGCCGTGGAACGCGAAAGAACGTTCCTGAATATGGCCAGCCATGAACTGCGCACGCCAGTGGCGGTAATCCGCAGTTCGACCGAACTCGCTCTCTCGCAGCATGACATTTCCGCAATGACGCAGCGTTACCTGCAGCGCATCCGCCAAACGGCCGAAGGCATGGACGAGCTGCTGGCCCTGGTCCTGGTCCTGGCGAAGGACCCCGTGCGATTGCTGAAACATTCCGAAATGACGGACCTGGGTGCATTGATTCCGGAGATAGTGAACGACCACCGCCCCCTGATGAGCGGCAAGGCTTTGGCGTTTGAAATAGGGACATTGCCGAGCGTCTGGATCGAGGCACCGCCGCAGATCGTACGGGCAGCCATCGGAAACTTGATTCGCAACGCGATCGAGAACAGCGATGCCGGCACGATTCGGGTGAGCCTGGAGCTGCCGGCCCAGGTCGTCATTTCCGACCCCGGCCATGGAATGACGGCGGTGGAGATCTCCCGCGTCTATTCACGGCACGCCAGGGAGATTGGACTGGGCCGCGATGGCATCGGTTTGGAACTCATAGGACGCTTGTGCGAGCACCTGGGCTGGACGCTTGAACTGACTTCGGGCGGAGGCACTGGCACGACGGCATCGCTGGCTTTTGCGCACTAGGGACGCCCTGATCCACCCAGCTGTTTCAGGGCATTGCCGAGACGAAGAAGGGTGCCGGTGGTGCAAGGGCCGCGTTCGACGCCGGGCGCAGCGCATGAAAAAGCCGGGGCGCCACAGCGCCCCGGCTTCCCGTCGGGTACCGGCGCCTACTTCAGCGCGGTCTGGCTGGTGATCACCATGCCGCCGTTGTCCACGTGCATTTCGGCGTCGATGCGGTCAACGCGTTCGGCCTGGGATTTCATGGCAGCGAACTGGGCCTTGGAGCGGGCCAGTTCGGCGGCGGTCTCGGCGGCACTGTCGCCCGAGTCGTCGATCGACGGCTCGTCGCTCTTGCCGATCGCCGCGGTGGCGGCGGCCAGGCTGTCGATCTTCTGCTCCATCAGCTGCAGCCAGCTCAGGTACATCGCGCCGCTGATGTGCATGCGGGCCATCCGGCCGGCGTCGCCGATCGGGTCCTTCAAAGTGTCGCTCAGGCGCGTGTCCTCGCCGGCACCGATGCCGAAGGCCAGTGCCTTCTCGCCCATGGCCACCCAGGCCGGCTGGCCCAGCATGCCGGTCGCGTCCTTCGGCAGCGGCAGCGGCTTGCCGTCATGGCTCGGTTTCAGCGCGACCAGCGCGGGCACCATCATCTGGCCCATCGCGAACAGGCCGTCGGGATTGCCGGTGCCGATCAGCACGCGTCCGCTGAACGTGGGCAGGCCGGCGTCCTTGCCCGCTACCAGCGAATCCAGCGCGATGCGCAGACCGAGCATGTCGCCGAACGGCGGGATCGCCGCCTTCTGCATGGCCGGGCCGAGCTTGGCGAAGCTGTCGTTGAGATCGGTCAGCGAGGGGCAGCTGAATGGCTTGGCGGCCACCGCGTCGGCCTGGGCTAGCCAGAACGTGCGTGCCTCGGCGACCGGCAACGCCAGGCTCAGGTCGAACGGCGCGGTGCCGCTGCCGCCCAGTCCGGGCAGCGCCACCTTCAGCCCGGCGAAGGCGTTGCTGATGTCGTCGGCCAGCGCGACGTCGAAACGCACGTCCTGGTGTTTCGTGTCCAGCCTGGTGTAACCGAAGCTCATGGCGGGGACCCGCGCGGCGATGCGCGCGGCATCGGCGCCGCAGCTCGGCGAAGTCTGCAGCTGGGTGGCGACCGGCTCGCCGGTCTTGGCCGCGATGGCTTCGGCGTGCGCCTTCTGGATCGCGCTGATCAGCGGGTCCTTGCCGCTGATCGCCAGCGGCAGCGCGCGGGTCAGGTCCAGCTCGCCGACCAGCCACTTCTGGTAACCCTTGGCCCTGGCCAGCGTCTTCAGTCGGCCATCATCCTGCAGGCTCTGCGGCGGCCGATCCAGCCCTAGCGCCTGGCGCAACAGCGCCGGCGAGGCATCCGCCGGCAGCAGCGCCGCCACCGCCTGCTTGTTGACCGTGGCCAGCACCACCTCGGTGCCGGAGGCGGGGAACGCGTACTTGCGGTAGCTCTGCTTGTCGACGAGGGCGACATCGAGCTTCTTGCCGTAGGCGGTTTCCAGCCGGCCGACGAAACCCTCGAAGGCGCCCGGATCGTTCAGCTGGAAGCGCAGCACCGGGGCCAGGCCCAGGCCGTAGAACGCGGAGTAGCCCTTGAGGTTCAGGCCGGCACCCTGGGCGAAGCTCTCGATGGTCTTGCCGTTGAATTCGGTGCGCAGCGCGTGCAGCAGTCGCGCGCCGTCGGGATCCTTCCTGGCCAGTCGCTCGGCGCTGGCATCGAGCTGGGCCAGCTGGGACGGCAGCTGCGCATCGGCCTGGGCGAGCAGGGCGCCGCGGGTGGCGTCGTCCATGATGTCGAGGTTGGCCACCACGTACGGCGTATCCGCCGGTACGAAAGCCAGCGGTGCATCCTTGTCCTTGTGCCCGCAGGCCGCCAGCATGACGCCGGCGAAACCCAGCGCGATGTATCGCGTCGTCGATCGCATGGTGATCCCCAGTGTGGTGAGTGGTGCGCCGGCCATTATGCCCGCTTGCCCGGGGCGCTGCCGTGGCTGGCGGCTGGCTGCCGCCGGCCCGGCGAGGCGGTTCAGCGGGCCAGCACTTCGTTGAGCACGGCCATGCGCACGAACACGCCGTTGCCGACCTGTTCGAGGATGCGCGACTGCGCGCCGTCGGCCACGTCGGAGGCGATCTCGATGCCGCGGTTGATCGGGCCCGGGTGCATCACCAGGCAGCCCGGGGCGGCCAGGCCGAGACGCCGCCGATCCAGCCCGTAGTGGGCGAAGTACGCCGCCTCGTCCGGCAGCTCGATGCTGGCCATGCGCTCCTTCTGCAGGCGCAGCATGATCACCGCGTCGACGCCCTCGATCGCCTCGTCGAAGTTGCCGTAGCGGCGAATCTGCGGCGCTTCGTCCGCCGGCAGCATCAGCTCGGCCGGCCCGCACAGGCGGATTTCCTTCACCCCCAGCGCGGTGAACGCGTTGAGGTCCGAGCGGGCCACCCGCGAATGCTTGATGTCGCCGCAGATGAGCACGCTGAGCTTGTCGAAGTCCGGCCGGTGCTGGCGGATGGTCAGCGCGTCCAGCAGGCCCTGGGTGGGGTGCGCGCGGTTGCCGTCGCCGGCGTTGATCACCGAGACCCCGCTCATCGCGTGGCGCACCAGCATGTCGGGCGTGCCCGACTGCTTGTGGCGCACGACGATCGCGTCCAGGTGCATCGCCTCAAGCGTGTGCAGGGTGTCGAACAGTTCCTCGCCCTTGCTGGTGGAAGACAGTCCGATGTCGAAATTGATCACGTCCGCGCCCAGCCGCCGCGCGGCCAGCTCGAACGAGGTGCGGGTGCGCGTGGACGGCTCGAAGAACAGGTTGAGCACGGTGCGCCCGGCCAGCACGTCGAGCTTGCGGGTGCCGTGCGCGCAGGCATCGCGCAGGGACTCGGCGCGGTCGAGCAGGCGCTCGATCGTCTCGCGCGGCAGGTTTTCCAGGGAGGTCAGGTGGCGCAGGCGAGGGCTCATGGCGGCGGGTCTGGAGGTGGAAGGGAGAAGTCCGGTCAGCGACCGGGAGTGTCGGCCGCCGGCGTGTCGGCGCCGGCAAGCCAGCGTTCAAGGATGACCGCGGCCGCTTCGGCGTCGATGTCGGTAGCGTCGCGGCGGCGTTTGAGCCCCACCGCGCGGGCAGCGGCGAACCGCTGTGCAGCTTCCTGCGAGCTGTGCCGTTCGTCGACCAGCACGACCGGCAGGCCGTAGCGCTGCTGCAACTGCACGGCGAACTGGCGGGCGCGGCGGCTGGCGGGCTGTTCGGCGCCGTCCAGGGTCAGCGGCAGGCCGACCACCAGGGTGTCGGGCTGCCACTGCTGGCGCAGCGTGTCGAGGCGGGGCCAGTCCGGATTGTCGTCACGCACCGCGAGGGTGGCCAGCGCGCGGGCGCTGGCGGTGTAGGTATTGCCGATCGCCACGCCGGTGATCCGACTGCCGACGTCGAAGCCGAACACGCAACTCATGCGTGACCCGCGTAGCCGGACAGCTGGCGCGGGTCGACCCCGACCAGCCCGGCGGCGGCGCTCCAGCGTTCCTCCAGCGGGGTGTCGAACACCACCCGGCCGCAGGCCTCGGCGGTGAGCCACGCGTTCGCCATCAGTTCCTGTTCCAGCTGGCCGGCGTCCCAGCCGGCGTAGCCGAGCACCATGATCGCCTGGCGCGGGCCTTCACCGGCGGCCATCGCCACCAGGATGTCGCGCGAGGTGGTGACCGACCAGTGCTCGTTGATGCGGTAGCTGGAATCCCAGTCGCCCGGCTCGCGATGCAGCACGAAGCCGCGCTCCTGCTGCACCGGGCCGCCGATCAGCACCGGCGCGTCCGCCAGTTCGCTGTCCTGGCATTCCAGCTTCATCTGCGCCAGCACGTCGCCGAAGCGATACTCGGACAGCTGGTTCACCAGCAGGCCGACCGCGCCGTCCTCGTCGTGCTGGCACAGCAGCGCCACGCCGTGCGAGAACGGCGGATCGGCCAGGTTCGGCATGGCGATCAGGAAGTGCCCGGTGAGGGTCGAGGGCTGCACGGCGGTCATGCGCGCATTGTAAGCGCAGCGCACGCCGTGCGCAGGCATCCGTCGCCTTCGTTCAGCGTGTCTGCAGCACGTTGTCCGGCTGGAAGCGCCAGGTGCGGGTGATGTTGAGCTCGTCGATGCGTTCGGCGCTCCTGGGCGCCGGCGGGAACGGCGCGGCCAGGCGCACGATGCGCTCGGCGGCGGCGTCCAGGATCTTCTGGCCGGAGCTCTGGATCACCTCGATGCTCTTGATGCTGCCGTCGAGGTCGAGCACCACGGTGAGCAGCACGTCGCCGTGCAGGCCGCGGCGACGGGCCTCCTCCGGATAGTTGAGGTTGCCGACCCGCTCGACCCGGTCGGACCAGCCGCGCATGTAGGCGGCGTACGCGTATTCCCGCGTGCTGGCAGTGAGGTATTTCACCTTCGGCCGCTTGGCGTAGTCCACCTTCTTCTTGCGCAGTTCGGCGGCCAGCTGGGCGATCGCCTGCTGGCGCTTCAGTTCGGCGGCGGTCGGGGTCTGTTCGTGTGGGGCGACCTCGGTCTGCGCGGTGTCGCTGGTCACGCGGAAATCGCTGGCGCCGCGGGTGGTGACCATGCGTGTCGGGGTGGCCTCGCGTGGCCGCGGCGTGGCGGCTTCGACCGGCTGCGCGGCGATGCCGGGGTCGGGCCGCGGGATCGCGCCGGAAAACAGGTCCGACGGCCGCGCCGCGCGATCGCTGCGACCGCCGCCGGTGTTGTTGGCCTGGGCCAGGAAGTCCGCCTTGTCCGGTGCCTGCTGGTTGGCCACGTTGACCAGGGTGACGTCCAGCGTGGGCAGGCTGGGCGTGGGCTTCACGAAGTGGAAGGTGATGCCCAGCAGCAGCACGCCATGCAGCAGCAGCGAGAACAGCAAGGTGGCGCCGATCGGGTCGGGCGGCGAAGGGACGGTTGCGGTGGCGCTCACGCTCGACGGTTTCCGGTGACGTGCTGTTCGATGACGTCGAACAGCTGGCCGGCAATGTTAAGCCCGAACTGCGCGTCCAGTTCGCGCACGCAGGTCGGGGATGTGACGTTGATCTCGGTCAGGTAGTCGCCGATCACGTCCAGCCCGACGAACAGCAGGCCGCGCCGGCGAAGTTCGGGCGCTACCTGGCTCACGATCCAGCGGTCGCGCTCGGACAGCGGCACGCCGACGCCGCGCCCGCCCGCGGCCAGGTTGCCGCGGAACTCGTCGCCTTGCGGAATGCGCGCCAGCGCGTACGGCACCGGCTCGCCGTCGATCACCAGGATGCGCTTGTCGCCGGCGCTGATCTGCGGGATGTACCTTTGCGCGACCGTGAATTGCCGCCCTTCGCCGTGGGCATCGCCGCCAAGCAGGGTTTCCAGCATCGAATTGAGGTTGCCGTCGCCGGTCCTGGCCCGGAAGATGCCGCGCCCGCCCATGCCGTCCAGCGGCTTCAGCACCACCTCGCCGTGTTCGGCGGTGAACCGGCGCAGTTCACCCGCATCGCGCGAGACCATCGTCGGCACGATGCACTGCGGGAATTCCAGCGAGAACAGCTTCTCGTTGCAGTCGCGCAGCGAGCGCGGGTCGTTGACCACGGCGACGCCGCCGCGCTGAGCCGCTTGCAGCACCATCGTGTCGTAGATGAACTGGGCATTGACCGGTGGATCCTTGCGCATCAGCACCACGTCCAGTTCGCGCAGGTCGCGCCAGGACGCCGGGCCCAGCGTGTACCAGCGCTGCGGGTCCTCGCGCACGTCGAGCGGGGCGATCCGCGCCCACGGTTCGCCGTCGCGCAGGGCCAGGTCGCCCTGCTCGAAGTAGTGCAGCGAATGGCCGCGGCGACGGGCTTCGAGCAGCATCGCGAAGCTGGTGTCCTTGGCTGCCTTGATCGCGCCGATGGGGTCCATCAGCACGCCGACCGAAAGGGTCATCATGGTTCTCCGTGGGTGACGCGCCGCGGGGCCGGCATGCGTCGCAAGGCCGTTATAGCAGGCCGATATACTAAGGCGGCGGCTGCCGGGGCTGTCGAATTGCGACAAGGCCGGCAGACCTGCGCTGTCGCCGGTGGCCAGATGGTGCCACTATGGGTCACCCGGCAGCGGCAGCCGGTGGCGCGGCGATTATTGCTTGACAGTCTTGGCGGGCAGGCAGTAAACAGCAAAGTCACTGGATTCACCGTCTTAGAGCGGTTGTTGTTGGCCTTTTCGACATTTTTTTACATGCATACCATCCGGCATGGCTGTTGCATGTCTTGTTGACTATCCTGAGCTCGGGCGGGCCGCAGGGGGAGTGAGTGAATTTGAACATGAGCGCTAACGAGTTGGACGGTCTGAAGGTCATGGTGATCGACGACTCGAAGACCATCCGCCGCACGGCGGAAACCCTGCTGAAAAAAGAGGGTTGCGAGGTGCTGACCGCCGTCGACGGCTTCGAGGCACTCGCCAAGATCTCCGACCAGAAGCCCGCCATCATCTTCGTCGACATCATGATGCCGCGGCTGGACGGCTACCAGACCTGCGCGCTGATCAAGAACAATCCGCAGTTTCGCGCCACGCCGGTGATCATGCTGTCCTCCAAGGACGGCCTGTTCGACAAGGCGCGCGGCCGCATCGTCGGCGCCGAGCAGTATCTGACCAAGCCGTTCACGCGGGACGAACTGCTTGGTGCCATCCATCGCCACGTCAGCACGGTATCGAGCCACTGACTGCAGATTCCGAGGGGGACCAGTGGCCACCATTCTCATCATCGACGACTCGCCGACCGACGTGCGCGTGTTCACCACGCTGCTTGAGCGGGCCGGGCACCAGGTCGTTGCCGTCAGCAGCGCCGAGGAGGGCATCGAGCGCGTGCGCACCGACATGCCCAACCTGGTCATCATGGACGTGATCATGCCCGGCATGAACGGTTTCCAGGCCACGCGTACGCTCACGCGCGACCCGAAGACCCAGAACGTGCCGATCGTGATGATCACCACCAAGTCGATGGAGACCGACCGCGTCTGGGGGCTGCGCCAGGGCGCCCGGGCGTTCATCACCAAGCCGGTGAACGAAAAAGAGCTGCTGGCGTGCATCAACGAATTGCTGCCGAGCGAGAAATGAACCCGTACGTCAACCGCACCCCGTTCGAGATCCTGGCCCGTTACGAGCGACTGTCGCTGGCGCATGCGTCGGATACGCAGGACAAGCTGGAAGCGCCCGGGTTGTGGCGCGGCATCGGTTTCCGGGTCGGTTCGCGGCTGCTGGTCAGCGGCATCGACGAAATCAACGAATTGCTGGCGGTGCCGGTGCTGACCCCGGTGCCCGGCACCCAGCCGTGGCTGCTGGGCGTGGCCAACGTGCGTGGCAACCTGGTGCCGGTGATCGATTTCGGCCGCTTCCTGTTCGGCGATCGCACCCAGCACACCGACCGTACCCGCCTGCTGGTGGTGCGCCAGGGCGGCGGCAACGTGGCGCTGCTGGTGGACGAGGTGTTCGGTCAGCGCACGGTGGACGAAGAGCAGCGGCGCGAGGCGGGGCGCGAGGAAGATCCGCGACTGGCCCGTTTCGTCGACAGCCGGGTAGGCGAGCAGCAGTTGGCCGTTTTCAGCATGAACCGGCTGGTGCGCGCACCGGACTTCCGGCAGGCCGCGGCCTGACATCGGGGCAGGGCCGCAGTGACATGAAGGGCCGGCGCCCGCGTGGGCCGGAAACGTGGGACAAGCATTCCCTGGCCGGTACCCACTGCGCGGGGCCGGCAGCGTAATCAGTTAGACGGATGAGGTGAACATGAGCACTACAGGGGGCGTCAGCAGGGAACGCGGTTATACCGCACTCATTGTCCTGCTGCTGATTGCGATCGGTTTTGCGGCGCTGGACTTTTTCCTGCTCAACCAGAAGAACGGCGAGGATCGCCAGGCGATCGCGCTGACCACGCAGATCCAGGTGCTGTCGCAGCAGACGGCGAAGTTCGCGCTGGAATCGGCAGACGGCAACACCGACTCCTTCAAGGAGCTCGAATCCACCCGCAACGCGATCGACTCCGCCGTGCAGCGACTGGACAAGGGCGACCCCAAGAGCGGCATGCAGCCGTATTCGGACAACAACGCCACGCCCGCCGGCCGTGCGGTGAGCGCGCTCGACGCTTCCTGGAAGCAGCTCGATGCCGACATCGGCAAGATCCTCTCCAACAAGGCGGTGGTGCTCGACTCCGGCCAGCGCGCAAGTACCCTTTCGCAGCAGATGCCACTGCTCAACTCGAGCATGGAGCAGGTGGTCAACATCCTGCAGCAGCGCAACGGCAGTTCCGAACAGATGCTGGGCACCTCGCGCCAGATGCTGTCCGCTGACCGCATCATCCGCCGCGTGCAGGAAGTGCTGCAGGGCGGCGACAGTGCCCAGTCGGCGGCCGATGGCCTGTCGCGCGACGCGCAGCTGTACGGCAGCGTGCTGAAGGGCCTGATCGAGGGCAACCCCGACAGCGGCGTGCGGCCGATCAACGACGCCAATGCGCGCAAGATCCTCACCGACATGGACGCCAGCTGGGCCCAACTGGCCGACCCGGTGGCCAAGCTGGTCGCCGCCGCCGGCAACATCGCCGACGTGAAGCGCGCGGGCAACCAGGCCTCGCTGGATTCGCAGACCGTGCTGCTGCGCGCGAACGACCTGTCCGAGCAGATCGGCAAGCTGCCGCTGCGCCGGCTGTTCCCGAACGTGTGGTGGGGCCTGCTTGGTGCGATCGCCGCGGTGGCGTTCGCCCTGCTGCTGGTCATCACCCTGGTGCGCGACCAGCGCCGCCGGTTCGCCCAGAGTACCGAGCTGAACCAGCGCAACCAGGAGGCGATCATGCGCCTGCTGGACGAGATGGGCTCGCTCGCCGAAGGCGACCTGACCGTGAAGACCACGGTGTCGGAGGACATCACCGGCGCGATCGCCGACTCGGTGAACTACGCCATCGACGAGCTGCGATCCCTGGTGACCACCATCAACGAGACCTCCGAGCAGGTGTCGTCCTCGGCGCAGGAAACCCAGACCACCGCCCGCCACCTGGCCAACGCGGCCGAGCAGCAGGCGCAGCAGATCAGCACCGCGACCTCGGCGATCAACCAGATCGCCAGCTCGATGGATGATGTGTCGAAGAATTCCGCCGAGTCGGCCGACGTGGCCGAACGCTCGGTGAAGATCGCCTCCCACGGCGCCGAAGTGGTGCGCGAGACGATCTCCGGCATGGACTCGATCCGCGACCAGATCCAGGAAACCTCCAAGCGCATCAAGCGCCTGGGCGAATCCTCGCAGGAGATCGGCTCGATCGTGGAACTGATCAACGACATCGCCGAGCAGACCAACATCCTGGCCTTGAACGCGGCGATCCAGGCGGCCTCGGCCGGCGAGGCGGGCCGCGGTTTCGCGGTGGTGGCGGACGAAGTGCAGCGACTGGCGGAGCGCTCGACCAGCGCGACCAAGCGCATCGAGACGCTGGTGCAGACCATTCAGTCCGATACCAACGAAGCGGTGAACTCGATGGAGCAGACCACCGCCGAAGTGGTCGCCGGTGCGCGCCTGGCCGAGGATGCCGGCAGCGCGCTGGGCGACATCGAGCGCGTGTCGCACGACCTGTCCGCGCTGATTCAGAACATCTCCACCGCGGCGCGCGAGCAGTCCGCGGCGGCAACCGATATCTCGGTATCAATGAACGCAATTCAGGAGATCACTTCGCAGACCTCGCAGGGCGCGAGCCAGACCGCCGACTCGATCGGTACGCTGGCCCAACTGGCGAGCGACCTGCGGCGATCGGTGGCGCACTTCAAGCTGCCGGGTTGACATCGGCCGGGCCGGTTGCCGGCCCGATTGAGCAAAGCACAAGACAGGGGGCAGTCTCGGTGGTTGCAGGATGCTTGCGTTGTGCAACCGTTGAGAGAGGCGCATGAGACTTCAAGACCACATCGATTTCACCACGCTGCAGTGGGTCAAGCCGGAGCTCGACGACACCTTGTCGATCGCCCGCGAGGCGCTGGAGTCGTACGTCGACAACCCGGGCAAGCGCGACTACATGCGCACCTGCGCGGATCACCTGCACCAGGTGCAGGGCACCTTGCGGATGGTCGAGCTGTACGGCGCGGCGATGGTGACGGCAGAGATGGAGGCGCTCGCCATCGCCCTGCTGGGGGATCACGTCACCTATCGCGAGGAAGCCTACGCCGCGCTGATGCGCGGCCTGATGCAACTGCCCGACTACCTGGAACGGCTGTCCAGCGGCCACCGCGACGTGCCGGTGGTGCTGCTGCCGTTGCTCAACGACCTGCGTGCCAGCCGCGAGCAGGAACCGCTGCCCGAATCGGCGATGTTCCACCCGAACCTCGATGCGTTCCTGCCGGAGCAGGCGCCCGCGGCGATGAGCGAAGCCTACGCCGAGGCGCATCGCGGCGAACTGGTGGACCTGCGCCTGCGCTTCCAGCAGCAGTTGCTGGGCTGGTTCCGCGGGCAGAACGCCGCGCAGCAGCTGGTCAACATGCGCAAGACCCTGCTGGCGATCACCGCGCGCTGCCATCACGTGCATGGCCGGCGCCTGTGGTGGATCGCCGCCGGCGTGCTGGAAGGCCTGGAGCAGGGCGCGCTGAAGGGACAGGCCGGCGAAATCCGCCAGCTGATCGGCAAGGTCGACCGCCACATCCGCCTGCTGATCGAGCAGGGCGAGGACAGCCTGCGCGGCGGCGAAGCGGACGACGTGGCCTGCAAGCTGCTCTACATCGTGGCCCAGGCCAAGCAACGCAGCCCGCAGATGGAGCTGTTGCGCGGCACGTACGCGCTGGACGGCCTGCTGCCCGATGCCGGCGAACTGGAACACGCCCGCGGCTCGATGGCCGGGCACAACCGCGCACTGCTCGATTCGGTGTCGCGCGCGCTGAAGGACGACCTGCTGCGCGTCAAGGAGGCGCTGGACCTGTTCCTGCGCCAGCAGAACGGCGATCCGGCGCAGCTGGCCGCGCAGGGCGAAGTGCTCGAGCGCGTCGGCGACACGCTGGGCATGCTGGCGCTGGCGGTGCCGCGCCGGGTAGTCACCGAACAGCGTCGGGTGCTCGACGAGATCGCCAACCGCATGCGCGCGGCCGACGAGGAGACCCTGCTCGACGTGGCCGGCGCGCTGCTGTACGTCGAGGCGTCGCTGGACGACCACATCGAAAGCCTCGGTTCCGAGGAAGAAGCAGGCACGAACGACGCCATGCCCAGCCTGCCGCGCAGCGAAGCGCTGGGCGTGGTCACCACGCTGATGCAGGAGGCGATCGCCAACACCGGCAGGGTCAAGGACGCGATCGTCGCGTTCGTCGAATCCGGCTGGGAGCATGATCGCCTGGCCGGCGCACCGGCGCTGATGGAAGAAGTCGCCGGCGCCATGCACATGCTGTCGTCGCCGCGCCCGGCCGAGCTGGCCCAGGGCGTGGGCCGTTTCATCGGCAACGAATTGCTGGATGACCGGCGCGTACCGAGCGGCGCACAGATGGACCAGCTGGCCGATGCGCTGGCGGCGCTGGAGTACTACCTGGAGGCGGCGCGCGAGCATCGCGGCGGACTGGAACACATACTCGACGTGGCCGAGCACAGCCTCGGCCTGCTCGGCTATTGGCCACTGCCGTCGGCACGCGCGGCGTCTGCCGCGCCGACGGCACCCGAGGCAGCGCCGGTCGAATCCGCCGCTGCGGGCGAGCAACACCCCGAACTGTCCGAGTCCGTCAGCCTGCTGCCGGGCGAGGACCTGGGGCAGCTCTTCGTCGGCGACAGCCATACCCCCGCCGCACCCACCCACGACCTGGACGGGCTGCGCCTGGCGCAGACCGAAACCACCGCGCCGACCGCCCTGGATCACTCCGCGGCCGACGCGTCGGGCGAGGACTGGATCGAGATCGAGGAGGAGGTGGTCGAGCAGGTGCCGGTGCGCGACGCGCTGGCGGCGAACACCAGCTTCAACGTCAATGCCGAGGGCATCGACGACGACATCCGCGAGATTTTCCTGGAGGAGATGCAGGAGGAAATCGACAACCTGCGCAGCGCCGAGAAACTCTGGCTGGCCGATCCCGCGCAGATTTCGTCGCTGGTCGGCATCCGCCGTTCGTTCCACACGCTGAAGGGCTCGGGCCGGTTGGTCGGTGCCGGCGTGCTGGGCGAGTTCGCGTGGAAAGTGGAGGACATGCTCAATCGCGTGCTGGACAACACCATCCAGCCGGACGACAACGCGCAGGCGCTGGTGCGGCATGCGATCGATGCGCTGCCGCAATTGCTGGCCGCGCTCAAGGGCGAGGGCGCACCGGGTGCACCGCTCGGCGCGATCATGCATACCGCCGAACAGCTCGCGGCGGGCAACCCCGCGCGGGTGGAGGATCACGCACCGCGGGCGATGGAGACGGTGCGCCGCGTGGTGCGCCGGCGCGTGCCGCGGATCGACACGGCGGCCGAGGCCATACCCACGGCAGGTCTGACCGACGCGAGTGCCGCATCCGTCACGCCGGAGCCGGCCGAGTCCGTGCAGGCCATGGCGATGCCGGTGATGCCGCCGGTGGATCCGGTGCTGCTGGAGATCCTGCGCAGTGAAGTGGCGCAGTACCTGCAGACCATTCGCGCCGCGATCCAGCGCAGCGACGACGAGTTGCCGATCGGCGAGGAACTGCTGCGCGCCGTGCACACGCTGCATGGGGCGATCGCGATGGTCGACATCCCGCTGCTGACGCAGCTGCTGTCGCCGCTGGAAGGCCTGTTCAAGCGTCTGCGCGCCGCCAACCTGCCGCTGTCCTCCGAGGGCCTGCGCCTGCTGGGCCAGGCGGTCGACGCGGTCGACCACGTGATGGGCCAGTTCGACGCGGTCGAGCCGCAGCTGCCGGACGCCGATGCGCTCACCGCGCAGATCACCCGCATGCGCGACCGCTATCCCGAATCGAAGGTGGCGCACGTCGTGTTCGAGCCGCAGGCCGAAGAGGCCGAGTCGGCAGAAACCACCGACACGATGGACAACGTCGACGCCGAGCAGGCGATCATGGCCGACTCGCTGGAAGCCGGCATGGCCGAGGTCGCGGCGGCACGGAACGAAACGGCATCCGCCGACGTGCCAGCCGACACCGACGAAATGTCGGACATCCATCCGGATGATGCGCGCCACGCCGAGCTGACTGCCGAACTGGTGGCGGCACTGGGCGCCTTTGAGCCCGAGCAGACCGTCGCCGAAAAGCTGGCGGCCGAGCAGGCCGCGGCGGCGCAGGTCGCAGCGGAGAANCTGGCGGCCGAGCAGGCCGCGGCGGCGCAGGTCGCAGCGGAGAANCTGGCCGCCGAGCAGGCCGCGGCGGCACAGGTCGCAGCGGAGAAACTGGCTGCCGAGCAGGCCGCGGCGGCGCAGGTCGCAGCGGAGAAACTGGCCGCCGAGCAGGCCGTGGCGGCACAAGCCGCAGCGGAGAAGCTGGCCGCCGAGCAGGCCGCGGCGAGCCGTGCGACGGAGGAAGCGGATGCCGCGACGCCGCCGGAGCCCACGTATGCCCTGGCCGGTTCCGGCCAGATCGACGCCGACCTGCTGGAAGTCTTCATCGACGAGGCACGCGAGATCCTCGACCACGCCGACGACGTGCTGGCCCAGTGGCATGCCGAGCCGGCCGAACTGGCGCACGTGCCGGAGCTGCAGCGCGACCTGCATACCCTGAAGGGCGGTGCGCGCATTGCCGGCCTGGCTGCGATGGGCGATCTCAGCCACGCGATCGAGACCCTGCTGGAGAAGCCGATCCGCGATACGTCGAAGACCGGGTCGCTGATCGCCGCGCTGGAGGCCAGCTTCGACCAGTTGCACGCCCTGGTGCAGCAGGTGGCACAGGATCGGGCGATTGATTACCCGCGGGCGATGATCGACCAGCTGCTGGCGCTGGCCGGCGAAACGACGCTGGCCGACGACCTGGTGCCGATGGCGGCCGCGATGCCGGCGCCGGTTGCGGCCGCGCCGTCGCCGGCGGTTCCCGCGGCAGGTGAGCTCGGGCTGCCCGAACTGATGCCGGAGACGGAGGAGGAAGTGCGCTCCTCGCAGGAGCAGATCCGCGTTCGCGCCGACCTGCTCGACAATCTGGTGAGCCATGCCGGCGAAGTGGCGATCTACCGTTCGCGGCTGGAACAGCAGGTCGCCGGCTACCGCTTCAACCTGGTCGAACTGGAACAGACCGTGGCGCGCCTGCGCAGTCAGCTGCGCATGCTGGAAATCGAGACCGAGGCGCAGATCATCGCGCGCTTCCAGCGCGAGCATCGCGAGGCGGGCATGGCGGCGTTCGATCCGCTCGAGCTCGACCGCTACTCGCAGCTGCAGCAATACTCGCGTGCACTGGCCGAGTCGGTATCCGATCTGGTGTCGATCCAGAACATGCTGGACGAACTGACCCGCCAGGCCGAGACCCTGCTGATCCAGCAGTCGCGGGTCAGTACCGAACTGCAGGACGGCCTGCTGCGCACGCGCATGCTGCCGTTCGACACGATGGTGCCGAACCTGCGCCGCACGCTGCGCCAGGCCGCGCAGGAGCAGGGCAAGCACGCCCAGCTCCACGTGGACGGCGCCCACGGCGAAATGGACCGCAACCTGCTCGACCGCATCAAGGCGCCGTTCGAGCACATGCTGCGCAACGCGATCGCGCACGGTATCGAGACCCCGGCCGAACGGCGCAAGGCCGGCAAGCCGGTCGAGGGCGCGGTGAACATCACGGTCGCGCGCGAGGCCACCGAAGTGGTGATCCGGGTCAGCGACGACGGTCGCGGCCTGAACCGCGAGGCGATCCGCAAGCGCGGCGTCGAACGCGGCCTGCTGCGCGCCGAGACCCGGCCGACCGACAACCAGCTGCTCTCGCTGATCACGCAGACCGGCTTCTCCACCGCCAGCCAGGTGACCCAGCTGGCCGGTCGCGGCGTCGGCATGGACGTGGTGGCGAACGAGATCAAGCAGCTAGGCGGTTCGCTGTCGATCGAGTCCGAAGAAGGCAAGGGGACCACCTTCGTCCTGCGCCTGCCGTTCACCCTCGCGGTGACCCAGGCCATCCTGGTGCGCATCGGCGAGGCCACGTTCGCGATCCCGATGACCTCGGTGCAGGGCGTGGCGCGGGTCAATCCGGACGATCTGACCGCGCTGATGGCCGAGGACGAACCCTCGTTCCAGTACGGCAACGAGGCGTACGGCATCCACGACCTGGCCGAATTGCTGGGCCTGCCGCCGGGCCTGCCGACCGAGGACGAGCAGCAGCCGCTGCTGCTGACCCGCGCCGGCGACCTGCGTGCGGCGATCCGCATCGACGCGGTGCTCGGTTCGCGCGAGATCGTGGTCAAGTCGGTCGGCCCGCAGATCAGCTCGGTGCCGGGCCTGCTCGGCGCGACCATCATGGGCGATGGTTCGGTGCTGATCATTCTCGACCTGGCGCCGCTGGTTCGCCACGGCATGATCCGGCGCGAACAGCGCCTGGCCGAAGGCCTCAGCGCGGTCCAGGCGCCGGTGGTCGAGGAAGTGGCGACGAAGCCGCTGGTGATGGTGGTGGACGACTCGATCACCATGCGCAAGGTCACCAGCCGCGTGCTGGAGCGTCACGAGTACGAGGTCAGCACGGCGAAGGACGGCGTCGATGCACTGGAGAAACTGCACGAGCGCGTGCCGGACCTGATGCTGCTGGACATCGAGATGCCGCGCATGGACGGTTACGAGCTGGCGACCCACATGAAGGCCGATCCGCGGTTGCGCGAGGTGCCGATCATCATGATCACCTCGCGCAGCGGCGACAAACACCGCCAGCGTGCGTTCGACATCGGGGTGGACCGCTATCTCGGCAAACCGTACCAGGAGGCCGAGTTGCTGGTGCAGATCGGGGAGGTGCTGGAACAGCGTGCAGTGGAGCCGGTTCATGACTGACACGGCTCCTGCGGTGGCCCTGCTGTTCGACGACACCGAACTGGGCAGCCAGTTGCGCGAGGCGCTGCACGAGCGCGGCGCCCGGATCGTGCACGAAGGCGGCGTCGCCAGCCTCAGTCGCGAGTTGCTGCAGCAGGTCGGCGTCGACGTGCTGGTGGTCAACCTGGACGACAGCGCGGACGACGCACTCGATCGCCTCTACGAGGTGATCGACGCCGATCGCCCGCGAGTGGTCTTCAACGACGCGCAAGCCAGCCGCGCGCTGGTCGGCTGGGATCGTGCCCGCTGGGCGCGTCACCTGGCGGTCAAGGTACTGGCGGAGGGCGACATCGACCCGCCGCGACCGGGCGGCGCCCCCGGCGTCGAGGCGCCGGCGCAAACGGCGGCGGTCGAACCCGTCATGGCGGCCGATCCCGGCACGGCAGCCGATCCCGGCACGGAATCCGCTTTTCCGGCGCATGAGGACCCCGACGGTCAGCGCGGGCAGATCGCGGCGGCGGAATCGGAAAGTCTGGCGGCGGAGCTGGAAGCGCTGCTGGCCTCCGGTGAACTGCCGGCCGATGACGACGTGTCAGCTGGTCCGGGCCTGCGTTTCGTCGACGACGAGGAGCCGCCGTCCCTGCATGACGGGAACTTCGGTGCGCCGCCGGCGGCGTTCCAGGCGGACCCTTCGCCATTGTCGTCGCTGACCGACGCCGCGGTCGCCATCGCGCCGGCTTCGGCGGCAGCGCCGGCAGCGGCCGTCGGCGCAGCGCCGGTGGACGCTCCGGAGGGCTGGGCGCTGGTCGACGACGATGCCGCGCCGGAGACTCCGGAAAGGCTTGATGCCCAGGTGTTCGGGATCCAGAAGCTGAGCGCTGCCGACTTTCTTGCGCCCGATGTCGAGGCGGTCGCCGCCGACGTCCAGCCGCGCATGAGCCTCGAACTGGTGTCGATGGAGGAAGCCATCGCGCCGCAGGCGTACGTGCACGAGCACGAACATGAACACGAGATGGTGCTGGACGACCTCAGTGGCGCATTGAGCAAGGTGGTGCTGCTCGGCGCCGCCACCGACGGCATCGACGCGGTATGCACCTTTCTGGCCGCGCTGCCGGCGTCGACCCGGCAGACCTTCCTGCTCACCCAGCATCTGGGCCGGCAGTCGGATGCGTCGCTGGTGGCGGAGTTTTCCGCGAACTGTGCGCTGCCGGTGCGACTGGCCAAGTCCGGTCGCGCCAAGCCCGGCGAGGTGCTCTTGGTGCCGGCCGGGCAGCAGGTGCGGTTGCGCCGTGACGGCAACATCGACCTGCAGGCGAACGACGCCGATGCGCCGCCGGAGCCGTCGATCGACGCCAGCCTGACCATGGCCGCGAATGCGTTCGGCCGCGACGCGCTGGCCATCGTGTTCGCCGGGCGCGGCAACGACGCCGTGGCCGGCGCGCAGGCGGTCCACGATCGCGGCGGGCAGGTCTGGGTGGAGTCGTCATCCGGCGAGCATTTCGCCGACATGGTCAGCGGCATCTTTGCCGAACGACTGGTCAGTTTCTCCGGTACGCCGTCCGAGCTGGCGGCGCACCTGATCGAGGTGTTTCCATGAGTGATCCGCTGCCGCGTGAAATCCGCTGCGTCCTGGTGCCGGTAGGCAACCTGCGCCTGTTGCTGCCCAACGCCACCATCGCCGAGGTGATCACCCAGAGCACGCCCGAGCCGGTGGCCGGTGCGCCTGCCTGGCTGCTCGGCCGGATCGCCTGGCGCGGCTGGCGCGTGCCGCTGGTGTCGTTCACCGAACTGGCCGGTACCGAGGAAGGCGACGCCGAGCTGAGCGTGCGCGTGGCCGTGCTGAAGGCGCTCGGCGGCCATCCGAAACTGCCGTTCATCGCCGTGCTGACCCAGGGTTTCCCGCGCCTGACCACGCTGAACGCGGAGCTGATCATTCCCACCCACGACGGCAAGCCGCTGCCGCCGGGCGTGCGCGCGCACGTGCTGGTACGCGACGATGTGGCGATGATCCCCGACCTGGAATGGATCGAGGCCACCCTGCTGGAACTGCTCGATGCCGCCGAGCCGGCGGCATCGGTGGCATCGTCCGGTTCGTTCGATTCGGAAGACTGAAACCCCGCCAGGCGGCGCGTCTAACCGTCGCCGTGCAGCGCCTGCAGCGCCGCCAGCGCGGCCAGCCCCGCCGTCTCGGTGCGCAGGATGCGCGGCCCCAGCCGCAGGCCCTCGAAACCGGCGGCGCTGAGTGCGTCGACATCGCGTTCGCCCAGGCCACCCTCCGGGCCGACCACCAGCAGGCCGCCGGCCGGGCCGAATTGCAGCTGGCGCGGCGAGCGGTCGGCTTCCGGCAGCAGGGCCAGGCGCAGCGTGCCGTCGTCGGCCAGACTGCCCAGCCACGCCGCCAGCGGCAGCGCCGGGGCGACCTCGGGCAGGCGTGCGCGGCCGCTTTGCTCGCAGGCGCTGGCCACCACCGCACGCCAGTGCGCCAGCCGTTTTTCCGCGCGGGCCGCGTCCAGCCTCACTTCCGAGCGTTCGGTCAGCAGCGGCACGATGCGCGCCACCCCCAGCTCGGTCGCCTTCTGCACGATCAGGTCCATCTTCTCGCCGCGGGCGACGCCCTGGGCCAGGGTCAGCGCCAGTGGCGACTCGTTCCGCAAGGCCTGCTTGGACTCGACCCTGACGGCCACCTCGCGCTTGCCCACCGCGAGGATGACCGCGGCGTAGTCGTGGCCGTCACCGTTGAACAGGGTGAGCGGGTCGCCGGGGTTCATGCGCAGCACGCGCCCCACGTGTTCGGCGGCTTGTGGCGGCAGGTTCGGTTCGGCGTAGACGACGAGCGGCTGGTCGACGTGGATACGGATCGTGCGCATCGGAGCGGGTTGGGTCTGGACGGCCGCCCAGCATAGCGCGGCTCACGCCTGCCATGCCCGCGGATGAACGGGCGTGAGACCGCCGGGCGCCGCCGCTTGCTCCTGTTGCCGCGTCGTATCAACATGGATCGCACTCCCCATGCGCGCTCGCCGCATCCGTATCTGCGAGCCGGAGGCTCCATGTCCAGGTTCGTTTTCGTTTCCGCCATGCTGCTGGCGGGCAGCGGCGCAAGCACCATGCTGCTGGCACAGGATTCGCCGAATTCGCCGCCCTCCGCTGCATCATCCGGCCAGCAACGGGCCGCCCGAGCGGACGACCACAACTGCATCCGCGAGACCGGCAGCCATATTCCGGCGAAGAAGGGACAGTGCCTGCCGGTGAACGGACGCAGCTACAGCCAGCAGGACCTGCAGCGCACGGGCGAGCCCGAACTGGGCCGGGCGCTGCAGAAGCTCGACCCCCGCATCACGGTCCACGGGCACTGAGCCGCGCCGGGTTCAGTCCGCGACGGCGCGCTCGATCCCGGCGATCGCGGTGTCGACCAACTGGTCGATCTCGGCTTCGCTGACCACGTAGGGCGGCATGAAATACACCACGTTGCCCAGCGGGCGCAGCAGCGCGCCGTGCTGCAGGCCGTGCAGGTAGACGCGCAGGCCACGCCGCTCAGCGGCAGGGTACGGTCGCCGGCTGGCCTTGTCGGCGACCAGCTCGATCGCCGCGATCAGGCCGGTCTGGCGCACGTCGGCAACGTGCGGGTGCGCGCGCAGCGGCTGCAGCCGGCGGGCCAGGTGGGCGGCCAGCTGGCGGTTGTGTTCCAGCACCGGTTCGTCGCGGAAGATCGCCAGCGTCTCCAGCGCGACCCGGCAGGCCAGCGGGTTGCCGGTGTAGCTGTGCGAATGCAGGAACGCCTTGCCGGCGTTGTATTCGGCGTAGAACGCCTGGTAGACCACGTCGCGGGTAAGCACCGCCGACAGCGGCAGGGTGCCGCCAGTGAGCCCCTTCGACAGGCACATGAAATCCGGCGTCACCGCCGCCTGTTCGCAGGCAAACAGCGTGCCGGTGCGGCCGAAGCCCACCGCGATCTCGTCGGCGATGAAGTGCACCGCGAACTCGTCGCACAGCGCACGCAGGCCGCTGAGGTAACCGGGGTGATACATGCGCATGCCGCCGGCGCATTGCACCAGCGGCTCGACGATCACCGCACAGGTTTCGTGTGCGTGCCGTTCCAGCAGCGTGCGCAGCTCGCCGAGGCGGCGTTTGGCCGTCTGTTCCGGTGACTCGCCGGGTTCGCCTTCGTACGCATCCGGCGACGGCGCCAGGAACGGCGTCAGCAGCAGCGGTGCGTAGGTCTTGCGATACAGCGCCACGTCGCTCACCGACAGCGCGCCCAGTGTCTCGCCGTGATAGCTGCCGGTCAGCGCGATGAAGCGGGTCTTCTCGCCATGGCCCTGGTTGAGCCAGTAGTGGAAGCTCATCTTCAGCGCCACCTCGATCGCCGCCGAGCCGTTGTCGGCGTAGAACACCCGATCCAGCCCGGGCGGCGTGATCCGCACCAGTTCCTCGGCCAGTTCGATCGCCGGTTCGTGGGTGAAGCCGGCGAAGATCACGTGCTCCAGCGTGCGCGCCTGCTCGGCCAGCGCGGCGGCGAGGCGCGGGTTGGCGTGGCCGAACAGGTTGGTCCACCACGAACTGATGCCGTCCAGGTAGCGCCGGCCGTCGGCGTCGATCAGCCAGGCGCCTTCGCCGCGCACGATCGGCACCATCGGCACGCTCTCGTGGTCGTGCATCTGCGTGCAGGGGTGCCAGACGTGTCGCAGGTCGCGCGCGGCGAGCGCGGCGTTGCCGCTTGCGGAGTTGTTCATCCGGCTATCATCGACGCTGCACGACGGGCGCTCAAGCCCGCACATCGCTCATCCCGGGAATCGATGCTTGAAGCCACTGCGTAAATGCCTGATCGGCCTCGGTGTGCTGGCGCTGGCCGCCGCCGTGCTGCTGTGGTTCCTGCCGGCACGCTGGGCGATGCCATGGATCGAGCCGCAACTGCACGGACTGCAGCTGCAGCAGGTGCAGGGCACGTTGTGGCATGGCCGGGCCGACGAGGTGGTGGCCGCCGACGGACAGGCGCTGGGGCGACTGCAGTGGCGATTGTCGCGTCGGGCCCTGCTCGGCCAGGTGCGGCTGCAGTTGCAGTTCGAAGGGCCTCGACTCGCGTTTTCCGGCGGAGTGCGGCGGCTGCCGGACGGCCAGGTCGAGGTGAGCGACGCGAGCGTGCGTGCGGAGCTCGCGGCATGGACCCATGCCGCGATGCCGCCATGGGGGCAGCCGCGCGGCGAACTGCAAGTGGCGATCGGCCACGCCCTGCTGCAGGGCGGCTGGCCCATGCAACTGCAGGCGCAGGCGCAATGGCCGCAGGCACTCATGCACACGACGCAGGACGGCGACGTGGCGCTGGGCATGCTGCAGGCACAGGCGAGCGCGCAGGGCGGGGTGATCCGCGCGCAACTGCACGACGACGGCCGCGGCCCGCTGCATGCCGACGGCAAGCTGCAGCTGAGCCCGCTCGGCTGGCGACTGGACGCGACGCTGCGCGCCCGACAGACTGACCCGGCCCTGCGCCGCTGGCTGGCCAGGCTGGGTCCGCCGGCGGCCGACGGCAGCGTGCGCCTCCAGCGCCGCGGCGGACTGGCCGGCAGCGCGCCGGCCCCATCCACGAACTGAAGGACGCGAGACGAGCATGAATCCGGATATCGCCGCCACGGCCCTGACGGCCGCACGCGAGGCCGCCGCCGCTGCCGCCGAGGTGATCGAACACTACTGGCGGCGCGGCGTCGAGGTGGAACTGAAGTCCGACGCCACGCCGGTGACGATCGCCGACCGTGAGGCCGAGCAGGCGATCCGGCGGGTTCTCCAGATGGCGCTGCCGCAGGCGTCGATCTACGGCGAGGAGTATGGCCTGGACGGCGAACGCGGCGGCCTGCTGTGGCTGGTCGATCCGCTCGACGGCACCAAGAGCTTCGTGCGCCGCACGCCGTTCTTCTCCACCCAGATCGCGCTGATGGACGGCGACGAGCTGGTGCTCGGCGTGTCCAGCGCGCCGGTCTACGGCGAGACGATGTGGGCCAGCGCCGGCAATGGCGCCTGGTTCGAGGGCGAGCGCGTGCGCGTGGCGGACACGGCGCGCCTGGCGCAAGCCTCGATCTCCACCGGCAACGTCAAGACGCTCACCGGTGACAGCCGCTGGGACGCATTGGGCGCGCTGATCCGCGACAGCAACCGGATCCGCGGCTACGGCGATTTCTGCCACTACCACCTGCTGGCGCGCGGCAGCCTGGACCTGGTGATCGAGTCGGACGTGAACATCCTCGACATCGCTGCGCTGGCGGTGATCGTGCGCGAGGCCGGCGGCGTGTTCACCGACCTGGACGGCGCGCCGCCGACGCTGGACACGACCAGCGTACTGGCCGGCACGCCGGCGATCCATGCACAGGCCCTGCAGCGCCTGCGGCGCTGAACGGCAGAGGTTAGAATCGCCGGATGCGCAAACTACCGATCATCCACGCCACGCGCGACGTCAGCGACAGCCACTTCCTGCACGTCGAGCAACTCGACCTGGAATTCTCCAACGGTGCGCGCCGCACCTACGAACGCCTGAAAGGCAGCGGCCTGGGCGCGGTGATCATCGTGCCGATGCTGGACGACGACACCGTGCTGCTGGTGCGCGAGTACGGCGGTGGCGTCGGCCGCTACGAGCTGGGTCTGCCCAAGGGCCGGCTGGACCAGGACGAGACCGCCGAGCAGGGCGCCGAGCGCGAGATGAAGGAAGAGATCGGCTACGGCGCACACAAGCTCAAGATCCTGCACAACCTGTCGCTGTCGCCGTCGTACATGACGCACATGGCGCACGTGGTGCTGGCGCAGGATCTGTACCCCGAGAAGCTGGTCGGCGACGAGCCGGAAGAACTCGAAGTGGTGCCGTGGAAGATGTCCGAACTGCATACCCTGCTTGGCCGCGACGATGTCACCGAAGGGCGTTCGATTGCCGCGCTGTTCATGGCCCGCGAGTATCTCGCCGGGCGCTTCTTGCGCACATGAGCATGCCGCCCGGAACCATGCCGCCCGAGCTGGCCCGACAGGTCGGTGCGATCGCCCGTGCCGCCGGCGCGGCGATTCTCGACGTCTACCACGGCGACTTCGCGGTGCAGACCAAGGCCGATGCCTCGCCGCTGACCGCTGCCGACCTGGCCGCCCAGCAGGTCATCATGGCCGGTCTGGCGGCGCTCGAACCGGTGCTGCCGGTGCTGTCGGAAGAAGCGAAGGCCTTGCCGTGGTCCGAGCGCCGGCACTGGCCGCGCTACTGGCTGGTCGATCCGCTCGACGGCACCCGCGAGTTCATCAAGCGCAACGGCGAGTTCACCGTCAACATCGCGCTGATCGATGACCACCGCAGCGCGCTGGGCGTGGTGCTGGCGCCGGTCAGCGGCGAGCTGTATGTCGCCGCGCAGGGGCAGGGTGCTTGGCTGCAGACGCAGGCCGAGGCACCGTGGCAGCGCATCCGCAGCCGCCCGCTGGGGCAACCGGCGCTGGTGGCCGGCAGCCGTTCGCACGGCGGCGTGCAGGGCGACGTGCTGCAGCAACTGGTCGGCGACGACTACCAGCTGATACCGCTGGGCTCGTCGCTGAAGTTCTGCCTGATCGCGCGTGGCGCGGCGGACCTCTACCTGCGCCTGGGCCTCACCAGCGAATGGGACACCGCCGCCGCGCAATGCGTGCTGGAGGAGGCCGGCGGCGCGGTGCTCGACCTGGCCGGCCAGCCGTTCCGCTACAACCGCGGCGAGTCGCTGCTGAACCCCGAGTTCGTCGCGGTCGGCGACACCACGATCGACTGGACCGCGCGGTTGCTGGCGCCATGAGCGACTCGCCCCGGCACAGCCTCGACGACTTGCTCGCCATCATGGCGCGCCTGCGCGATCCCGAGCGCGGCTGCCCGTGGGACGTGCAGCAGGATTTCGCCTCGATCGCGGCCTACACCATCGAGGAAGCCTACGAGGTGGCCGACGCGATCGACCGCCGCGACTGGCCCGACCTGCGCGACGAGCTCGGCGACCTGCTGCTGCAGGTGGTGTTCCACGCGCAGATGGCCTCCGAACGGGGCCTGTTCGATTTCGCCGACGTCGCCCACGCGATCAGCGCGAAGATGCTGCGCCGCCACCCGCACGTGTTCGGCGACGTGCGCTACGCCGACCTGGCGGCGCAGATGCAGGCATGGGAGGCGATCAAGACGGCCGAGCGCGCGGACAAGGGCGAGCCGGCCGACGCCAGCGCATTGGCGGGCATCTCCAGCGGCCTGCCGGAATGGAAGCGCGCGCAGAAGCTGCAGCAGCGTGCCGCGGCCACCGGTTTCACCTGGCCCGATCCCGCGCCGGTGCTGGCCAAGCTGGCCGAGGAAGTGGACGAGGTACGCGCGGAGTTCGCCAACGGCGCCGATCCGGCGCGCCTGCAGGACGAGATCGGCGACGTGCTGTTCGTGATGGTGAACCTGGCGCGCCATGCCGGGGTCGATTTCTCGCAGGCATTGCGGCATGCCAATGGGAAATTCGAACGGCGTTTCCGCCGGATGGAGCAGCTGGCCACGGCCGACGGCGCGGCATTTGGCAAACGCACGCTGGGCGAGCAGGAACAGCTGTGGCAGCGCGCCAAGCAGGGCGAGGGCAACCACTGAACGACGCGGTGGCCGGGGTCACCGCGTCGTCGTGGCTCTGGCGATCGAACTTACTTCGCCGGCGGCGCCGCCTCGCCAGCGCGCTGCTGCCAGGCGGCGCGCATCTTCTCACGCTCGGCACGCCTCTTCGCCTCGTTGGCCAGGTTTTCGTCCAGCCCCTTGCGCAGCGTGGCGATCGCCTGGTCGACGTTGGCCGGCTGCGCCTGCAGGCGGGCCAGGCGCTGGTAGACGTAGTCGCGCACGCGCGGATCCTGCGACCTGGCCAGCACGTCGTTGTAGATCGACGCCATCTCCTTGCTGCGGCCGGCCTGCATGTACAGCCGCTCCAGGCCGTGCAGGTCGCCGATCACGCCGTTGCGCTGATGGTCGAAGCGGTGCATGCGCATGCCGTGGTCACGGTCGCTGTGATGCGCGCGCAGGTCCTTGCCGGCCATCGCGGAGGGTGCCGGCGACGGTGGGGGTGGCGTTTGCTGGGCCATGACGAGCGCGCTCGATCCGGCGATCAGCACGGCCAGCGCGGAAGCAAGCAGGGTTTTGCGGTGCATGGCGGTCTCCTCGGTAGGTAAACTGGAAAACGCGGCCGATGCCGGCACGTTGACTGGCCGGTTCATGCATGCCGTCATGCTTGCAACCTTTCTGCCGCCGGCTGCATCCCAGCTGGGTCGACCACCCCAAGGAGAGTTCCATGCGCCGTCTTTTTACCGCAGCCCTGCTGCTCGCCCCGTTCGCCGCGTTTGCCGCCAACCCGTGCAAGTACGAAGCACCACGCAACCTGCAGCTCGACCTTGCCGGCGTGCGCAGCGTGCAGATCGACGTGCACAGCCAGGACCTGCACCTGACCGGCAGCGCCAGCGCCAGGGGCCTCACCCTCACCGGCCGCGCCTGTGCCTCCGAGCAGGCGGCGCTGGACAAGCTGCAGGTGACCCAGCGGCGTGAAGGCGACCAGTTGCTGATCGACATCGGCGACACCGGCAGTTTCAATTTCAGCCTGTTCGGCGGCAGTAACTATTCGAGTCTCGAGGTCACCGTGCAACTGCCGGCGAACCTGCCGGTCACCGTGCGCGTGGGCTCCGGCGACGCCGACGTCGGCGGCGTGCAGCAACTGCAGACCAGCGTGGGTTCGGGCGACCTGCACGTGCGCCAGGTATCCGGCAAGTTCGGCACCAGCGTGGGTTCGGGCGACGTCGACGCCACCGACGTCGGCAGCCTGGAGCTGGGCTCGGTGGGCTCCGGCGACTTCAAGGCCGATGGCATCAAGGGCGACGCCCGCATCGGCAGCATCGGTTCCGGCGACGTCACGCTGCGCAACGTCGGCGGCAGCGTGCGCGCCGATACGCTGGGCTCCGGCGACCTGAGCGTGAACGGCGTCGGCGGCGATTTCAGCCTCGGCGCCAAGGGCAGCGGCGACGTCAACCACTCCGGTGTGAAGGGCAAGGTCAGCGTGCCGCACGACGACGATTGAGCGCAGCCGTCAACCCAGCCAGCGCCAGGCCAGATACACCAGCGGCGCGCACACCAGCAGGAACGGGATCGACACCAGGTGCAGCAGCCGCAGGCCATGCGGCTGCTTCGCCAGGCGCAGCGCGATCAGGTTCGCCAGCGAACCGATCGCCACGCCGAAGCCGCCCACGTTTACCGCCACCGCCAGCGCGATCGCGTCGGGCGTGCGTTCGAGCAGCAGCACCGTCGCCGGCACGTTGCTGATCAGCTGCGAGGCGACGATGCCGCTGGCATACAGCGTCAGCGGCTGGCCGAAGTCGAGCCGGTCCAGCGCCTGGTGCACCAGCGGCAAGTTCGCGAAGTGGCCCAGGCCCAGGAAGATCGCGGCGAAGGTGAGCAGCAGCAGCCAGTCGATCCGCGCCAGGCTCGATCGCGCCAGCAGCGCGAACAGCGCCAGCAACAGCAGCGCGCCCAGCGGAGCCTGGCCGTATTCCATCAGCAGCACCATGCCGAGCAGCGCGGCCATCGAGCACGTGCCGAGACGGTTTGAAGCCACCACGCCGTCGATCCGTTCCGGGCTCAACGCCACGCGATCGCGCGGCAGCCACAGCAGCGTGAACGCCGCCACCAGCACGAACATCACCGCCGCAGCCGGCAGCATGGCTGCCGCGAAATGCAGGAACGGCAGTTGCGAGTGCTGCCACAGCAGCAGGTTCTGCGGGTTGCCGATCGGGCTCAGGGTGGAACCCGCGTTCACCGCCAGCGCCTCCAGCACCACCATGCGCAGCACCGGCAGGTTCGAGACGGCGCCGATCGCCAGGGTCAGCGGCACGATCAGGAACAGGCTCACGTCGTTGGTCAGCACCATCGACAGCAGCGCCGTCGCGGACACCAGCAACAGGCCCAGGCCGCGCAGCGAATGCGCGCGTGCCACCATGGCCACCGCCGCGTGCTGCACCAGGCCGCTGTCGCGGATGCCCTGGATCGCGATCAGCAGGCCCATCATGCCGGCCAGGGTGGGCAACTGCAGCCAGCGCCGGTAGCTCGCCAGCGGTTGCGGATCGAGCACCGCCAGCGCGATCGCCAGCGCCGCGAACAACCACAGCAGCCATTCCTCCTTGAGGCGCTGTCGTGTGCGGCTTGCAATCATCGGGAAGTCCGGTGGGGCGTCGACGTACTTTATCAGCCCGTCCTTCGATGCCGGCTCAGCCCTCGCGCAACAACCGCATCGGCGGCGTGCGGCTGACCTTGCGGGTGCCGGCCAGGCCCAGCAGCATCACCACCAGTCCGGCGCCGACGGCACCGCCGACCAGTGGCCACAGCGGCGGCACGAAGTGCTCGATGTGGAACACCGCCTGGCCCAGCCACACGCCGGCGCCGGCGGCGCCGAGTGCGGCGGTGAGGCCGGCGACCAGGCCGAGCAGGGCGAACTCGCAGGCGGCGGCCACGCGCAGCTGCGCGCGGCGTGCGCCCAACGTGCGCAGCAGCGCGGCTTCGTGGCGGCGTTCGGCGGCGCTGGCGGCCAGCGCGGCGGCCAGCACCAGCGCGCCGGCGAGCAGGCTGAAGCCGAGGATCCAGCGCACCGCGTTGCCGACCCGGTCGACGATCTCGCGCACGCGGTCGAGCAGCGAGTCGACGTCGACCAGGCTGAGGTTGCTGTAGTCGCGCGACAGTTGCGCCAGTCCGGTCGCATGCCCGCGCGGCAGGTGGAAGCTGGCCAGCCAGGTATGCGGCAGCTCGCTGGCGTGGGCCGGGTCGAGCAGCAGGAAGAAGTTGACCCGGAACGAACTCCAGTCGACCTTGCGCACGCTGCTGACCTTCGCATCGATGCGGCCTTCGCCCACGTCGAAGCGCAGCGTGTCGCCGATCTTCAGCGCGAACATGTCGCGCCACATGGTGTCGATCGAGACCTCGGCCTGCGCCGGCTGCGCGCCGTGCCACTGACCGGCGATCACCTGATTCGACGGCGGCAAGGCATCGGCCCACGACAACCGCAGCTGACGGTCGGTCCAATCCTTCGCGCGTTCGTCGGCGAAGGCGAGCTGGTCGATCGGGCGGCCGTTGATTGCGGTGAGTTTGCCCACCGCCAGCGGCAGCATGTTGAGCTGGTCGCCGCCGACGGTCACCAGCGCCTGCGTGAAACCAGCGCGCTGGTCGTCCTGCAGGTTCAGCGCGAACCAGTTCGGCGTATCCGCCGGCAGCTCCTGGCGCCAGCCCTGCAGCAGCGCCGGCGCCACGATTGCCAGCAACAGCAGCGCGCACAGGCCCAGGCTGAGCGCGGTGGCCTGGATCACGCTCAGCGCGGGTCGCCGCGCCAGCGCGGCCAGGCCCAGCCGCAATGCCGGGTGCGCGCCCGGTGCAATGCGCCGGGCCAGCCACAGCAGCGCTCCGGCCAGCAGCGCCGCGATCAGCGCCACGCCGAGCAGACTGGCGGCGAGGATGCCGGCCAGGGTGAGCGAGCTGCTCTGGCTCCAGATCAGGCCCAGCGCCACCAGCGCGGGGATCAGGTACAGCGCATCGAAACGCCGCACCCGCCGCTGCATGCTCTGGCGAAATACGGCAACAGGGGCGACCTCGGCCAGCCGCGCCAGCGGCGGCAGCGCAAAGCCGACCAGCACGGCAATGCCCATCGCGGCGGCGGCGAACGACGGCGCCAGCGGCAGCACGGTCGGTACGTTGCCGAACAACTGGCTGGCCAGCAGCCAGGCCAGCTGCGACAAACCCAGCGCGAGCAGCATGCCGAGTGCGGTGGCCGGCACGGCGAGCGCGCCCAGCGTACCCAGCAGCAGGCCCAGCACGCGCCGGCGCGGCGTGCCCAGCGCACGCAGCAGCGCCACTTCGGCGGTCTTGCGCCGCGCGTAGCGCTGCGCGGACAGCGCGATCGCGATGCCGGCGAGCAAGGCTGACAGCAGGGCGGTGAGGCGCAGGAATGCGCCGGCGCGATCGAATGCCGTGCGCATGCGCTCCTGGGTCTGCTCCGGCGTGATCAGTTCGGCGCCCTGCGGCAGCGCGGCCGCCTGCGCCCAGTCGCGCCAGGCCTGCACGGCGGCCGGCGCGCCGGCCAGCAGCAGGCGGTGGCGGGCACGGCTGCCGGTGCCGAGCAGGCCGGCCTGCTCGGCGTCGGCCAGACTCATCAACGCGCGCGGCGCCAGCGCCAGCAGCTCGCCGCCGTCGGGCTGGCGCAGCAGTTCGGCGGCGATGGTCAGCTCGCGGCCGCCGAGTTGCAGCGGCTGGCCGACCTGGAGGCCCAGCGCCACCAGGGCACGGTGGTCGAGATAGACCTCGCCCGCGGCTGGGGCGTGGCCGTTGCGCGTGCGGCCGGCGGCGTCGCGCAGCTCCAGCTTGCCGCGCAGCGGATAGTGCGCATCGACCGCCTGCACGTCGAGCAACTGGGTCTGCTCATGGGCGAACGCCACGCTGGGAAAGCTGGCGGTGCGGGCGAGCTGCAGGCCGTCGCGACGCGCGCGCTCGGCGAATACCGGCGGCAGGGCCTGTGGCGACGATACGCCGATGTCGCCGCCGATCAGTTCGGCGGCGCTGGCCAGCATGCCGCGCTCGATCCGCGTCGCCAGCGTGGCGACCACGCCCAGCGCGACCACCGCCAGCACCAGCGAGGCGGCCAGCGTGCGCAGTTCCGGCAGATGCCATTCGCGACGCAGGCTGCGCAGGGCAAGCAGCAGCATCTTCATGCCGGCACGTCCGTGCCGGTCGAGACGACGCGGCCTTCCTCCAGCTCGATCCGGCGGTCGCAACGCGCGGCCAGGGCCGCGTCGTGGGTGACCAGCACCAGGGTGGTGTGGTGGTCGCGGTTCAGTGCGAACAGCAGGTCGCAGACGTGGTGGCCGGTGCGCTGGTCGAGGTTGCCGGTGGGTTCGTCGGCGAACAGCACGCGCGGGCGGTGCACGAACGCACGGGCGATCGCCACGCGCTGCTGCTCGCCGCCGGACAACTGGGCCGGATAATGCCGCCGCCGCGCGTCCAGGCCCACCGCGTCGAGCGCGGCGCGGGCGCGCTGGCGCGCATCGCTGCTGCCCTCCAGTTCCAGCGGCAGCATCACGTTCTCCTCGGCGGTGAGCGCGGGCAGCAGGTGGAACGACTGGAACACGAAGCCGACCAGGCGCCGGCGCAGGTCGGCGCGGGCCTCCTCGTCCAACTGCTGCAAGGCATGGCCGTCCAGCGCGATGCTGCCGCCGTCCGGCGTGTCCAGCCCGGCCAGCAGGCCGAGCAGGGTGGTCTTGCCGGAACCGGAGGCGCCGACGATGGCGAAGCTCTCGCCCGGCTGCACCTGCAGGCTGACCTGGCTGAGGATTTCCAGCCTCCCCTCGGGACCGTTGACCGACTTGCTAACATCGCGGGCTTCAAGAAGCGGCCGGGAAGAATCACTCATGCGTCAGTGCCTGTGGTGGCTGGTTTTTCTGTGCGGCATCGGCAGCGCCCAGGCGGCGGCGCCGAAAACCGTGCTGGTGCTGGGTGACTCGCTGTCCGCCGCGCACAACATCCCGGTCGAGGCCGGCTGGGTGCATCTGCTGGATGCGCGTCTCAACCAGATGGTACCGAAGTGGCGCGCGATCAATGCCAGCATCAGCGGCGAGACCTCGCTGAGCGGGCGCCACCGCCTGCCGGCGCTGCTGGCGACGTACCGGCCGGCCGTGCTGGTGCTGGAGCTGGGCGCCAACGATGGCCTGCGCGGCCTGCCGCTGCCGGCGCTGCGCGACAATCTGGACGCGATGGTCGTGGCGGCGCAAAAAGCGAAGGTGCGCGTGCTGCTGGTCGGTATCGAGCTGCCGGTGAACTACGGCCCGCGCTACCGCGACGGGCTGCGCGCGGTCTATGCGGAGCTGGCGCAAAGCCGCCACGTCGCGCTGGTGCCGTTCCTGCTCGAAGGCGTGGCGCTCGATCCGGCGCTGATGCAGGCCGACGGCCTGCATCCGGTGGCTGCCGCCCAGCCGCGGGTGCTGGATACCGTGTGGAAACCGCTGCGGCCGCTGCTGCGCTGAAACCGAATCGGTTCTGAACCGCCGGCGCCGTTTTCACGCGGCCGTCACTTGCGCACCGGTTAGCTCTTCACGTATGTGAAGGCACGGAGGTAAGGACAATGACGGTACATGACGAACAGGCGGGCCTGATCCTGCTGGTCGAGGACAACCGCCAGATCGCCGAGATGGTCGGCGAATTCCTGGAGCGGCGCGGCTACTCGGTGGATTACGCCGCCGACGGCGTGAGCGGGCTGCACCTGGCGGTGTCCAACAGCTATGACGTGCTGGTGCTGGATCTGATGCTGCCGGGCCTGGACGGGCTGGAGGTCTGCCGCAAGCTGCGCCGCGAGGCCAAGAAGGCCACCCCAGTGCTGATGCTGACCGCCCGCGACACGCTGGAGGACAAGCTGATCGGGCTGGAGGCCGGCGCCGACGACTACCTGGTCAAACCGTTCGAGGTGCGCGAGCTGGAGGCGCGGCTGCGTGCGCTGATCCGCCGCGACCGCCGCCAGGTGTCCACCGAGGTGCTCAGCGTCGGCGACATGATGCTGGACACCGCCACGCTGCGGCTGACCCGCGACGGCCAGGAACTGACCGTGTCGCCGATCGGCCTGAAGCTGCTGGCGATCCTGATGCGCGAGTCGCCGCGGGTGGTCAGCCGGCGCGACATCGAGCGCGAGATCTGGGGCGACACACTGCCCGATTCGGACACCTTGCGTTCGCACCTGTACAACCTGCGCCGGGTCATCGACAAACCTTTCGCGCGGCCTTTGCTACACACGATCCACTCGGCGGGCTATCGTCTTGCGGATCTTGAGTCGGAAGTGGCCTCTTCGCCCCAGACGGCCTGATATCGACACGGCGCATACAGGTGGGCGCACGCAGGTAATGGATAGCAGGGTCAACGCAATCACGTTTCGTGTGGGGGCTTTCCGCCGGCGCATCGCGTGGGTGTTTGCCCTGCAGTTCTTGATCGTGGCGATCGTCTGCGTCCTGGGCATCTACAACGTGGCGCACACCGCGGTGGTGATCGCGGTGATCGTGCTCACCACCGCGCTGGCCTGGCTCGCCATGCGGCGCGAATGGCGTCCGGTGCGTGCGCTGGCCCGGGTGGTGAGCCGTTGGGATGGCCAGTTGCTGGATCCGGAGTCGCTGCACCTGGAGCAATTGTCCGCCCATGCCGATGCCGACGTGGCTTCGCTGGCGCGGGGGCTGCACGGTTTCGCCACGCGCCTGGCCAGCTACAACCAGCGCGAGCGCAATTTCACCCGCGACGCCAGCCATGAGCTGCGCAGTCCGCTCACGGTGATCAAGATGTCGGTGGACATGCTGGCCGAGGAGGAAGGCCTCAGCGAATTCGGCCTGCGCTCGGTGCGCCGGATCAAGCGCGCCACCCGCGAGATGGAGGTCCTGGTGGATGCGCTGCTGATCCTCGCGCGCGAGACGGGCAGCGCTGCCGACGAGCAGTGCTTCGTCGTCAACGACGCGTTGCACAGGGAACTGGACTTTGCCCGCGAGCTGCTGATCGGTCGGCCGATCGAACTGCTGCTGGAGGAGCCGGCGCGCTTCGCGCTGCAGGGTTCGCCGCAGGCATTCTCGGTGTTGTGCTGGCAGTTGATCCGCAATGCCTGCCAGCAGACCGAGCAGGGCAGCGTGGTGGTCAGCGTGCTGCCCGGCAGCATCAGCGTGCGTAACCGGATCACCTCGCAGGCGCCCGGCAGCGGCTACCCGGTTCGCGCCCGGGGTGCCGACCGGCACGGCTTCGAACTGGCCATAGCGCAGCGCATCAGCGAACGCTTCGCCTGGCCACTGGAGCTGCAGGCGGGCCAGGGTCAGGAAAACATCGCCCGCATCCGCTTCCCGCATCCGCTGCCGGCCGACGTGCCGGAGCGGAGTTTCAGCGAATCGTAGGAGCGCAGCTTGTGCGCCGGGTGCGCTCCTGCACCGGCGTCAACCGGCCGGCAGCGCCACCGCGAACGCGCAGCCGGTCTTCGCCTTCACTTCGTCCAGCGTCACGCCGTCGTTGAGCTCGATCAGGGTCAGGCCCTTGCCTTTCTCCACGGAGAACACGCACAGGTCGGTGATGATCAGGTCCACCACCTGCTTGCCGGTGAGCGGCAGGTCGCACTGGCTCTTGACCTTCGGCGAGCCGTCCTTCGCGGTGTGTTCCATCAGCACCACCACGCGCTTGACGCCGCTGACCAGGTCCATCGCGCCGCCCGGACCCTTGACCATCTTGCCCGGCACCATCCAGTTGGCCAGGTCGCCGGTGCAGGACACTTCCAGCCCGCCGAGAATCGACAGGTCGATGTGGCCGCCGCGGATCATCGCGAACGACTCCGCGCTGGAGAAGAAGCTGGAGCCGGGCAACGTGGTGATGGTCTGTTTGCCGGCGTTGATCAGATCGGGATCGAGCTGGTCCTCGGTCGGGAACGGGCCGATGCCGAGCAGGCCGTTTTCCGACTGCAGGGTGACGCTGACCCCATCGGGGATGTAGTTCGCCACCATGGTCGGGATGCCGATGCCGAGGTTCACGTAGAAGCCGTCGCGCAGTTCCTTCGCGGCGCGCCTGGCCATCGCCACGCGGATCGGGCTTTCCTTGCCGCCGGCCACGCCGGCGATGGTGCGGAACTCGATGCGCTTCTCGTACTTCGCGCCCTGCACGATGCGGTCGACGTAGATGCCCGGCACGTGGATGTTGTTCGGGTCCAGCTCGCCCACCGGCACCAGCTGCTCCACCTCGGCCACGCAGACCTTGCCGCAGGTGGCGATCATCGGGTTGAAGTTGCGCGCGGTTTCGCGGAACACCAGGTTGCCGTGCGCATCGCCCTTCCAGGCCTTGACGATCGACAAGTCGGCGGTAATGGATTCCTCCAGCACGTATTCCCTGCCGTTGAAGACCTTGGTTTCCTTGCCCTCGGCCAGCTTGGTGCCGAACGCGGTACGCGTGTAGAAGCCGGGAATGCCGGCGCCGCCGGCGCGCAGCTTCTCGGCCAACGTGCCCTGCGGGGTCAGGTGCAATTCGAGTTCGCCGGCCAGCACCTGGCGCTCGAACTCCTTGTTCTCGCCGACGTAGGAGGCGTACACGCGCTTGACCTGGTGCGTCTTCAAGAGCGGGCCCATGCCGAAATCGTCCACGCCGGCGTTGTTGCCGACGATGGTCAGGCCCTTGGCGCCGGCTTCCAGCAGCGCGCCGATCAGGTTCTCGGGGATGCCGCACAGGCCGAAGCCGCCGGCGGCGATCGTCATGCCGTCGCCCAGCAGGCCGTCAAGGGCTTGCGCCGCGCTCGGATAAACCTTGTTCATCGCTGTGCCTTCCTCAGGGAGAGTCAGCTGCCAAGGATACGACGGTTTGGCCCGAGCCGGCCTTGTACCAAGGTCGCAAGCCCGCCAGTGCGACCGCCTGCCCGGGCTTGACGGCATCATTTACGCGTGTAAACATTACAATCACTTACACGCGTAAACGGTGACCCATGGCGATCAGCGAAGCCGAGGCGGTGGTGATGGACGTGCTGTGGCGCGAGGCGCCGCGCACGGCCGAGGAGATCCTGGCCGAAGTCGGTCCGGCACAGCGCTGGCAGGAAGGCACGGTGAAGTCCCTGCTCAACCGCCTGCTCCGGAAGAAGGCCGTGCATGCCGAGCGCGACGGTCGCCGTTACCTCTACACGCCGCTGCTGACGCGCGAGCAGTACGTGCAGCAGGAGAGCAAGGGCCTGCTCGACCGCCTGTTCGGCGGCCGCGTGGCGCCGCTGGTGGCGCACTTCTCCGAGCAGCGCAAGCTGTCGAAAAAGGACATCGCCGAACTGCGCAAGCTGCTCAAGGAGCTCGACGATGAGCAGTGTTGAGCTGACCGGAATCGACTGGCTCGGACGCGGCTGGCTGCTGATCCTCGCCTTCACCGCCGCCGCGCTGATGGCGGCCGCGCTGCGCCGGCCATGCCGCCGTCTGTTCGGCGCCGAGCGCGCGTTCCAGCTGTGGCTGCTACCGCCGCTGGCGCTGCTGGCCAGCCAGCTGCCGCATGCGACAGCAGCACCGGCCGTGATGTTGTCGCCGGTGGTGGTTGCGATCACCTCGGCAGCGACCGCGTTGCCGGTGTACGCCGCTGGACCCAGTGCGACCGACTGGCGCGTGTGGACCATGCTGCTGTGGCTGTTGGGCAGCATGGCCAGCCTGTTGCAAGCCGTTCTCGCGCAGGCGCGTTACCGCATGCGGCTGCGTGGCGCCACGAGCGTTGTCGATGCGCAGTCGCGCTGGCCAGTGCTGCGTGCGCCCGGTGCGGATGTCGGTCCCGCCCTGATCGGCGCCTGGCACGCGCGCATCGTGCTGCCGGCGGATTTCGAGCAGCGCTACGACGCTGGCGAACGCGCGTTGATCCTGGCCCACGAGACCGCCCATGCGCGCCGCGGCGACGGCTGGTGGTGCCTGCTCGCGCGAGTCCTTGCTGCGCTGTTCTGGTTCCACCCGTTGGCATGGTGGGCACTGGCCGCGCTGCGTCACGACCAGGAACTGGCCTGCGACGCCGCCGTGCTGCGCGAGCACGGCGCACAACGGCGCAGCTATGCGAATGCGATGTTGAAGACCCAGTCGGCCGCGTTCGCGCTGCCGGTGGGGTGCACGTGGTCCCCTCGCCATCCACTCACGGAGCGTATTGCCATGTTGAAACTGCCTTCACCGAACCGTTGGCGTCGGAACACCGGAATGATCGCCGGCATTGCCGTCGCCATCCTGGTGGCCGGCTCGGTCTATGCCGCCAGTGCGCCGCAAGGAGAGCGCCCGGCGTGGGAAGTCCAGGCAGACCATGCGACCTGGAAGGTCCGGGGTCAGGAGTATCAGTTGGACATGCAAGTCGAACTTTCAACCGACGCTGGTCACGAGCGTCATGCGGAAAATGTGGCCCTGGCGCTGTGCATGGCGCCGGGCAAGGCAGCGATGGCAAGCGTGGGGACCCTGAGGGTGGAAGCGACCACCGTGCCCGCCGGCGATCGGCAGGTGCGTATCGACCTTGCCGTGGGCAATACAGGTGAGTCGCCGCTTGCGCATAGCCAGCTGCTTGGCGCGCTTGGTCATAAATTGCACGCCGCCGGCACGGGGGGCGACGGCAAGCATGCGTATGTCATCGACGTTACGCCGCAGGCTGGCTGCCCCGCACGGGCGGTTGCCGAAGCTTCCCCGGTCAAGGTCACCGGGCACGTCACGAACAGCACGGCGCGTGCCGTGGCGGAATCGATAGCGGCGAAGGCGGGCTGGACGCTCGCCAATCCGGAGGCGCTGGGCCATGCTCCGGTCACGTTGTCGTTCAACGACATGCCTGCGGGCACGGCGATGCAACGGGTGGCCGACCTTGCCGGCATGAAGCTGGTGCTGGATGGCGAGCGGGTGCGCTTCACGCCCAGGTGACCAACCGCGTCCCGGTATACTCATGCTGTTGTCCGGGAGAACACCCACGTGAGACCGCACCATCTGTTCCTTGCCCTGGCCACCCTCGGAATCACCGGCATGAGCCACGCCGCCGTTTCACCCGTGCTGGTGATCCATGGCGGCGCCGGCGTGATCAAGCGCGACATGACGCCGGCGAAGGAGCAGGCGGTGCGCACGGCGATGGCCCACGCGCTGCAGGATGGCTACGCCCGGCTCAAGGCGGGCGGCAGCGCGCTGGACGCGGTGGCCGCGGCGATCACCGTGCTGGAGGACGATCAGAACTTCAACGCCGGCAAGGGCGCGGTGTTCACCCATGACGGCAGCAACGAGCTGGACGCGGCGATCATGGACGGCAACACGCTGCGTGCCGGCGCGGTGGCCGGGGTCGAACACGTGAAGAACCCGATCCTGCTGGCGCGCGCGGTGATGGAGCAGTCGCCGCACGTGATGCTGTCCGGCACGGGCGCCGAAGCCTTCGCGAAGGAGCACGGCATCGCCCTGGTCGATTCGTCGTACTTCCGCACCGAAGCGCGCTGGCAGCAGTTGCAAAAGGCGTTGAAGGAGGACGCCGCGAAGCAGCCGCACGCGGACGTCGAGACGGCCAAGCACTTCGGCACGGTCGGCGCGGTGGCACTGGACGCGCAGGGCCGCCTCGCTGCCGGAACCTCCACCGGCGGGATGACCGACAAGCGCTGGGGCCGCATCGGCGACTCGCCGATCATCGGCGCCGGAACCTACGCCAACAGCGGCTGCGCCGTGTCCGGCACCGGCTGGGGCGAGTTCTACATCCGCACGGTGGCCGCGCACCAGATCTGCATGAAGGTCACCCAGATGCGCGTGCCGCTGAAGCGCGCCGCCGCCGAGGTGATCAACCAGGAAATCCCCTCGATGGGCGGCAACGGCGGCGCGATCGCGCTGGATGCGCAAGGCCACATCTCGATCCCGTTCAACACCGACGGCATGTACCGCGGCTGGATCGGCGCCGACGGCGTGCCGCACGTGGCGCTCTACGGCGACGAGGACGACGGCACCGCGGAGTTGCCGGCGCCGGCGCCGGCCGATAGTGTCGCGCAGCCGTAGGTCGCACCACCGCCGCTGTTGCCGTAGGAGCCCGCTTGCGGGCGATGCTCTTTCGGGATTCGGGAAGGCATCGCCCGCAAGCGGGCTCCTACGGAAGCTTGCGCAGCTGCGCGGGTGTCAGCGCGCCGCTGATGCCGCGCCGGCTGCCGTCCGCGCGGATCACCAGCACGCGCGGCGTCTCGCCGCCCCAGTGCGGGTCGAGCAGGAAGTTGGTGCGTTCGGGCGAGGCTTCGGCGTAGGCACGCGCGGGATAGCCGTCCATTTTCATGCTGCGCAAGCGTGCCTCGATCGTCTGGCGCAGCTCGATGCTGTCCGTCGTCACAGTGACCAGTTCGATGTTGCCAGGATCGGCGCGTTGAACCCTGGCCAGCGCCTCGAGGTTCGGTTCGCAGTAGGCGCAGTCGAGCGACCACAGCGCAAGGATGCGCGCGCCGTGCGCCGGCGGCTGCAGCAGCGCGGGAACGTCGGCGGCCGCCAGCGGCTGCAGCGAGCCGGCGCTGGCCAGCGCCGGCAACCACAGGGCGAAGGCGAGCAGCAGGCGTTTCATTGCGGCAGCTCGACGAGGCGGAAACTGGTGGCGGTGTTCCACGCCACGAACGCGCGGCCCTGTTTCAGCAGCAGCTGCGGCGAGCCTGCCGCGCCGCTGCTGCGGGCGATTTCGCGGGGCGCGTCGAAGTGCGCGCCGTTGTCGGACGAGCGGCGCAGCATCAGCGTATAGCCGTCCGCACTTACCTGGTTCCAGGCCACCCACACGATGCGGCCGTGCACGGCCACGTCCGCGTGGCCGGCACCGGCGCCGGCGATCGCCAGCGGATGCTCCGGCGCGTGGCCGGGATCGAGCTGGCCGTACCAGATCGTGGGCTGGCCCTTGGCTTCGTACCACACGGCGTGACGGGTACCGTCGCCGCCGATCGCCAGGCCGGGACCATGGTGCGGGCAGCCGGCGATCTGCCAGTCGCTGAAGGTGGCACGGGCGACCGGGCTGGTCTGGCCGTCCGTGCGCAACACGGCATACGCGTGGTCGCGGATGTTGTCGCCGTAGATGCTGCGGAAGAACGCGGCGACTTCGCCAGCGGGCATGCGTGCCAGCGCGATGCGGCAGCATTCGCAGCTCTGGTCGACGAGCTTGCGCTCGGCCACGAAGCTCTTGCCGCCATCGTCCGACCAGCTGTAGTAGATCGCGGCGCCCAGGTACGGCTTGCCGTGGGCATCGGCGGCGAGCAGGTCGCGCTTGTCGATCCAGGCGACCACGATGCGGCCCTTGTCGTCAACGGCGAGCGCATCGAAGCGATGGGTGATCTCGGCACGGTCGCGGTGCACGGTCAGCGGTTCGCTGAAGTGTTCGCCGCGATCCAGCGAGCGGGCGAAGCGCACGAAGCCGGTCCACGGCGCGGCGCGCGGTTGCGACCAGCTTACGTAGATTTCGTCGTGCGGGCCGAACGCGAGCTTCGGGCGGTTCTCGCCTTCGGCGTAGATGCTCTCGGCCGCGGCGTTCACCTCGACCGGCGCACTCAGCGTGCGGCCGTCGTCATCGGAATGGCGCAGCCGCACGTGGCCGTCGGCCGCGTCCACCAGCCACAGCCGGCCGTGGCTGTCGAACGCGGTGCTGGCGCCCAGCTCGGGGCCTTTCGGCATCTCCATGCGCATGCCGTCGTGCGCGAACAGCGTGGGCGACAGCAGGCAGAACAGGGCGATCAGCAGGTAACGCATGGCGGTTCCTCACAGCTCCCAGTGCAGCTCGCCGAACCAGGTACGGCCGGCGTAGGGATGGTAGACCCAGTACTGCTCGTTGGTGAGGTTGTCGACGCCGAGCGCGGCGGTCCAGCCTGGCGCGAACTTCCAGCGCAGCTTCGCGTCGGCCACGGTGAAGCGGCTCACCGCGCCGTAGCCGTCCACGTAGTCGCTGTTGTCCAGCGTGCCGTACTGGCGGCCGGAGTGGCGGATGCCGAGCGAGGCATCCCATTGCGGCGCGAAGCGGTAGTCGGCGAACACGCTGGCGCGGACTTTCGGAATGCGCGGGAAGGTCTTGCCGTTGGCCAGCGGGTACTGGCGGTCCTCAAGCGTCTTCGCATGGTTGAAGGCGAGGCTGGCCTGCAGGTCGAGGCCATCCAGCCAGAGGTCGGTGAGGGCAAGCTCGCCCTCGATGCCGCGGCTGCGCATCCTGTCGATGTTCTGCACGCTGGTGACGGTGGGGGTGACGGTGATGTCGGTCTGCGAGTACAGCGAATCGGCGATGCGGTCCTGGTACAGCGAGACGCGCCAGTGGCCGTGCGCCAGGTGGCGGGTCAGGGTGAGGTCGGTGGACTCGTCGGTCTCGGGCTTCAGCGCGGGATTGTTGTTGACGATCGCGTTGGCCGACAGGCTGCCTTGGAACAGTTCGGTCACGGTCGGGTAGCGCACCGCCTTGCCGTGGGCCAGGCGCAGCTCCCAGCCGTCGGCGAGGTCCCAGCTCAGCGCCGCCTTGGGCGAGAAGTCGGTGCGCCGGCGATCGGCGTAATGCACGGCGTTGACCGCATTCGCGCGCAGGCCGCCGTAGGCGCGCCATTGCTCCAGCCGGCCGCCCACGGTCAGCGCCCAGGCGTCGGCGAAGCTCCACACGTCCTGCAGGTACAGCGCGCGGGTCTGCGTGCGGCCGGCGAACGCGCTGACCTGCGCACCGTCGGCATCGCCGCGCCAGTCGCTGGCGCTGCGCACGCGGCTGTCCAGTACGTAGCGGTCGCCATGCGCGCCGGCGTACAGCATGTGGCGCTCGCCGAGCGGCCCGGAACTGCGCAGGTCCAGCGTGTCCCAGCCGGAACCGGCCTTGTCGGCGATCGTGCCGGGCCCGCCCGTGGGCACGCCGGGTTCGGCCAGGTTGGCGGTGGCCGCCTGCGAGCGCAGGAAGTCGTAGTGGCTGGCCACCGCGGTCCAGCGCCAGCCGTTGTCGAGGTGGCCGTTCAACTCGACGCCGTACAGCAGGTGGGTGTCGCTGGCCGAGGAGGGCGCCAGGCCGCTGGCCGGCAGGGTCCAGGTCTGTCCGGCCGCGCTGATCGCGCCGCCGGTGACCGGGTGGCCGGCAGCATCGCGGATCAGGCTGCGGGTGCGATCCTCGGCGCGATTGTGCCACCAGCCTACGGTGAACAGCGCGGCAACCTGTTCGTTGATGTCCACGCCGACCTTCAGCTTCGCCTGGTCCTGCACCGTGTGTTCGATGCTGTTGGCGCCGTACACCAGCCGCGGCGAGCCGTTCGGGTTGCGGTCCGGTACGGCGCCGCTGACCGGCACCGCCGCGGCCGCATTGCCGCCGGCCTTCGCGGTGGCGTATTGCATCGGCTGGCCATGGTTGTCGAGCCGGCTGAATTCCAGCAGCCAGCTGAAGCGCCCCTGTTTGTCGCCCAGCGTGGCGGCAGCCTGATGGCCGTTGTAGTGGCCGCCGGCGCCGTACGCGTCGCGGTAATCCTGGCTGAAGAACTGGGTGCTCACGCTGGCCGTCAGCTGCTGCGGCAGCACGGTGTGGACCAGCACGGTGCTGCCCAGCGAGTTGCCCGGGTACAGCGCGGAATACGGTCCATAGAGGATGTCGACGGCGCCGATTTCCTCGGGCGCCACCATGCCCCAGCGCGGCGCGCCGTCCCAGCCGTTGGTCATCAGGTTGGAGAGCAGCAGGCCGTCGGCGTAGACCAGGCTGCGCGCGCTCTGCAGGGTGCCCGCGTTGCGGCCGCTGATCACCGCGTTCGGATCGCCGATGTAGCGCTTGCGCACCATCATGTTCGGTGCGTACTTGAGTGCGTCGGCGCTTTCGGTGAGGTTCTGCTGCTGCAGCTTTTCCCGTTTTAGGCGGACCTGCACGCTGGGCGTTTCCATCACCATGGTGTCGCTGGCGTGTACCGAGATCGGGGCGAGGGTGGTGGCGGGGGCGGGTTCATCGGCGGCCAGCAGCGAGCTGGCGGACACGGCGAGTGCGACTGCACAAAGGCCGAGGGGTAGGGTGTTCAAGACGACACTCTGGATGGGGGTCTAGGGTTGCAAGGATAGTCCGCTGCCGTGCGCGCGACAGATGGCGCGTTGTCGCAGCGAGGGCGGCGATGGGACGCATGGGCACGGCGAAAGGTGCCCGGCGCGCTCCTGCGAATGCGGTCTAGTCTTCCCGGTCGGGGCGTTCGCGTACCGGGTGCTTGCTCAGCTTGCGCTGCAGGGTGCGGCGGTGCATGCCGAGGCGGCGGGCGGTCTCGGAGATGTTGCCGTCGCATTCGGTCAGCACGCGCTGGATGTGCTCCCATTCCAGCCGGCGCAGCGCCAGCGGCTGTTCGGGCGCGTCCGGCAGGTCGCCGTCGCTGTCGCTCTCGTTGTCGCCGTCGAGCAGGGCGCGCACCACGGCGTCGGCGTCGACCGGCTTGGCCAGATAGTCGTGGGCGCCGCGCTTGATCGCCTCCACCGCGGTGGCGATCGAGGCGTAGCCGGTCAGCAGCAGCACGCGGAGGTCCGGCACCAGAGTGTGCAGCTCGGGAATCAGGCGCAGGCCGTTCTCCTCGCCCAACTTCAAGTCGAGCACGCAGTAGCGCGGGCTGTGCCGCCGCGTCAGCGCCCGCGCCTCCTCGAAGTTGCTGGCGGTGATGACTTCGAAGCCGCGCGAGCCGAGCGCGCGCGCCAGCACACGCAGGAAGGTGGTGTCGTCGTCGACCAGCAGCAGCGGGCGGGCCGTGGCGGCATGAGGCAACTCGGTCATCGGCGGTGTTTCCTGGAAGTGGATCAGGCGCCCATTCTTGCCGGAAGCGGCGGCACTTGCACGTCCGGCAGGTTATCTCTCGGCGATCACCGCCAGTGGCAGGCGCAGACAGACCTCGGCGCCGCGCGCGGTATTGCTGGCAATCAGCTCGCCGTTGAGCCGCTCGGCCGTGGCTTCGGCCAGGGCCAGGCCGATGCCCAGCCCGGTCTGCTTCCGCGAGTAGCCAAGCAGGGTCAGCTCGCCTTCGGTGTCGAAGCCGGGGCCGTGGTCGCGCACGCTCAGCTGCAGCCACTCGCCGTCGCGCGAGACGTGCAGCGCCACCGCGTTGGAATGGTTGATGGCCGAAGCGTCGGCGGCGTTGTTGAGCAGGTTGAGCAGCGCGTGACGCAGGCCTGGCGGGGTCCGCAGCACGATCCGGGCGACGTCCTCGTCCAGCGGCAGGGTCACTTCGGCTTCCGGCCGCAGCAACTGGAAGCGCTCCAGGCAGCCGTGGATGAACACCGCCACCGTGAGCCGTTCCGGCTCCTGCGACAGCTGCGCCTTACCGAAGGCGACCATCTCGCGAAGGATCGTGCGGCAGCGGTCGACCTGGCTCTCCAGCAGCGCCAGGTCCTCGGCCAGCGTCTCGTCGTCGGCATGCTCGCGGCGCAGTTCGGGCAGCAGGGTGCGCATGGTGGACAGCGGCGTGTTGAGCTCGTGCGCCGCACCGGCGGCCTGGGTGGCGATGGCCAGGATGCCCTCGTCGCGCAGCGCGCGTTCGCGCACGCGCTGCACTTCGAGCTGCTGCAGGCGCAGGACATGCGCCAGTCGGCTGATGAAGAAACTCAGCAGCAGCGCCATGATCACGAAGTTCACGCCCATGCCGACCACGTGCAGCGTGAACCGGCTGGGCGAATCGGCGGCCATCGGCAGCGGCAGCGGCACGTACGAGTAGAGCAGGCTCACGTAGGCGACGCCGGCCAGCGCGGCCACCGTCAGTACCGCCCGGCCGGGCAGCGCCGCCGCGCTGAGCGCGATCGGCACCAGCAGCAGGGTGATGAAAGGGTTGCTGGCGCCGCCGGTGAAGTACAGCAGGTAGCCCAGCACCAGCGTGTCGAAGGCGATGTGGCCGACCGCCTCCCATTCGCGCAGCGGCCACGGCTGGGTCAGCCGCCACGCGGCGAACACCGAGAACACCGCGAGCAGGCCGATGCCGAGCAGCAGCGGCAGCAGCGGAATGGCCAGCTGCATCCACCAGGCGCACACCAGCACGGCGGCGCTCTGGCCGGCGATGGCGCAGATCCGCAGCCAGGCCAGCGTGCGCGTCAGCGCAAACAGGCCGATGCGTTGGGTGGATCGGTGCGGCATGGCGATCTTCCGGGCTTGCTGAAAACGGCGTGCCCGCCGCGCCGTGCGCGACGGGCACGGCGGCTCACGTCGGCGTGTTGAATTCCTCGCTGCGCACGGGCGGCAGCGGGTTGTTGGCGACGGAGTCGGAATGGCTGCTCGACAGCTTCTTCATCAGCGGCAGCATCGCCAGCGCGATCACCGTGCAGGCCACGCCGGCGAAGCCGAGCTTGTTGAACAGCGCGGTATAGATCGGCAGCGACACCAGCGGATCCTTGATGTCGGTCGGGATGCTGGCGAAGTTGGCCACCACGCTACCCAGGTACTGCGAGATGCCCGAGGCCACATAGTAGGCGCCCATCATGAAGCCGCCCATGCGCGCCGGCACGTAGCGCGCGATCATCGCCAGGCCGAGGCCCGACACCAGCAGCTCGCCCAGCGAATACAGGCCGTAGCCCCACACCATGATCCACGACGAAACCTGGCCGTTCACCGCGAAGCGGGCACCGACGCCGTAGATGAAGAAGCCGATCGCCACGGCGGCGAAGCCCCAGGCGAACTTGGCCGCCACCGACGGATTCTTGCCGACCTTGCCCATGGTGTTGTAGGCGAGCACCAGCACCGGGCTCAGCAGCACGATCCAGATCGCGTTGAGCGACTGGAACTGCTCGGGAATCCAGTTGAACAGATGCAGGCCGAACAGGCCGAACGAGAGGTCGACGTTGCGCTGGGCGAACAGGTTCAGCGAGGTCGACATCTGCTGGTAGAAGATGAAGAAGAAGATCGTCTGCACGGTCAGCACCAGCGCGGCGACCAGGCCGGCCCGCTCGTGCGGCTCACTGCTGCGGATCAGGTGCACGAAGATGCCCAGGATCACCACGCCGGCGGCGTACACGCACCATTGGGCGACCGTCTGGTCCTGCAGGATGAAGGCGGAGACGAACACCATGCCGATCGCGGCCAGCAGCACGGTGCCGAGGCGCTTGACGTCGACCGGCTTGTCGTCGGCCGGCGAGCCGATGTGCGCCAGCGTGCGGTGCATCAGCGTGTAGTTGACCAGGCCGAGCACCAGGCCGACCGCGCAGACGCCGAACGCGGTGTGCCAGCCCCAGGCGTCGCCGTATTTGGCGCCCACGTAGTCGCGGATCCACGGCGTCAGCAGCATCGAGATGGTCGAGCCGATGTTCACCGCCATGTAGTAGATGGTGAACGCGCTGTCGATCTTGGTGTCGTCGCCCTCGTAGATCTTGCGCACCAGGTTGCCGGCGTTCGGCTTGAAGAAGCCGTTGCCGACGATGATCACGCCGAGCGCGACGTACAGGAAATAGGCGTTGTTGGTCGGAATCCACAGCATCGCGTAGCCCAGCGTCAGCACCACGGCGCCGAGCAGCATGGTGCGGCGGGTGCCGATCAGCTTGTCGCCGACCCAGCCGCCGATCGCCGGCGTGGCGTAGATCAGCGCCGCGGCGGCGCCCCAGATCAGGTTGGCCTTGCTGTCTTCAAAGCCGAGCTTCTTTACCATGTAGGTGACCATCAACACCTGCATGCCGTAGAAGCCGAAGCGCTCCCACATTTCGATCAGGAAGACGGTGCTGAATGAGCGCGTCTGCGAGACGGGCGGGTTCTGGGTTGCCATAGGTTTTCCGTACGAGATTCGAACCGTGGCGCATGCGGGCACGCGCCAGTGCCATGCGGCCCATGGACGGACCACAACCGACGAAGCGTAACCCATTCGCCATCAGGGCGTAGCTGCACTGCGGCAAGACACCGAAGCTGCGGCGGGCGCCCGCTGCCGGCGCTTGTGGCATCATCGGCCGCTCGAACCGGCCTGTTCCAGGGAGTCTTGCCGTCCATGTCCATCGCATTGATACCGCCGCGGCGCTTGCGGTCGGCCGGGCGGCGCCGCTGATGGCCGCCGAGGGTTTTCGCGGCCCGAAACAGGTCTGGAACGCGTTTCTGTGGTCGATGAAGGGGCTGCGGGCCGGCTGGCGGCACGAGGCCTCGTTCCGGCTGGAAGCGTGCCTGGCGGTGGTGCTGATCCCGCTCGGCCTGTGGCTGGGCCATGGCGGGCTGGAGAAATTCGCGCTGATCCTGGCGCCGATGCTGGTGTTGTCGGCCGAGCTGCTCAATTCGGCGATCGAGGCGGTAGTCGACAAGGTCAGCCCGGAGTTCAACGAGCTGGCCGGACGGGCCAAGGACATGGGTTCGGCCGCGGTGTTCGTGCTGCTGGTGCTGGTGGTGCTGAGCTGGGGCTTGATCCTCGGTCCGCGCCTGTTCGGTTAGCGCGCGCGTTCACCCCGTGCTGACACGATTGCGGCAAGCGGCATGGGATGATGGAATGGCCTTCCACCGGATCGGAGCGATGCCATGAAACTTCTGCGCAACCTCGTGCTGTTGCTGCTCGCCTTCGGCCTCGGCGGCTGCGGCTACAACGCCATCCAGAAGCAGGACGAGGCAGTCAAGGCGGCCTGGTCCGAGGTGCTGAACCAGTACCAGCGCCGCGCCGACCTGGTGCCGAACCTGGTCAACACGGTCAAGGGCTACGCCCAGCACGAAGAGAAGGTGTTCACCGAGGTCACCGAGGCGCGCGCCAGGGTCGGCAGCCTGCAGGTCAACGCCGATTCGCTGAACGATCCGCAGAAGCTCAAGCAGTTCCAGGCCGCGCAGGGCGAGCTGGGCAGTGCGCTGTCGCGGCTGATGGTGGTCAGCGAGAACTACCCGCAGCTGAAGGCCGACGGCCTGTTCCAGAACCTGCAGGCGCAACTGGAAGGCACCGAGAACCGGGTCACCGTGGCGCGCAACCGCTACGTGCAGGCGGTGCAGGCATACAACGCGATGATCCGCACCTTCCCGAACAACATGACCGCGAAGATCTTCGGCTACCAGGTCAAGCCGAACTTCACGGTCGAGAACGAACAGGCGATCTCCACCGCGCCGAAGGTGGATTTCGGCACCACCGCGCCGGCGCCTGCCGCGACGCATTGATGATGCCCGGGCGCTTCCCGCGCCGCTGGCTGCTGCTGGCGCTGCTGCTGCCGGTGCTGCTGCACGCGGCCGCTGCCGTGCCGAAGCTGGCACGGCACGTCACCGATCTCACCGGTACGCTGAGCGCGCAGCAGGTCGACCAGCTCGACGCACAGCTGGTGGCGCTGGAACAGGCCAAGGGCGCGCAACTGGTGGTGCTGATGGTCGGCAGCACCGGCGAGCAGGACATCGAGAGCTATTCGCTGGCAGTGGCCGAGGCGAACAAGGTGGGCCGCAAGGGTACCGACGACGGCGTGCTGCTGCTGATTGCGAAAGACGATCGGCATGTACGCATCGAGGTGGGTTACGGCCTGGAAGGCGCGATTCCCGATGCGGCCACCGCGCGGATCATTCGCGAATACATCGCCCCGAAGTTCCGCAGCAACGATTACTTCGGCGGCATCAGCGACGCGGTCGGTGCATTGACCCAGCTGATCAACGGCGAAGCGCTGCCGCCGCCGGTGCAAGGCGCTCCCGAGCGTGGCCGCCCCGGCCTCGATCTGCAGAGCGGCCTGATGATCGCCGTGTTCGTGGCACTGTTCCTGCGCGGCATCTTCGGCCGCACTCCGGCGCTGGTCAGGGGGCCGCTGGGCGCCGTGCTGGTCGGCGGCTTGCTGTGGCTGCTGATCTCGATGGGCGCCGGCATCCTCGGCGCGCTGGTCGGCGGCGTGCTGATGCTGCTGCCCGGCGGCGCCGGCCGCTCGATCGGCGGCGGTGGCTGGGGCGGCTTCGGTGGAGGCGGCTGGGGTGGCGGCAGCGGCGGCGGAAGTTTCGGCGGCGGCGGCTTCAGCGGCGGCGGCGGCAGCTTCGGCGGCGGCGGTTCTTCGGGGAGCTGGTGATGGCGCGCATGCGGCGATTGTGGGCGAATCTATGCGGTAGCTGGTTCCAGCTGTCGCGGCGCTTTCCGCCCGCACTGCTGGACGAGATGGCCGCGGCGATTGCCGCCGGCGAACGCCACCACCTGGGCGAGATCCGCTTCGCGGTCGAATCGCGGCTGGCACCGCTGGCCGTGCTGGAGGGCCTCGACGCCGCGGCCCGCGCGCGCCAGGTATTCGCCCAGTTGCGCGTATGGGACACCGAACACAACAGCGGCGTGTTGTTCTACGTGCTGATGGCCGAGCATCGCATCGAGATCGTCGCCGACCGCGGCATCGCGGCGAAGGTGGCGGCGCACGAATGGGCGGCGGTCTGCGCCCGCATGCGCGAAAGCTACGCCGCCGGGCAATGGCGCACCGGCAGTCTCGACGGCATTGCCGCTGCCAACGCCTTGCTGGAACGGCATTTCCCCGGCGACGGCGGGCCCCGCCGCGACGAACTGCCGGATCAGCCGGTACTGCTCTGATACCTGCCGGGCGTGTCGCATGCACACTGCTCAGCGTTCCGCGGGAGCAGGCCGGGCGTCGGTCGACCCTGATGGATGCCGCACAAAAAAAAGGGCCGGCAGATGCCGGCCCCTTGGTCCACGTCGCGATGCCTAGAACATCTTCCACTCCAGCTCGGCGAAGATCGAGCGACCGTAGCCGTTGTAGTTGAAGCCGTCGTAGTACGGGTACGAGGTGTAGGTGCTGTCGCGCGGCGGCCGCTTGTTGAGCAGGTTGTTGGAGATCAGCGATACCTTGACCTCGTCGTTGACCTGCAGCGCCACGCTGGCGTTGTAGGTGATTCGCGGGCCGACCGTACCCGTCTGCTTGAAGTTCATCGTCGGCCCCTCCCGCAGACCGTACAAGGTCGCGCTCAGCGGTCCCTTGCTCCAGTTGATGGTGGCGCTCTCGCGATGCTTGAACTCGCGCGGGAAGGTGCGGTAGGTCAGCAGATCGAGGGTCGGATCGCCGGGATACTGGCGATAGGTGTGGTCCAGGGTGACGTTGTAATCGGCGCCGAACGTGAAGTCGCCCGCCTGACCCGCATCCCAGCGGTACTGGGCGCCGGCGGTGATGCCGGTAACCCGTTCGTTGGAAATATTGATCGGATAGGTGTGGACGCTGTTGATGCCGGACTGCAGCGGATTGGACGGGTTGTTGCGGTCGACCAGAGCCAGCGCCTCGACGCAGCGGGGCGAGTTGATGTCCACCGGCGAGCCGCCCACGGTATGGCCGATCCGGCAGTCCGCCTCCAGCGACATGATGCCGTTGATGCTGCGCTGGGACACTTCGTCGCTGATGGTGATCCGGTAGTAGTCGGCGTGGATGTTGAACTTGTCCGATGGCGACCAGACGATGCCGCCGGTCAGCGACTTGGCGGTGATGTTCTTCAAGTCCTTGTTGCCGGCCTGCGTGCCGAATACCTGCTCGTTGTTGTAGCTGCAGGTGTCGACGTCGAAGTTGTCGCCGTTGGCCAGGCGGCAGCGGTAGTAATCGACCACGTTGGTGTAGAAGCCGCTCTCTCCCTGGAACAGGCCCGCCATGTCCGGAGCACGGAAAGCGGTGGCGTAGGTGCCGCGGATCAGGAGCGTGTCGATCGGGCGCAGTTCCAGGCCGGCCTTGTAGGTGACCTTGGAATCCGTGCGGCCGGCGGCCTTGTAGGTGTCGTAGCGCAGCGAGGTGCTGGCGGTCAGCCAACTGGTAATGGGCAGGCTCAACTCCGTGGCGGCGGCGTAGCGATCACGCTTGCCGGTGCCCTGGGTGCCGGTCAGTCCCCAGAAGTAGCCGTCGATCAGGCGCTGGTCGGTGGGGTTCTCCCATTTCTGGTCGCCGTACTGCAGCAGTACGGCGAGGCCGGCGGAGCCGCCGGGTAGATCGAACAGATTGGTGTTGGTAACCGTGCCGGTCACTTCCTGGGTGTACGTGTGCGAACGCGTACGAATCTGTTCGCTCAGCGAGCGATAGGTTGCCGGCGACATGAGCGAGTAGAAACGATCGAGATTCAGGTTGTATGCCGGGTAGGCATCGAACACCGGATCCCAGCCCACCTGGTCGCCGAGGAAGTAGTTGTCGACCTTGTTGGCCACCAGGTGCAACTGGCGGGTGGTGATCACGTTGTCGGAGCGGTGGTAGTAGGCGTCGTAGCCCCAGTCGGAGTCGCCGAACGTGCCGCGGAAACCCATGTTGGCCACGTAGGAGCGATTGAGGTCCTTCTCGTTGGCGAGGTTGCCGATGCCGGCGGCCGAGCTGTCGATGGTGTACTGGGTCGAGACAAACGTGCCGGGGCCGTCCAGCGCCGAGCCGTTGTCGACATTGTTGGCGTAGATTGGGCCGAGGTCCACGCCCGAGCCCCACCAGGTGTAGTTGGAGCCGACGTAGTAGTCGGACTTGGTCACGTTGTAGAGCGCGTTCGCGTAGAACTGGGCGCTCGGCGTGATGTCGTAGGAGAAGTTCAGGTAGCCGGTACCTGCCTTCGAGCCGTTCATGATGGTGGAGTAGGCCGGCGAGTTCGGGCTGCCGCAGAAGTGGCCGCGGCCGGCCGCGTCGGTGGCGTACACCGTGGTGTTGCCGAAGCCGGCAGCGACGCGGTCGCAGCTGGCCTGCCCGCCCGGCACGAAGAAGCGGTCGGTGCCGATCTGGCTGTGGAACAGATCCTGCAGCAGGTAGTCCAGGGCCGGGCGCGATGCGCCGGCCGGCAAGCCGGGGCGGTCATTGTTGGAGTCGAACCAGCGGCGCTGGTAGCGGTAGATCGGGCGCTGGTTGCGCAGCTCCACGCTGTAGGTCAGCTTGGCCTTCTCCCAGTCGTGGCCACCGGTCAGCTGGAAGCGCTGGCTGCCGCCGCCGCCCTCGCTGAAGCCGCCGCCGCGCAGATTCATGGTGACGCCTTCGACGTGCTGCTTGAGGATGATGTTGACCACGCCGGCGATCGCGCTGGAGCCGTAGATCGCGGACTGGTTGCCCGGCACGATGTCGATGTGGTCGACCATCGCCATCGGGATGGTGGCGATGTCCACGAAGTTGCCCGAGCCGTTGTACAGCAGGGGGTAGTCGGCCATCGGCTTGCCGTCGATCAGGAACAGCGTGAAGCCGGGATCGAGGCCGAGCAGGCTGATCGTCTGCGCACCCTGGGTGAAGCCGCCGGAGAACTGCGCGCCCTGCACCGAGCCGGTGGCTTGCGGTAGCGCCTGCAAGGCCTCGGCGACAGTGGTGAAGCCTTGCTTGGTGATCTGTTCGGCGGTGATCTGGATGGTCGGCGTGGCCGTTTCGATCTGTGCGCGCGGCAGCAGCGAGCCGGTTACCTGGATGCCTTGCAGCTTGGTGGCCTCTTTCTTGTCGGCCTTGGTGTCCTGCTGGCTGGCCTGTGTAGTGGCTTGGTCGGCTTGACTGTCGGCCTGGTTTTGCGCGTGCGCGGAGCTTGCCCACAACGGCAGTGACAGCGAGGCGCAGATGGCGCCTGCAAGAAGCTTGCGGTGCATGAATTTCCCCTTTTGTGTGGCAGAAATGCCTGCGGCCTCCCCAGGCGCAGGTATTTGGCGGGATTTCCTCCGCCGTCCTTTTGTGACGCCATGCCCGAGACCGGGCAGGCGCGCACGGTCTCGACCATAACGTAAGGTTCACGTGCCCGCAACAATTTGCAGATGCCCTTCGCCGAGCGGTTTTGGCCGCTTGGTCGGGGCTTCTCCGGCGGTGGTGCGGGTGCAAAAAAAGCCGCCTTGCTCGAAGGCGGCTTTTCGGATGGCCGGCGAGGCGCGGGCTTGCGTCAGTGCGCGCCCTTGCCGATGTGCCTGTCGAGGAAGGCCTGCAGTGCCTCATAGAAGGCGATGTTGTTTTCCTCGCTGTAGAAGCCGTGCTGCTCCTTGTCGCGCACCAGCCATTCGTACGGCTTGCCGGCCTTGTCCAGCGCCGCACGCAGTTCGGTGGCGTTCTCGTAGGGTACGCGCGGGTCGTCCTTGCCGTGGATGATCAGCACCGGGATGTTGAACTTGTCCAGGTGATAAATCGGCGAGATCGCGCGGATGGTGTCGTCGTCGGTGCCGATGGCCTGCATGAAGTAGTTGCGGCCGCCGGCCGAGCGGCGGGTGTCGCTGCGATGCAGCTCGATGGCGTAGTCCGATACGCCGGCGTAGTCCACCGCGCACTTGAACATGCCCGGTGCACGGATCGGCGCCATCAGCGAGGAGTAGCCGCCGAAGCTGGCGCCGAACACGCACACGCGCCGCGCGTCGGCGTAGCCCTGCCTGATCGCCCAGTTCACGCCGTCGATCAGGTCCTGCTGGATGCCGCTGCCGAATTGCTTGTAGCCGGAGTGCTCGAAGTCGGTGCCGCGGCCGCCCGAGCCGCGGTAGTTGACCTGCAGCACCGCATAGCCGCGATTGGCCAGGAACTGCGACCAGGGGTCATAGCCCCACGAGTCGGCCACGCCGATCGGCCCGCCATGCGGCAGCAGCACCAGCGGCATCGGCTTGCCGGCGCTGTTGGCCGGCATGGTCAGGAAGCCGGCCAGCCGGGTGCCGTCGCTGGCGGTGAAGTTGATCGGCTGGCGCGGCACCATCTGCTGCGGGTCGATCCACGGCTGGCTGCGGAACAGCGGCTGCAGGTTCATGCTGCTGCGATCGAACAGTGCGTAGGTGCCGGGGTCGCGGTCGCTGTGCGCGCCGATGATCAGCTGCATGCCGTCCTGGCTGGCGCTGGCGACGGTGAGGAACTCGTCCGGGAACTTGGCCGCGAGAGCCTGGCTGATCTGCGTGTAGATGCTGTCGTCGAGGTACTGGATACGTGGTTTGCCGGCACCGAACACCACGCCGTAGGGCTGGTACGGATAGGGCGTCCACAGCACGTCGTCCACCGCGGCGAAATCGTCGCCGACCAGCACCTTGCGCGCGCTGCCGTCGAGGTTGCTCACCACCAGCTGGTCGGGGCCGCCGTCGGCGCTGTACAGCGAGTAGAGGTGTTTGCCGTCGGCGCTGATGTGGATCGGCACCAGGTGCTTGCCGGTGATGCTGGCCGGGAGCTTCTGCCACGGGCTGTCGGCATTCTCGCGGCGGTAGACGTCGATGCGGTAGGGGTCGTCCTGGTTGCTGCCGTAGGCGAAGCGGGCCACGTCGTCGTGCAGCACGAAGCTCATGCCGGCCTCGTCGATCCGGCCCATCAGCGTGGCGTGGCCGCTGTCGGTCTCGACGTCGTAGATCAGGCTCTGGCCGCTGTCGCGGGAGCCGCTGCTGGCATGCGTGCGGAACGGGCTGACGCTGATGTAGACATGGCCGTTGAGCTGGTGCGGCGTGCCGGCGATGAAGCCGGCACCGCGTACCATGCTCAGGATGTTCATGTTCGTGCCCTTGGTGTCGCGCACGCGCCAGCTGTAGAGCACGCGCTTGTGCGAGCCGTCGAAGTCGACAGCCACCACCTCACCGGTGCCCTGCGGCGCCTCGAGCGTGCCGCTTTCCTCGCCCAGCCCCATCACCAGGCGCGTGTTGCTGACCCAGGTGATGCCGATGGGCAGGGTGCGCGGGGCCATGTTCAGGCGACTGACCGGCTTCAGGTCCGGCAGCGCCAGCACGCCGAGCTGGTAGCTGCCATCTTCGTTGTGGACCGACACGGCCAGGTGCTTGCCGTCGGGCGAAATCACCGGATGGGTCAGTGGCGGGTGCCGCGCGAAATCCCGGTAGGGAATTTCGCTGGTGTGGGCGGCCACGGGCGCGAGCAGGACGAATGCCGCGCACAGTATCAGCCGATGGATATGCTTGATGATCATGGTTGCTCCTTGGCAAGGTTCTGTCCGATGACTATCGCGTCCCTGACGCGCCGGGGCCGATGTTTTTCTCCAGGAAAGCCTGCAGCCGGTTGTAGAACTCGATGGTGTTCTTCTCGTCGTAGAAGCCGTGGCCCTCGCCCGGCTTGCTCAGCCACTCGTACGGCTTGTGCGCGGCGTCGAGCGCGGCGCGCATCGCCTTGGCCTGCGCGAACGGCGCACGCTTGTCGTCTTCGCCGTGGACCAGCAGCACCGGTACGTCGATCTTGTCGGCCAGCTTGTCGGGCGAGTTGGCGTCGAGGTCGGCGTCGTCCTTGCCGATGACCGTGTTCAGGTAGCTGCGGCCTGACTTGCTTTCGCGGACATCGCCTTTCTTGTACATCATCTTCAGGTCGTAGATGCCGGCGTAGCCCACCGCGCACTTGAACAGGCCCGGCGCACGGATCGTGGTCATCATCGCCGAGTAGCCGCCGAAGCTGCCGCCGTAGACGCAGATGCGCTGCGGGTCGGCATACTTCTCAGCGATCGCCCACTTCACGCCGTCGATCAGGTCCTGCTGGATGCGGGTGCCCCATTTCAGGTAACCGGCCTCCTTGAAGTCCTCACCGCGGCCGCTGGATCCGCGGTAATTCACCTGCAGCACGAGATAGCCACGACTGGCGAGGAACTGGGCGCCGTTGTCGTAAGACCAGTCGTCCTGCACGCCGATCGGGCCACCGTGCGGCAGCAGGATCATTGGCAGGTTGGTCTGGCTGGCGCCCTTCGGAATCGTCAGGATCGCTTCCAGCTCCATGCCGTCGCTGGCCTTGAAGTGCAGCGGACGACGCTCGGCCATCCTGGCTGGATCGATCCACGGCGCCGTGGCGAACAGCTTGAGCACCTTGTAGTGGTGCGTATCGATCAGGTAGTAGGTTCCCGGATCGCGGTCACTGCTGACCTCGAACAGCACCTTGCCGCCATCCTCGCTGGAGTCGATGAAGTGGACGTAGTCGCCGGGGAATTTCAGGCTCAACGCGCGATGCAGTTTTGCCATGGGCAGGTTCGGATCGAGGTAACTGACCTTGGGCACGCCGGTGGCCGGTGCCGTGGCGAACGGCTGGTACGGCCAAGCCGTCCATTCGATATCGCCGATGCTGCTGAAGCCGTCGCTGGCGAGCACCTTGCGGTTGTCGCCGTTCTCGTCCTGTGCCACCAGCACAGTCGGACCGCCGCCAGCGTTGTACTCGGCGTAGATCCCTTGTTTGTCCGGGGTGAAAAAGATCGGTGTGAAGCTGCCGCCAACCTGGGCGGGTGTCATCTTGGCCCAGCCTGCTGCCTGCTGCTGGTAGACGACGTAGTCGTAGTTGTCGTTGCGCCCGTAAGCAAAGTGGGCCTTGCCATCGGCACCGACCATGAAACTCATGCCGCCGACGCTGATCTGGCCGATCAGATGACGGGTGTTCTTGCCTGCGTCAACGTCGTACAGCGTGCTGGTACCGGTGTTCTCCCAACTCTGCGTGCTCATGTAGAAGTGGCCATTGGCTGGCAGTGGCTTGCTTTCGACGAAGCCCCATCCCCGATCGGTGCCACGCGTGGCGGCACGCGAGCCGTACCTCAGGCTGTCGCGGCCGTAGAGATAGTCCTGATTCCTGCCGTCCAGATCGGTGGCGATGACTTCACCGGTCAGGAAAGGCTTGTCGATCGAGCCGTACATCTTGCCTTTGTCCACTACCAGCCGGGTATTGCTGACCCAGGTGATATCGGCGGCAATCTCGTATTTCGGCAGGCGCAGCATGCTCACCGGCTGCTTCATGTCGTCCACCTTGTAGACGGCCAGCATGTGCGAATCGCCACCGGGGTCATTCATGTTCACGGCGAGGTACTGCCCATTCGGCGAGAGCCGCGGCATCGTCAACAGCGGGTGACGCGCGAAGTCCTCCACCGGTACCAGATCGGCCGCTACGGCCGCGGCGGGCAACAACAGACAGGCAGCGGACAGCATGGTCCGCGCAAGACAGCAAGACATCGGTTTTCTCCCCTGAAGCTCCATGCAATAAGTCCGGCCGCCTGGAGCAAGGTGGTCGGGCTGGATGCGGACATCCCCCGGCGGGGCGGATGCGCGATCCTCGTCCAAACTCCCCAGTGCGGACGATCAGCGGGGATTCTAGTGGTTGCGAAAGCCGTGACGGAAGAGGCCGCCGCCCGTTCCGGCGTCCCGCTACACTTGACCTTTGCCTGTCAGCGCGGTCGCCATGTCCCAGCCTTACGTCGTCGATTTCGATCCCGTCGCCTTCCACCTCGGCCCGATCCAGGTGCACTGGTACGGCCTGATGTACCTGCTCGGCTTTTTCTTCGTGGCGGTGCTGGGCGAATACCGTCGACGGCAGGGGCGCCTGCCGGTCAGCCGCGATGCGCTGGGCGACCTGCTGTTCTACGGCATGCTCGGCGTGATCGTGGGCGGGCGTGTGTGGTACATGCTGTTCTACGTCGACATCGACTGGATCTGGACCGCGCCGCAGACCCTGTTCAAGGTGTGGGATGGCGGCATGAGCTTCCACGGCGGCCTGCTCGGCGTGCTGGCCGCGGGCTGGTGGTGGTCGCGCAAGCAGAAGCTGCACTTCTTCGACACCATCGACTTCGTGGCGCCGCTGGTGCCGCTCGGGCTGGGCCTGGGCCGGCTCGGCAACTTCATCAATGGCGAGCTGTGGGGCAAGCCCAGCGACGTGTCGTGGGCGATGATCTTTCCGCAGGCGCCGGACCGGCTGCCGCGGCATCCCTCGCAGCTGTACGAGATGCTGCTGGAGGGCGTGCTGATGTTCGTGGTGCTGTGGCTGGTCTCGCTGAAGCCGCGGCCGCGTTACCTCGTATCCGGCCTGTTTGCGCTGCTGTACGGCTGCTTTCGCTTCGCGGTGGAGTTCGTGCGCGTGCCCGATGCGCAGCTCGGTTACCTGTTCGGTACCCAGTGGGTGACGATGGGACAGATGCAGTCGCTGCCGCTGATCGCAGTCGGGCTGGTACTGCTGGCGATGTCGCGTCGCGCACCCACGCTGCCGCTGGCTGCGCGCGGCTGAGTTCTTCGTAGGAGCCCGCTCGCGGGCGATGCTCTTCTCGCTATACATCGAAAGCATCGCCCGCAGGCGGGCTCCTACAACGCCGGGCGGTCAGAAGTTGCGGTCGCCGCCGAGGATGTCGCCCAGGCCGCCGAGAATCGATCCTTCGCCGCGGCGCTGGCCACCGCCCTGCGGCGCCGCCGCCAGCATGCGCCCGGCCATGCGCGAGAACGGCAGCGACTGCAGCCACACCGTGCCCGGCCCGGTCAGCGTGGCCAGGAACACGCCTTCGCCGCCGAACAACATGCTCTTGATGCCGCCGACGGGCTTCACGTCCATGCTCACCGTGTCGTGGAAGGCGACCACGCAGCCGGTGTCCACGTCCAGCCGCTCGCCGGCCTTCAGCTCACGCTGCACCACGGTGCCGCCGGCGTGCACGAACACCCAGCCGTCGCCTTCGAGCTTCTGCATGATGAAGCCCTCGCCGCCGAACAGGCCGGTGAGGATCTTGCGCTGGAAGAAGATGCCCAGCTGCACGCCGCGCGCGCCGGCCAGGAACGCATCCTTCTGGCAGATCAGCCGGCCGCCGTGGTCGGACAGCTTCATCGCCATCACCGTGCCGGGGTAGGGCGCGGCGAACGCCACCTTGGCCTTGCCACTGCCAGCGTGGGTGAACACCGTGGTGAACAGGCTCTCGCCGGTGATCACGCGCTTGCCGGCGGAGAGCAGCTTGTCCATCAGGCCGCCGCCGCTCTGGCCGCCGCTGGAGCCGTCGCCGAATACGGTGTCCATCTGCACCGCGGCTTCCTTGTACATCAGCGCGCCAGCCTCGGCGATCGCGCTTTCGCCGGGGTCCAGCTCGATCTCGACGAACTGCATGTCGGTGCCGACGATGCGGTAGTCGATCTCGTCGGCGCGGCCGCCACCCATCGCCGGCGGGATCGGCGGCGGCGCCAGCGGCGTGCCGCCGAATTCGGCCACGCTGCGGATCGGCTTCCATTCGGTGAAACCTTCGCGCCAGCAATAGCCGTCCGGCTGGCGCTGTGCCTGCGCCCGCGCCGCGGCGTCGTCGAGCGGGCCGATCCGGTCGGTGTTCTTGCCGTAACTGAAAAACCACTGCGCCATGGTTCATCTCCTGCTGGAAAGGCCCGAGTCTAGGCCGGGAAAGTGCGCTGCGGGAGTGACCGTTGTCATGCCCCACGGGCTAGAATCCTCCGATGCGCGCCTATCTCGACCTGCTCCGCCACGTCCTCGACCACGGCACCGAAAAGACCGACCGCACCGGCACCGGCACGAAGAGCGTGTTCGGCTGGCAGATGCGCTTCGACCTCAACGAAGGCTTTCCGCTGGTCACCACCAAGAAGCTGCACGTGAAGTCGATCGTGCACGAGCTGATCTGGTTCCTGGGCGGCGACACCAACATCGCCTACCTGAAAGAACACGGCGTACGCATCTGGGACGAGTGGGCCGATGCGAACGGCGAGCTTGGCCCGGTCTACGGCCGGCAGTGGCGCGCGTGGCCCACCGCCGACGGCGGTGCGGTCGATCAGATCGCCTGGGTGGTCGAGGAGATCCGGCGCAACCCGGACTCGCGGCGGCTGATCGTCAGTGCCTGGAACGTGGGCGAGTTGCCGAAGATGGCGCTGATGCCCTGTCACACCATGTTCCAGTTCTACGTGGCGGACGGAAAACTCAGCTGCCAGCTGTACCAGCGCTCCGGCGACATCTTCCTCGGCGTGCCGTTCAACATCGCCAGCTACGCGCTGCTCACCCACCTGATCGCGCAAGTCTGCGGCCTGGGCGTGGGCGACTTCGTGCACACGCTGGGCGATGCCCACCTGTACAACAACCACCGCGAACAGGCGCGCCTGCAGCTGACCCGCGAGCCGTTGCCGCTGCCGCGGCTGCAGCTCGATCCCGCGGTGCGCTCGGTCTTCGATTTCCGCTATGAGGACATCGCGATCGAGGGCTATCAGTCGCATCCGGCGATCAAGGCCGCCGTGGCCGTGTAGCCGCGGCGCAGGAATCTGCGAGGCCGGCATCTCGGCGTTGCCGCCTGTTAAGATCGGGCGTCATCGGCGGCGCCGCTCGCGGGCGCCGGCCGTCCCACTGACCATCCAGCCTTCCAAGGATTTGCCATGGCCATTTCGCTGATTGCCGCACTCGACGAAAACTTCGCGATCGGCCGCAAGGGCCAGTTGCCCTGGCACCTGCCCGATGACCTGCGCTGGTTCAAGCAGCTGACCACCGGCAAGAATGTGCTGATGGGCTACAACACCGCGCTGTCGATCGGCCGCGCGTTGCCGGACCGGGTCAACCTGGTGCTGACGCGCCGTCACGAGGCGCCGTATCCGGGGCAGATCACCGTGCGCTCGATCGAGGAGGCGCAGGCGCGTTGCGACAACACCGGCCTGATCGTGATCGGCGGCAGCATGGTGTTCGCCGAAGCGCTGCCGCGCGCGCGCCGCATGTACCTCACCTGGGTGGCCGCTGCGATCGACGGCGCCGACGCGTTCTTCCCCGGCGTGCACTTCAGCGAGTGGACCGAGGTTTCCCGCGTGCACCACAAGGCCGATGCAGAGCACGCCTACGACTTCGACATGGTCGAATACCTGCGCAGCGCCTGATGCCTGCTTCCGTGTCGTGCGCGGTCATGCACGTGATGGCCGGGCTGCTGCTGGATGCCGACGGCCGCGTGCTGCTGGCGCAGCGTCCGCCCGGCAAGCATCTGGCCGGGCTGTGGGAGTTTCCCGGCGGCAAGCGCGAACCGGGCGAGGCGCCGGTGGCGGCGCTGGCGCGCGAACTGCGCGAGGAGCTGGGCGTCACGCTGCAACACGCCGAACCGCTGGTCGCACTGCCATGGAACTATGGCGAGCGTGAGCTGCTGCTCGATGCCTGGCGGGTCGATGCGTGGGCCGGCGAGCCGCGCCCGCTGGAAGGGCAGACGTTGCAATGGCAGTTCCCCAGCCTGGTGGACATGGCGATCCTCACCCCGGCGGATCGGCCGGTCCTGCAAGCCCTGCTCGACATGCGCGACACCTGACCCTGTAGGAGCCCGCTCGCGGGCGATGCTCTTGCTCTTGCTCCTGCTTTCGCGAGTCCCGAATCCTGAATCCCGGCTTTCAACAGACGAACGTCTGGTCATCCCGGCCTTCAAAGCATCGCCCGCGAGCGGGCTCCTACCGGGCGGGCGCCAGGGCCAGGTAGCGTCGGTGCAGGTCGGCGACGGCCTGGTCCAGCGCACTTTCGTCGCCGCTGTTCTCGATCACGTCATCGGCCACGGCCAGGCGCTCGGCGCGGCTGGCCTGGTGCGCCAGCATGCGGCTGGCGAGGGTTTCGTCGATGCCGTCGCGCTCGATCAGGCGCGCGAGCTGCACCGCTTCGGGAGCGTCGATCAGCAGCACGCGGTCGACCCAGCGATAGTGCTCGATGTTCTCGGCCAGCAGCGGAATCGCCAGCAGGCAATACGGCCCGCGTTCGGCCAGCGCGCGCTCGTGCAGCCATTGGCGCACGCGCGGGTGGATGATGGCTTCCAGCGTTTTTCGTGCCGTCGGGTCGGCGAATACGTGACGGCGCATCGCCGCGCGATCCAGCCGGCCCGCATCGTCCAGCACCCCGGCGCCGAACGCGTCGACTACCGCAGCCAGCCCCGACGTGCCCGGCTCGATCACCTCGCGGGCGGCCACGTCGGCGTCGTGCACATGCACGCCCAGCGCCTCGAAGCGCCGCGTCACCGCCGTCTTGCCGGCGGCCACGCCACCGGTCAGGGCAATCACCAGCGCGCGTGGCCGCGCGTTCACCGCAGGCCGGTCAGTTGCATGTAACCCTGCAGCAGGTCCGCGCCGGCCACGAACCAGACCCAGCCGGCGGCGGCGATGAACGGGCCGAACGGCATCGGAATCTCGCGCTCATGCTTGCGCAGCGCGATCAGGGTGCCGCCGACCAGCGCGCCGATCAGCGACGACAGCAGGATGACCGGCAGCAGCGCCACCGGCCCCATCCATGCGCCCAGCGCGGCGAGCAGCTTGAAATCGCCATGGCCCATGCCTTCCTTGCCGGTGAGCAGCTTGAACGCCCAGTACACGCTCCACAGGCTGAGGTAGCCGATCGCGGCGGCCAGGATCGACGCCGGCGCGGTGACGAACATCGGCAGCAGCGACAGCAGCAGGCCCAGCCACAGCAGCGGCAGGGTGAGCTGGTCGGGCAACAACTGGGTGCGGAAGTCGATGCCGGACAGCGCGATCAGCGTCCAGGTCAGCGCCAGCCCCGCCAGCGCCGCCCATGACGGCCCGAATTTCCACACGATCACCGCGCTCAGCACGCCGCTGAGCAGTTCCACCAACGGGTACTGGATCGAAATCTCCGCCCGGCAGTAGCGGCAGCGCCCGCGCAGCAGCAGCCAGCCAAGCAGCGGAATGTTGTCCAGCGCTGACAACGGGTGCTTGCAGTGCGGGCAATGCGACGGCTCGCGCACGATACCCGGCGGCAGCGGCACGGCGTCAGCCTGGAGCTCCAGCACATCCCACGCCTCCTGCCGCCACGCTGCCGCCATGCGCGCTGGCAGGCGCAGGATCACCACGTTGAGAAAGCTGCCCACCAGCAGGCCGAGCACACCGGCCAGGGCGATCCACAGGGCAAGGGGAAGTTCGGGCATGCGTCGGCCTTGCTCTAAAGCCCCTCTCCCGTCGGGAGAGGGGTGGGGGTGGGGGAGAGGGTGCGGTGCCGAGCGAAATTCAAGATCGCCTCAAGCACTGCTCCGGTTTCCTGCAATACCTGATTGTCCCAGAATCTCAGCACAAACAGGCCCTGGCGCTGCAGTGCCTGTGTACGGATCGAGTCGCTTTGCTCATCGTGCTGTGAACCGTCCAGCTCGATGACCAACTTGAGCTCATCGCAGTAAAAGTCCGCGACGTAGGGCGGCATGGGATGTTGGCGGCGGAACTTGAGTCCATCCAGGCGCCGGGCACGCAGGTGGTACCACAGCTCGTGCTCTGCGTCGGTGCCGGAGGTTCGCAGCGACTTCGCCGTATTGAGCGTGTGCGTGGGTAGCGGTGGCTTGGGGTTCATCGCTCGATCGTACCCTCTCCCCCACCCCTCTCCCGAGGGGAGAGGGGCTCCAAAGCAGGTGCGGGTTTTCTGAAAGCCCCTCTCCCTTAGGGAGAGGGTGCGGGGTTGCCGCGATGCTCGATTCCCCAAGCATCAGCAACGTCAGGAATCAGAACGTGCCGGCGAGCTTGAAGATCGGCAGGTACAGCGCGATCACCATGCCGCCGACCAGGGTGCCCAGCACCACCATGATGATCGGTTCGAGCAGGGTGGACAGGGTGTCGACGGCGTTGCTGACTTCCTCCTCGTAGAACTCGGCAACCTTGAACAACATGTTGTCCAGCGAGCCGGATTCTTCGCCGATCGCGGTCATCTGCACCACCATGTTCGGGAACAGGTTGGTCTGTTTCATCGCCAGCTGCAGCTGGTGGCCGACCGAGATGTCCTCGCGCATCTGCTTCACGGCATCGCCGTAGACCACGCTGCCGGTGGCGCCGGCCACCGCGTCCAGCGCCTCGACCAGCGGCACGCCGGCGCGGAACGTCACGCCCAGGGTGCGGGCGAAGCGGGCGATCGCCGAGTTGCGCACGATGTTGCCCATCACCGGCATCTTCAGCGCCATGCGGTCGAGGAAGTGGGCGAACTTCACCGAGCGCTTCTTGGCGACGACCAGCGCGACCACGCCGCCCACGGTCACGCCGACCACCAACAGCCAGTAGCTCTGCATGAACTCCGAGGCACTGACCAGCAACTGGGTCGGCGCCGGCAGCTGCGCGCCGGCATCCTGGAAGGTCTTGGCGAACACCGGCACCACGAACAACAGCATGATCAGGCAGACCAGGAACACCACCACCAGCACCATCATCGGGTAGAACAGCGCCTTCTTGATCTTCTTCTTGATCGCTTCCGTGCGCTCCTTGTAGGTGGCCACGGTGTCCAGCACGGTATCCAGCACGCCGGAGGTCTCGCCGGCGTGCACCAGGTTGCAATACAGCTCGTCGAACTGCACCGGGTAGCGCGCCAGCGCCTCGTGCAGCGCCGCGCCGCCCTCGATGTTCTGCTTCACGTCGAGCAGGATGTTCTTGAAACGGATGTTCTTCTGGCCGTCGGCGATGATGTCGAAGGACTGCACCATCGGCACGCCGGAGGCCATCATGGTGGCGATCTGGCGGCTGAACACGGCCACGTCGCCCGGCTTGACCGTGCTGCCGGTGGCGCCGAACAGCGGCTTGGCGCGCTCGCGCACGGTCTGCGGGTTCATGCCCTGGCGGCGCAGTTCGGCCTTGACCAGCGAGGCGTTCTTCGCCGGCATGTCGCCTTTCATGCGCTTGCCGCGCTTGTCCAGCGCCACCCACTCGTAGGTGGTCAGCTTGCTGACTTCGGCGCGCTGGGCCCCGAGCTCGCGCGCCTTGTTGATGTTCGTTGCGGTAGCCGTGGCCATGCGCATCTTCCCCCAGTGGACCAGTCCCGGAGCCGCCCTATGCGGGCGGCAGACAGTATTTGTGCAGCTTATGCCATTTTTGCGGCGTCAAACCGTGGCGTCGGACGCAAGTTCGGTGCAAAAGGGATCCCATATCCGCCGCTCATTCCTTGGTGACGCGGTCGATCTCGGTCAGGCTGGTCAGCCCCTGCTTCACCTTCAGCAGGGCCGACGCGCGCAGGTCGTTGATGCCGGCGGCCTTGGCCACCTCGGCGATCTGCAGCGCGTTGCCGCCTTGCAGAATGATCTTCTGGATATCCTCCAGCATCGGCATCACCTGGTAGATGCCGACACGGCCCTTGTAGCCCTCGTTGCAGCCGTCGCAGCCGCCGGCTTCATAGATGGTCAGCCCCGCGTCGATGTCGGCCTGGGTGAAGCCGGCGTCCAGCAGCACCTTGGGCGGCAGCTCGATCGGCTTCTTGCAGTCGTGCAGGCGCCGCGCCAGGCGCTGGGCGATGATCAGGGTCACCGACGAGGTGATGTTGTACGGCGCGATGCCCATGTTCATCAGGCGCGAGATGGTCTGCGCCGCGTCGTTGGTGTGCAGGGTGGACAGCACCATGTGACCGGTCTGCGCCGCCTTGATCGCGATCTCGGCGGTCTCCAGGTCGCGGATCTCGCCGACCATGATCACGTCCGGGTCCTGGCGCAGGAACGAGCGCAGCGCGCTGGCAAAGGTCATGCCGCGCTTCACGTTCTGCTGCACCTGGTTGATGCCCTCGACGCGGATTTCCACCGGGTCTTCCACCGTCGAGATGTTGCGCTCGGCGGTGTTGAGCATGTTCAGGCCGGTGTACAGCGACACCGTCTTGCCCGAGCCGGTGGGGCCGGTGACCAGCACCATGCCGTACGGCTTATGGATCGCATCGACGTAGAGCTTCTGCTGGTTCGGCTCGTAGCCCAGCTTCTCGATGCCGATCCTGGCCGAGGAGCCGTCCAGGATGCGCAGCACGATCTTCTCGCCGAACAGCGTCGGCAGCGTGCTCACGCGAAAGTCGACCGCGCGGGTCTTGGACAGGTTGAGCTTGATGCGGCCGTCCTGCGGCACGCGCTTCTCGGCGATGTCCAGCTGGGCCATCACCTTGATGCGCGAGGAGATGCGGTTGGCCATCTTCATCGGCGGGTTGGCCACCGCCTTCAGCATGCCGTCCATGCGCAGGCGCACGCGGTACTGCGTCTCGAACGGCTCGAAATGGATGTCCGAGGCGCCGCGGCGGATCGCGTCGACCAGGATCTTGTTGACGAACTTCACCACCGGCGCGTCGTCGTTCGCGTTCGCATCGACGCCGCTGCTCGACTCGCCCTCGTCGTCGCCGCCCTCGATGTCCAGCTCGTCCAGCTCGCCCCCGCCCATCTCGGGCATGGTGTTGCGCATGTTGTTGAGCAGGGTTTCGATCACTCGCTGCAGCGAGCCACGCTCCACCAGGATCGGCTCCACCATGCAGTTGGAGTGGAACTTGATCTCGTCCAGCGCATGCGACTGCATCGGGTCGGCGATGCCCACGTACAGCCGCTTGCCGCGGCGGAACAGCGGCAGCGCCTGGTGCTTGGTGATCAGCGCCTCGCTGATCAGGTCCAGCGGCATCGTGGCCGGGTTCAGCGCGGCCACGTCCATCATCGGCATGCCGAATTCGGCCGAGGCGATCCGGGTCAGTTCGGCGCTGTCGACCAGGCTGCGGTCCAGCAGCCAGGCGCCCAGCGTGGCCTTCTGCTGGCTGCTGTCGGCCATGGCCTTGCGTACCACGTCCTCCGGCATCACGCCTTCGGAGACCAACCGGCGGGCCATGCCGGACAAGCCCGCAAGCGACGGCTGTAATTGAGATGACATAACCTACTCGACCTTGCCCCTGTATGTTGTTGAATCTACCGCAGTCCGGCGCGCAGGTCACCCATCGTTGGTGGGCAGGGCCGCACAGGTTGACGCAGTGCGCAAACCCACCTCGCGGGCCCGCTTGCCGTATCGGTCAAGACATCCCGCACGGCCCCTCTCCGTTTGAGCCAGGGACACCAAGCCGGGCCCTCCCTGCGCAGGAACCCCATATCCGGTCCCTCCCCCTGCGTGCAGGAACCCCATATCCGGTCCCTCCCCCTGCGTGCAGGAACTCCATATCTGGTCCCTCCCCCTGCTTGCAGGAACTCCATATCTGGTCCCTCCCCCTGCTTGCAGGGGGAGGCCAGGAGGGGGTAAAGCTCTTGATCTCTCGTCCGGACGCAACCCCACCAACCCTCCCCAGCGACCATGGGAAGTCCTTTGAAGGGCGAGCAGGGGAGGAAGCAGCGGGTAGAGCGAGCGCTGCCCGCCGCTCTCGCCGGAATGGTGTTGCCGACAAGGCAATCACTAGGCCCGGTTCCTGGGTGATCCGCGCATCTGCACGGTGCAAGCACGGCCGATGCGCCCGGCTACCTTGATCGCGCATCTCTAGCTCCTTACAATGATATAAGGAACTCGAAGGAGAAGGCCATGACCACCGCCAGCGTTACCAGCAAGGGCCAGATCACGATTCCGGTTGCCGTGCGTGAGGCCATGCATGTGCGTGCCGGGGATCGGGTGGAATTTGTGGAAATCGAGCCTGGCCGGTATGAGTTCATCGCTGCCACGCGCTCCGTGAGCGCACTCAAGGGCATGTTCGGCAAAGCGCGCAAACCGGTGTCGATCGAGCAGATGAACGCCGCGATCGCAGCGGCGGGTGCGGCGGCGAAATGATCGGCCTGGATACCAATGTCCTGGTGCGTTACATCATGCAGGACGATACGACGCAGTCGGCCAAGGCCTCGGCCTTGCTCGACGCGCTGACCGTCGAGGCGCCGGGCTGGATTTCGATCGTATCCGTGATCGAATTGGCCTGGGTGCTGGGTGCGGCGTATGGCCTGGACCGCGCGCAGCTCACCGAAGCACTGGAAGCCCTGCTACGCACCAAGGAGTTGATAGTGGAGCGTGCGGAGGTCGTCTGGAAAGCAGTGCGCGTTTACCGCAACTCCAAGGCAGATTTTGCCGACTGCCTGATCGCATGCACCGCTACGTCCGCCGGCTGCGAACACACCATGACGTTTGACCGCGGTGCCGCCAAACATGCCGGCATGAGCCTGATCACCTGACGTCTGGCCGGATTGCCTGACGGGCACCTCGAATAACTCGGTTTTTGTTCGTCATCCCGGCGAAAGCTGGGATTCAGCGACTCCAAGCCCTTGAACAGCCAAGGCACTGGATTCCAACTTTCGTTGGAATGACGGACGTTCGAGGGTTTTCGAAGTTACTTGACGCGATAGGGTAGGCGCCCCGCTGCCCAGCCACCGCGCTGGATGAAGCCCTCAAAAAACCCAACCCCTTCTGCAACCTGCGCCCGGCCTTCACGCTATGATCCCCGCTCCACCCGGGGGAGCCGCCTGTTGAACCGCCTGAGCATCATCCTTCCCGCCAAGAACGAGGCGCCCGCGCTGGCCGCACTGCTGCCGCGCCTGCGCGCCGCCCAGCCCGAGGCCGAGCTCATCGTGGTCGACGACGGTTCCACCGACGACACTCGCCGCATCTGCAAGGACAACGGTGTCACCTGCCTCAGTTCGCCGTACTCGATGGGCAACGGCGCGGCGATCAAGCGCGGCACCCGTGCCGCCAGCGGTGACATCCTGGTGTTCATGGACGGCGATGGCCAGCACGACCCGGCCGACGTCGCCCGCCTGCTCGACCAGTTGAACCGCGGCTACGACATGGTGGTGGGCGCCCGCGATTGGGGCAGCCAAGCTGGCGTCGGCCGCGGCATCGCCAACACCTTCTACAACTGGCTGGCCACCAAGATGACCGGTCACCCCGTGCTCGACCTCACCTCCGGCTTCCGCGCCGTGCGCGCGGACAAGTTCCGCGAGTTCCTGCACCTGCTGCCGAACGGCTTCAGCTACCCCACCACCAGCACCATGGCGTTCTTCCGGAGCGCCTACCCGGTCGCCTACATTCCGATCAAGGCGGCACAGCGTGTCGGCAAAAGCCACATCAAACCCCTGCGCGACGGCGTGCGCTTCCTGCTGATCATCTTCAAGATCGCCACGCTGTATTCGCCGCTGAAGCTGTTCGTGCCGGCGAGCGGCCTGTTCTTCCTGCTCGGCTGCGCCAACTACGCCTGGACCTTCGCGCACGAAGGTCGCCTCACCAACGGCAGCACGCTGATGTGGAGCGCTGCGGTGATCGTGTTTCTGATCGGGCTGGTGTCGGAGCAGATCACGGCGCTGACGTATCGCCGAGATGCTTGACTCACAGGGGCTGCGCATCCTGCTCGTGACCCGTAACCTGCCACCGCTGGTCGGCGGGATGGAGCGACTCAACTGGCACATGGCCGATGAGTTGTCCAAGGCAGCGGATGTGCGTGTGATCGGCCCATCCGGTTCCGCCGCCATGGCCCCTGCAGGTGTCATCGTGCGCGAGGCACGGTTGCAGCCACTGTGGAGGTTCCTGCTGCAGGCTCGGATGCTGGCACGACGCGAGGCGCGGGCTTGGAAGCCTGACATTATGTTGGCGGGTAGTGGACTCACCGCGCCCATTGCACGGTCCGCCGCTCGGTTGTGCGGGGCGAAGACCTGCGTGTATGTGCATGGTCTCGACGTGGCGGTGAGGCACCCCGTCTACCGCGCCATCTGGTTGCGCGCGATCCGCAGCGCGGATCGCGTCATTGCCAACAGTCACGCTACGGCCGAACTTTGTCGCAGTGTCGGGGTCGACCCCGCGCGCATCGCTATCGTGCATCCCGGAGTCGATTTGCCCGTCGAGGCTGCCGACAAGGTCGAGCAGGGATCGGAACCGTCATCCCGGCGGAAGCCGGGATCCAGTGCCTTTGCGTCTAGCCTCGTTGTGTCTGGGGGCGCAGCGCGGTTTCGCCAGGCGCACCGCCTCGGTGATCGCCCCCTGCTGTTGTCGGTCGGCCGCTTGTCCACTCGGAAGGGACTGCGCGAGTTTGTCAGCCACGTCTTGCCACGCATCGTTGCCGCGCGACCGAAAGCATTGCTGCTGGTCGTCGGCGATGCGCCAAGGCAGGCGCTGCACGCCGAGGCGCAAACGCCGGAATCCATCCGCGCCGCAGCCAGGGTCGCAGGCGTCGATGGGCACCTGCTGTTCCTCGGCACTATTACCGACTATGCCAAACTCGGCGCGATCTATCGTGCGTCCGACGTGCACATCTTCCCGGTGCGAGATATTCCCGGTGACCCGGAAGGCTTCGGCATGGTGGCGGTCGAGGCCGCCGCGCATGGTCTGCCCAGCGTGGCGTTCGCCACTGGCGGCATCGTCGATGCCGTGGCCGAGGGGCGCTCCGGGTATCTGGTGCCACCCGGCGATTATGCGGCCCTGTCCGATGCGATCATCGCCGCCTTGGCCGAGCGCGAAAGCCTGAGATCATCGTGCGTCGAGTTTGCACGTCGATTTGCGTGGCCGGAGTTCGGCATGCAGCTACAGCACCATCTGCACTCCATAATGTCAGCCACTTCTACCTCCAGCCCGCGATGACCGTACCACGACCTCAACGCCTGCCCCACGTTGCGCTCGATCTGGTCTCGCGTGATCGGGAAGCGCTGAAGATCGAGTGGCTGCTGGACCTGGCCGTTCGCCGGCAGCCGCTGCGCATTCTGGATGGCGTTGGTTACCGCATCTGCACTGAGGTGCTGCGCGAAACCGTGGCCATTGAACAGCCGCGCGTCATGCTTGCGCGGTGGCTTGGCATGGTGCCCGATAGGTGGCTGAAACCGTTGCGGGAGATCACCTCGAACTTGATTTATCGCCATAGTTGGCGCGGAGCATGACTTCCGTGAACACAAAAAACACCACGCTGGCGACGGTCACGGTCACGTTCAATCCCGACTTGGCACTGCTGGATGCGCAGTTGCGTACCTTGCCCGTCGATTGCACGAAGTTCATCGTGGACAATGCATCGCGGCCTGATGTGTTCGCCCGGATCGATACACTGGCAGCTCAGCGGCCGGACGTCAGGATCCTGCGCAACGATGCCAACCTTGGGTTGGCCGCAGCGGTCAATCGTGGCGTGCACGCGGCAGCGAGTATGTCTGCACCCGCGACATTTGTGCTGTTGCTGGATCAGGACAGCGAACCGCAGCCTGACAGTGTTGCGACGTTGATGCAGGGTTTTCAGGGTCTTGAAACCAGCGGTCGCCGCGTCGGCTGCGTCGGTCCCACGTTGCGTGATCCACAGACAAAGCTCACGCACGGATTTCACCAGTGCACGCGCTGGCGCTGGAAACGAGCATACCCCGCAGTGGATTCCAGGGAACCGGTACCGTGTGCCAACCTCAACGGTAGCGGTACGCTCGTGCGGACGGCATTGTTCGAGCAGCTCGGGGGGCTCGATGAATCCTTTTTCATCGATCACGTGGATACGGAATGGGCGTTTCGCGTGTTGCATGCCGGCTACGGACTGTGGGGCATCCCGAACGCGGTATTCGATCACCGGATGGGCCAGACCAGTATGCGATTTTGGTGTTTTGGATGGCGGGTGTGGCCATCACGTTCGCCGTTGCGCCACTACTATCTGTTCCGCAATGCCGTAACGTTGATGCGACGCTCGTACGTGCCGCGTGTCTGGAAGTGTTGGGCGGTGGTCAAACTCACCATTACCGCCGGCGTTGCGCTGCTTACTTTCCGCAACGCCAAGGCACAACTTTCACACATGCTGCGAGGCGTGCACGATGCGCTCGCCGCAAGCCCAGGGAGGGAATGTGACCAGCAGCAGTGACGTCGTTGCGTTGGTGTTGCATTTTCGTACGCCGCAAGCAACGTTGGCGTGTCTCGACGCCTTGCATGCCGAAGGCGTCCGACGAGCGGTTGTCGTGGATAATTCCGAAGATGCCGGCCGCTCGGTAGGGGCGATGGCAACGGGCATCGCACGCCTGGAGGCAACCGGATTCGTGATGGAGTGGTTGAGTCCGGAACGAAATCTGGGGTTCGCGGCTGGCGTGAATCACGGCCTGCGGCATATTCGTTCGCAGCGGCATTCCCCTGTACTACTGATCAATTCCGATGCCCGGTTGGCAGCGGGCGCGATGCAACGGTTGGCCAGTTGCCTGTGCGATGCGCCTTTGGCGGTACCGACCGTTGTCGAGGACGGTCCGCAACACATGACTCGGCCGCTGATAGGTTACTACCAACGTGTATTCGCACTGTATTTGCGGCACGCGCATGCTGGAACCGTCGAATACCCAAGCGGATGCTGCCTGCTGCTTGGGGCAGATACCGATTATGAAGGCCTATTCGATGAGGACTTCTTCTTTTACGGGGAAGACGTCATGCTGGGTGCATGCCTCGCGCAGCGAGGGTTACGCGCAACTTGGGTGCAGGACGCTCTCGTCCAGCATGCGACTTCGACCAGTGCACGGAATGGCTCCTTGTTCTACGAATATCACATGGTGCGCGGACACTGGCTACTCGCACGAAAACTTGCCCATAATCGTCGGGAGCGGGTGTTGTTCTTGTTGGCGCGTTGCTGCTCGCTGCCGATGCGAGCCTTCATTCGCAGTGTGCGCTTACACTCCCTGTGGCCGTGGCAGGGTCTCTGGATGGCGACTGTGGATGTGTTGTTAAACCGTTTCCGTGATCTCACTCCTGCATGCAAACGATAAGCGCTTTTGCTCCGCTTCAGTCAGTAGTTCAATAGTAGGATAGAGTTAGAATGTTACTGCTACTTGGCACCCAATTTGCCGGGTAAGCAATCTCCAAGTTTGCCGAGCTCTGCATCCCGAATCGCTTGCCTCAGCAATCTGAACCGGCGTATGCGCTGATATCGGACAGCGATAATCAACGCGGCCAGTAAATATAGAGACCGATTGAGACGGTAAAGCAACGCATTTCCTTTGAACGCAGTAAGTGCGAGCCAGTTTCGATTTCTTGCCTCAAAATAAACCCGATGATCATCGAGATAACAAATTCTGCGAAGAAGATTGGAGGTGGTCTCTCCTGCTGCGCTCCACGGTGGCTGCAGGTCGTCGATTCGAGCCTCAGGCACGAGCATGATTCGGAATCCGTTTCTGGAGAGGCGTGCGGTCCACTCCATGTCATCGCCGTACAGATGCAGCGACTCCATCGGCAGCTCACCGGTGTTGAAGACCGCACGCGGCAAGAGTAATCCGCCGTAAACAGTCCACGCGAGTGGAATCAGGCCACTTGGGTCTATTTCCAGCAAGGGTGGGGATCGCAATCGCCTGAGGATGTTGATTAAGTTGAAGCCGATGCAACTTCCCCTCGCAGGATGTCTTTGCCACTGGGTAGGGTCGATTCGTTGCATCTCGGGTAGTGATGGCCGACGGCATGCCAGCAGCGTGGGGATGCTAATGCCTGTCAATCGATACGCTTCCAGCAGTTTCCCGAAACAATCGGGCGCGGGTAAATTGTCGTCATCTAATAGCCAGACGGCATTGCACGACGGATCGCAAAAGGCTGCGCGAATTGCTTCCGAGTAGCCGCCAGCAGATCCTATATTGTGGGTGAAGTTGCGTGAGTCGATCTTGGTGCGACCCCGCAATGCATGGGATTGGATCGTATTTAGGACAGATTGGCTGACGCAGTTGGCAATGACGACAATGCGCTCGATACCTAACGATTCAAGGCGATCAAGAACAAGCCCAAGCTCACGTGACCGGTTGCCGTAGGCGAGCACCGCTACATGGATATTTTTTTGACTCGTGCTCATGACGATGCTTTTTTCGCCAACATGACCAAGTCGCTGCAGGCTCGGAAATCCCGCCATGCTGCGAGCTCAAAGTACATGCCTCGGATCTTGTCTCGGAGTGGTGCGTGCTTGACCCCGAGATACACCGAAGGGCCAGCCTCTCCGCGCATGAGTGCAGCGCTCCCAAGTGACTGGCTGTAGTCGTGGAAGCCGCGCTTATGAAACTCAATTGAGGCGAAACCGTGATACTCGAATAATCTGCGGAGTGTTGATGGCGAGAACATGAGCAAGTGCTGTGGGGGGTGCAGATTTCCGTAGTTGATACCGAAGTGCGCGTGCATGAGTGAGTCGAGATTGGGTGTTCCAATCCAGACAGTTCCACCGGGCTTGAGCCAGTGATGGATCCGGGAGACGAATGCGTGCGGATCATGCACGTGTTCTATCACTTGGTTGGAGGTAATAACATCAAAACTTTCCGGCGGGAGATCGGCACAGTCGTAGGTGGTGCAGTGAACTTCCAAACCATGCTGCCTTCCTATGGATGCTGCCTGTTTGTCTGGTTCGAGGCCTAGGACGGCCCACCCTGCCGCACGGGCGTTGATGAGAAATTCGCCGTTCCCGCAGCCGATATCAAGCAATCGCTCGCAGGGTGAATGGGGTGGCGGCAGGTGGCGTGCATGCTGATCTTGTTCCCACCGGATCGGTGCGGGTAGGAGGTACATAGCCCAGTATCCCCAGGCCGGAGCCGGCTGCAGCTTGTAGCCATAGCGGCGGTTAAGGTAACCGTTGCGGATGCAATCGCGTAGATTGCCCAGTATGCCGGTTCGCTTGGGCTTCAGCGCAGGGGCATGCGTGCTGTAGTTCGCATAGGCCAAGCCGATCGTTTGGCGGGTGGGCCGTGGTGCGAGGTAGCCTAGGCCACAATCGGTGCAGCGATGCAACGACCAACTCCCGGGTGCGCCGAATAGCCTGTCCGTCAAACCGACATGTAGGAGTGTGCGGTGGCGGCTGCCGCAGAGAGGGCAAGCATCGACGGCTTCTATCCCATCTGCTGGCCAGTCACTGGCCTTATTTGGCGTGATGGTGGCATTAATATTCATGTGTGGGTGAGTAACGTGCAGGGACGGTGAAACAACGGTGGTTAGGGCAATTTTCCGGCTTACGACGGCGGTGGATGCTGACGCATGGAACAGCGACCACTACAACCACAACCCCATCGGCAAGGAGGGGGCTCGACCCGCGCGCTGCCTGTAGCGCCCTCGCTGACCTAAGAAACCACTATGATCCCTAATTCTTATCACGGCGTTGGGTGCAATAGCGGTAGCCAGAATATACGATTTCTAGTCGGCGCCGTGCAGAACCAGTACAGAATCATGATAGACGCTGAATCTTTACGATCAGGCCAATCCCCACTGCGGCCATCAGCCACTCGGACAAGGCTAACGCGAGTGGCATGCCAACCGTGCCGACCGTTGTCGCGAGGATACTTGCCGCCACCACTAGCACTGTTAGTCCGGCTATTTCATATCCGACGCGCAACCATGGCTTGTCCAGTGTGACGAGCACCGTGCCGGCCGCCAGGCGCAGCGTTATCCCGGGTATTGCCAGGCACAACCATTGAATCATGGTGTCGAGGCCATGGTATTTCGCGCCGAAGATCCAGTCGAAGCAGGGCGCGATCAGCCGCATGATGCTGGCCAACACAAGGCCATAGGCCAGCGCCGCTCCGAAGACCCAGCGCAGCAGGTGGGCGGTGCGCTTCGGCTGCGCCCGCCCTTCGCGGAACAGACGAGGAACTGCGGAAAGCACCATCGCCACAACAGGTAGCGTAGCCGCGCCAATTACTCGCGCACCTGCGGAGTAAAGCCCAGCCATGGCAAGTGGGAGCAGCTTGGCGGCCAGGGTCTTGTCGAGCTCTCCTGGACCATTGCTGGTGAAGTTTGAAGCTGCATAGCCTGCGGTATGCCTCAATTCGCGTTGACTGGGCAGTCGCCAGTGGCGAACTGGAGGCCAGCAGTCGCGAGTTATCATGGCTGCGAAGCCAAGCGCGACCAATGATGCGGCGAAGTAACCCGCGGCATACGCCGCCAGTGGGTTGGCGGGTGCCAGCATGAACACGGCCGCAGCTGTGATGAGACGCAGTGCCAGCGGCAGGACTTGCATCAACTGCGAGCGCGCCACCTGACCCATTGCCAGCCGTTCGGCGATCGGAAGGCCGTAAAGCGGTTGCATTAGCAGTTCCGTGACGCCGATGGCGATCAGGGCAGCCATTGGAATGCCGGTTTCAGGCAGCGCCAGCAGCACGGTGGACAAGTAAATGCCGAGCAACACGCAGCCGCAGATTGTCGTAATCGGTATGGCGTATGCGAGTATGTCGTGCCGACTGGAACGGTCGGAGGATACGGATTTGATCAGTACGACATGCGTACCGAAGGTCGACAGCGTGCCCAGAATCACCGCCAGCGCACTGACGCCTGCAAACGCGCCAAACTGCTGCGGCCCCAACATGCGCGCGACGATCAACAACGTGCCGGCTTGGACGACAAGCCGCATTCCGAGCACAAATGTGGTGCGGATCGTACCTCTCGCAATCGGGCCGCGTAGGATCTCAAACCGCATGGGGGTTACTCTGCACCGATGTGACGCAGCCGACTGCACCGCGGCACAAACAAATTCCCTGTGCTGGATGAGCAGTGTAGCCTTGCACGGTGAGTACCGGCGCCCTGCCGGCAAACCGCTGCGCATTGCACGGCACTACTGGTTTGCGCGGGTGCGTCCGTACGCGATCGGAGGGTACGATGATGGTGTGGCGCCTATGGCGGTGATGGCACGACAACACTATTGTGGCTCTCCTGTGTCGCGTGCGTTTCGTCGCTGTCAGACAGGCCGTTGCTACAGGCAAATTTTCTCATCGTGGCATTTGTTGGCGCAGGAATTTCACCAAGAGTGCCGATAGCCTAGCGCATCGTCAGTCCATTTGAGGCGGTGTCATGGCGAGGCGCTCTGTTAGACCGAAAATCACCCGCCGGATTCTGTTGGCACCAGCGCCCGCATGCTTGCAATATCGCGCTCCAACCTGCCGCCGGTATTGAGTGACTGTAGCGCCGCAATTTGTTTCTCCACCTCTGCATAGCGTCCTTGGGCCGCCAGCATGCGCGCCAAGGTGATGTGGTAGGCGGGTTCGCCTGGCGCGGTGGTAGTGGCATCCGAGAGCATCTGTAAACCCAACGCATGCTCGTTGAGCACATTCCACGCGTAGTCTCCATAGGTAGCCAACAGTCGGGCGCTTGGGTGTGGATGCGACAGTGCTGCAAGAAACGCCTCGGTCATATGTTGCTTGGGCAGATCGCAGCGTTCCTCACGGGCGCAGCGAGTTAGCGCTCCCAGCGAACTTTCGTCCTGCACGCCAGGCTTATGCGCTCTGAGCTTGGCAATCATGCTGTTCCACCACGCCTCCTTGATCGGCAGCCCCATGCGCGCGTTCATGAAAATCAGCGCCTGTTCCGGAAGAATCGATGAGTTCGGCAGTGCAGCCGCGTTTTCCAGCGGTACGTAGGCAAGCCGGGTGAACGGCGAAGCGGGATCGTAGTGCGAGTAGATGATGTAGGTGCGGCCCAGTTCGTATTGGGCACGCGGCGACTGCGGGGCGCGCGCGGCGAGATCTTCTGCCAGGCGCAGCGGGTTGCCCCAGGCGCAGGCGGTGAGGGCGGTCAGGACGGTCCAACAGAGTATCAGTCCGGTCAGCAACGCATATCGCGGCAGGGGTAGCAGGGAGTCTCGCGGTACGGCGAGCAGTGGCACGATCGCCAGCAGCAGGCCGAAGCTGGCGAAGTAGTTGCGGTGCTCGTAGATCAGTTCCAGCGGAAGGATGGTGCCAGTGAGCAACTGGCAGCCGAGGAACAGGGCGATGCCGAGCGCCGCCAATGGCCTGCTCCGGCGCAGCCACAGCATCAATGCGATCAGGGCGGCAAGAAAAGCCATGCAGACCAGCGTGCTCCAGGGGGAGAGCAATCCGGTCGAAACCTGGAAGTCGTCGTGATAGAACGACAGCGCGCCCGGCGTGGGCAGCAGGATCCAGGCGATGTAGTCGACGACGATGCGCGCTTCGCTGAGCAGGCGGGTGCCTAGGGTGAAATCGCGAGCAGCCCAGGTTTCTGGCCTCAGCACACCGGGCAGCAACCAAGCCAGCCCCACCACCATGGGCAAGGCGAGTACTAGCAGGAACAGGCCGATTATGCGCAGGTCGGCGCGTTGCGGCGACGACGCGTCATGCTGCGCCTGTATCGGCCTGCCGAAACGGAACAGCGTCCATTCGACCAGGAGTGCATACAGGGGAAGCATCACCGCGGTTTCCTTGGCGAGGATACCGAGGACTGTCGGTATCGTGATGCTCGCTGCGCACAGGATCAAGCCCCGCCAGGTTCCGCCGCTCGCATGATCCGTGAGGTACCCGAGCATGCGGCGGCGACCTGTCACGTAGCCGAGCAACCCCAGCAGCACGAACAGGTTGGCCATGCTTTCCATGCGCTGCACGACATACAACACGGCGGTGAGGTTGATCGGCAACAGCATCCAGCCGGTAGCGATCAGTGCGGCAATGAGCGGGGTGCGCGGATGCCGACCGGAGGGATCAGATCGCAGCAGCGCCATCGAGAGCAGATACACCAGCCAGCCGTTCAGCAGATGGATCAGCAGGTTGGTCAGCTTCATCCAGTACGGATCGATGCCGGTTGTCAGGTAGTTGACGGCAAAGCTGAGCGACGACAGTGGTCGCTTGAACTCGCTGGCCGGCGAGGCCAGCGCCGCACCGACCAGCGAGGGAAAGCTGGCATCGTGCGGTTGTACGCCCTTGTTGTCGACGATGTTGGGGTAGTCGTCGAACAGGAAGCCGCCGGATAGTCCCGGCCAGTAGACGGCCAGAGTGATGGCGAAGGCGCCAAGTAGCGTCAGGAGGCGCCATGGCGAGCGGCGAAGGAGGTCCATCAATCTGGAGTGCCTGCTGGAGAAGTATGGCGGGAAGTATTCATGGAGCCTGCTCTGGCGTCGAGCGCGAGTTGTCGGCGCAGGTGATCCAGCTCGTGGGGCCAGTAGTGCTGGTGTTCGAGCACCCATGCGTGCAGCCATGGCATGCCGAAGCCGGGTTTCGTGACGTTCCCGCTGACCGCTTCGTAGTGGTCGAGCAAGCGCAAGCCGTGTGACGGGTAGCCGGCGGCGCCTAGGGTCGCGGCGGCTTCGAGGGCTATGCCGGGCCGCACCTGCAGGTCGAGCGCGCGGGTGAAATCGGCCAGAGCCGCATCCGGCCGACCCTGCGCGAGCGCGATCTTGCCACGCAGGTAGGTCAGATCCTGTCGGGGGCCAGCGGCGGACAGCTTCGGATTCTCCAGCCCGGTGTCGATCAGTTCCAGCAGGCCTTGGAGGGTCAACCCGGGGCATTCGCCGGAGATCGTCACGGGCAGTGTGCGCTCGAACCAGTGGGTGAACAGGGTGCCGGTATTCGGCGTGCCCTGCATGGCGAGCTTCGCTGCAGCAAGATCAGTAGCCGTGATGCCGCCGACCATGCAGCGCGCGCCGATCAGGTTGAAGGCAAGCTGCACCTGACTTGGCTGACCCACGAGCAGTTTTTCCAGGCGTTGGATGGCCGCTTGCGGTTGCCCGGCCTGCATCTCGATCTGCGCGGCATTGGTCTGGGCACGTGCCGAATCGGGATTGATTTTGGCCCAAAGGAGTGCTTGGCTGTGCACGTTGCCCCATAGCTCGGCGCGGGCGTGGGTCATCCAAGCCAAGCCCAGCGGCAGCACCAGCATTAAGGCGACCTTGAGCAGGCGGAGGCTGCGTATATCGGCCAACCACAGACCAAGTGGCCAGAACATCAGCAGGGCAGGTAAGTAGTTGCGATGCTCGAAATAGAGCTCCAGCGGTATCGAGGTGGATTCCAGCAACTGGCCCGCGAAGTAGAATAGCATCGTCAAGGCGAGTGCGGGATATCGCCGGCGTTGCCGCCAAGCCAGCCCGATCAGGACGAACACGGCCAATATGGCGGGTAGCGTGGTGATTGGCTGCAGCCACGAGGTCGAGGCGACGTACTGGTCGTTGAACAGGCCACTGGAGAATGGGCGCGGCAGCCACAATAGCTGGAGGTAGTCCAGCAGCACGCGCGGTTCAGTGAGCAGGCGCTGGCCAATGCTCCACGGACGGAATCCCACCGGGCCGCCGGCCAGCACGCTGTGGAGGCCGGTCCAAGACAGATAGCCGAGGATGATGAGCGAGGGAGCGGTGCCGCATGCAAGCAAGGCTAGCCGGTGTGTCTGTCGTGCTCGGCCATGTTGCACGGGGTGGCGCGGCGCAAGCACGACGGCCTCAATCAACAGGGCGAATATCGGCAGCAGCACGCCGTTGGCCTTGGCTAGCATCCCCAATAGCGTGAAGCCACCCAGGCCAAGAACGCTCCACGCCATGCCTGCCGCGGTTTTGCCTTGGGTCAACAGTTGGCGACCATGCAGCCAGAGCAGCAGGCCGACGAGAGTGCAGGTGGCTGGCAGCATTGCCTCGCGCTGTACAATGTACAGCGTGGTGGAGACCAGCAGGGGATGCAACAGCCAGAGGGCGGTTCCCAACAGGGCGGCTGTTCGGCTTTGCCGTTCATCGTGACCCAGCAGGCGACCTAACTGAGCCAGCAAAGCGTAGAGCAAGATTCCGTTGATCAGGTGGAAGATCAGGTTGGTACGTTTGAATGGGAACGGACTTGCAGGCCAATTTTGTGCATCGAGCAGAAACGTCAGTAGCGTCAGTGGGCGGCCTGTGGGATCGGCAGTGCCGGAAGTGATGTAGCGCAAAAAGGCAAGCCAATCATCAGTGGGGCCAGTAACGCCCAATGCGGGTAGGTTGGCGAAGTCGTCGAACAGAAAACCGCCGTGCAGGCCGGGTGAGTAAGCAACCCAAGTCAATCCCAAACCTAACAACAGGAGCAGGGAAGGAGCCAAAAAACGACGGTGCATCGTATTTCCTGAAAAAAGAAGGGCCGCGCATGGCGGCCCTTCTACGCTGGCGATGTCTGTCGCCGATTACTTGCGGCACGAAGTTGGCAGGTACTTCTGATCGACCGTCGACCCAGTGCAGGTCCACTTGATCGACCCGGACTGGGTGATGGGGGAGAGCACGAAAGTCTTGGAGCTGGGCAGGGCTGTCACGTTCGCCTTCGGGCCACCGAACGAGGCAGTGATGACGCCACCCACAACCTCAACTTTGCTGACGTACTGTCCGTTGATACTTTGGGATTGCGCCAAACCGATACTGGCGTTCTTGGCATTGGTCAGGGCGCCGCGGTTCGAGTAGAACTCGGCAACGGCCGTCTTGGCGCCGTCGGTCAGCACCGCGCCCTCGGACACCTGCGTACGGATCAGGTAATCCTGGTAGGCAGGGATGGCGATCGCGGCGAGGATCGCGATGATCGCGACCACGATCATCAGTTCGATCAGGGTGAAGCCCTTCTGCATCTTCTTCATGGTGGTTCCTCTGTTTTGGTTAGCTAACCGTGTGATGCCCCCTGAGCCCCAGTCCCTTTATCCCCCTAGGCGGGATCGGACCCCATTCGCATGGTCGGAACGACCAGGAAGCTCGCGGCAAAGTCAAGCAGCATGTATGCCACGTTTGCCGCAGGTGTATTCCCTCACACCTGTAGGCGCTTGGATTGTGCCCGTCGTCACGAAAGCCCGCAAGCAGTGCCGATGATGCCCTGTGGATCCAAAAATTGTGACCCAAGTGCTGCGTTGCCCGGCGTGTCCCGAACAGGCCAAAAGTGACGTTGATTGTCAGTTTGTGTGCGCTGTGGCGATTCGAGCCTATGGCTACCTGCGGCAGGAAGAGGGCAAGTACTTTGGATCCAGCGTACTGGCTGAGCACGTCCAGGCGATGCTGCCTGCATGGGTGATGGGCGAAAGCAGCAGGTATATGCTGCCGCCGTTGATATGGGTGTTGGCTTTGGCTCCCTGGTAGAGCACCTTGATGGCACCACCCGTCACGTCCACACTGGATACGTAATTGCCCCCAATCGATGTGTTTTTGGCCAGGCCCGCCGACTGGTTGTTAGGCGGGAACCGCCCGGTGTTGGAGATGAAGTCCCACACCGCGGACTTAGCCCCGTCCGCCAGGCTCATGCCCTCGGTAACCTGCGTCCGGATCAGGTAATCCTGATACGCCGGAATGGCGATGGCGGCCAGGATCGCGATGATCGCCACGACGATCATCAGTTCGATCAAGGTGAAACCGGCGGAAATGCGCTGGCGCAACATGGTGGACTCCCCTGTGAGTACACCGGGGACAGGCACGTTTTGTACCAAATGTGAAAACGGAGTGTGCGGCGCATCACAACGGTGCGTTCGGCCGTATGGTCCATGCCCCGGTAGCCCGGTCGCGGCTTGCTTGCGTCCCGGCAGGCCGGCGCTTTACCGTCACCGCTTTGACCACCCAAGGGGATACCCCATGAAACCTCTGATTGCCGCGCTGCTGCTCGCGCTGGTGGCGGTGCCCGCGATGGCGGGTGACGTCGTGGATACCAGCTTCGTCAAGGCCGAGGGGGCGCATGCCTTCAACGTGCGCGACCTGGTGATGATGGATCGGGTCGGCGACCCGCAGCTGTCGCCGGACGGGCGCTACGCGGCGTTCGGCGTGCGCAGTACCGACTACGCGGCGAACAAGGGCGTCAACGCGGTCTACGTGCTGGATCTGGCCAAGGGCGGTCAGCCGGTGAAGGTGGTGGACAAGGGCGGCTCGGCGCGCTGGTCGGCGGACGGGCGCAGCCTGTATTTCGTGGCGCCGGCCAAGGGTGTGGCGCAGCTGTGGCGGGTGGATCTGGGCGGCAAGGGCGGTTTGAGCCTGGCCAAACATGCCGTGCCGGTGCAGGTCAGTCATGGCGTGCTGGATCTCGGCGGCTACAAGCTGTCGCCGGACGGCAAGCAGGTGCTGCTGTCGTACGAGGTGTTCACCGACTGCGCCACGCTGGCCTGCACGCAGCAGCGCCTCGACGCGCGCGCCAAGGACAAGGCCAGCGGCACGCTCTACGACAAGCTGTTCGTGCGGCATTGGGATACCTGGGCCGACGGTCGGCGCAACCAGCTGTTCGTGACCCGCTTCGACGGCAAGGGCCAGCTGGCCGGCGAGCCGAAGCGGCTCAGCCGTGGCATCGACGGCGACGTGCCGAGCAAGCCGTTCGGCGACGAGGGCGAGTTCGGCTTCGCGCCGGATGGCAGGACCGTGTATTTCGACGCGCGCATCGCCGGCAGCAGCGAGCCGTGGTCGACCAATTTCGACGTGTACAGCGTGCCGGCCGACGGCTCGGCCGCACCGAAGAACCTCACTGCCGAAAACAAGGCGTGGGACGCGTACCCGGTGGCCTCGCCGGACGGCAAGACGCTGTACTACCTGGCGATGAAGACGCCGGGCTTCGAGGCCGATCGTTTCGCGATCATGGCGCTGGACCTGGCCAGCGGCGCGAAGCATGAGGTGGACCCGCAGTGGGACCGCTCGCCCGGCGGCCTGGCGCTTTCCGCCGACGGCAAGACGCTGTACGCCACCGCCGACGACAACGGCCAGCACCCGCTGTTCGCGATCGACGCGGCCAGCGGCAAGGTCAGCCAGCTGGTCGGTGAGGGCACGGTGGGCGGCTTCTCGCTGGCCGCCGGCAAGCTGCTGTTGACCCGTGACGACCTGAAGCGGCCGGCCGATGTCTATCTCGCCGTCGCCGACGGCAGCGGCCTGAAGCAGGTCACCCACTTCAATGCGGCGGACCTGAAGAACACGACGATGGGCGACGCCGAGTTCTTCACCTTCAAGGGCTGGAACAACGAGACCGTGCAGGGTTACGTGGTGAAGCCGGTCGACTACCAGTCGGACAAGACCTACCCGGTCGCGTTCATTATCCACGGCGGCCCGCAGGGCGCGATGAGCAACGGCTGGAGCTACCGCTGGAACCCGCAGACCTATGCCGGCCAGGGCTTTGCGGTGGTGACGGTGAACTTCCACGGCTCCACCGGCTACGGCCAGGCGTTCACCGACTCGATCTCCGGCGACTGGGGTGGCAAGCCGCTGGAGGACCTGAAGCTGGGCTGGAAAGCCGCGCTGGACAAGTACAGCTTCCTCGACGGCGACCGCGCCTGCGCGCTCGGCGCCAGCTACGGCGGCTACATGACCTACTGGATCGCCGGCGTGTGGAACCAGCCGTGGAAGTGCCTGGTCGACCACGACGGCGTGTTCGACACCCGCGCCATGTACTACGACACCGAGGAGCTGTGGTTCGAGGAGCGCGAGAACGGCGGCACCCAGTACGAGCACCCGGAGAACTACGAGAAGTTCAACCCGCTCGACCACGTCAAGGACTGGCGTGTGCCGATGCTGGTAGTGCACAGCGCCAAGGATTTCCGCATCCCGATCACCCAGGGCCTGGGCGCGTTCACTGCCATGCAGCGTCGCGGCATCCCCAGCCAGTTCCTGACCTTCCCCGACGAGAACCACTGGGTGCTGAAGCCGCACAACAGCGTGCAGTGGCACGACGCGGTGAACGCCTGGCTGAAGCAGTGGACGGCCAAGGACGCTCCAAAAGCCGCCTCGCATTGAGCCGGTTCGCATGATGAAAACGGCGGACTCCGGGCCGCCGTTTTTTTGTGCCTCCCTGCAAGGTGGGGGAGGGAGCACGGCTCTTGCGGTGGTGCGGGCTTTTGGTTCCTCTCCCTGCAAGGCAGGGGGAGGTTAGGAGGGGTAGCTCCGGGCTGGCGAG
>NZ_KE386558.1:0-35081 GCF_000427545.1 Rhodanobacter sp. OR92 | reverse complement strand
CCCTCCCCTGCGATGCAGGGGAGGGAGCACGGCTCTTGCGGTGGTGCGGGCTTTTGGTTCCTCCCCCTGCATGCAGGGGGAGGCTAGGAGGGGGTAGCTCCGGGCTGGCGGAGAAGATCAAGAGCACCCCACCCCAGCCCTCCCCTGCGATGCAGGGGAGGGAGAAAAGCATCAACTCAGCAGGGTGTGCAGGCGGCTGCGGGTGAAGGCGCCGAAGCGCAGTTGTTCGCACAGTGCGTCGAGCTGGCCGATGGGCGGCGGGCGGCGTTGCAGGGTTTCGGCGGATTCGGCACCGGGGGCGTCCAGGGCGATGCGGGTGAGGCGGCGATAGAGCCGCGCCTGTTCGGCGTGTTCGCGCAGTCTGGCGGCGCAGGCCACGGCGCCGCGCAGGCGCAGGAAAGCGACTTCGTCGATGCGCTCGAGCAGCGCGTCGAGGCTGCCGAAGTGGCTGAGCAGGGCGGCGGCGGTCTTGGCGCCGACGCCGGGCACGCCGGGGATGTTGTCCACGCTGTCGCCGCATAGGGCCAGGTAATCGGCGACCTGGTGCGGGTGCACGCCGAGTTTCTCGTGGACGCCGGCCGGCCCCCAGCGCAGGCCGCGGGCGTAGTCCCACTGTTCGTCGTGCTCGCCCAGCAGTTGGCCGAAATCCTTGTCGGCGGAGACGATCACGCTGCGCCAGCCTTGCGCGCGCAGGTTCCACACGGTGCTGCCGATCAGGTCGTCGGCCTCGAAGCTGTGGTCGATCATCAGGTGCACGCCGAGTGCCTCGGTGATCGCGCGGCATTGCACGAACTGCCGTTCCAGGTCGGGCGGCGGCAGCTCGCGGTTGGCCTTGTACGGCGGGTAGATCGCGTTGCGGAACGAGCTGGTCAGCGAGGCGTCGAACGCCACCGCGATGTGTTCGGGCTGCACGCGTTCGAGCAGTTCGCACAGGAAGCGGGTGTAGCCGTGCACCGCGTTGACCGGGTGGCCGTCGGCGTCGTGGAATTCGTCCGGCATCGAGTGCCAGGCGCGGAAAACATACATGCTGCCGTCGACCAGATGGACGGCTGGACGTCCGTTCGCCGATGCGTTCACGGCGTCCACGTGGAGAGCAGCTGGTCCAGCGCCGGGCGCTCGCGGTCGGGTACCTCGATCTGCGGCGTGCCGAGGTGGACGAAGCCGACCACATGTTCGCTCTCCGCCAGGCCGAGGACGCCGGCCGCCTCGCGGTCGTAGGCGGCCCAACCGGTCAGCCATTGTGCGCCGTAGCCCAGCGCATAAGCGCCGAGCAGGATGTTGTGGGCGACGTTGCCGGCGCACAGCTTCTGCTCGATTTCCGGCACCGTGCTGTCGGCGTGCAGGTGGGCGACCACGGCGATCACCAGCGGCGCGAAGGTGTAGCGCGTGCGCTCCTTTTCCCGCTTGGCGTCGGACAGCTCCGGGTGCTGGCGTTCGGCAATCGCCGCCAGCCGCTCGCCGAACGCTAGCTTCGCCTCGCCCTGCAGGCGGATCAGGCGGAACGGCACCAGCTTGCCGTGGTCGGGCACGCGGATCGCCGCTTCCAGCAGTTCGCGCAGGCTCGCCTCGTCCGGCGCCGGTTCACCGAGCTGGCGCGAGGGGACGGAATGGCGTTGCTGGAGCAGGGACAAGGCAGCGGACATGGAGCGGTTCTTTCGGTGGGGACTGCCCATGCTAGCCGGCGCAGCCGTTGCGCGCGAACCGTCAGGCCGGCTGCGGCAGCTTGAACGAGCCGGGCAACAGGGCGGTCACCGTGGTCTGCCGGGTGTCGCCGTGCAGGTTGGCCAGCAGCACCGGCATGGCGTCGTCGCACAGTTCGGACATCACCTGGCGGCAGGCGCCGCAGGGGCTGACCGGGTTATCGGTATCGGCGATCACCGCGATGGCGACGAAGTCGCCAGGCCGGCAGCCGGCGGCGACGGCGTTGAACAGGGCGGTGCGTTCGGCGCAGTTGCACAGGCCGTAGGAGGCGTTTTCCACGTTGCAGCCGCTGAAGCGGCGGCCGTCGCGGGTGAGCAGCGCGGCACCGACCAGGAAGTTCGAGTACGGCGCATAGGCCTGTTCGCGCGCGCTGCGCGCCAGGGCCAGCAGGTCGTCGAAAGCGTCGGCAGTGGTGGGCATCGGGATCTCCGGCGATGACCCCGGGCAGTGGCTGCCGGCGGGCCAGCTTACTCTTTTGGATCGGTCCGGATCAAAGGCCGCCGCTGCCGCTAAGATGACCGGACCACTGCCGAGGGGATGCACCATGCCGATCACCGTAGCCGCCTTGCGTGAGACCGCCGCCGGGGAGCGGCGCGTGGCGATCACGCCCGAGATGGCGAAGAAACTGCGCGGCAAGGGCCTGCGCGTACTGCTGGAACGTGATGCGGGGCGCGCTGCGGGTTTCCCTGACGCCAGTTATGCCGAGGCCGAATTCGCCGACGCGGCCGGCGTGCTGGCGCAGGCCGACGTACTGGCCTGCGTGTTGCCGCCGGCCGATGCGGTGTTCGCCGGCTTGCGCGAGGGTAGCGTGGTGGTCGGCCAGTTGCGTCCGTACGGCGCGGCCGGGCGCGTCGCCGCGCTGACCGCGCACAAGCTCACCGCGTTCTCGCTGGAGCTGCTGCCGCGCACTACCCGCGCGCAGGCGATGGACGTGCTGAGTTCGCAGGCGGCGGTGGCCGGTTACCGCGCCATGCTGATCGCGGCCGAGGCGTCGCCGAAGTTCTTCCCGATGCTGACCACCGCCGCCGGCACCATCCGCCCGTCGAAGGTGCTGGTGATCGGCGCCGGCGTGGCCGGCCTGCAGGCGATCGCCACCGCGCGCCGGCTCGGTGCGCAGACTGAGGGCTACGACGTGCGTCCGGAAACGCGCGAGCAGGTAGAGTCGTTGGGCGCGAAATTCCTCGACCTCGGCGTCAGTGCCGCCGGCAGCGGCGGCTATGCGCGCGAGCTGTCGGCGGAGGAGCGTGCCGCGCAGCAGCAGGCACTGGCCGACCACCTGAAATCGTTCGACGTGGTGGTCTCCACCGCCGCGGTGCCGGGGCGGCCGGCGCCGAAGATCCTCACGGCCGCGATGGTCGAGGGCATGAAGCCGGGCGCGCTGATCGTCGACCTGGCCGCCGAGAGCGGCGGCAACTGCGAGCTGACCCGGCCGGGCGAGCGGGTCGAGCATGGCGGTGTGGTGATCCTCGGGCCGCTGAACCTGCCGGCCGGCGCGCCGCTGCACGCGTCGGAGATGTACGCGCGCAACGTGTTCAACTTCGTCGAGCTGCTGGTGCGCGATGGCGAATTGAAGCCGGATTTCGACGACGAGCTGGTGGCGAAGAGCTGCCTCACCCACGCCGGCGAGGCGCGCTTCGCCGCATCGTAAGACGGCGCCGCAAATCCCGCCGCGTGCCGCAACTCCTGTTGCGCGCCGAAATCTCGACGTGTGCCACAACCCTTGTTGTGTGCCGCAACCTCGACGCGTGCCGCAACCCTTGTAGGAGCCCGCTCGCGGGCGATGCTTTTGCTTTTGCGATTCCCGATTCCCTGCTTTCAAAGCATCGCCCGCGAGCGGGCTCCTACACGTTCGCGGAGGCTCCGTGCAGGGCGAGGCGTTTGGCGGTCAGGGGTGGCCGGGCGGGGATGGGCGGTCGTGGCCGTGGCGCTCGTCCCAGTGCAGGCGTTCGGCCGGCGGCAGCGCGTGCCATTCGCGGATAAGTTGCTCGCGCTGCGCCGGCGGCAGTTGCTGGAAGCGCTCGAAGGTGGCGTGCAACTGCTCGCGCTGCTGCCGCGGCAGCTGGTGGAACTTGCGCATGTTCTCGCGTGCCTGGTGGCGCTCGTCCGGCGTCATCTGTTGCCAGCGGGCGATGTGCTGGCGGATTTCCTCGCGCCGTTCCGGCGGCAGGGTGGCCCAGCGTTCGGCGCGCTGCAGCATGCGCGATTGCTTGCGCGGCGACAGGCTGTCCCAGGTTTTCTGCAGCGGCGCCAGCACGTCGCGCTGGGCTGGGTCGAGGCTGTTCCACGGGCGCGGCGGCGGCATGTCGCCGCGGGACGCCGGCGGCGCGTCCTGCGCGTGCAACGGCGCCGCGGCGACGCCGCCGAGCAGGGCGGCCAGCAACAGCGGCAGGAGCGGGCGGAGGATTCGGGTCATGGCTCAGCGGGCTGCGGCATGGCTGCCGGCGGAAGCCAGCCAGCCGTAGAAGTCGAGGTTCTGGTAGAGGTTCGGGTCGGTCTTGTCGGCGTCCGGCGGCAGCTCGTTGTCCAGCTCGTCGGCGCTGCTGGCGGGCTGCATCGCGGTGCTGGCGTGCGGCGGCGGCAACGGCTGCCACACCAGCATCGTGGCCAGCGCGATCACCGCGAAGGCGCCGGTCGGGATCAGCCAGCGGACGGCACGACGCGCAGGGGCCTGCACCGCGTCCAGCGCCTGCCGCCGCGCCGCGCGCAGGCGTCCGGCGGTGGCCGGGTCGATGCGCTGCGCGGCCTCGTGCCAGAGTTCGCGGGCGCGCTGTTCGAGATGCTTGTCGGGCGAAGTCATCGCCAGTCCTCCAGTTGGTCGCGCAGATGATGCATCGCGCGCGATAGATGGGTTTTCACGCTGCCTTCGGAGCAACCCATGGCTTGGGCGGTTTCCGCCACGTCCAACCCTTCCAGCATGCGCAGCATGAACGCTTCGCGCTGGCGCTGTGGCAGTTGCCGGACCGCGGCGGCCAGGTCCGCATACGACTGCACGTCGTGCAGCCGGCCCAGCGGATCCTGGCCGGGGTCGGCCGGCTCCCATGCGGGTAGTTCGTCGCCGTCGTCGTCGCGGCCGCCGCCGAGCCAGCCCACCACGATCGAGCGCACCTTGCGCCGGCGCTGCAGGTCGACCACGCGCCGGCGCAGGATGCCCCAGAACAGCGGCGCCCATTCCATGGCGGGCTTGTCGCGGTAGTGCCTGACCAGCCGCAGCATGGCGTCCTGCACCGCGTCCATGGCGTCCTCGCGCTGGCGCAGCTGCAGCTCGGCCATGCGGAACGCGCGCCGCTCGACCTGCGCCAGGAACGCATCCAGCGTGGCGGGCGTTTCGCGCGCGTCGCCCAGCAGGTCCGTGTCGAGTGTGCCGGCCACGCCGTTCATGGGCTCGTCGGCCGCAGCGTCGGGTGAAGCATCCTCGGGCTCCAGCGGGGGGTACCCGGTGTTCAACGCGGCAGGCTCGCACGGGTTGACCGGCACCCGTATGATGCAGACTCGACGTCCTGGCGGGCGGCTCTCACGGGGGATGGGCTCATGATCGACGGTTTCCTGGCGCTGTACATCTTCATGCTGGCCGCCTTTACCGGCTATGAAATCATCGCGCGGGTGCCGGTGATCCTGCACACGCCGCTGATGTCCGGCTCCAACTTCGTGCACGGCATTGTGCTGGTCGGGGCGATGATCGCGCTAGGCCACGCGCAGACGCCGTTCGAGATCGCGATCGGCTTCATCGGCGTGCTGCTGGGCGCCGGCAACGCCGCCGGCGGCTACGTGGTGACCGAGCGGATGCTGGAGATGTTCAAGTCCAGCAAGCCGGACGCCGGCAAGGGAGCCAAGTGATGAGCTGGTTGCCGACGCTGATCAAGGCCTGTTATTTCCTCGCCGCGCTGCTGTTCATCCTCGGCCTGAAACGCATGAGTTCGCCGCGCACCGCGCGCGGCGGCATCGTGTGGGCAGGCTACGGCATGTTGCTGGCGGTGCTGGCCACGTTGTTCCTGCCGGACATGCACAACCGCGGGCTGATCGTTGCCGCGGTGCTGGTCGGCGTCAGTGCCGCCTGGTGGAGCGGCAAGCGCGTGGCGATGACCGCGATGCCGCAGATGGTGGCGCTGTACAACGGCATGGGCGGCGGTGCGGCGGCGGCGATCGGCGCGGTCGAGCTGATCGGCTACGCGCGCGGGCTGGGCCTGCTGCAGGCGGTACCGGATACCTCGCCGCTGCGGCCCGAAGCCTGGGCGGTGAACGGCCTGCCGCCGGCGCTGTCGCCGACCGAGCTGGCGCTGGGCGTGCTCGGCGCGCTGATCGGCGCGGTGAGCTTCTCCGGTTCGCTGGTCGCGTTCGCCAAGCTGCAGGGCTGGATGGACAAGCGCTTCGTGTTTCCCGGCCAGCGCACGGTGAACCTGTTGCTGCTGGCGGCGGCGGTGGTCGCCGGCGTGCTGCTTGCCACCAGTCACGCCAGCCCGGCGCTGATCGCGGCGTTCTTCGCGCTGGCGCTCGCCTTCGGCCTGATGATGACCTTGCCGATCGGCGGCGCCGACATGCCGGTGGTGATCTCGCTGTACAACGCGTTCACCGGCCTGGCGGTGTCGTTCGAGGGTTTCGTGCTGGGCAACGAGGCGATGATCATCGCCGGCATGGTGGTCGGCGCGGCCGGCACGCTGCTGACCCAGCTGATGGCCAAGGCGATGAACCGCTCGATCGGCAACGTGCTGTTCGGCAGCTTCGGCGCGGCCGGCGGCGAGGCGCAGGCGATCGAGGGCGCGCAGAAGCCGATCGACGCTTCCGACGCGGCGGTGATGATGGCGTACGCCGAACGCGTGGTGATCGTGCCCGGCTACGGCCTGGCGGTGGCGCAGGCGCAGCACAAGGTGTGGGAGTTTGCGCAACTGCTGATCAAGCGCGGGGTGAAGGTGAAGTTCGCGATCCACCCGGTGGCCGGGCGCATGCCCGGGCACATGAACGTGCTGCTGGCCGAGGCCGGCGTACCGTACGACCTGATCGCCGACATGGACGACATCAACCCGGAGTTCCCGGCCACCGACGTGGCGCTGGTGATCGGTGCGAACGACGTGGTCAATCCACTGGCCAAGACCGACCCGGCCTCGCCGATCTACGGCATGCCGATCCTCGACGTCAGCGCGGCCAAGCACGTGATCGTGATCAAGCGCGGCCGCGGTACCGGCTTCGCCGGCATCGAGAACGCGCTGTTCTACGCCGACAACACCCGCATGCTGTACGGCGACGGCCAGGCCGCGGTGGGCGAACTGGTGGCGTCGCTGAAGGACATCGACGCCTGAGTCGGCTGGCACCTTCCATGGGGTGGGTGCGGCCGGCCGCGTTTCTGCAGGAGCGCAGGGCGGTGCCCGCCCGGCGTCGTGATGGCTGGTTTCAGCGCCGGCGCGACGGGCGCCAGGCCAGCCATGCGGCCAGCAGCATGCCCAGCGCGGCATCGGCCAGGTCCGCCGGCGACAGCGCCATCCGTGCCAGCTGCCACAGCATGCCGGGGCCGGCGGTGCGCATCGCCTCGATCAGACCCATGCCCATGTTGCCGGCAATCAGCACGCCGGCAACCAGCAGGTTGACGTAGAACGCGGCCAGCAGGGTGGCGCCCGCCGCCAGCAGTGCGGCGAACGTGCCCGGCAGGCGCACGCAGGTGCGGATGGTCCACGCCAGCAGCGCGCCGATCGGCAATGCCAGCCACGGCAGCGGGTGGCGCAGATACAGCGCCGCCACCATCCACACGGCGCCGGCGGCCAGGCCCAGCATCGCAGCGCTGAACAGCGCGAACACGGACAGCGCCACGGTACGCACGCTCATCGGCGGCGACACGTCAGGAGGGCAGTGCGCATGCGTTTTCCCGTCGGGTAAAGCGGCCATCATAACGTGTCGTCGGCGGGGCTCCCTTGACTCCGGCGGGTTCCGGCCTGATCTGGGACAAGCGGCCGCACGCGGCGAGCGGCATAATACGCACTCCGGGCTCGACGCATGGCCGCGCCCGCAGATACAGGATCGGCGTTGGCATGAGCGGTTTCAGTCTGAGCAGTGAACCCTTCACCCTGGTGCGCGACTGCAGCGCCGTGATGGTGCCGCAAGGCGACGAGGTGACCCTGCCGGCCGGGCAGATCGGCTACATCACCCAGGCCCTGGGCGGCAGCTTCACCGTCTACGTGGAAGGCAACCTGTTCCGCATCGCCGGCGACGACGCCGACGCGCTGGGCAAGGAGCGGCCGGCGCCGATCGAGGTACCGGACGACGCCACCAATGCGGACGTGGAGAAGCTGGCGTGGGACCAGTTGCGCACCGTGTTCGATCCGGAAATCCCGGTGAACGTGGTCGAGCTGGGGCTGGTCTACGACCTCAGCCTGGAGCAGACCGAATCCGGCGCGCGCAAGGTCTACGTGAAGCTCACCCTGACCGCGCCCGGCTGCGGCATGGGCGACATCCTGGTTGACGACGCGCGCACCAAGCTGGAGATGATCCCCACGATCGCCGAAGCCGACGTGGACCTGGTGTTCGACCCGCCGTGGACGCATTCGATGATGTCCGACGCGGCGAAGCTCGAAACCGGCATGCTCTGAAGCTGCCTGCCGGCCATCGCGCCGGCGCGTGGATCGTGGGGACCGCATGGGCTTTCCGCGTGTCCCGGCGCGCTTGCCGGCGGCGCTGCACGCGACGTCGCTGGCCGCAAGTTTGCATCGCCGCTTCGCGCAGCAAATAACGACATCGAACCGCGCACGCCGCCGCGATAGGCCGCGTGCCCGCCGTTTGCGGCGCCACGCGCCGATCCCGCGTCCTGTGACTGCCGTCACCCGGCGTAGGAAAAAGTCAGATTGTTGCGATGGTCCGCAAGGAATAACGTAACCGGATTCGTCATCGGGGAGGTTGACGGATGATCCTTTGGCGGCGTGATCGCCGTCTTGCAGTTACGCGTCCACGCGCTGCCCATGCAACGGAATGCCAAGGGGGGAGCAGCCGGTTCGGGACGTAGTTTGGGATCGCTAGACAGCACACGAAAAAAAGGGGCCGTGCCGAGCACGGCAATTCTGCATGGGGTCTACGTGGCCGCATCGGGCCCGTTTGTCCCGAAAATAGTGTCTAGGAGTTTTTCAATGCCCAATCATTACCGTCTGAAGCTGCTGGTGGCCGCGATCGGCATGGCTACCGCATCGGTGGCCACCGCTGCCAACACGAAGACCTTGCGTGCACAGAATCTCGGCGCGGTACCGGTCAGCTCGCTGGCCGCCCACCTCAACCTCGGCCAGAACATGTCGTTGGCGCCGCGTGGCGCCGCCGCCATTGCCAACGGGCACAAGGTGGTGCGTCAGCAGCAGATGTACCGCGGCGTGCCGGTCTACGGCCGCAGCATTGCCGTGGTGCAGGACGCCAGCGGCAACGCGCTGCGCGCCACTGGCGAACTGATGCCGGAAGGTCAGCTCGGCCTGGCTTCGGTCACACCGAAGCTGGATGGCGGCCGTGCCCTCGCTGCGCTGCGGTCGCATGCGCACACCAGCCTGGCCGGCGGCGCCACGGTCGGCAACGAGCAGACCGACCTGTTCGTCTACCCGCAGGACAACGGCACGGCGCGCCTGGTCTACCGCGTGTCCTACTTCGTCGGCGGCGCCAATCCGTCGCGCCCGACCGCGATCGTCGACGCCAACACCGGTGAAGTGATCCAGAGCTGGAACGGTCTGACTGATGCTTCCGCCACTGGTCCCGGCGGCAACACAAAGACCGGCAAGTACCTCTACGGCACCAACTACGCCGCACTCGACGTGACCCAGTCCGGCAGCACCTGCACGCTGCAGAACACCAACGTCAAGACCAACAACCTGCGCCAGGGCACCACCGGTTCGGTGGTCAGCTTCACCTGCCCGAACAGCGACACCGACGCGATCAACGGCGCCTACTCGCCGGTCAACGACGCCCACCACTTCGGCGGCGTGACCCACGACATGTACATGGCCTACGTCGGCGTGGCGCCGCTGAACTTCCAGCTGGTGATGAACGTGCACTACAAACTGAACTACGAGAACGCGTTCTGGAACGGCACGGCGATGTACTTCGGCGACGGTGCCAGCACGTTCTACCCGCTGGTGTCGCTGGACGTGACCAGCCACGAGATCAGCCATGGCTACACCGAGCAGCACTCCGCGCTGCAGTACTCAGGGCAGTCAGGCGGCATCAACGAGGCGTATTCGGACATCGCCGGCGAGGCGGCCGAATTCTTCGACCGCGGCAGCAACGACTGGCTGGTCGGCGCCGACATCATGAAGAGCGGTACCGCGCTGCGCTGGATGTGCACGCCGACCCAGGATGGCGGTTCGATCGACAATGCCGCCAACTTCACTTCCACCATGGACGTGCACTACAGCAGCGGCGTGTACAACAAGGCGTTCTGCCTGCTGGCCAAGACCGCCGGCTGGGATACCAAAAAGGCCTTCCAGGTGTTCGCGCTGGCCAACAAGGTTTACTGGAATGCCACCACCAGCTTCAACTCCGGCGCCTGCGGGGTGGAATCGGCGGCCCAGGATCTGGTCTACAACAAGAGTGATGTGACCACCGCGTTCGCCGGGGTGGGCGTGGCCTGCGCGGGCGGCGGCGGTGGCGGCACCACCACCGAACTGCAGAACAACGTGGGCGTCACCGGCGTGTCGGGTGCGACAGGTGCCGACAACGATTACTTCATCACCGTGCCGACCGGTGCCAGCAACCTGGTGATGTCGATCTCCGGCGGCACCGGCGATGCCGACCTGTACACCAAGTTCGGCAGCGCGCCGACCACCAGCAGCTACGACTGCCGCCCGTACAAGACCGGCAATGCGGAAAGCTGCAGCGTGGCCGCGCCGAGTGCCGGCAAGTACTACATCAAGGTGCACGGCTACTCGGCGTACTCCGGCGTCACCGTCAAGGCGTCCTACAGCACCGGTGGCGGTGGTAGCGGCGGCCTGCAGAACGGCGTGCCGGTGACCGGCCTGGCCGGTTCGGCGAGCCAGGAGCTGAGCTATACGGTGACGGTGCCGGCGGGCAGCAACCTGACGATCGCGATCTCCAGCGGCACCGGCGATGCGGACCTGTACGTGAAGAAGGGTCTGGCACCGACCACCACCAGCTACGACTGCCGCCCGTACCTGACCGGCAACAACGAAACCTGCTCGTTCAGCGCGGCCTCGGGCACGTACTACATCAAGGTGCGCGGCTACACGGCGTTCTCCGGCGTGTCGCTGAAAGCCACCTGGTAAGCCCCCTGGCGGGCCACGGACGGTCCGTCGTTTTACCCAAGGAGCAGTGATCGTCAAGCCGGGCCCGGTCGGATCGACCGGGCCTTTTCATGCGCGGCTCAGCCGGCCACTTCCTCGAAGCGGTTGGCGTCGCGGTTCTTGCGCACCTTGGCCGGATCCCACACGCGGCCGTTCATGGCGATGTAGACGCCGTCGGGCAGGGTCTGCACCGCGGCCACCGCGCAACCGATGTTGAACACCGCGTCGGAACCCTGGAAGCGCGCCGGGTTCAGCGCGCCGGTCAGCACGATCACCTTGCCCTTGATGCTGGCCAGTTCGCGCGCGGTCTCGACCATGGTGTCGGTGCCGTGGGTGACCAGCACGTGGCGGTGCGGCTGCGCCTCGATCGTCGAGCGCACCAGCGCGCGGTCCTCGGCGCCCATGTGCAGGCTGTCCTTGCGCAGGATCGGGATCACGTCGAACTGGAACGCCACGCCGAGCTGGCCGAGGATCTCGCCGATCTGCGGCGCGCCGATCTTGTAGTCCGACTTGTCGTCGAAGTAGATCTTGTCGATGGTGCCGCCGGTGGTGACGATGGTCAGGTGCTGCATGTCGGTGGGCCGTGGGAAAGTCGCGCCATTTTAGCCCGTGCCGACACCGGCGTGCCTGTAGGAGCCCGCTTGCGGGCGATGCTTTGGCCACACATGGAAGAGCATCGCCCGCAAGCGGGCTCCTACACCAAAAGCCGTTTACGCCAGCTTCGTAGGCGGGCACCGCCCGCCGCTTTTGATCTTTGCCTCGTGGCGAGGTGTGTGGAGAACGGCCCTGCAGGTGCGCGTCAGCCCAGCAGCAAGGCGGTGTTGTCCGCGTCCGGGGTCACCAGCCGGTCGAGGCCGAGGTCAACGAAGCGGTGCAGGGCTGCGGCCGGGCGTGGGTCGCCGCGGCGGCTCGACCAGCTGGCCTGGCGTGCCAGCAGCGCCGCTGCGGCGCAGCGCGCCAGGGTGAAGGCAAGGCCGCGCGCGCCGGCTTCCAGCGTGTCGCGTGCGGCCGCATGCCGGTCGAGCCAGCGCGCGGCGGCGTCCAGCGTCTGCCGGATCGCGCTGGCCGCGTGCATGTCGTCGCCGCCGTCCAGCCAGTCGGTGCAGGCCGTGCGCAAGGGGCCCAGGCTGTCGCCGGCCAGCGCGCGCAGGCTGTCCAGCGACAGCACGTTGGTGGTGCCTTCCCAGATCGCGTACACCTGCGCGTCACGCAGCAGCTGCGGCAGGCCGGTGTCCTCGATGTAGCCGGCGCCGCCGAAGCATTCCAGCGCCTCCGAGCAGATCGCCACCGCCAGCTTGCCGGTCCACAGCTTGGCCAGCGGCGTGAGCAGGCGCAGCAACTCAGCCTCGTGCGGCGCCGTCGCGCCGTGTTCGACCCGGCCCAGCAGGTGCGCGACTTCGAATGCCAGCGCGAACGCGCCCTCGAACTCGGCCTGCAGGTCGGCCAGCGTCTGCGCGTGCAGCGGCTGCTCGATCAACGGACGGCCAAACGCGCGGCGGTGTTCGGCGAAGTCGCGCGCCAGGCCGATCGCGCGGGCCATGCTGGCGACCGCGCAGATCGCGTTCCAGCTGCGCGTGACGTTGAGCACCGGCGCCACCTGGCGCACGCCGTGGGCCAGCTCGCCCAGCGGCCACGCGGGCAGGCCGTCCAGGTGGATTTCCGCGGTGGGCAGCTCCTGCGTGCCGAGCTTGTCCTTCAGCCGGTCGACGATCAGCTCCGGCCGGCGCCGCGCGCCGTCCATCGTCTCGACGTAGAACAGCGCCAGCGCCGCGCCGCCGCTGCCGGCGCCTTCCGGCCGCGCCAGCGCCAGCGCGGCCTCGCCGACCACCGCCGAGCTGAACCACTTGCGGCCGTACAGCCGCCACTGCCCGGCGGCATCCTGCCGCGCGAGGGTTTCGGTATCCCTCACGTCGGAGCCGCCGGCGGTCTCGGTCATCCACTGGCCGCTGAGCCAGAAGGTGGCCGGATCGCGGCTGAGGAAATGCGGCAGCGCGCGCTCGATCAGCTCACGGTTGCCGGAGGCCTTGATCGCGGTGGCGGCGCCGTCAGTCATCGCCAGCGGGCAGGTGTAGAACTCGCTGGCGAGGTGGTACAGGTAGACCCGGGCGAATTCCTCCAGCCGCGCGTGCTCGCTGTCGCCGTGGCCGGCGGCCAGCACGGCGTGGCGCGTCGTCATCGCCGCGCCCTCCTGCCACGCCGGCGTCAGCTCGATGCGGTCCACCCGCTGCCCCCATGCGTCCCACTGCGTCAGCACCGGCTTGCGCCGCGTGCTGGCGCAGGCGCGCTGCCAGGCCATCAGTGCGTAGTCGCCCAGCGCGTCGAGGTCGGCGTCCAGTGCGGCGCGGCGGTTGGCCGGCAGTGCGCGGTCGAGCCAGGCCAGCAGCGTGCGGTCGCCGCGATACGGGTGCGGCAGTTGCGGCGGATCCTGCAGGAAGGCCATGGCGTGCTCCGTCCAGAGTCGAGGTATCGAGTATAGGCGTGCGGGCATTCGGTGCGTCGCGCTGGCATCATCGAAAGCCACTCCCCGGCGCAGGCGCCACCCATGCGATTTTCCGAAGCGATGCAGACGGTCACGCGCCATGGCGACGGCTGGCAGGCTACGGTCAGCGAGGACTGGCTGCAGGGGCGCAGCGCCTTCGGCGGCCTGCAGGCAGCGCTCGCCCTGCGCGCCATGCGCGAACTGGTGCCGGCGGACATGCCGCTGCGCACCCTGCAGGTGACTTTCATCGCGCCGGTGCCGGCCGGCCGCGTGGCCATCGGCGCGCGGCTGCTGCGCGCAGGGCGCAGCGTCATCCAGGTCGAGGCCAGCCTGTGCGACGGCGAGCAGACGCTGTGCCGGCTGCTCGGTGTATTCGGCAATGCGCGCCCCTCGGTGCTGGACTTCCAGCCCGAACAACCGCCCGTCGTGGCGCTGACGCCGCAGGAACTGCATTACGTCGAAGGCCGCATGCCCGCCTTCACCCAGCACTTTCGCGCCAACTGGCTGCGCGGCGACCTGCCGTTCAGCGGCGGCCACCAGCGCGACAGCGTGCTGCAGCTTTCCCTGCGCGACGACGGCCCTGTCGGCGAAACCCACGTACTCGCCTTCGCCGACTTCATCCCCCCGATCGCCCTGTCGATGTTCGCCACGCCCACCCCCGGCAGCTCGCTCACCTGGATGCTCGAACTGCTGCGCGACCGCTACGACGACCTCGGCCTGGACGACTGGCGCGTCGACGCCGAACTGATCGCCGCCCGCGACGGCTACACCAACCAGAGCGTGATGTTGTGGGGGCCGCGTGGGGAGCCGGTGGCGTTGAGCCGGCAGAGCATGGTGGTGTTTGGGTGAGGGGACTACAGTCCCTCGTATACTGATGCTTGCGGCACTGGCCAGTGGGCCAACGAGGCAGGATTAGATTGCAGGATTAGGCTGCAGCCGGACGATCAGGTCCTTGATTCATCCGGGTTCCTGTTGCAGTGTTTATAGGGAGAACACGGATAGGCTGCAGGAATACACTGCATTTTGAAATCTACTTAGCGTTAGCACTCAATGACAGCTTCCGACATTGCAGCGTGGTGGGGCGCCTCGATTGCTACAGCCGTTCTTGGCTGGGACATTTACAAGTGGGCTACATCCGGTAAGCGCTTGTCCGTCAGGGCGCAGCCCAATATGCAAGAAGCAGGTGATAGGTCGGACACAAAAAACATTCTGGTCGAGGTCATCAATCGTGGGGGCAAGCTCACAACTCTCACCCATCTCGCCTTCTACAGCTACAAATCTATCTTTCATCGCCTTGCGCGTAAGCGCAATCAGCACGTCGGCCTTGTTCCTCGCCCGGGCGGCGGCCAAGGCCTTCCTTACGAGCTTGAGCCGGGCAAGCGTTGGTGCGGTCTCGTAGAGCAAGCTGCCGTCTTTGCTGAGCACCAAAGCGGTTTGGTCTATGCTGTTATTGTTCATTCGGGTAGCAACCGCGAGTTGCTCATTCCGGTCAGGCGGCCGAGTTGAGTGCTAACAGTTCGGTCAACCGGACGCAAACCCGCTACGCGGGTTCGCGCCGGTTACCTCAAGCGTTGAGGTTGTAGAAAAAGTCCATGATCTATGACTTTGCATCTCTGATGCCCACGTACGCGCCTCAATCACGCGTCGCGGATCGAAATGGACTCAGAATTGAATTGTCGCAGGCAACTAGTCGGCCATATTTCCGGCTCTCTGCGCTGCCACCACTTTTTCTACAACCTCGTTAGGCAAACGGAGTTCGCGTGAACCAAAATGAGCCAAGTTATGAACTGAAGAAGTGGCTGGAGAAACGGCAGAGGCTGCAGCGTCTGCGAGAAGCAATTCGGGCTGATGGTGGCCATATCATGCTTAAAAGTACGGATATGGATCCCCGAGAATTGGAGGAACCACTGCGCGGCGAAGCCATTAGCTTTCTGAAACGCGTCGGGCAATGGTCAGGCTAGCTGCCTAACCATCTATCTCAGCGGGCGCGTCGCATGCGCCGCTAAACTTAAGCGTTAGACGCCACCCGGAGATCACACCTTGGAACGGGCCACTCTCTCTCCAACTGATCTAGCTGAGATCTTGTTCGAAGAAATGGTCGAGCAGCCGCATATCCAGAGGTCCAGCCTGGTTATGGATAAACTCACCACTCAGAACTTCCAAAACAAAGCCAAGATTTATCAGGCGGCCGCCCTCATTATGGCCATTATGTCTGCTGCAGAGAAAAACAATGACTTCAACAAAGTCAGGGAAGCGCTAGAAAAACTAATGTTTCCTCCAGACGCAACTTCCTCCGCATTAGACTTAATGTCTCATTTACGCGCTGCGATGGCAGACCTTTCCAAGCTCCTATTTCCAGCCAATCCACGAAATCAGATGAGCTGGGCGCACACATGGCTACATGAAATAGGCGTCGAAGAATCTAATCCGAGCAACCTCTCGCTTTTTGCAATGCAATGCATGGACTACTTCATCAACGCCAGAGAAATTCTTGGCAAGTTCCAGCTACAGGTCTAACTATTCGTTCAAGGCGGACGGCTACGTCGCCGCTTAACTCCAGCGTGAGGTGCCACAATTGGCGCCCATTCGATTTCTCTTAACAGGGGACGCACTATGAAACTCTCCTTCCTCGCACTATGCGTACTGCTGCTTGCCGCATGCGCATCCACAGGGGTAGTGCCAGCAGATCGCGGAACGTACCTAATCTCGAAGCAAAGTGCAGCCGGCATTTTCGGCACCCCGGAGGGGGTTAAGCTGGATATCTACAAAGAGGCAAACGAATTTTGCTCGCGCGAGGGAAAGGCGGTTGAAACCGTTGACGTAAAAGCCGACCATGCGATTCCATTCGTTCGCGAAGGTAGCGCCACGCTGCACTTCAAATGCGTCGAGAAGTAGCTGGCAGGCAAGCGCCTAATCGGTCGTCCAAGCGGTTGCGCGGGAAACTCGCGCGCCGCTTAACTCCAGCGTCAGACGCTATGACTTCCTCTGCATACCAGCGCATTCCAAAGCAAGAGCTCGCCCGCTCTCAGCTTGAGGTTGCTCTGCGCTTTTACATGCAGGGTCAAGAGTATCCGGCCGTAATCACGTTAGCTGGCGCTGCTGAAGAGTTGCTCGGCAAGATCGCTGAGGAAAAAGGTCTAGAGTCTTCGCTCAAGCGGACGCTCCGTGAGCTCCTTGACACTTTCAAGGTGGTCTGGGGTCGCGACGCTATAGAACGTGACTTTGCACAGCTCCGCAATCGCGCCAAGCATGAGCTAAAGCACATATGCTCGGGCCAAGATCTACACATTGACTTTGAGCACGAGGCAGCCGCTATGCTCACCCGCGCTCTTGAGAATTTTTTACTTTGTACCGGCGCATCGCATCCTGGCCAGTACGCATTCACAAGCAGAAAGATCGCGAATTGGCGCGCTAAGCAGGCGGCGGTCTAACATTTTGTTCAAGGCGGAGGGCTACGCCGCCGCTTAACTCAAGCGTTAAACAGCAAGGAGAGTGTCTATGGAAGTGCCTGCATCAATGGCCGCGTATATTGCGGGACTGCTGGGATACTGCCTTCCGAGCGTTTGTTTATGGTGGGCAGTCACCTTTCTGGTGTGCCGTGGCATGTTCCGTTTGCAGTACAAATGGTTTCCGTTTCTGCTCGGTTTCATTGCAGTCTGGATAGTCGACGCAGCGGTCATTCACCTCTTGCGCCAAAATTTTCCGGCTCTAGTTTCGCCACTTGTTTCAAGCTTCATTGTGCCAGTCGTCCTTTCGCTTTCAGTCTTGGTGGCATATGCAAAAGCAACAAAGGCAGGCAAGGCTTCCGGCGGCGAAGCTGTCTAACTATTTGTCCAAGGCGGACGGCTACGCCGCCACTTAACTCAAGCGTTGAAGTTGTAGAAAAACCCCTGTTGGGTAAGTTGATCGCCAGGCAGGAGAAAAGCGACCTCACAAAACGTTCTACAATCGCCGCGCAGCCTGTCGGGAAGGGTTCAAGTATCCCCTGAAGTCATGCGAATCCGCGTCAAGGTACTTTTTCTAGAGCCTCGTTAGGAATTTCAACTATGGGAATTTAAAGTGTCGCGGAAGTTTGCTCCAACGGCCACGTGTCCACTACCTCGGCCGATATATCGCCAGAACTCCGCGAAAAATTTTGTTCGCGTTGCGGTGAACTCACGACTACGATTTGCCCTGAATGCGAGGCGCAAATACGTGGTTACTACCATGTCGAAGGCGTCATCACGCTAGGTGGCAAATACGAGCCTCCACCTCATTGTTATAACTGCGGTGCCGCCTTTCCATGGACGAAGCGTAAGATGGCTGCAGCGATTGAGCTGCTCGAAACGGATGGCGTGCTAACGAACAAGGAGCTCGCTCAATTTCGGGAAGACTTAGCGGTACTGACGATGGATAGTCCCGGTGTCCAAATAGCGTCAATTCGCTTCAAGAAAGCAATGGCAAAGGTTGGCTTGTCCGTAGCATCTGGCGTTCGAGAAATCATCGTCGACGTTCTTAGCGAAGCCGCCAAGAAGGCGCTATGGGGCTCCGGCTCCTAACAATCCTTCAAGGTAGACGGCTTCGCCGCCGGTTAACTCCAGCATTAGGGCTCTGAGAATGCACATGCGCACCATGCCATTAAAAACTCTGCTTTTGATCTCGATTCTTGGCGCCTCGAATGTAAAGGCAGCTGAATTTACCTTCATTCCGAGAAATTCAATCGGACCATCTACACTGCAACTAGAAGGCGAAATCAAAGATGGGGATGCAAAAAACCTAACAGATTGGATACGCAACAATCCTGCTGAGTATCTAGTTACCAATAACATCCAGCTATCTTCTCCGGGAGGCTCTGTATCGGAAGCAATCAAGATTGCACAGATTGTCGAATCTAGCGGTTGGACTGCTCTAGTCAAACAAAGCGAAGTATGTGCTAGTGCTTGCTTTTACATTTTTGCTTCGGCTCAGGTTCGAATTAGTGCGGGCGACGTAATTGTTCATAGGCCCTATTTGGACAAAACTGCGGCAAGTTCCGCAGAGCACTTCCAGCAAATTCAAGGTCAGAGCGCCGCTGCTATTGCCTCTCGGGCATATTTAACCGAAAAGGGTGTCTCAAGTAGCATCATCGACAAGATGATGTCTCTTCCTTCTACGCGGGGCTACGTCTTTACATCTGGAGACTACGAAGACCTTGGTTTCTTAGCTCCGGTTGCAGAGGAGCAGGCGATACGTCGCTGTGAAATCGACAATTCAACCTTTCTGATGAAATACAGACAAAACCGAGAGTGCATTGAGGCAATTTTTATTCCGCTTCGAAATTCGATCATTCAATCGCTTCTGGGGAAGAAAGCACTCGAGGCGGCGGGCGTTCGCGCAAAGAAGCTTTACCTAAATGAGTCTTAGTGAAGAGCCAAGGGTCAGGTCTTGTTTTGCCACGCCGTCTCGCGCAAGGTCTTCCGCTGAATGGCGAGAAGTTCACCTGATCAACGGTCAGGAAGTGAATTTTGGTCGCCGCCCCTGATTTCCACCGAGTTGATGGTGGCGACCAAACGTGACGCTGCCGCTCAATCGTGCTTTGGCGGCGAAGCAGGTCGCCGCCTCACCCCGGCGCCCAGCGCCGCGATCAGCAACACGGTCAGCACGATCTCCGCGATCGCCAGCCAGCGCTCGCCCGCCGAACTCCAGGCCTCGGACACGCCGTGGCAGAAGTAGAACAGGCTGAGGATGCCGACCCAGAGCAGGGCGCGGCGCACGTCGCGCAGGGCGAACAGGGGCAGCAGCAGCGGGACGACGGTGATCGCCAGCAGCAGGGTCAGCGACATGCTCTGCGGCGGCACCAGCCAGGCATGCCAGGCGAGTTGCAGCACGACGAGCAAGGCCCAGGCGGCCAGGCCGACGCGATAGACGGGCAGGATCGGCGCGCGCGTGGCGGCGGTCATGGCGTGTCCGCCAGGCGGCGGGCCACGTCGGCCAGGCGGCGGCCCAGCGCGCGGGCCAGTTCGCGTTCGTGTTCGCTGATCGGGTTGTCGCCCTTGGCGCCGGTGACGTGGCTGGCGCCGTAGGGTGTGCCGCCGCTTTGCGTGGCGGTCAGCGCCGGCTCGGTATACGGCACGCCGAGCAGCAGCATGCCGTGATGCAGCAGCGGCAGCGCCATCGAGAGCAGCGTGGATTCCTGGCCGCCGTGCATGGTGCTGGTGGAGGTGAACAGCGCCGCCGGCTTGCCGACCAGCGTGCCGCTGGCCCATTCGGCGCCGGTGGTGTCGAGGAAATATTTCAGCGGCGCGGCCATGTTGCCGAAGCGGGTGGGGCTGCCCATGGCCAGCCCGACGCAGTCGAGCAGATCCTGCTTCTGCACGTACGGCGCGCCGTCCTCGGGCTCGGGCGGTTGCGCGATTTCGGTCACCGGCGCCACCGGCGGCGCCTGGCGCAGGCGCGCGCGCATGCCGGGCACTTCCTCGATGCCGCGGGCGAGCAGCCGCGCCAGCTGGGCGGTGTGGCCGCTGCGGCTGTAGTACAGGACCAGGATCTCGTGATTCATGTGGCGTCGACTCGTGCGTTTGAGGCATTCACAGCCAATACGCTAGTGTACCGGCCGGTACCCACGATGTTGGTGGTCCACCCGGGCCGCCAGCGAAAGGACAGCGATGATCCGGCGCTTCAACCGCGAACGCACGAAGAGCTTCAGCCGCTTCATCTGGCAGCGCTTCGTCGACGACAAGTGCTTCGAGACGGCGGGTGCGTTGTCGTACACCACCCTGGTCTCGCTGGTGCCGCTGACGGTGGCGGTGTTCGCGATGTTCTCGGCGTTCCCGGTGTTCCAGCCGGCGCGCGACACGCTGATCAACTTCGTGTTCAACAATTTCGTGCCGTCGACCGGCGAGGCGGTGCAGGCGACCATGCTGGGGTTTGCGGCGAATGCCAGCAAGCTCACCGGCATCAGCATCCTGGTGATGCTGTTCAGCGCGCTGGCGATGATGATCAGCATCGAGGACCGGCTGAACCGGATCTGGCGCGTGCACCAGCCGCGCAGCTGGGGTTCGCGCCTGCTGCTGTACTGGGCGGCGCTGACGCTGGGGCCGATCCTGGTGGTCGGCGGCATCGCGGTGACCTCGTACGTGACCGCCGCGCCGCTGCTGCACAGCGCCGCCGACCAGCTCAGCGGGGTCACCCAGAGCCTGCTGGGCACGCTGCCGTTCCTGGTGACGTTCTTCACGCTGTGGCTGATGTATACGGTGATCCCGAACTGCAAGGTATCGCGCCGCGACGCGGCGATCGGCGCGCTGCTCGGCGCGGTGCTGTTCGAGATCGCGCGCTGGGGCTTCGGCCAGTTCGTGCAGCAGGCGCAGACCTACCAGCAGATCTACGGCGTGCTGGCGGCGATCCCGATCTTCCTGCTGTGGATCTACCTGTCGTGGGTGATCGTGATCCTGGCCGCGTCGATCGCTGCCTCGGCGTCCGCGTTCGAATACCACGCGCCGATGCAGACGCTGCCCGAAGGCGCCGAATTTCTCGGGCTGCTGGTGGTGCTGCGGCATTTCGTCGAGGCGCAGCGCAGCGGCGACTGCGTGGACCCGGCCGACTTGCGCGTGCGCGAGCCGTACCTGCGCAGCGCGCTGATCGCCGACTACTTCGACGACCTGCAGCAGGCCGAGCTGATCCGCCGCGGCGACACCGGCGGCTGGCTGCTGTGCCGCAGCCTGGACAGCACCGACCTGTTGCGCGTGTACCGGCACACCGACTACCGCCTGCCGCTGCAGCCGCAGGAGGAGGCGACCGCGCTGGGCATCGCGCTGCCGCCGGAGCTGCTGGCGCTGCTGGCCGAACTGGCCGCCGCGCTGCAGGCCAAGCTGGGCACCCGGCTCGACCAGATCTATCCCCCTGCCGCCGACCCGGCGGCTGACACCGAGGAACTCCCCGCATGAGCTTGTTTTCATCCTTCACCGCTCCGGTTGCCGTGCTGGCCGCGGCACTGGCGTTCGCCACCCCGGCGCAGGCGGCGATGCCGGCGCAGCCGACCCTGCACGTCGCCACGCTGGACGGCAAGACGTTCGACCTGGCCGCGCAGCGCGGCAAGTGGGTGATCGTCAACTACTGGGCGACCTGGTGCGTGCCGTGCATCAAGGAGATGCCGGACATCTCGCGCTTCGTCACCGCGCACAACAACGTCACCGCGATCGGGCTGGCCTACGAGGACAGCGAGCCGGCCGACATCAAGGCGTTCCTGGCCAAGCACCCGGTGGCGTACCCGATCGCCCAGGTCAGCCTGGACCAGCCGCCGAAGGATTTCGACGAACCGCGCGGCCTGCCCACGACGTACCTGATCGACCCCGACGGCAAGGTGGCCAAACACATCGTGGGACCGGTGACCGAGGCGTCGCTGGAAGGCCTGATCGGAGGCAAGTGATGCCGACCGCGCGGTTCATCGTCGGCGGCCGGGTGCAGGGCGTGTGCTATCGCGCCAGTGCCCGCGAGCAGGCGCTGGCGCTTGGCGTGGCCGGCCATGCGGTGAACCGGCGCGACGGCAGCGTCGAGGTGCTCGCCTGCGGCGAGCCGGCGGCGCTCGATGCGCTGGAGCGCTGGTTGCGGCAGGGGCCGCCGGCGGCGCGCGTCGATACGCTCAGCCGCGAGGATCTGCCGGAGCAGGATCTGCACGGCTTCCATACGGCCTGAGGCTCAGAACGTGGCCGGTACCCACAGCGCCTGGTCGGTGACGTGCTCGGTCTTCGGCTTGCCCTTGAGCTTCGGCAGTTTCAGCGCGGGCACGGCTTCCTCGTGCAACGGTACCTGTTGCAGCAGGTGGCGGATCAGGTTGATCCGCCCGCGCTTCTGGTCGTTGAAGTCGACCACGAACCACGGCGCATGCTCGGCATGCGTGCGCTCGATCATCACGTCGCGCAGCCGGCCCATCTCGGCGTACTTCTGCCGTGCGACCCGGTCCACCGGCGACAGCTTCCAGCGTTTCAGCGGGTCGTCGGCGCGCTCGGCGAAGCGTTGTTCCTGCTCGGCCTGGTCCACCGCCAGCCAGTACTTGAGGAGGATGATGCCGTCGTCGGCGAGCAGTTTCTCGAACGCCGGCACGGCGTCGAGGAAGGCTTCGTATTGCGTGCTGCTGCAGAAGCCCATCGCCGGTTCCACCACCGCGCGGTTGTACCAGCTGCGGTCGAACAGCACGAACTCGCCGGCACTCGGCAGGTGGGTGACGTAGCGCTGGAAGTACCACTGGGTGGTTTCGGTCTCGCTCGGCTTGCCGAGGGCGGCAATGCGGTAGCCGCGGGTGTCCAGGCTTTCGGTGATGGCCTTGATGGTGCCGCCCTTGCCGGCGGCATCGCGGCCCTCGAAGATCACCAGCAACCGCTTGCCGCTGCTGCGCAGGCCGCGTTGCAGCCGGATCAGGTCGAGCTGCAGTTCCTTCATTGCGTTGCGGTAGCGTTTGCCCATGTCGATCTCCAATCCTCCAGACCTCCAGCCTCGAAACCCCTCAACTCGTCATTCCGGCGAAGGCCGGAATCGCACTTGCGATGTGCGAAAGCCGAAATGCGATGACCAGCTTCGCTGTTGAAAAGCTCCTCCGGCCTGCGCCGGAATGACGACACGGGGAGGGGTGGCTGCAGGGTAATCCAGCCTGCCGTGACGGTGTTGTCAGGCGCTGCCTAGCGCCTGCAGCAGGTCGGCCTGGTGTTCGCGGGTCAGCGTGTCGATCAGTTCGCCCAGGTCGCCCTGCATGATCTCGGGCAGGCGGTACAGGGTGAGGTTGATGCGGTGGTCGGTGATCCGGCCCTGCGGGTAGTTGTAGGTGCGGATGCGCTGGCTGCGGTCGCCGGAGCCGACCTGCAGGCGGCGTTCCTGCGCCTGCGCCGCGCTCTGCTTGCTCTGCGCCTCGTCGAGCAGGCGCGCCTTCAGCAGGCTCATCGCGCGGGCGCGGTTCTTGTGCTGGCTGCGCTCTTCCTGGCACTCCACCACGGTGCCGGTGGGCAGGTGGGTGATGCGGATCGCCGAGTCGGTCTTGTTGACGTGCTGGCCGCCGGCGCCCGACGCGCGGAAGGTGTCGACCTTGAGGTCGGCCGGGTTGATCTCGACGTCGTCGATCTCGTCCAGCTCCGGCAGGATCGCCACGGTCGCCGCCGAGGTGTGGATGCGCCCCTGCGACTCGGTTTCCGGCACGCGCTGCACGCGATGCGTGCCGGATTCGAACTTCAGCCGCGAGTAGGCGCCCTTGCCCTCGATGCGCGCCACGACCTCCTTGTAGCCGCCGTGCTCGCCTGCGTGTTCGCTGAGGATCTCGACGTGCCAGCGGCGGCTTTCGGCGTAGCGCAGGTACATGCGCAGCAGGTCGCCGGCGAAGATCGCCGCCTCGTCGCCGCCGGTGCCGGCGCGTACTTCGAGGTAGAGGTTGGCCTCGTCGCGCGGGTCCTTCGGCAGCAGCAGGAGTTGCAGTGCGTCGTCGAGATCGAGCAGGCGCCGTTCCAGCCGGTGCACGTCGTCGACCGCCATCTCGCGCAGCTCGGGGTCGTCCAGCATCGCGCGGGTCTCGGCCAGTTCGCGCTCGGCCTGGTCGTGCTCGCGCAGCGAGGCGGCGACCGGTTCGAGCTGGGCGTATTCCTGCGACAGCTCGCGGAAGCGCGTGTTGTCGCCGAGCACCTCGGGCTGCGACAGCAGCAGGCCGATTTCCTCATGGCGCTCGGCCAGTGCCTCGAGCTTGCGGCGGATGGTTGGGGTCATGGCATCACGTGAAGGGTGGCGGAGGCGAAGCAGGCTGCTTCATGAGTTGCGGAACGGGCGCGACAGGCGGCAGCCAGCCGCCCTCGCTACGCGTTCCGCGAGCCGCCGCCTTCTTCTTCGTCCAGACCGTACAGCCGTCCCGCGGCGTGCAGCAGGTCGAGGTCGCCGGAAAGCGCCGCTTCGCGCAGGCGCGCGCTGGGATGGTGCAGCAGCTTGTTGGTCAGCGTGTTGGCGAGGAACGCCAACGCCTCGTCGGGCGATTTGCCGTGGGCCAGCATCGCGCGGGCCTTGCCCAGCACTTCGTCGCGGTAGACCTCGGCGTGCTGGCGCATGTCGAGGGCGGGGTTCTTCAGGGTCAGCGCGCGGCGCCAGGCCATGTAGCGCTCCACCTGCAGGTCGATGATCGCCTCGGCCTCGTGCGCGGCGGCGGCACGCGAGCGCAGGTTGTCGTCGATCACCTGGCGCAGGTCGTCGATGCCGTACAGATACACGTCGGGCAACTCGCCCACGCCGGCCTCGATGTCGCGCGGCACCGCGATGTCGACCATGAACATCGGCTTGCGTTTGCGCGCGGCCATCGCCCGCTCGACCATCGCGCGGGTCACGATCGGCTGCCGCGCAGCGGTGGAGGAAATCACGATGTCGGCTTCGGCCAGGTGCTGCGGCAGGTCGGCCAGCGCGATCGCGTAGCCGCCGTGGCGGCCAGCCAGCTCCTGCGCGGTCTCCGGCGTGCGGTTGGCCACGATCAGCCGGCGCACCTGCTTTTCGGCCAGGTGCCGCGCGGCCAGCTCGATGGTGTCGCCGGCGCCGATCAGCAGCACGCAGGCGTGCTTCAGGTCGGCGAACACCTGCTCGGCCAGGCGCACCGCGGTGAACGCGACCGACACCGTGTGCGCGCCGATGCGGGTGTCCGTGCGCACCCGCTTGGCCACCGCGAAGGTGTGCTGCAGCAGGCGGTCCATCGGCGCCTTCAGCGACTGCGCCTCGCGTGCGAGCTGGTAGGCGTCCTTCACCTGGCCGAGGATCTGCGGCTCGCCCAGCACCATCGAGTCCAGCCCGGTGGCGACGCGGAACATGTGGCGCACCGCATCGTCCTCGTCGTGCCGATACAGGAACTCATCCAGTTTGCCGGGGGTCAGATGGTGATGACGATTCAGCCACGCCTGCGGGATGTCCTCCGCGCCCGCCGCGACGCCGACGTACAGCTCGGTGCGGTTGCAGGTGGACAGGATCATCGCCTCTTCCACGCCGGGCTCGCGGGCCAGCTCGTGCAGGGCCTCGCCGGCGGCGTCCGTGTCGAACGCCACCTGCTCGCGCAGGCTGACCGGCGCGGTGAGGTGATTGAGCCCGAGGGCGATCAACGGCATGGTGGTCGGAACATCTCGGCGGCAGGGATCCGGTGGCGTAGGCTAAGCTTGACGCGACGTCGCCAGGCGGTGACCAGAGCAGGCATGTGGATGGACAATAGTGTGCGGAGCGGGGCCGGCAAGTTCAAGCAACTGCGGCATTTTACGGCAGTAATGATGCTCGCGCTGGGCTTGGCCGCCTGCGCCGATGCGCCACGGCGTTCCACCCCGGAGACGATCGCCACGCCGCAACCGCTGGCGCAGCTGACGGTGGTCACCCCCGATGCCGACCACGACGTGCTGGCGCAACTGCTGGCCGGCGAGATGGCGCTGACCCGCACCGACCTGAAGGCGGCCTCCGCGCACTACGACAAGGCGATGGCCTTGAGCAACGACCCGCAGGTGGCCGAGCGCGCCGCCGGTCTGGCGATCGCCGTGCATGACGACGTCGCTGCCGAACGTGCGCTGCAGCGCTGGCAGACGCTGGGCGCCAAACCCGCCGCGCTGGCGCAGGCACGCGCCCAGCTGGCGCTGGATCGTGGCGATGCCGCCGAGGCGCGGCGCCAGCTGGAGTTCCTGATCGGTACCGGCGACAAGGATGCCTGGCGCCAGTTCGGCCGTGTGCTGGTCGGTGCCCGCGACCAGGCCCAGGCGGCCCGCCTGCTGGAGGCGCTGGCCACGCCGTCGCGCCTGCCCGGTGACGCGCACGCCTGGCTGGCGATGAGCGAACTGGGTGATCGCCTCGGCCGGCACGCCTACGCCGTGCAGATCGCCGACGCCGCGATGCAGCGGTTCAAGAGCGCCGAGACCTACGCCTGGGCGGCGCAGATGAAGTTCAAGGACGGCGACCGTGACGGCGCCCGCGCCTTGCTGCAGAAGGCGCTGGCGAAGGAACCGCAGAGCATCCAGCTGCGCCTGGCCTACGCCGGCATGCTCGGCCAGGCCGGTGACTACGCCGGCGCCGGCCGGCTGCTGGCGCGCGGCCCGCAGAACGCCGACACCTACGCCATGCGCGCCGGACTGGCCGCGCACGAGCAGGACGGCAAGGCGCTGGCCGCGTTGTACCGGGAACTGCAGCACGCGTCGCCGGAGATCCGCGAAAGCAGCGCGTACCTGCTCGGCCAGCTGGCCGAGATGCAGCATCGCGAGGCCGAGGCGCTGGCCTGGTACGACCAGGTGGGCGACACCGACGAGCATGCGTTCGATGCCGATCTGCGCAGCGCGCTGATCCTGCACACGCAGGGCAAGCGCGCCGAGGCGCACGAATTGATGGGGCAGCTGCAGCTGGCCTATCTCGACCAGCCCGAGCAGCTGCGGCAGGCCTGGCAGGCCGATGCCGAGCTGTACCTGCGCGAGCAGAACTACGCGAAGGCCGAGGCCGCATTCAGCCACGCGCTGCAGGTCGTGCCGAACGACCCCGGGCTGCTGTACGGGCGCGGCCTGGCCTATGCCGAGGCCGGCCAGGTCGATCAGGCCGTGCAGGACTTCCAGCAGCTGCTGAAGATCAAGCCCGGCGACGTCGACGCCAGCAACGCGCTGGGCTACACCCTCGCCGACGCGAACCGCGACCTGGCCGAGGCCGAGCGGCTGATCAGCACCGCCCGCGCCGCGAAGCCGAACGACCCGGCGATCGCCGATTCCTGGGGCTGGCTGCAGTACCGCAAGGGCAACCTGGAGCAGGCCGCGCAGACCCTGCGCGGCGCCTGGCTGGCGCGCAAGGACGCCGACGTCGGCGTGCACTTGGGCGAAGTGCTGTGGAAGCAGGGCCACCAGCGCGACGCGCAGCGGGTCTTCGACGAGGTGCGCAAGCTCGACCCGCACAACGTCGCCTTGCAGGAAACCCTGAAGCGGTTGCATCCATGAGGCGGCAGCTGCGTTTCCTCGCCATCGCCTTGCCGCTGCTGCTTGCCGCCTGCGTGCCGCCGGCGGTACGCGTGAAGGGTGACGCCGGCCTGCTCGGCGCGCAGCTTGCGCGCGAACGGGCGCTGGCGCAGGCCGACCACTGGGTGCTGCAGGGCCGGCTTGGCGTCTCCAACGGCAAGGACGGCGGCAGCGGCAGTTTCAGCTGGACCCAGGACGGCGAACAGTACGAGTTCACCCTGCGCGGGCCGGCGATCAGCGGCATGAATTTCCGCCTCAGCGGCGGTCCGCACGGCGCCCTGCTGGAAGGCGTGGAGCATGGCCCGTTGCATGGCCCCGATGCGGAGGCGCTGATGCACAAGGCGCTCGGCTGGGAAGTGCCGCTGCGCGATCTGCGTGCCTGGGTGCTCGGCCTGCGCGCGGACAGCGGCCCGGCCGAGCTGAGCTTCGGCGAGAACCGGCTGCCCTCGCTGCTGCAGCAGGATGGCTGGACGGTCGACTACCGCGAGTGGGACGACGCCCGCCAGCCGCCGCTGCCAACCAAGCTGTTCGCCGGCAAGCCGCCGTACAAGGTGAAGCTGTCGATCGAGTCCTGGCAATTCCGCTGATCGGTTAGGCTTGGCGCCCCGCTGGCCGTCGTCGCCGCACCGGAACCCGAGCATGTCTTTCCCGATCGAACGCGCCGAGCCGAGCGAGGTTGAAGCCCTGTGCGCGATCGAGCGCGAGGCGGTGCAGCTGTTCCGCGGGCATCCGGCATGGCCCAGCTATTCGGCCGTGTCGATCCCGCCGGAACTGTTGCGCCAGGCGATCGACCGCGGCCTGGTCTGGGTGGCGCGGGATGAAGCCGGTGAGCCGGTCGGTTTCGTCTGGCTGGACACCGAATTGGCCGATGGCGCGATCGGCATTGCCGAGATCGACGTGTTGCCGGCGTACGGTCGGCGCGGCATCGGCGCGGCGCTGCTCGAGCACGCCTGCGCGTGGGCGCGCGAAGCCGGCTACCGGCGGGTGGGCCTGGGCACCCTGGCCGAGGTGCCGTGGAATGCGCCGTTCTACGCGAAGCACGGTTTTGCCGTGGTCGACAAGAACGACCCGGCGTTTGCGTTCGCGCGCGATCGCGACCGAGAGAACGGCTTCCCTGACGAACTGCGCGTGTTCATGAGCCGGCCGCTGGCGCCGCTCGTGCCCGGCGCATGGACGGTGTGGCCGGCACCGGCCAAGCTGAACCTGTTCCTGCGCATCACCGGGCGGCGCGCGGACGGCTACCACGAGCTGCAGACGGTGTTCCGCCTGCTCGACTGGGGCGACGAGGTGCGCCTGCGCGTGCGCGATGACGGCGCGATCCGGCGCACGCGCGAGGTGGCGGGCGTGCCCGAGTCCGCCGACCTGGTGGTACGCGCGGCGCGGCTGCTGCAGGAACACGCGGGTACCGCGCTGGGCGCCGATATCGCGGTGGACAAGCGCATCCCGATGGGCGGCGGGCTGGGCGGTGGCAGTTCCGACGCGGCGACCGTGTTGGTGGCGCTGAACCAGTTGTGGCAACTGGGCCTGGACGAGGAGGCGCTGGCGGAACTGGGCCGCCGGCTCGGCGCCGACGTGCCGGTGTTCGTGCGCGGCCGTTCGGCCTGGGCCGAGGGTGTCGGTGAACGACTCACCCCGCTGGCCTTGCCGGCGCGCCATTATGTGGTGCTCGACCCGCACGAGCCGGTGCCGACCGCCGCGTTGTTTCAAGCGCCTGAATTGACACGAAATGCGCCGCGGGCGACAATTTCATCCTTTGTTTCCGGCGAAACGACCGAAAACGCCTTCGCGCCGGTGGTGCGTGCGCGGCACCCGCGGGTGGCCGCGGCGCTGGACTGGCTGGGCGGCTTCGGTCAGGCGCGGCTTTCCGGCAGCGGCGGTTGCGTGTTCCTGGAACTGCGTTCGCTGGAGCGGGCGCAGGCGGTGGCGCGGCAATGCCCGGCGGCGTTCACGGCGCACCTGGCCACGGGCGTCGACGTGTCGCCCCTGCATGAGGCAGCGGCGCGCCATCGGGGCGCGGCGTGACTGTTGGCGACTAGAGACAGATCGGACACGGCAGATACACACATATCACTGGGGCGTCGCCAAGCTGGTTAAGGCACGGGATTTTGATTCCCGCATTCGCAGGTTCGAATCCTGCCGCCCCAGCCATTTCATGATGGCTTTTGTTTCGAGGTAACTACTGTGGACACGTCCACTCCGATGATGCTGTTTACCGGGAACGCCCATCGTGCGCTGGCCGAAGACGTCGCCCACCGCCTGGGCGTGCCGCTGGGCAAGGCGCTGGTCGGCACGTTCAGCGACGGCGAGGTGCAGATCGAGATCGAGGAGAACGTCCGCAAGCAGGAAGTGTTCGTGATCCAGCCGACCGGCGCACCGAGCGCGGTCAACCTGTTCGAGCTGCTGGCGCTGACCGACGCGCTGAAGCGCGCCTCGGCGGCCAGCGTCACCGCGGTGATCCCGTACTTCGGCTACGCCCGGCAGGATCGCCGGCCGCGCTCGGCGCGGGTGCCGATCACCGCCAAGCTGGCGGCCAGGATGATCGGCGCCGCCGGCGTCGACCGGGTGCTGACGGTCGACCTGCACGCCGACCAGATCCAGGGCTTCTTCGACATTCCGGTCGACAACGTGTATGCCTCGCCGGTGCTGCTGGCCGACATCTGGCGCAGCCACAGCATGGACGACCTGATCGTGGTCAGCCCGGACGTGGGCGGCGTGGTGCGCGCCCGCGCGATCGCCAAGCGGCTGGACGACGCCGACCTGGCGATCATCGACAAGCGCCGCCCGCGCGCGAACGTCTCCACCGTGATGAACATCATTGGTGACGTCGACGGCAAGACCTGCGTGATGGTCGACGACATCGTCGATACCGCCGGCACGCTGTGCGCGGCCGCTGCCGCGCTGAAGGACCGTGGTGCGCGCAAGGTGGTCGCCTACTGCGTACATCCGGTGCTGTCCGGCCCGGCGATCAGCAACCTGGAGAATTCGCATCTGGACCAGCTGGTGGTCACCAATACCTTGCCGCTGCGCCCGGAAGTGCAGGCCTGCGCCAAGATCCGCCAACTCTCGGTCGCCGAGCTGCTGGCCGAAACCATTCGCCGCATCGCCTTCGGCGAGTCGGTGAGTTCGCTGTACGTGGATTGATTCCATAGATTTCGCCGTCGCGGCCTGGCCGCCCGGCACCATCGGCTTTTCTGGTCGCGGGAAAGTCACGAAATCGCCGCGAGGCGGTTCTTCACAAACCAAGGTAGCAACGAAATGTCCAAGACTCATGAAATCAAGGCGCAAAGCCGCAAGGACGAGGGGAAAGGTGCGAGCCGCCGCCTGCGTCGTGCGAGCTTCGTGCCGGCCGTGGTGTACGGCGCCGGTCAGGCTCCCGAGAGCATCCAGATCGAGCACAACACCATCCTGCTCGCCGCCAAGAACGAGTGGTTCTTCTCCTCGGTACTCGACCTGAACGTCGACGGCAAGGTGCAGAAGGTGCTGGTGCGCGACTGGCAGAAGCATCCGTTCAAGCAGCTGATGATGCACATGGACTTCCTGCGCGTGGACGAGAAGGCCGCGATCCGCGTCAGCGTGCCGCTGCACTTCCTGAACAAGGAGAAGTCCGCGGCGGCGAAGACCTCCGGCGTGGTGATCTCGCACAACCTGACCGAAGTGGAAATCACCTGCCTGCCGAAGGATCTGCCCGAGTCCATCGAACTGGATCTGGCCGACCTGAAGCCCGGCGACATCATCCACCTGTCGCAGCTGAAGCTGCCGAAGAACGTCGAGCTGGTTGCCCTGCATGGCGGCGAAGGCCACGACACCGCGGTGGTCACGGCCAACACGGTGCAGGAAGAGGCCGAGGAAGCGCCGGCTGTCGAAGCTGCTGCACCGGCTCCTGCCGCTGCTGCGCCGGCCAAGAAGGACGACAAGAAGTAAGCCGCGTCGGCCCGTGCTCGCCTGGAGCGCGGGCCGTCACTGCTGCTTGTCCGCATGGCTGGTTTGCGACTCATCGTCGGGCTGGGCAACCCCGGTGCCGAATACCTCCGAACCCGGCACAACGCCGGGTTCTGGCTAGTTGATGCCCTCGCCAGCGCCCAGGGCGAGCGCTTCGCCTTCGACGGCAAGCTGCATGGCGAAAGCTGCCGCGTGCGCCTCGGCGGCGAACCGGTGTGGCTGCTGAAGCCGGCCACCTTCATGAACAAGAGCGGCATCGCTGTGGTCTCGGCGCTGCGCTATTACAAAATCGAAGCGGACCAGTGCCTGGTCGCGCACGACGACCTGGACCTGCCGCCCGGTACCGTGCGTCTGAAGTTCGACGGCGGCCACGGCGGCCAGAACGGTCTGCGCGACATCGTGGGCCACCTCGGCCACGGCAAGTTCCATCGCCTGCGCGTGGGCATCGGCCACCCCGGTCACCGAGACCAGGTCACGCCGTGGGTGCTGGGCCGACCCTCGGCATCGGACGAGGATGCGATCCTCGACGGCATCGGCCGCGCGCTGGACGTGCTGCCGCTGGCGGCGACCGGCCAGTTCGACAAGGCGATGCAGTTGTTGCATACGAGCAGGGAATAGGGAATAGCGAATCGCCAAGGCGTTCCGTATCCCGTCGTTCCTGTTCTCCACTCCCCATTCCCTCTTCCCGGAATCCAATCCATGGGCATCAAATGCGGCATCGTCGGTCTGCCCAACGTCGGCAAGTCCACCCTGTTCAACGCGCTGACCAAGGCCGGCATCGCCGCGGCGAACTTCCCGTTCTGCACGATCGAGCCGAACGTGGGCGTGGTGCCGGTGCCGGACCCGCGCCTGAACGCGCTGTCGGAGATTGTCAATCCGCAGAAGGTGGTGCCAACCGCGGTGGAGTTCGTCGACATCGCCGGCCTGGTCGCCGGCGCCTCGAAGGGCGAGGGCCTGGGCAACAAGTTCCTGGCGCACATCCGCGAGGTCGACGCGATCGCCCACGTGGTGCGCTGCTTCGAGGGTGACGTGATCCACGTCGCCGGCAAGGTCGACCCGATCGCCGACATCGAGACCATCGACACCGAGCTGGCGCTGGCCGACCTGGAATCGGTGGACAAGGCGCTGAACCGCGCCGAGCGCGCGGCCAAGGCGAACGACAAGGAGGCGCTGGCGCGCAAGCCGGTGCTGCAAAAGCTGGCCGCCGCGCTCAACGAGGGCCGCTCCGCGCGCAGCGCCGGGCTGGACGAGGAAGAGAAGGCGCTGGTGCGCGACCTGTTCCTGCTCACCCTGAAGCCGCTGATGTACATCGCCAACGTCGCCGACGACGGCTTCGAGCACAACCCGCTGCTGGACGCCGTGCGCGAACGCGCAGTGAGCGAGGGCGCCGAGGTGGTGCCGGTATGCGCGGCGATCGAGGAGGAGCTGGCACAGCTGGACGAGGCCGACCGCGACGAATTCCTGAAGGACATGGGCCTGGACGAGCCCGGCCTGAACCGGGTGATCCGTGCCGGCTACAAGCTGCTCGACCTGCAGACCTATTTCACCGCCGGCGTGAAGGAAGTGCGCGCGTGGCAGGTGAAGCGCGGCGCCACCGCACCGCAGGCGGCCGGGGTGATCCACACCGACTTCGAGCGCGGCTTCATCCGTGCCGAGACGGTCGGCTACGACGACTTCATCCAGTACAAAGGCGAGGCCGGCGCGGCGGCGGCCGGCCGGCTGCGCAAGGAGGGCAAGGATTACATCGTCAAGGACGGCGACGTGCTGCACTTCCTGTTCAACGTCTGAGTGCCGTCGCCGCGACCGGTATCGGTGGCTTCGGAGCAGGCGCGGGCGGCATTGGGCGAAGCCTGGCGCGGCCGTGCGAATTGCCTTCCAGGTCAGGGCATAATGCCAAGCTAGAAATCCCGTCGACAGGTGCCAGCCGATGCCCGGTAAACAGCAGGAAGTGACGTTCCGTTTTCTCGCCCAGCCCACCGATGTCAATTTCGGCGGCAAGGTGCACGGCGGCATGGCGATGAAATGGATCGACCAGGCCGGCTACGCCTGCGCGGTGGCCTGGAGCGGGGCGTATTGCGTCACCGCCTCGGTCAGCGGGATCCAGTTCGTGGCGCCGATCCTGATCGGCGATCTGGTCACGGTGCGGGCCCGCCTGATCCACACCGGCACCAGCAGCATGCACCTGGCGGTCGACGTGCTGGCACGTGACCTGCGCAAGGGTGAGCAGCGCCTGGCCACCAGCTGCGTGATGGTTTTCGTGGCGCTGGACAGCCCGGACGGCAAACCGACGCCGGTGCCGCACTGGGAGCCGCACGACGACGGCGAACGGCGGTTGCAGGTGCAGGCCAGACGGTTGCTGGAACTGTCCAAGGGCATGGAGCAACTGGTCGACCTGCACGCGGCTTCGCCGGACTGACAGAAGCCGGGCGCAGATCGCCGGCAGGCGCCGAATCACCGCCGCAAGGTGTTGACAGTTCGGGGCTCGATCCACACAATACGCGTTCTTTGTTGGAGCAATAACCAAGCGACCAACAAGGGCGGACCGCCAATCTGCCGGCCTGCGCCTTCGATGGTTTGCCTGGAACGGGCTCGATCAGTCCACGGGCGGGTTCGAAGGGGCGGAGGGCAGGATGCCCGAAGTCATCCACCTTCCGGGTGCAGGCGGCACGCAACACTCAGGACAAAGAAGATTCTGGAGGGATACCCAAGCGGCCAACGGGGGCAGACTGTAAATCTGCTGGCTTACGCCTTCGGTGGTTCGAATCCACCTCCCTCCACCAGAGCAAGTTGACATCGGATTGGCCGCTTCAATCGATGGCAGGTTTCACCGGGTCGCAGGAGCGCCCCGATACGCGACGCGAGAGCGGCGCGACCCGCAAGGGAAGGGACAGGATGTCCGGCAGGAGTTCCGCACAGAGCGGGAGTAGTTCAATGGTAGAACATCAGTTTTCCAAACTGATTACGCGGGTTCGATTCCCGCCTTCCGCTCCATTGCGCTGCCCCTGCCAAGCCAGGTTGACGTTGCATGTGCTGCACAAGTCGACGCCTTTTTGAAGAGTCCGGCAGGACGCCGGTCTTGATCTTCGCCATCATGGAGGATGGCTAAAACTTCCGCTCATGTAGCTCAGTCGGTAGAGCACTTCCTTGGTAAGGAAGAGGTCACAGGTTCGATTCCTGTCATGAGCACCATTCCTTCGGCCGTCATGGCCGGCCCTGAAACGGGCGTTTTCTTTCAATTCATTGACTCCATCGGGGTTTAGCGCGCATGGCAAAGGGTAAATTCGAACGCACCAAGCCGCACGTCAACGTCGGCACGATTGGTCACGTGGATCACGGCAAGACGACGCTGACGGCGGCGCTGACGAAGGTCGGTGCGGAGCGCTTCGGTGGCGAGTTCAAGGATTACAGCGCGATCGACGCGGCGCCGGAAGAGAAGGCGCGCGGCATCACGATCTCGACGGCGCACGTGGAATACGAGTCGCCGAAGCGGCACTACGCGCACGTGGATTGCCCGGGGCATGCGGACTACGTGAAGAACATGATCACGGGTGCGGCGCAGATGGACGGCGCGATCCTGGTGTGCTCGGCGGCGGACGGTCCGATGCCGCAGACGCGCGAGCACATNCTGCTGAGCCGTCAGGTGGGCGTGCCGTACATCGTGGTCTACCTGAACAAGGCGGACATGGTGGACGACGCCGAGCTGCTCGAGCTGGTCGAGATGGAAGTGCGCGAGCTGCTGACCAAGTACGACTTCCCGGGCGACGACACGCCGATGATCCACGGTTC
>NZ_KE386557.1:222794-451095 GCF_000427545.1 Rhodanobacter sp. OR92 | reverse complement strand
ATGTACCACCGCCAGAACTTCACCAGCGAACACACGCTCCGAGCTGCCGTGCGCAGCTACATCGATTTCTACAACAGCAAGCGCTTACACTCGGCACTTGGCTATCGCTCTCCCATCGAGTTCGAAGCCTTGGCTGCCTAACCAAAGAGTGTCCACTTTTGCGTAGGAACTCTCGATCCAGCTGATCGACCAGATGGTGCACGGCATGGGCAAATGATCCCGGCACCAGCTGCGCCTGCAGATCCACCGGCAACAGCCGCGGACTCATATCGATATGCCGGTAGCGTGCCATGCCGCCCCCCTTGTTCACGTGGGGCTATTGAAGCAGGATGGGCGGAGGTTTTTCTACAACCTCGTTAGGCCATGGAGGCTGACATGATGACGAAAATGGGTACACCAATCTGGCAACGCTTGATTTGTGGTTTGTTGTCCTTGGCAGGTGCTGTGGCACTTGTTGCTAACGCCGTGGATGGGTCAGTCCACGGCATCTGGGGCATAGCAGTGTGGGCACAAATCTTCCTTTAGGAATTGGCCTGCATGTTCGACGTGCGTTTTCGCAGCGCCCTGATCGACAGTACATGCAGAACCAACGCCAACGGCACCATGAGACCCGGAATGAATGTGAACGGAAAGGTGCCGATTGCCGTATTTGGCACTTCTGTAGCGAGGAATTTCAGTGGGCCTGGCGAGGTGAGCACCCCCCTGATTGCGACGTTTGCCAAGAATGCAATACCCACTATGTGCCAGGCCAGCGTTAATCGATCAGATATCCTGTGTGACGCAATCAACCACGCTATGACCGGCGCGCTGATACCAATTAGGATGTCGAAGTTCGCTCCGTGGTACGTCAACATCTGTGGAAGTTGACCTCCCTGCCAAAGTGCGTGCAGGAACGCTTCGACAACCAACCTGAATGATTCCATCGCGGTTAGGAACCAAAGCGGAATGCTGAATGCAATTGTCTGGCCAACGTTTGAACGAGCCATGAACATTACGAGCATGATCATTGGCGCAAGCAGATAGAAGAGGCCGGGCGGAACGATCGTTGCGTTTGCAATTACGCCACTTACCCCCAACGTGCCACCATAAATGAGCCAAAGTGCCAACCCGATCAGGCCGGGACGCCTGTAGGGTGGTGGCAGAAAGCGCATGATGCTGAATGCAATCATCATTGCGACGGCGACAACAAACAGAATAAATAGAGTGCTCATAGCTTGTGTGTCGAAGGTCATGTGGCGAGGGTCACCGAGAGCACCTGATGTGGCCTGGTCGAAGGTTCCGAGTGGGACGCCAGCCAATCGGCCGAATCTGCGGAGAGATGTGGGTCTCGAAGAGTTGGTACGTCGTGACTCCGAGCGTAGGCGGCAGTGTCGAGCGACGGTGTGAGCATGATGCGTAGCATCCCGCCCATGGCGCGCAGCATCGACCCTGCGGTGCGACGTGCGAACGGCGACTCGGACGCATAGCGCCGAACGATGGTCTCGAACGTTTCAGGGCGCTGCCCAGTGATTTCGAGCACCGCTTGCGTCGGCGCGCCAACAGCGAAAGCACCACGCTTGTAATCTTGGAAGTAGCAAAGAACCTGCGCGATCGCGTAGTCCGGGAAGCCGAGCGCCCGTGCCACCTTGGTGAACAATCCCGCTGGCGCATCAGAGTACTTCACAGGCCGACCGAGCACCTTAGCAAACGTCGCAGCGATGTCCCGAGGGGATAGCAGTACCGGCCCTGTTGGCCTATAGATTTTCCCGATGTGGTCGGCTGGATTGGTCAACGCTGTCACCGCGACCCGCGCGATGTCCTCGTTCGAGGGCGGCGCGTTCAATCCTTCGCCCAGCGGCATCGGCATCATTCCGAACTGGGCGATCGGCTCTATTGCTGCCATGTAATTGTCGGCGAACCAGCCCGGGTTAAGGGTGATTAAGTCGACATCGGGCATCCACGAAAGCGCCTGGTCGGCCAGCCATGTTTCACGGGTGTGAACAGAGGTGTGGCGCGGGTCCGCCAGCCACTGGCTGAGCGCCACGACCACCTCCAGGTGTCGCTCCTGTGCGGCTGCAGCGAATACCATGCTGGCGCCTAAGGCATTGCGAAGCATCGGCGCGCAGTAGTAGGCCCGTTGTACATCCTTGAGCGCTCGGCGCATGTCTTCGATGTCGTGCAGGTCACCGACCTGAATCTCGGCACCGAGCGATTGGAGGGACGCGCTGCGTGCGTCGGTCCGATGCACCAAGGCGCGAACCGGGAAGCCTTTTTCCAGCAACTGCTTGACCGCCTGAACGCCCGTCTTGCCTGTCGCGCCTGTGATGAGGATACGTGGTAATGTCATGTCGATTTCCTTGGTGGTTAATAAAACAGGGGCCTACTGACGCTTACGTCGCCGTGAGCCACGATCCGATCCTGCGGGCGGCGCAAAAGGCCGCCCATGAGGCCGTCGCAACCAGGACCTCGTCGTTGGCACCGACTGATCGGCAGGCTTGAATCACACCGTCATCGACTTGATGAGATGCAAAGGCGGTTAGCAACGCTAGACGTGCCGCAGCCCTCTCCGATGGATTCAATGGCTGAATTGCCTCTTCCACCCAGCTGCGGCTGAGTCCCAAGTGTTCACCGCGCCAAAGCGCCATCCGTTCGAGCAGCAGCTCTCGCACATTTGCAGGCAATGCCGCTTGGCCTGCGCGTTCGACGGATGCCGCCATTCGCGACAACCCGCCCTCGACCGCCGGATTCGACTTGGCCCAGCGAAACTCCGCCGGCAGAGGGCTCGCTGGGAGGAGGTGCAGTGACTCCCCGGGAATGCCAACGACTGAAACAATCCTCTTGGTCATCGTCGCCCCGAAGGCGCGCTGGAAAACTTTCGGCATGCGGACGGGCATCGGTGATGCCTCCAGGAAGACGTTCACCATCCTGTTGATGTAGTGAAACATCACTGCGGTACCTAAGAGCTGCGGCTGGTCTAGTTCGGCGAAAGGTGCGGCTGAAAGGATCTCAGCGCCTGGCGAAAGCGTCGCGGCCGCCCATTTGACCAATCCCGCCATTGCTGGATCGAGGCTCCTCGCATTCGGGCCAGTGGCAACCGCCTCGGCAAGATCGCGACGGCCCGCGCCGTCCAACATCATGCTGTGGACGTCGACGCAGTACGGGCATGCATTGAGTTTAGAAACCGTCGCCGCAACGATCTCTCTCGCAACGCGGTCCGTTGGCCCACAAATCAGGGATTCACGGGAAGCACTCCAGACACCTGCAAGCAGCTCCGGTATGACAGAGTGGATGGTGACTGGTGGTGCCAGTTGAAATTCGCGCTCCATCTGGCTATAGACCTCGGCAACGAGTTCCGAGTCCCTACCGGGACTAACCGGCGCAATGTGGCGAATCCCGCGCGGCGCGACATGCTTGAACGCGAGCGTCTCAAGGTATTGGGCGATCATCGAAATCCCCTATTTTTCGGACCGCGTGGCGTCGTCTCGGCGGTGAGGAACCGAGTTTCCACGTAATAATAATATTGTGAGATTATGAGTGACATATAAAAGGTCAAAAAAATTGATGAGAATTCCCACCCTACTTTCCCGCTGCGTTAGGCTCTTTCCTGCCCATAAACGGCAAGAAGCTGGGCGCGCACCGATTCGAGCAATCCTTGACTGAGCCTAGGATCATCGATAGCTCGCGCAAGCATTACGGCACCCGCCATACCGGAGATAAACGCCATAGCTTGGGCTTGCTTGGTCTTGCTGGTTTGCGCGGGCATGAAGCGGGCAAGCTTGTTCAAATTGAACTTGAGTGAATCTGTGAATGCGCTGCGCACAACGGGCGCCTGGCGCGACAGTTCAGAGGTAATTGCCGGTAGTACGCATCCTTGGCCAAGATCGTCCCGGTGTTCAGGGCTCAAATAGAAATCGAGCATCGCCTCGACTTCGCGACCGCGAGCCGATTGGGCAGCCTCGACTAACCGGCATAGGCTTTGCTCAGCTGCAATTGTTATCGCCTCGGCGACAAGCGAGTCACGGTCTTTGAAGTGGGCATAGAACCCGCCTTGCGTGAGGCCAACCCCTGCCATCAATTTGGCGATTCCTATTCCATCGAGTCCTCGAACACGGAATTCCCGGGCAGCTGCCTCGACGATCTGCCTGTGTGTCTCAGCCTTTTGATTCGGGGGGTATCGCATACTTTTACTAGGTCATTTCAGTCAACATTATAGCCATAATATAACGAACTGCCGCTATCGTCAAGTGCGAGCAGTGACCATGTGCCAGGGCCATGTAGGTCATGCTCAGCGGTGGCGTCGCAGATTGCGAAGGTGGTGCATGACGATACGCTGGCCGCGGAGATCACGGTGGCCATACGCGTCGCTCTACAACGCTTAGAAGGTGCGCCTAACTTTCTGCATCCTGGCAATCGGTGAATCGGGATTTTTTCATGGAACCTCCTCGGGAAAGACTACGAGAAAATTCCACTTCTGGCGTCAGCTAACCTGTGGGAGGATTACCGCCAATGGGCGGCTGGCTTCGTGCACTGGTACAACCACGAGCACCGTCACAGCGCGCTGCGCTTCGTCGCCCCGGCTCAGCGTCATGCCGGCGACGACCATGGCGTGCTGCAGGCACGCGCGACGCTGTATACGTTGCCCGCCAGCGCCATCCGCGCCGCTGGAGCGACACGACACGAAACTGGACGCCGATCGGCCCGGTCACGCTGAACCCCGAGCGTGACGCGCTCGCTGCAACCTGCGGCAGCTCTGATCGAGCGGCGGAAAGTAAGCGATTGGCGGCATGAGTCAGGCGACAACTACCTTGACGCGCGCCGGTTGCGCCGGGGCGCCTGACCCCGGCGCTTACAGCAGCCGCAACAGTTCCTTCATCAGCGGCAGCCGACGCACGCGCACGGCGCTGGCGCGGAACACGGCGTTGGCCAGCGCGGGGGCGGCGGTGGGCATGGCGAGGAAGCTGGCGCCGGCGGGCGCGCGGTCGTCGGTGACGGTGATCACTTCGACGTCGTTCGGCAGCTGCGCCATGCTGGCCAGCGGGTAGTCCCGATAGCCGTGCTGCTGCACCTGGCCGTTCTTGAACGTGATGGCGGGATTCAGGGCGATGGACAGCGCGTCCAGCGTGGCGCCGGCCAGCTGGCCTTCGAGCCCGCGCGGGTTGATCACGCGGCCGACGTCGGCCGCGCAGACGACGCGCTGGATGGTCAGCTGTTCGCCCTGCATCGACGCCTCGATCGCGTGCGCCACGTAGGCGCCGTCGACGTGCCAGCAGGCGATGCCGAGGCCGTTGACGGTGCGCAGCCAGTTCTTCCACTCGATGCGGTCGGCGACCAGCTTGAGTACGTTGAGCAGGCGGCCGGTGTCCAGCGTGCCGCCGCTGCCCAGCGGCAGCTGGCGCGGCTCGCCGAGGATGCGCAGGCGCGTCTTCAGCGGATCCTCGCGCAGCTGGTGGGCGAGCTCGTCGATGAAGCTTTCCACCGCGAACGCGTTGCTGAGGTGCGGCATGCCGCGCATCGGCCCGCGCGGCATCGCCGACTGCAGCGCGTACCAGTCGCTGCGATAGTTCGGCACCAGTGCGGCGGGCAACTGGTCGGCCAGCAGTTCGGACGTCCACAGGCGGTCGGCAGCCACGCCGCGACCGTTCAGTGCGGAGGCGCTGGCCATGCGCTGGGCCCAGCCGAGCAGCTGGCGCTTGCGGCCGATGGTCGCGCTGATCCGGTGCACGCTGCCGGCGCGGTAGTAGTCGTGGCCGAAGTCCTCGCCACGCGTCCACAGCAGGCGCACCGGCCGGTTGACGGCCTTGGCCAGCAGCACCGCTTCGGCCACGTAGTCGTGGTCGAGCCGGCGGCCGTAACCGCCGCCGACACGCGGCACGCGGATGTCGATGCGGTCGGGGGCCAGGCCGGTCAGGCGCTGCACCACGGCCCAGGCCTGCTGCGGCGCCTGGGTCGGCACGACCAGGCTGGCGCGGTCCTTGTCCAGCCGCACCAGGCAGTTCATCGGCTCGGCGGTGGCATGCGCCAGCCACGGCTGCACGTAGGTGGCATCGAGGCGGCGTGCGGCTTTCCTGCCGGCAGCCTCGACATCGCCATCGTTGCGCACGCGACTGGTGGGAGCGGCGTCGCCGGCGAGCAGGGCAGTGGCCTGCTGCTCCAGCGCGGTGCTGTTCTCGCCGGCGCTGGCGCCGGGCTTCCACTCGAGCTTGAGCCTGGCGCGCCCCTGCAGCGCGGCCCAGCTGTTCTCGGCCAGCACCGCCACGGCCGGGGCGATCACCGTGCTGCCCGGCGGCTGGCCGGGCTCGGGTTTGAGTTGCACCACTTTCAGCACGCCCGGCACGGCGAGCGTGTCGGTGGTATCGATGCGCGCCAGCGTGCCGTCCGGCCACGGGCAGTGCGCCAGTACGGCGACCAGCGCGTCGCCGTAGTAGTGGTCGATGGCGTAGAGGACGGTGCCGGTGACGATGGCGCGCGCATCGACGTCGCCGGCGCTCTGGCCGATCAGGCGGTAATCCGCGGCGTTCTTCAATGGCGGCACGCTGGACGGCAGTGCGATCTTGCTGGCGTCGGCGGCCAGGTTGCCGTAGCCGAAACGGCGGCCGTCCGGGGCGATCACCGTACCGGCCTCGCAGCGCAGGCGGCTGGCCGGCACGCCGAGCCGGCGTGCCGCCGCCTGCAGCAGCAGCCAGCGTGCCACCGCGCCGACCTGGCGCAGGTCGTTCCATGCGGCAGGGATCGAGCCGCCGACGCCGCCGAGCTGGCGGCCGTAGCTCCAGCGCGGCTTGCCGTTGTCGTTCCCCACGCCGAGTCCGAGCGGCACCACGCCGACGCGGTTCCAGTCGGCGTCCAGTTCGTCGGCGATGATCCGCGGCAGCGCGGTGGCCACGCCGGTGCCGGTGTCCGGGTCGCGCGCGCCGATCAGCACGTTGCCGTCGGCGTCGATGCGCACGTAGGCGCCGAGGTCGTAGAGGTTGTCGCCGAGCATTGCCGGCGGCAGCGGCGCGTCGGCGGCGTCAGCGAGGCGGATGCCCACCACCAGCGCACCGGCGCCGCCGGCCAGCACCTGCAGGAAGCGGCGGCGCGAGAGCCGGATGCCGTGACCGCTCATGGCCGGCCCGCCTTGCCGGCGGCGGCACGCTTGATCGCGCGGCGCACGCGGCTCTGGCAGCCGCAGCGGCACAGGTTCGGCAACTGGTCGATGTCGCCGTCGTCCGGGTGGGGTTTGCGCCGGAGCAGGTCGACCCCGGCGATCAGCCAGCCCGGCGTGCAGTAGCCGCAGCCGATCGCGTCCTCGTCGATGAAGGCCTGCTGCAGCGGGTGCAGGCTGCCGTCGTTGGCGGCCAGGCCTTCCACCGTGGTCACCGCCTTGCCGGCCAGTCGGGACAGCGGCTGCATGATCGCGGACACCGCCTTGCCGTCGAGCAGCACCAGGTCGGCGCCGTTCTCGCCGGCGTCGCCGCCGTACTTGGTGCCGGTCAGCCGCAGCACGTCGCGCAGGTACCACAGCAGCGGCATCTGCGGGTCGCCGGTGTGGCGGAAGCGCTCGCCGTTGACTTCAAGCTCGATGCCGTCGCGCGCCTTCTCGGCCACGATGCCGCTTTCCTGGCCGGTCGGCAGGACCTTGGCTTGCACGGGCGCCATCCATCATCTCCTTGAAGTCGATCCGCACATTGTGGCATTGCTGCCGCCCGCTTAGGGCAGCGTGCGGCTGAACAGGTGACGCCAGAGCGCGTAGACCGGCACGCCGGCGAGCATGATCAGCAGGCCGATGCCGCTGTTGCGCGGGTTGTCGCGCAGCGACAGCAGCACCACCGCGGTCACCGCGGCGACGAACAGCAGCGGCAGCCACGGATAGCCTGGAACGCGAAAGCCGCCGGAGGCGCGGTCGTGGCGGCGGTACCAGAACAGCGTGGCCACACCGATCGCGCAGGCCAGCCAGTCGCCGAAGGTGGCGTAGTCCAGCAGCTGGCCATAGCTGCCCGACAGCGCCAGCACGACGGCCCAGCCGGAGAGCAGCAGCAGCGCGGTGTTCGGCGTGCGCCAGCGCGGGTGCAGGCGCGCCACCGCGCGGAAGAACAGCCCGTCCTCGCCCATCACCTGCAGCACGCGGGCGCCGGCGACCAGGGTGATGTTGCAGAAGCCGAGGGTGGAGATCGCCACGCCCAGCGCGATCAGCTTTGCGCCGACCGGGCCGGCGACCTGCTGCATCACGTCCGCTGCCGGCGCGGTGCTGGCGGCCAGGCCGGCGTGGCCGAGCACGGCCAGGTAGGCCACGTTGACCAGCGCGTAGGCGACGATCACCAGGCCCATGCCCAGTGCGAGTGCGCGCGGCAGCGTGCGCTGCGGCTCACGCACCTCGCCGGCGAGGTTGTTGAGGTAGGTGAAGCCCGAATAGGCGAACAGCACCGGCAACGCCGCGCCGATGAAGCCCACGCCCTGGCGCGCCGGATCGGCCGCCAGCAGCTGGCCGTGGCCGGCGCCGGCGCCGGCGAGGAACAGGCCGCACGCCACCAGCACCGCCACCGCCAGCAGCTTGAGCAGGGCGAACAGGTTCTGGATCTGCGCGCCGAGGCGAATGCCGAACAGGTTGATGGCGCTGACGAAGACCAGGCCGCCGACGGTCAGCGGCAGCGCCCATGCGCTCTGCAGCCCGAACAGCGCGGCGGTGTAGCTGGCGAAGATGGTCGCCACCGCCGCGCTGGAGCCGGAATAGATCACCAGCAGCATGGTCCAGCCGAACAGGAAGCCGGCCAGCGGCCCGAACGCCTCGCGCAGGTAGACGTAGCTGCCGCCGGCGTGTGGCCGGCGCGCGCCGAGTTCGGCGTAGCACAGCGCGCCGATCAGGGTGAGCACGCCGGCGGCCACCCACATCAGCAGCAGCGCCAGCCCCGACTCGGTGCGCTGCGCCACGATGCCGGGGTTGAGGAAGATGCCGCCGCCGATGATGCCGCCGACCACGACCAGGGCGGCGTCCCGGGGCCGCAGGCTGCGCGCATAGGCGGTGCGGGAAGATGGGTTCATCGGATCGTAGTGGCGGCGGTGGAACGAGGCGGCGAGCATGCGGGCTTGCCGGTGCGCTCGCAAGCGGCGCCACCATCGAACTGCCATGGTATCGATCGACCAGGATGCCGACGGCTTGGCGGAAGTTATTGAAGACGCAAGAAAATACGATGTTGCAATAATGTGAAATCATCCACAAAAATGCACCGCCGCGCGACCGGTGTTCGCCGGCAAAGGGCAGAAACAGACGTAAACCAACAAGGACGCTACATGAAAAAGTACATGCAGGCAGCCGTCGCCGCCGTGGCGATGGCAGTGGTTTCCAGCGGCGCATTCGCCGCCGACCAGGGGGCATTCTTCATCAACGGAAATTTGGGCCAGTCGCATTTCCACGACAGAGGCTTCAGCGACCGCAGTGACACCAGCGGCGCACTGCGCGCCGGCTACAGCTGGCAGGGCGAGACCGCCGATTTCGGCATCGAGACCGGCTATGTCGACCTCGGAAAGGCCAGTGGCAGTGTCGCGATCGGCACCACCGTCGTCGGTTTCAGCGCCAAGGCCAAGGGGCCGCTGCTTGGCGTCAATGGCCGCTACAAGTTCCGCAACAAGATGTACATCTCGGGTCGCGCTGGCTGGTTCCACACCAAGATGGACATGAACACCGGAGGCTTTGGTTCGGGCAGCTACAACGGCGACGGCACCTATGCCGGCGTCGGCGTGGGCTACGACGCCACCCAGCACTTCAGCCTGGGCGTGGGTTTCGACAACTATCACGGCCGCATCAAATTCAATGGCCGCAAGTACGGCGAGAGCATTGGCGTGTTCTCCGGTTTCGCCGAGTACCGCTTCTGATCTTCGGGTCCAGCAACGCCACGGTGGCCGTCTCGTGCGGCCACCGTCGTTCTGGCGCAACGGTTCAGTCGATCTGCAGTTCGCCGCGCACGCCGATCGCGCAGGCGCCGCCGATGGTGACGGCGCCGCTGGCCGGATCGCGCTCGACCTCGACGTAGCCGTCGCGGTCGACCTCGCGGCCCTGGCTGGCGCGGTAGCGCAGGCCGTAGCCGTCGCGCCCGTCGCGCTCGCCCAGCCACGCCATGATCGCCGCGTTGGCGCTGCCGGTGACCGGATCTTCGGGAATGCCGTCGGCCGGGCAGAACGCGCGCACCGCCATGCTCGCCCCGCCCGAGCGCTGCCGGCCGAACACGCTGACGCCGACCGCGCCAGCGGCTTCGCACAGCGCGCCGATCGCCGCCAGGTCCGGCTGGAGCTGGCGTACCGCGGCTTCCTCGCGCAGGTCGCAGACGAACCACAACGGGCCGTTGTCGATCAGGCACGACTGCTCTTCCGCCAGCTCGGCGTGCACGGCCCGGCCGAGCGTGCTGGGCTGGGCCGCGCTGACTGCGCGCAGCGCGGCCGGCGGTGCCTGCACGTGGATGACCCTGTCGCGGCCATCGCCTTCGACCCGCACCGGCAGCAGTCCGGCCGCACATTCCTGCACCAGCGCGCTCTTGCCGGCGGCGACCAGGCCGGACTCGATCGCGGCGTACGCGCTGCCCACGCTGGGATGGCCGGCGAACGGCAGCTCCTGGCGCGGGGTGAAGATGCGTACGCGGTAGTCCGCCGCGGCGCTGCTCGGCGGCAGCAGGAAGGCGGTTTCGGACAGGTTGGTCCAGCGCGCGATGCACTGCATGGTCGCTTCGTCCAGCCCCTCGGCGTCGACCACCACGGCCAGCGGGTTGCCCTCGAGCAGGCGGCTGGCGAAAACGTCCAGTTGCAGAAACGAAAAGATCGGCATGGGTGCCTCTCGTGGTGCGGACGGACCTGAACGCTGGCTAGCGCAACGCGCCGAGTGTAGGTGATCCCCTGCAGCTCGGCCCGGGAATGCACGGCTAGAATGCGCGGCCGCCGATGATCAGCGGCCATCAATCAACGAAAAAAATAGGGAGTTTCCCCATTAACAAGATCCTGACCGCCGCCCTCGGCGCGGCGCTGGTCGTGGCGTCCGCCGCGGCCGCCGCCGCCGAAACCCAAGGCGCGTTCTTCATCAATGCCGCCGTCGGCCAGGCGCAATACCACGTCGGCCGTAGCGCCGGCCAGGGCTACTCGGTGGACGACAAGGACACCGCCGGCGCCCTGCGCTTCGGCTATGCCTGGAACGTCGGCAACGGTTTCAACCTCGGCGTCGAAGGCGGCTACGCGGACCTGGGCAAGGTCGTCGCCCGCTACAGCTACAGCGACGGAAGCACGATCCGGACCGGCGTCCATGCCAAGGGCTGGCTGCTCGGCGGCAATGCCAAGTACAACTTCGCCGGTCCGTGGTACGCAACGGCCCGTGCCGGCTGGTTCCGCTCGGAAGCGGACGCCAGCTACCGCTACAGCGAGCCGGGCTATACCGAGTACGCCAGCGGCAGTGCCCATGGCGACGGCTGGTATGGCGGCGTGGGCGTGGGTTACGACTTCGCACCCAACTTCAGCCTCGGTCTGAACTACGACAACTACCACGCCAAGGCCCGGTACAACCAGGCCTCGATCGGCGGCAATGTGGGCACCTACATGCTGACGGCCGAGTACCGATTCTGATCCCCAGGGAAGATCCGCTCGAGTGGCGCGCTGCCCGCCACGTCCGCATGTGCGGGAGTGGCGGGCAGGATCAGGGCATGCTCCAGCGTCCCCAGCCTGAACTGGCAACGGCCGCCTCGCGCGGTCGTTGTTTTTTGTCCAGCCCGGTAGTCTGCGGCACAATAGACGGCTTGTGCGCCACGCAAGGTGGTGCGTCGAAACCCACGAAAGCCGCCATGACCGCCATCAAACAAGCAGACCTGATCCAGTCCGTCGCCGACGCGCTGCAGTACATCAGCTACTACCACCCGGTCGACTACATCAAGAGCCTCGCCGCCGCGTACGAGCGCGAGGAGTCGCCCGCCGCGAAGGATGCGATGGCGCAGATCCTGATCAACTCGCGGATGGCCGCCGAAGGCCACCGGCCGCTGTGCCAGGATACCGGCATCGTCACCGTGTTCCTGAAAGTGGGCATGAACGTGCGCTGGGACGACGCCACCATGAGTCTGGAGGACATGGCCAACGAAGGCGTGCGCCGCGCGTACCTGGACCCGGACAACAAGCTGCGCGCCAGCGTGCTGGCCGACCCGGCGGGCAAGCGCGTCAACACCAAGGACAACACGCCGTCGGTGGTCAACATGTCGATCGTGCCGGGCGACACGGTCGAGGTGATCGTGGCGGCCAAGGGCGGCGGCTCCGAGGCGAAGTCGAAATTCGCCATGCTCAACCCGTCCGACTCGATCGTCGACTGGGTGCTGAAGACCGTGCCCACCATGGGCGCCGGCTGGTGCCCGCCGGGCATGCTTGGGCTGGGCATCGGCGGCACCGCCGAGAAGGCGATGCTGATGGCGAAGGAGGCGCTGATGGAGTCGATCGACATCCAGGAACTGATCGCGCGCGGCCCCGCCAATCGCGCCGAGGAACTGCGCATCGAGCTGTACGAGAAGGTCAACGCGCTGGGCATCGGCGCGCAGGGCCTGGGCGGCCTGACCACCGTGCTCGACGTCAAGGTGAAGGATTTCCCGACCCACGCGGCGAACCTGCCGGTGGCGATGATCCCGAACTGCGCCGCCACCCGCCACGCGCACTTCGTGCTGGACGGCTCCGGCCCGGTGATGCTCGACCCGCCGTCGCTGGAGGATTGGCCCAAGCTCACCTACGACGCGTCCAAGGGCCGCCGGGTGAACCTCGACACCGTGACCCGGGACGACGTCGCCGGCTGGAAACCGGGCGAGACCCTGCTGCTCAACGGCAAGCTGCTCACCGGCCGCGACGCCGCGCACAAGCGCATGGTCGAGATGCTCGACCGGGGCGAGCCGCTGCCGGTGGATTTCAACGGCCGCTTCATCTACTACGTCGGCCCGGTCGATCCGGTGCGCGAGGAGGTGGTCGGCCCGGCCGGCCCGACCACCGCCACGCGCATGGACAAGTTCACCGAGCAGGTGCTGGCGCAGACCGGCCTGCTCGGCATGGTCGGCAAGGCCGAGCGCGGCCCCGCCGCGATCGAGGCGATCAAGAAGCACCGCTCGGTGTACCTGATGGCCGTGGGCGGCGCCGCGTACCTCGTTTCCAAGGCGATCAAGGCCTCGCGCGTGGTCGGCTTCGCGGACCTGGGCATGGAGGCGATCTACGAGTTCACCGTCGAGGACATGCCGGTGACCGTGGCGGTCGACTCGGGCGGCAGCTCGGTGCACCAGACCGGCCCGCGCGAATGGCAGGCCAGGATCGGCAAGATCCCCGTGTTTATCAAGTAAAAGCAGTGCGCGCAGCGCACGCGTTTGCCTCCTCCCTTGCTCGCAGGGGAGGATTGAGGAGGGGTCAGCTCTTCGCCAAAGTCAAAAGCACCCCACCCCAACCCTCCCCTGCAAAGCAGGGGAGGGGGCTCGGCCGCCTGCTGCTTCGCAGGTCGATTTCTTCCATCGGATTCAGACGTCCATACGTCCAAAAATAATCCCCGGGAAAACCATTTGCATTTCAAATGCCGCGGCGCAACACTGACCTGATATCCATCCCTTACAGCGAACCCCTGTGACTCCGCCAATCTCCGCGCCGTTGCCCCCTGACGCCCCCTGGATCGTGATGAAGTTCGGCGGCACCAGTGTCGCCACGCTTCCCCGCTGGCAGAACATCCGCGAACTGGTCGCCAGCCGCCGCGCCGAAGGGGCGCGCGTGCTGGTGGTGGTTTCCGCGCTGACCGGCATCACCGACGCGCTGAAACAGCTGTGCGGCGAGGGCGAACAGGACAAACGCAAGGCGGCGGCCGGCGCGGTCGCGCAACGCCACTACGACTTGCTGGAGCACATGCAGCTGGCGTTGCCGGACACGCTCGGCTCGCGCCTGTCCGACCTGGCTGCGCTGGCCGCCGACGGCCCCGCGCCGCGCGGCGAGCTGGCCTGGCAGGCGCAGGTGCAGGCGCACGGCGAGCTGATGTCCAGCGCGCTCGGCGCCGCCTTCCTCAGCCACAGCGGCCTGCCCACGCAATGGCTGGATGCGCGCGAGTGCCTGGCGGCGGTGGCGCTGCCGAACCAGAACGAGCGCACCCGGCTGCTGTCGGCGATGGTCGAGGCGAAGCCCGATCCGGCGCTGAACGCACGCCTGGCCGCACTCGGCGAGGTGTTCATCACCCAGGGCTTCATCGCGCGCGAGCAGCACGGCCGCACCGTGCTGCTCGGCCGCGGCGGCTCGGATACCTCGGCCGCCTATTTCGGCGCATTGCTGAAGGCGCAGCGGGTGGAGATCTGGACCGACGTGGCCGGCATGTTCACCGCCAACCCGCGCCAGGTGCCCGGTGCGCGCCTGCTGCAGCGGCTGGATTACGAGGAGGCGCAGGAAATCGCCTCCACCGGCGCCAAGGTGCTGCACCCGCGCTGCCTGTCGCCGTTGCGCGAGCCGCGCGTGCCGCTCTTGATCAAGGACACCAACCGGCCGGAGCTCGACGGCACCGTGATCGGTCCGGAGGTGCGCGCACACGCACCCAGCGTCAAGGCGATCAGCGCGCGCAAGGGCATCACCCTGGTCTCGATGGAGTCGGTGGGCATGTGGCAGCAGGTCGGTTTCCTCGCCGACGTGTTCGCGCATTTCAAGACGCACGGCCTGTCGGTGGACCTGATCGGTTCGGCCGAGACCAACGTTACCGTGTCGCTCGATCCCACCGAGAACCTGCTCGACTCCGACGCAATCGCCGCGCTGGCCTCGGACCTGGCCAAGGTGTGCCGGGTCAAGGTGATCGCGCCGTGTGCGGCGATCACCCTGGTCGGCCGCGGCATGCGCTCGCTGCTGCACACCTTGTCCGGCGTGCTGGCCGAGTTCGGCCAGCTGCGCGTGCACCTGATCTCGCAGTCGTCGAACAATCTCAACCTCACCTTCGTGGTGGACGAGGAAGTGGTCGATGCGCTGCTGCCGCATCTGCACGACCTGCTGATCGGCGCCGGCGCGCTGCGCACCGACGACAGCGTGCTGTTCGGCCCGAGCTGGCAGATGCTGTATGGCGGCGGCGACATCGTTCCCGCCGTGCCGGCATGGTGGCGCGTCGCGCAGCGGCCGCGCCTGCTGGAACTGGCCGCGGCGGCCACGCCGCGCTATGTCTACCATCTGCCCACGGTGCGCCAGCAGGCACACGAACTGAAGTCGCTGGCAGCGGTGGACCGGCTGCACTACGCGGTGAAGGCGAACACCCACCCGGCCATCCTGCGCGCGCTGGCGGCGGAGGGCTTCGCGTTCGAGTGCGTGTCGCCGGGCGAGCTGGAAGCGGTCAGTGCGGTGGTGCCGGCGTCGGTGCCGCTGCTGTTCACGCCGAACTTCGCGCCGCGCAGGGACTACGTCCGGGCGCTTGCCACCCGCGCCAGCGTCACGCTGGACGCGCTGCATCCGCTGCAGCACTGGGGCGAGCTGTTCCGCGGTCGCGAGATCGTGTTGCGGGTCGACCTGGGCCGCGGCCTGGGTCATCACGAAAAAGTGCGTACCGGCGGCAGCGCCAGCAAGTTCGGCCTGCCGCTGGATCAGTTGCCGACATTCCTGCAGCTGGCCGATGCGCATGGCGTGGCCGTGCGCGGCCTGCACGCGCATCTTGGCTCGGGCGTGCTCGACGCCGCGCATTGGGGCGAGGTGTATGCGCAGCTGGCCAGCCTGGCCGAGCGCATCGCCAGCGTGGTGTTCCTCAACATCGGCGGTGGCCTCGGCGTGCCGGCGCACCCGGGCGAGGCGTCGCTGGACATCGCCGCGCTCGACCGTGCGCTGCGCGAGGTCAAGGCGGCCTATCCGCAGTACCAGTTGTGGATGGAGCCGGGCCGCTACCTGGTCGCCGACGCCGGCGTGCTGCTGACGCGGGTGACCCAGCTGAAGGACAAGGGCGGCTTCCGCTATCTCGGCGTGGACACCGGCATGAACAGCCTGATCCGCCCCGCGCTGTACGATGCCTGGCACAAGATCGTCAACCTGAGCCGGCTCGGCGAACCGGCCACCGCGCTGTACCAGGTGGTCGGCCCGATCTGTGAGTCCGGCGACGTGCTCGGCACCGACCGCCGATTGCCCGAGGCAGCCGAGGGCGACGTGATCCTGATCGCGCAGGCTGGTGCCTATGGCAAGGTGATGTCCTCGCACTACAACCTGCGCGACGAGGCCGACGAAGTCATCATCGACTGAGGTTTCTGCATCCTCTCCCCTTTGGGGAGAGGATTGAGGTGAGGGGTCACGCCGCGGCGGACCAGCAACAAAGGAGCTTTTCAGGGTGAAACGCCAGAACGTCGACCGGGCACGTGGTCTGCACCAAGCCATGACCGATGCCGAGCAGAAGCTTTGGTTCCATTTGCGCAACCGGAAGTTGAATGGCCACAAATTCCGCCGCCAACATGAGATCGATCATTACATCGTTGATTTTGTTTGCAGTGAGGCCATGCTGATCGTTGAACTGGATGGCGGCCAGCATGCGGAACAGGTCGGGTACGACGAGCGCCGCACCCGGTATCTGCAAGCCAAGGGATACCGCGTGCTGCGTTTCTGGAACAATGAGGCACTGATGAATATCGAAAGCGTGCTCGGGGTGATTCTGGAGGTCGTCGCCAGCCCGGCCCCTCACCCCAGCCCTCTCCCCGCAGGGGAGAGGGGGCACGTCGCGGCAGAGAGTGAAGAATGACGATAACCGTGCAACCGCGCCTGACCCGCGTGTTCCGTTTCACCCGCGCGAGCTACGCCGATGGCGTGGCCGAACTGGCGTATGCGTTCGACGAGGGCGAGGAACTGGTCGAGACGATCCGCTTTCCGCAGGCGCCGGCGGTGCCCACCGAGCGGCGCGCGGCGTTCGACGCGGCACTGAAGCTGCTGCACCTGGTTGCCGGCGTCAGCTATTACAAGGCCGGCGTGCCGCCGAAGATCGAGCTGGCCGATGGCCCGCTCGACGACGGCACCGCCGAGCTGCTGGACCAGTTGTACCTGCATGGCTTGGCCGAGTTCGCCTACCGCAACGGGCTGGATCTGCGCGGGCGCATAACGTTCCCGCGTGGCGGCAGCGCGCCCGCGGTCGGCACACTGGATTTGCCAAAACGCACCCTGGTGCCGATCGGCGGCGGCAAGGATTCGCTGGTCGCGGTGGAGGCGATCAAGGCGATCAGTGGCGAGGCGACCGCGGTATGGGTCGGCAATTCCGCCCTGATCGCGGCCTGCGCCGAACGCACTGGCCTGCCCATGCTGAACATCCAGCGCGAACTGGCGCCGGGCCTGTTCGAGCTGAACCGGCTGGGTGCGTGGAACGGGCACATCCCGGTGACCGCGGTGAACTCGGCAATCCTCGTCGTGGCGGCGATCCTGTACGGCTACGATTCGATTACGTTCGCCAACGAGCGTTCCGCCTCGGCCGCCACGCTGGAGTACGACGGCCAGCAGGTGAACCACCAGTGGAGCAAGAGCCTCGCGTTCGAGACGCTGCTCGGCGACTGGCTGCACAGCCACGTGGCCGCCGACCTCGACTACTGCTCGCTGCTGCGGCCGTACTCGGAGCTGGCGATCACCCGCGCGTTCGCGAAGTTGACACCGTATTTCGACGTGTTCTCCAGCTGCAACCGCAACTTCAAGCTGCTCGGCCCCAAGCCGGTGGACCGCTGGTGCGGGCAGTGCCCGAAGTGCCACTTCGTGTTCCTCGCACTGGCGCCGTTCCTGCCCAAGCCGCGGCTGCTGGCGATCTTCGGCCGCAACCTGCTGGATGACGAGAACCAGGCCGCCGGCTTCGACGCGCTGCTGGAATACCAGGACCACAAGCCGTTCGAGTGCGTGGGCGAGGGTGCCGAGGCGCGCGCGGCGATGTACGCGCTGAGCCAGCGGCCGGAGTGGCAGGAAGATGCGCTGGTCGAACGCTTCCGCAGCGAAATCCTGCCGCAGCTCGACGCAACGCAGCTGGCGCTGGAGCCGTGGCTGCAGCCGTCGCCCGAACACCGCGTGCCGGCACGCTTGCAGCCGGCGCTGGCGGCGATCGGTTGATGCGCTTCGACGAGCTTCGCGATCGCCGCGTGGCGATCTGGGGTTTCGGCCGCGAGGGCCACGCGGTGCTCAAGGCGCTGCGCGAGCGCCTGCCGTCACAACCGCTGACCTTGTTCTGCAGCGCCGCCGAAGTCGAGGCGGCGCGCGCGTTCGACGCGGCGCTGCACATCGTCGCCGGCGAACCGGATGCCGCCACGCTGGGTCGCTTCGACGTAGTGGTGAAGTCGCCCGGCATCTCGGCCTACAAGCCGGCGTTGCTGGCCGCGCGGGCGCAGGGCACCCGGCTCACCTCCGGCACTGCGCTGTGGTTCGGCGAGAATCCCGACGCGCGCGTGATCGCCGTCACCGGCACCAAGGGCAAGAGCACCACCAGCGCGCTGCTCGCGCACCTGGCGCGGGCGCTTGGCGTGCGCACCGCGCTGGCCGGCAACATCGGCCTGCCGTTGCTGGAACTGCTCGACCAGCGCGCGGAGCTGTGGGTGATCGAACTGTCCAGCTTCCAGACCGGTGAAGCGGGTCCGCTGGAACTGGGCGTGGTCACCAGCCTGTACGAGGAACATCTGGACTGGCACGGCTCGCGCGAGCGCTACGTGGCCGACAAGCTGAAGCTGGCCGACGTATCGCGTACGCTGCTGGTCAACGGCCTGCAGCCGGGCCTGCTGGAGCGCACCGCCGCGCATCCGCGGCGCCTCGTGTTCGGCACGCCGGAAGGCTGGCACGTGTGTGATGGCGCAATCCGCCGCGGCGGGCAGGCGGTGTTCGACAGCGCCGCACTGGCGGCGCCCGGCCTGCACAACGCGCTCAACGCCTGCGCTGCGCTGGCCGCGCTGGAAGCGGTCGGCATGGACGCGCTCGCCGCCGCGCCGGCATTGGCGACGTTCCGCCCGCTGCCGCACCGCCTGCAGCCGCTGGGCGAACACGAGGGCTGGCACTGGGTCAACGACTCGATCAGCACTACGCCGCTGGCCACGCTGGCCGCATTGGAAAGCCTGCATGGCCGCGCGGTGACCGTGCTGGTCGGCGGCCATGATCGCGGGCTGGACTGGACACCGTTCGTCGAGGCGATGCGCACCGCACCGGCGCACGCGATCGTCTGCATGGGCGCCAATGGCGGCCGCATCGAAGCGGCTTTGCGTGCGGCTGCGGTTGCTTGTCCGGTCTTGCTTGTGAGTGATCTCGCAAGTGCGGTCGAGGCGGCCAGGGCGCGCACACCTGCGCATGGCGTGATCCTGCTGTCACCCGGCGCACCCAGCTTCGACCAGTTCAGGGACTATGCCGAACGCGGGCGGCAGTTCAGTGCGCTGGCCGGGTTTGAGGCGACCGGCGTTGCCGGCATCGATGGTTTGGGTATCGAGGGAACTCCGCACGACTGAATCGCTTGCGAGGATGGTTCGTCGATCACATCGTCAATTGCCCGCAACTGCAGGGGCATATCTGGTGCGCAATTTCCTGCTTCCAGCGTTGAGCCGTCGGCCTTGCCCACAAGTGGAAGCGAGGGGAGGGTTGGTGTCACCCACCTCTGACTTCCTCGGCCACTTCCGCCTGCCAGGCCGGGGTGGGCCGTAGGTGGCGGGCAGGAGGCCGTCGGGGTTTCCAGCGCGAACAGCTCGTCGCCTTTTTCGAGGCGCAGGCAGCCCGGCAGTTCGCGCGGCAGGATGACGCCGGCGGAGTTGCCGATGATGGTGATCCTCGGTTTCATGACGGGCCCCGGGGAATGGGGTATGGCGAATGCCGCGCCGCGGCACGGCGCGGACGCGACGCACTGCCGGGGCCAAGTTATGCTTGTCCGGCCGGCGTGCGGCCGGTACGTGAAACGAGTGTCGGAGGATGCATGAAGTCAGCAGGCAAACCCGATGGTGAGGATGCTTCCGCCCATATCACCGCGCGGATCGACGAGCTCGGCGATTGGCGGGGCGAGGTGCTCGCGCACGTCCGCCAGCTGATCCGCGAGGCCGACCCGGATATCCGCGAGGAATGGAAATGGGCCAAGCCCACATCGGGAGGCACGCCGGTCTGGTCACATGACGGCATCGTCTGCACCGGAGAGTCGTACAAGGACAAGGTGAAGCTCACCTTTGCCCGCGGCGCCTCGATCAAGGATCCGAAGAAGCTGTTCAACGCCAGCCTCGATGGCAATACGCGTCGGGCGATCGACCTGCGCGAAAGGGACAGGATCGACGAGGCGGCGTTCAGGCAACTGATCCGAGCGGCGGTGGCGGCCAACATTGCCAGGAAGAAGTAGGTTTCGGCCTCCGGCGAAGCCGCCGGTGGCCGCCACTTTCCGCGCGCCACGCAAAAGGGCCGCACTTGCATGCGGCCCTTCGTTTTCAGCGGCTGGAAAACGCCTACCAGATCTTCACCCGATCCTTCGGCGCCAGATACAGCTTCTCGCCCGGCTTCACGCCGAACGCGGGATACCACGGATCCAGGTTGCGCACGGTCTGCGCGCGGAAGTCGGCGGGGGCGTGCACGTCGGTGGCGAGGCGCTGGCGCTGGGCGGCGTCGCGGATCTTCGAACGCCAGGCCTGGCCGTAGGCGAGGAAGAAGCGCTGGTCGCCGTCGAGGCCGTCGATCACCGGCGCCGGCTTGCCACCGAGCGACTTGTGATAGGCCAAGTAGGCGATGGTCAGGCCGGAGACGTCGGCGATGTTCTCGCCCAGCGTCTGTTCGCCGTTGACGTGCAGGCCGGGCAGCGCCTCGTACCGGTCGAACTGCTTCGCCAGCTGCTGGCCGGCGGCCTTGAAGTGGGCCAGGTCTTCCGGCGTCCACCAGTTCGCGAGGCGGCCTTCGGCATCGAACTCCGCGCCCATGTTGTCGAAGCTGTGGCTGATCTCATGGCCGATCACCGAGCCGATCGCACCGTAGTTGGCGGCGGCATCGGCATGCGGGTCGAAGAACGGCGGCTGCAGGATCGCGGCGGGGAAGTTCAGCGCGTTTTGCAGCGGCAGGTTCACCGCGTTGACGGTCTGCGGGGTCATCCACCATTCGCCCTTGTCGACACGCTGGCCGAGCTTGGCACGCTGGTGTTCGTACTCGAATTTTTCCGCACGCAGGTGGTTGCCGAGCGCGTCGTCGGCACGGATCTGCAGGGAGCCGTAATCGCGCCAGGTATCCGGGTAGCCCACGCCGACGCGCAAGGTGGCGAGCTTGGCCTTGGCCTTTTCGCGTGTGGCCGGGGTCATCCAGCTCAGGGTATCGATGCGGTCGTTGAACGCGGCGATCAGGTTCTTCACCAACTGCTCGATTTCCGCCTTCGACGACGCCGGGAAGTAGTGCTTGACGTAGAGCTGGCCCACCGCGTCGCCGAGGTCGCCGCTGGTGGCGCCGACCGCGCGCTTCCAGCGCGGTTGTTGCTGCGGCGTGCCCTGCAGGGTGCGGCCGTAGAAGTCGAAGCTGAGGTCGGCATAGGCCTTCGGCAGCAGGCCGGCGCTCTGGTTGATGGTGTGGAAGAGCAGCAGGTCCTTCCACGCCTGCAGCGGCTCGCTGGCGACCAGTGCCGACAGGCCGCTCACCGCATTCGGCTGCCAGGTGTCGATCTGCTGCTGGCCGTCCAGGCCGGCGGCCTTGAAGTAGCTGGCCCAGTCGAGGCCCGGCGCCTTCCGCGCGAAGTCGGCCATGCGCCAGAGGTTGTTGGCCTTGTGGATGTCCTGGCTGTCGAGCAGGTCCGTCTGCGCCTTTGCGATCTTCGTCTCCAGGTCGAGGACGGTTTTTGCCTTGGCCGCCGCGTCGGCGGTGCCGGCCTGGTCCAGCAGGGCGCCGATGTAGGTCAGGTACTTGCCGCGCGTTGCCAGCATGTGGGGGTCGCTGGACAGGTAGTAGTCGCGGCTGGGCATGCCCAGGCCGCCCTGCAGCAGGTAGGCGATGCTGTGCGAGGGATCTTCCAGCCCCTGCGTCACGAACAGGCCGAACAGGTTCTGGGTGTGGAAATGGGTGGCGTTGACCGGGTCGACGTCCGCACGCAGGCGGCTGCCCAGCACGCGGGCGAGATCCGCGCGCGAGGCGATCGCGCCGATCTGGGCCAGCTCCGGCTTGAGCGGCGCCAGGCCATGCCGCTCGATGGTGGCGGTGTCCATCCAGGCGGCGTAGTAGTCGGCGATCCTGCGCGCGTTGCTGCCGGCGGCGGGATAGCCGGCACCGGCGTCGCGGATCAGCTCGGCGGTGTTCTTCTCGGCCTGCTCGAACACCTTGAGGAAGGTGCCGGTGCTGGAGCGGTCGGCGGGAATCTGCGCCGTCATCAGCCAGCCGCCATTGGCGTAGCGGAAGAAGTCGTCGCCCGGCTTCACGCCGTGATCGATCCCGGCCAGGTCGATGCCGGAAGGCCCGCTGGCCGGTGTCGCCGCCCATGCCGCGGGGCTGCACAGGATCGCCGCCGCCAGTACCCATCGGATGCGTTGCATGGTCGTTCCCCGGTCTTTGGAAACGTCCACGATAGTCCGCCGCGGCGGTCTTGTGGGCATGACCTATGGACTACGCCGGGGCGGGCCAGCGAGGCGTGCGACGGCTACTTCTCGATGCGGTAGTTGAAGCTGGCGCGACTGGACTCGGTGGCCTGCTGCGCCTCGAAGTTCCAGCGCTGGCTGAGGCGGTAGCGCAGGGTGATCACCTCGCCCGGCTCGAACAGGCCCACGCCGTAGCTGAGGTACAGCCGCGGCGACAGGTACTTGCCCACGGTGAACGCCGAGCTGCCACCCAGCGCCGCGTTGCTGGACACGCCGATGTCGTCCACGCCCATCCGCGCGCCGATGCTCCTGGCCAGCAGGTCGCCGGCGGCGGAGCCGAGCGCCTGCGCGGCGGCTCCCACCATGTCGCCTTCGCCGCCCTTCACCTGCGACAGCGGCTTGCCGGTGACCAGGTAGGACAGCGCGTCGGACTGCTCCATCACCGGGTTGGAGAACACGCTGAGGATCGGCCGCTGCGCGGTGCCGGAGACCAGCAGGCCCACTTCCTGGCCTTCGTCGATGGTGGCGTTCGGGTTGAGCTTGCGCACCGCGCGGAGGTTCAGGCCCGGGTTGTCGATCGGCGTGCTGGCGAACAGCAGCTGGCCGCGCTGGATCTGCAGGTTCTGGCCGTAGGCCTTGTAGGTGCCGTCGACCGCAAGCTGGCCCTGGCCCGTGGTGGCGCGGCCGGGGCGCTCGACCACCGTGAGCATGCCGCTGACGCGGCCGTCCAGACCCATGCCGACGACGTGCGTCTTGCGGCCGAGATCCACCTTGACCAGGGCACGGATCGGCACCTTGCTGGCGGCCTGTTGCTGCTGCTTCTCATCGACCACTACCACGTCGGGCGAGATCCGGGTGGCGCCGGCGCCGGGCAATTTCTCGGCGTTCACGTCGGCGCTGTCGATGCCGAGCGCGCCGCCGATGTCGATGCCGTCGGCGTCCTGCTTCACGGTCAGGTCGGGCGAGATCACCACCCTGGCGGCGGGGATGTCGGCGGCGGTGAACTGGCTGCCCTTGAGCGTGAGGATGGTCCGGGCGTCGGCGCCGAGGCCGGCGTTGCCGTCGATCGCCACGCGGCCCTTGCCCGATTGCACGCTGCCGTGGATCAGGAACTGCCGCGCGTCGGTGGTGCTGACCGTGAGCTGGCCCTGGCTCAGCTTGAGTCCGGCCGACGGCACCTCGGCGGCGAAGCCGTGCACGTTCGCCTGGCCGCTGAGCGCAGGCTGCTTCAGCGTGCCCGCGAAACGGAAGTTGCCGTCGGCGTCGCCCTTGACGCTGGCCACCTCGCTGCTGAACAGCTCGACGAAGGCGAGCTTGTTCAGGCGCAGGTCGAGCTGGCCACCCAGCGTCTGCTGCGCGCCCCTGATCGTGACCTGGCCATCGATGCGGCCGCCGTCGTCGAGCCCGCCGTGCACGGCGATGCGCTGGCCGGCCGGCGCGAGGTCGGCGTCCACGCGCAGCTGGTCGTAGCGCAGCAACGGTTGGTCGGCGCGGTCGGTGTAGCTGACGCTGCCCTGCGCGGAGCTGAGCGAGGCGTTGCCGCTGAGCGCGCCGGCGGCGCCGCGGCGGATCTTGCCGCTGCCCTCGATGACGCCATCGGCGCGCATCGGCAGGTCGGCGTTGCCGGTGGCGTTCAGCAGCAGCGCCAGCGGCAGCGCCTGCAGCCGGTAGCTGGCGTCGAGGTTGCCCGGCTTGTCCTGTTTCGCGGCCACGCACAGTTGCGGATCGCCGGCGCTCAGGCACAGCTCGGACAGGCTCATCGCGCCGTCTTGGTAGCTCAGCTGCGCGGGCTGCAGCAGGCGCCAGCCGGGCATGCCCTGCGGTTCGAGGTTGAGCGTGGACAGCGTGCCGTTCCAGGCCGGGCCCTTCAGTGCGCCGTGCAGGGCGAGCCTGCCGGAGAGCTGGGTGCCGCGGGCATCCACACGCAATTGATGGTCGCCCTGGCTGCCTTCGGCCAGCAGGTCGAGATGCTGGAACAGCAGGCCCTGCAGGTACACGTTGCCGGTTTGCAGATCCAGCTTGCCGGCCGGGTGGCTGATGTCGGGAATGCCCACGATCAGCTGCAGCGTGTCGGCCTTCTGCTGCCGCCAGGCCAGCGAATGCCCGTGCAGCTGGCCGTTGATGTCGAGCTTCGGCCACATGCCACGGAGGTTGAAATGGCCGTCCAGACGGCCGCTCGCATCCGGCAGCCAGTCGCCCAGCGAGGCGATCGCCAGCTGCAGGTCGGCATCGTTGCTGGCGCCGGGGCGGGCATCCAGCTTCACCGTGCTGCCGCCCGAAGCGAGATCGAGCTGGCCGTCGACAACTTCATTGGACGACAGGTGCAGCTTGCCGTGGCCGCTGACCGCGCGCCCGCGCAGCTTGCCGGCCAGCCGGCGGATCTCCAGCGTGGCGTCCGGGCCGCGGGTGCTGTTCGTGGGCAGGCTGCCACTGCTGGCGATGTCGAAATCCAGGGCGCCGCCCCAGCCGGCGAACAACTGGCCGGGGTCGAGTTGGTCGGCACTCGCTTCGGCCTGCCAGGCCAGATCCGGCTGCAGCGCCAGCGTGCCGTGCGCCTGCAGGCCGCCTTGTGCCTGTTTCAGTTGCAGCGTGTGCAGGGTGATCAGCTGCGCGGTGCCGTCCAGGTTCAGCGCCAGCTTCGCGAGCTTGCCCGGCGGGCCGATGTCGACGTCGCCTTCGGCGTGGTACGCGTCGGCGCTGCCGCTGGCCTTGAGCGCACCGCGGCTGGCCAGCGCCTGGCCGGCCAGGTCCGCCGGCAGCAGCAGGTCGTTCCAGCGGATATCCAGCGTGGCGCTGAGCGGCTTGGCGGCCAGCTGCACGGTGCCGCTGGCTTCCACGCTGCCCTTGATCTGCGGCGAACCGAGCGTGAGCTGCTGCAGGGTCAGCGTGGCGAAGTCGGGGCTGAACTGCGCACGCAGCGGCTGCAGCAGCAACGGGTAGTCGTCGAGATCGAGCCGGCCGTCGAGTGTGCCGCCGTGACGGTCGCCATGGCCTTGCACGGCAATCGCCAGCGCCTTCAGCGGACTGTCGCCAAGCAGCGGTTCCGGGTCGAAGCGCGGCGCGTCGAGCTGGCCAGTCCAGGCGTAGTCGCCGGACTGGATCAGGTCCACCTGCAGTCGGGCCACGGCCGGCGCGGTGAGCCTGAGGTCGAGCTGCGCCCGCTTGCCGTCGCTGCGCGCGCCGAGGCCGCCGGCATAGCTGGTGTCGCCGATTTTCCAGGCGAAGACAGCCTTGCCGTTGCCCTGGTAACGCGTGCCGATCGCCAGCTTGCCATCCAGGTTGGCGTGGCCATCGGGCGCCAGCAGCACGAGCTGGCGCAGTTCGATGCCGTGGTCGGTCCAGCTGCCGGCCAAGTCGAGCCGATGGGAGGCGAACAGCGGCTGGCCGTCCTGCGTCAGCTTCAGCGAGCCCAGGTGCACGCGGTCGAGGATCAGTTCGATCGGCGGCCGCAGCGAGAAGCTGCCGGAGCGGGAGGTGTTGTCCGGTGCGGACTTGGGCAGGGCCACCTCGACGCCATCGACGTCCAGCGCGAGTACGTGCAGGCGCCTGGCCAGCAAGGGCCAGAAACGCAGGTCCAGATGCGCCTTCGCCACGGTCGCCACGGTGCCCTTGCCGTCGTCGTAGCGGATGCCGGCCAGGTCGAGCGGACCGAGCAGACGGCCCTGCGCCTGTTGCACATGCAGCGCGCCGTCGGTAGCGGCCTGCGCCCGCGCCAGCACAAAGCGCAGGCCGGAACCGGTGCCGAGCAGCCACCACAGCGTTGCCGCCACGAGCAGCAGCAGTGCGGCGAATGCGATGGCGATGCGCTTGAACCACTTCATGAATCCGATGCCTTCCGTTTTTCCTCAGTCGTTGCGCTTTTTGCTTTTCGGGACCCAGCCTTTTACTCAAAATTGCAAAAGGGCAGTCCTGCCCTTTTGCAACTCGCCGGGCCCGTTGCACGGACCCGGCTCCGCCGCATCGACCACGTTGTGGTCGATGCGCGTGCGATCCATCCGTGGATCGCCTGTGAGCAGCCGCCTGCGGCAACCGCTCACAGATCCGGTCCGATCACCAGGTGCAGCTGGATGCCGTGCGCGCGATCGTCGTGGATAGGCGTGCCCAGGTCGACGCGGATCATGCCCACCGGCGAGCGCCAGCGCAGGCCGAGGCCGGCGCCGAGCTTCGGCCGGTAGTCGGTGCCGCTGAATGCGTTGCCGGCGTCGACGAAGGCAGCCATGCCCCAGTTGCGCGTGAAGTAATGCTCGAGCTCGGTGCTGGCGACCAGCAGGTGGCGGCCGCCGATGACGCGGTCGGTGCTGTTGCGCGGGCCGATCGACTGGTAGCCGTAGCCGCGCACCGAGCGGTCGCCGCCGGCGAAGAAGCGCAGTTGCGGCGGCAGCGCGGTGAAGTCGTTGGTCCAGGTCATGCCGGCGCCGCCGCGCAGGATCAGCCGGTTGCGGCTGCGCGTGCCGAGCGCGCGGATCCATTTCGCGTCAGCGGTGACCTGGCTGAAGCTGGCGTCGGACAGCAGGTTGCCGGCGGTGCTGCGCGCGGCCACGCTGAGCAGCCAGCCGCGCCGCACGAAATCGGGGTTGTCGGCCTGCTTGCGCGTCAGCGCGGCCTCGCCGAACACCAGCGTGCTTCGCCCGTGCTCGATGCCGGGCGCGTTGTCCGGCTCGCTGCCGCGCTTGCCCACGGTGAACGTGCCGGACAGCGCATGCACGCCCAGGCTGCGGGTCCAGCCGTGCCACTGGCGGGTCTCGTTGCCGACCAGTTCCAGCGTGCGCGATTGCGAGGTGGCGGTGTTCGCGTCGCGGAAATTCGCGCCGACGTTGTAGCTGCGCTGGTTGTCGCCGGGCAGCGGGATCGAGTACAGCGTGGACAGCGTCTTCAGCTTCTGCGCGACCACCAGCTCGTTCTTCCACTTGTGCCCGCGTCGGTTGACCCAGCGCCGCTCCATCCCGCCGCGCACGCCGAAGCCGGTGTCGGTGCCGATGAACGGGCCGCCGGTATAGATCGTGCGCTTGGCCGGCGCCAGCTGCACGGTGACGTCGACCACGCCGCCCTTCGCCGCGTCCACGTCCGGCAGCACGTTGACCACCGCGAAATAGTCCGCACCGTTCAGCGCCTGCTGCAGCTCCAGCAACTGGCTCTGCGAAAAGTAGTCGCCGGATTTGAACGGCACGTAGCGGTCGAGGAAGCCGTCCTCGAACTGCGAACCGTCGAAGTGCAGCCGGCCGTAGCGGTAACGCGGGCCGGCCTGCCACGCCAGCTTGATCGCCGCGCTGTGGTTGGCACGGGTGACTTCGACCCGGTGGGTGAGCAGGCGGGCGTCGAGGAAGCCGCTGGCGGTGAGCTGCGCGCCGAGCGCGTCGCGCGCCGCGTCGTAGGCGCCATGGTTCAGCGGCTTGTCCTTGAGGCGTTCGAGCGCGCGCTTCGCCTGGCGGATCGGGGCCAGTGCGGCCGCTTCCGGGTCCAGTTGCACGTCGACGGCGGTGACCTTGACCGGCTCGCCCGGTTGCACGTGCAGGGTCACCCGCCAGTCCCTGCCGATCGGCTGCAGCTCGCCGGTGACGCTGGCGTCGTAGTAGCCGTACGGCTGCAGCGCGGACTTCACCTGGCCGGGCGCGCGTTCATACAGGCGTTTGGCCTGCGCATCGCTGACGTCACGACCAGCGTATTGCGACAGCTCCACGCCGGCGATCACCGCGGCCTTCAGCGGATCGGCGACGCCGTCCACCACCAGTTGCACCCCGGCATGGGCCTGCGATGCCAGCAGCAACAGCGGTAGCAGGAAGCTCGGGCGTCGGCGCGGACGGCGCATGCGTGGGGTTCCATCCTCGGGGCATCTTCACGGGGGGAGGGCAGCTTAGCCAGATCGAGGTCGGCTTGGCATGAACGCGGGCCGGTTGCCGCGGCATCGGCGTCGAAGGGCCAGAGGCGGCTTCGCCGGGGCGGCCACGGCCGCCCCGACGGGCGGCATCAGCCGGCCTTGTCGCCTGACTTGTGCGCGATCCATGCGCCGATCACCGCCGAGACGTACGGGATCGACTGTGCGGCGAGGATGAACATCCACAAGGTGCCCTCGATGTAGCGCGTGCCGTAGCCCAGCGCCATGCCGACGATGCACAGCATCAGCGCGACCGCCATCAGCAGCTCCTCGCGTACCGGCGCGAACGCGGCGAAGTTGCTGCCGCCCAGGCGCCGGCTCTTGGCGGTGACCACGAACGAGGTCTTCTCGCGGGTGAGGCCGTGCAGGATGCCGCGGGCGATGGCATGGCTGAGGCCCATGCTGGCCAGCGAGGCCATCAGCGTGTCGTACCAGCCACAGGGTACGCGGGCACGGTACAGCACGATGCCGAAGATCGCCTTGGCGAAGAAGAAGCCGATCACCGGGATCAGGAACAGCTGCATCGGCAGGCTGAAGTACTGCGGGAAGGCCACCATGCCGGCGGTCCAGAACAGCGCCATCAGAGTGAAGATCAAATGCAGCGCGTCGGCGAACCAGCTGAACCAGCCGGTGAGGAAGTGGAAGCGCTGGCCGGCCGAGAGCGGACCTTTCTGCGTCATCCACCGCCAGCGGCCCTTGAGGATCTGCATGGCGCCGAACGCCCAGCGATAGCGCTGGCTCTTGTACGCCTTGAAGTCGGCCGGGGTGAGGCCCTTGCCCATCAGCTCGTCGACGTAGACCAGCTCGTAGCCGGCATGCATCAGGCGCAGGCCGAGTTCGGCGTCCTCGCAGATGGTCCACTCCGACCAGCCGCCGGTGCCTTCCAGCGCGCTGCGCCTCACCATCGTCATGGTGCCGTGCTGGATGATCGCGTTGCGCTCGTTCCTGTGGTGCATGCCGATGCGGAAGAAGCCGTCGTACTCCCACGCGGTCATGCGGCGGAAGCGGTTGTGCTCGAACTCGCGGTGCGCCTGCGGGCACTGCACCACGGCCACCCTCGGGTCGTGGAAATGGCCGGTGAGGGTGGCCAGCCAGTCGGCGCGCACTTCGTAGTCGGCGTCGATCACCGCCACTACGTCGGCCTGCGGGTCGGTTTCCTTCAGGCCGAAGTTCAGCGCACCGGCCTTGAAGCCCGGCCACGGCGCCAGGTGGAAGAAGCGGAAGCGCTTGCCCAGCTTCTCGCAGTATTCCTGCACCGGCTGCCACACCGCCGGGTCCTTGGTGTTGTTGTCGATCACCAGCACTTCGAAGTTCGCGTAGTCCAGCGCGGCCAGCGAATCGAGCGTGACGATCACCATCTCCGGCGGCTCGTTGTAGCAGGCCAGATGGATCGACACGAATGGCTGCTTCTCGGGCGGATCGGGCGTCAGCATGCCGGCATGGCGGATCCAGTCGCGCCGCCACAGCACCTCGGTGAACTCGAAGCCGTTGATCAGCAGGATCGCCAGGATCGCGATCTGCGCCGGGAACAGCAGCGTGAGCATGGTCCAGTCGACCCAGCTCAGGTAGAAGTTGAACGGCAACGTGGCCGACCACACGATCAGCCCGCAGGCCAGCTGGATCAGCGCGGCGAAGAAGAACCGCCCCATCAGCTTGAAGCGGCTGAAACGGCGCGCGAAGAAGATCATCGGCAGCAGCGCCAACAGGCTCGCCGCGATCGCCTTCCACGGCCATGAGGTGTCCTCGACCACCGGGCCGGTCAGCGGGAACTTCAGCTGGCGATCGGCGTTGAACATGCCCCAGTACGCTCCGGTGCGGCCTTCGCCGAGGTTTTCCTTCCACGGCTGGTCGAACGCTTCCAGCAGGTAGTAGTCGATGTGCGCGGCCTTGGCCGCGTTCATCCAGTCGCGGATGAAGATCGCCTCGTTGGAAACCGACGGGTCGGCGTACTCGTGGCGGTCGCCGTTCGACGGCCAGCCGATTTCGCCGACCATCACCGGCTTGTCCGGGTAGCGCTGGCGGATCTGCTGGTAGGCGCCGAGCGCCTGGTCCAGCGCCGGATGGGGGTTGCCGGAGGGACCGCTGACCGGCACGCCGTTCCAGAACGGGAACAGGTGGATGGTGATGAAGTCCACGTGCTCGGCCAGCTCGGGGTACTTCAGCCAGATGTAGTCCGGCTCGGCGATCGACACCGGCTGGTGCACGGCGGCACGCACGCGGTCCAGGTAGGCCATCATCTGCTCGGGCGCGAGGTCGTTGCGGAACAGCACCTCGTTGCCCACGATGACCCGGGTGACGGTGTCCGGGTAGGCACGCGCCTTGGCGATCAGCAGGTCGAGCTCGCGCTCGTTGTTGTCCAGGCGTTTGTCGATCTCGGCGCCGGCCATCACCTTCAGGCCTTCCTTCTGCGCCAACCGATACAGCTGCGGGTTCTGCTGCATCGTGTAGGTACGGATGTGGTCCGTGTACCGGTGCAGCAGCTTGAGGTCGGCGGCGATCTCCTCGTCGCTGGGGTAATCCAGCTTGAACGGGCTCTGGTAGCGCTGGAACACCGACAGCGCATAGCCGCCGACCTTGCCGTGCCAATCCTCCGGCCCGCGCGGGTAGTTGCCCCACCACCACAGCCCGATGTTCATCGCGGCCACGATCAGGGCGAGCACGATTGCCGTGAGCAGCGGATACCGGCTGTTGTGGTTTGCTGCGGTGGCGCTCAAAAAGATCCCCGGAGGAAGCCTGCGCAACAGGCGGTAGAGCTCTAGGAGCTTAACCAATCCATGGCATCGGGCTCAATAAAGATGGTCGGGCGCGGTCAGCGCAAGGTCAGCCGCGAGGTGATTTGCGGGCATGCGGATTCTGCACGCTTCGGTTTTCGCGGAGAAAGCTGCTCTGCCACCACAAGCTCAGCCAGGCAGCCCTTCCGCCAACTGGGCAAACAATCGCACAGCCTGCATCAACGGCTCAGCGAGGACGACCGCTGACTGCGTGAAGCATCCTTCAAGGGAGGTGACGCTGGAAACCAGCACCACGCCGATGCCAGCGACCTTGTAACCCAGTCGTTCCCCGACACGGCGCCATACCAGCTTGTTCGAGGCGCTGGGTGCCTGCTCCATCTGCACCCGCAGTAACCACTCGGCGGTATCAATGCCGAGCGCGTTGCACATCTTCTCGATCAGCCACGGCTCGGCCTGACTGCCGCGCGTGCGCCAGTTGCTTACGGTTTGGCTTTTCACGCCGAGCGCCGCCGCGCCTGCACTGTCGGCGTGTGCGCCGATGCGTAATTTGTATCGTTCGAACAATTCGAGGGTTGCCTGCATATCCTCACCCTGTTGATTTATCTACTCAGCCTGAGTATAAAGCCGTCTGCCCCGGCATCTTAACCCGGCGCAGAGATCGTCAAGCGACTGGGGAGTAGCTTGTGGTAGGGACACCGTTGTTCAGACAGGAAGTCGTGGATGCGCGGCGTGGGGAATGGCTTGGCTCGATCATTGTGGCCGCGCCGCTGTCACGCTGGCTGCTTACCGCATTGGTGCTGGCGCTGGCTGCAGCCATCCTGCTGTTCCTCTTCTTCGGTCATTACACCCGCCGCGAAACCGTCACCGGGCAGCTGGTGCCAAGCGCGGGGCTGCTCAATATCGCTGCGCCCAGTGCCGGTACGGTTGCCCGCGTAGAGGTACACGATGGTCAGGTCGTCAAGGCAGGCGACGTGTTGCTCAAGCTCTCCAGCGAACAGGACAGCGCAGCACTGGGCGACACCCATGCACTGGTCGGGCAGCAACTGGATATCCAGCGTTCCCGCCTGCAAGCCGACTTGTTCAATCAGAAGCAATGGTCGAAACAGCAGGCCGATGCGTTCCAGGCCAAAACCGCGCTGTTGCGTTCGCAACTGACCCAGATCGCCGGGCAGTTGGCGATCCAACAAAAGCAGGTGAATAGCAACCAGGAGTTGTTGGAGAAAATCGAGCCACTCGCCGCCAAGGGTTTTGTCTCGGCGGTGCAGATTCAGCAACAGGAAACGGCCGTGCTGGACGCGCAGGCGCAATACAAGGCGCTGGTGCGCCAGCAGTTGGATATGCGTCAGCAGCTCGAAGCCACCCAGCAACAACTGGCGCAGCTGCCGCTGGATGATGTGACCAAACGCAATGATACAGAGCGGCAACTTGCCTCGCTGACCCAGTCGATGGCACAGAACGAAATGCAGCGCGCCGTGGTGCTGCGCGCGCCGCGTGATGGTGTGGTGTCTACGGTGCTGTTGAAGGACGGGCAGATGGTCAGCGCCGGCCGGCCGCTGCTGTCGATCCTGCCGGCCGGCTCGACGCTGCGGGCGCAACTGCTGGTACCCAGTCGCGCGATCGGCTTCATCGAGCCGGGCAGTCGCGTGGTGCTGCGCTATCAGGCGTTTGCCTACCAGAAGTTCGGTCAGCAATACGGCCGGGTGACTGACATTTCGCGCAGTGCGCTCAGCTCCGCCGATATCGTGGCACTGGTGGGGCAGTCGTCGCAGCAGCAGGAACCGCTGTACCGGGTGCAAGTGGCGCTCGACAGCCAGCATGTGTTGGCTTACGGGCGGGAAGAGCCAGTGAAACCCGGCATGGCGCTGGACGCCGACATCCTGATGGATCGCCGCCGTCTGATCGAATGGGTGTTCGAGCCGCTGTACGGCATGGCGCATCATCTGGCGGGAGATGCCGCGCATGGCTGACGGCGCCCCGCACGGGTCGGCGGCTTCGCCGGTACGCGGTTATCGCGCGGCGCTGCAATTCGGCTGGCATCGGCCGTTGCCGATGATGCTGCAGACCGAGGCTACCGAATGCGGCCTGGCTTGCCTCGCGATGGTGGCGAGCTACCACGGTCACGATGTGGACCTGGCCGGCCTGCGGCGGCGTTTCTCCACCTCGCTCAAGGGCGCCACGCTGGCGCAGGTGATGGCGATGGCCGCTCAGCTTGGCTTCGTCTGTCGCCCGCTCAAGCTGGATCTGGAGCAACTGAGCCAGCTCAAGATGCCGTGCCTGCTGCATTGGGATCTCAACCACTTCGTGGTGCTCAAGCTTGCCGGCAAGCACGGCGTCGTGATCCACGACCCGGCGCGCGGTCTGCGCAAGTTGAGTCTGAAAGAGGTGTCCGGTCACTTTACCGGCGTGGCGCTGGAGTTGAGCGTGTCGGCCGATTTCGCGCCGGTGCGCGAGCGCCAGGCGGTCTCGCTGCGGGCATTGACCGGAACGGTACGTGGTCTCGTGCCCGCGCTGTCGCAGATCCTGTTGCTGGCGCTGGCTCTGGAAGTGTTCGCGCTGGCCGCGCCGTTCTATCTGCAATGGGTACTCGATCAGGTCTTGGTATCGGCTGATCGCGATCTATTGACCCTACTCGGGCTGGGTTTCATCGGCATCACGATTTTCTCGGCGGTCATCACCGCGGCACGTTCGTGGGCCGTGACCTGGCTGGGCGCCACGCTCAACGTGCAATGGGCCAGCAACCTGTTCGGCCATCTCATGCACCTGCCGCTGGACTGGTTCGAGAAGCGCCATGTGGGCGACGTGGTATCGCGCTTCGGTTCCATCCAGACCATCCAGCGCACGCTGACCACGCAGTTCATCGGCTCGCTGCTGGACGGGCTGATGTCGCTGGTCACCCTGGTGGTGATGGGGTTCTACAGCCTGTGGCTCACCGTGCTGGTGGTGGGGCTGTTCCTCGCCTACGGCCTGATCCGCTGGGCTTTCTTCAACCCGCTGCGCCGTGCCAACGAGGAGCAGATCGTCTATGGCGCCCGCCAGCAGAGCGAGCTGCTGGAATCCATTCGGGGAGCCATGCCGATCAAGCTGGCCAACAAGCAGGATGAGCGACTCTCGCGCTATGCCAATGCCACGGTGTCCACCGCCAATCGCGAGATCGGCATTCAGCGGCTCGGCATCGCCTTCGCCCTGAGCAACCAGTTGATGTTCGGCCTCGGTCGAGTGGCGATGATCTGGATCGCCGCCACGCTGGCACTCGACGGGAAGTTCTCCGCCGGCATGCTGATCGCGTTCATTGCCTACGCCGACCAGTTCACCAGCCGTGCCGCCGGCCTGATCGACAAGTGGGTGGATTTTCGCATGCTGAAGTTGCACGCGGAGCGGGTGGCGGACATCGCGTTGACGGCGCCGGAGAAGAGTGCCGAGGCCGCATGGGCTGGCCCGATCCCCGAGGCCAGCATCGAATTGCACAGCGTCAGTTTTCGCTACGCCGAGGGCGAGCCGTGGATCCTCAAGGACTGCAACCTGCGCATCGAGGTGGGTGAGTCAGTTGCCATTGTTGGTCCAAGCGGCTGCGGCAAGAGCACGCTGGCCAAGATCGTACTGGGCTTGCTGCAACCGACCGCAGGCGAAGTGCACTTCGGCGGCATCGACATCCGCAAGCTGGGCCTGGAAACCTATCGCCAATGGATCGGCGCTGTGATGCAGGACGACCAGCTGTTTGCCGGTTCCGTCGCCGACAACATCAGCTTCTTCGATCCCGAGGCCACGCCGGTGAGAGTCGAGGCGGCGGCACGGCTGGCGGCGATCCACGAGGACATTGTGGTGATGCCGATGGGCTACCAGAGCCTGGTGGGCGATATGGGGTCCAGTTTGTCGGGCGGGCAGAAGCAGCGGGTGATTCTGGCGCGGGCATTGTATCGACGACCGAAGCTGCTGGTGCTGGATGAGGCGACCAGTCATCTGGATATCAACCGCGAGCAGCAGGTCATCGCTGCGGTTAATCGTTTGGCGGTCACCCGGTTGGTGATTGCGCATCGTACCGAGACTATTGCCAATGCACAGCAGGTGCTGGTAGTCGCCAATGGCACAGCGCAACCCATCCCGTCACATTCACGCGAAGTGGAGGTGATGGGATAGCAGACGGTTGCAAAAAAATCGGCTTCCTCATCCGGGCTGCCACATCAATTGAGATCGGAGTTGCCGAATGACTTGTACCTATTCATTGAGAAATTACCTTAAGCCATTAACGTCTCTCGGAGAATATGGCAGCACGCAGGGTATTACCATAAGCGCATTGGAGCGACTTTAAAAGGTGAAGCCACTCGGCGTTGTGATATCCGTGCAAAAGCGATGCTAGGAAAAAATATAGGATTTGGTCAAACTGTAGCGTCCGAATAATCAGTTTGATCATGGGCGCACCAGAAAATGGTGCAAATTTGGAAGTTAAAATCTAGGAGAACGAAATGTCATTTTGTGAAGCCATGCGTGAACTGAACCAATATGAAGTAACTGAAGTGGCCGGATGTGGGTATGCACCGCTTTACGCAGCGGAGGCATTGGGAGCCACGAGCATGGGAGTGATCGCCGGCGTTGTTTCCTCAGCGGTACTCACCCCTGCAGGTGGCGTTCTAGTTGGCATAGCGGTCAGTGACGTAATAGGATTAGGTTTTGTGGGAATCAATTCTCTCCTCGGGATGTGAGTTGGTGACTGCTTTCCCAGTCGCATCGAAGCACATTGCGATGTGGTTGATGCGACTGGGTATTACTGAGGAACGTTTATGAAACGTATATCAAATGTCCGGTTAGCGCTTGCCGTTCTAGTGGTATTATGGATCCCTGCAATAATGTCGACTGGGCTCGTGCTCATTTGGCGTTCTTGGTTTCCCAACCATGGCGGTAACGAAATAATCTACGCTTTGGCGTTTTTTATTGCATCAGCGGCTACCGCATCTTTCGTTCTATTTTGGATCCGGCGCCGGAAGCTATAAAAAAATAGTAGAAGCGCGCCAGTACTAAAACGGGCTCTCTCGCGTCTGGTGTGGTTAACGTGAGTAGATCTTGCAGCGGGCGCTGGATAGATGCTTAGGTAATTCACGACGATTTCAGCCTTCATTTGGATGTATAAAGTGGCCGCTACAACAAAATTTTATGATACACCTATGGGTAAACTTCTTCTTTTCTATGAAAATCAGAAGCTCGTTGCCCCAATCCATTCCAAACATCATGGTCTAGATAAGAAGTTAATAATATCTATGACATCTTATGGGCCGCGGTTCAGGTGGCTACACCTAACGATACATAGCCTTCTTGAGCAAACTGTCGTTCCAGATATGCTTGTCTTATGGATTTCTGAAGAAGAAATGGAAAATCTTCCAGATTCCGTTAATGAACTAAGCGACAAAGTTAATATTCGGCCGACAAAGAATATCTATTCCTATAAAAAAATAATTCCCACTCTACATATGTATCATGATGCTCACATTGTGATATGCGATGACGATATTTATTATCCAAGGCACTGGCTTGAGGAACTTGTGTGTGGGTTGGTTAGTAACAGAAGAGCTATATTGGCGCATATGATGCATCGATTCCACTTTTTGCCGAACGGCGAACTGGCCCCTTACTACGACTGGAGCTTCGATGTTCAGGACAATAGGGCGCGTACACGTAGCTCAGACACAATGGCTGTTGGCGTAGGTGGAGTGTTGTACCCGTCCGGCAGCTTGCATGCTGATGTGACTGACGAGTCACGTTTCAGCGAACTATGTCCTAAAGGAGACGATCTTTGGCTTTTTGTCATGTCCAGGTTAAATGGATTCCTTCCAGTTAAGGTTGGCAACAGATTGCACCCGATCTTTTGGCCTGACACACAGTCGGTTGGGATGTTCAAGGAAAACATGTATAGAGGTGGAAATGACGATATTGCAATTTCTAAGTTGAAGTCGCATTACGGGAATGAAATTTTTAATGCCGTTGTTACGGGCGAAGTGTAGGGCCGTTGATTCACTTGCAATAGGTAAACCTCAGCGACCCCCGTCGTCGTGGTCTGGGAAAAGGTGCCGGGGATAATTCAGCATGGCGTGATCAAACAACCGCATCCGTTTCTGCCGAATTGACCCGTTGAGGGAGGGAAGTCGTGGCGCTCATCACCATCAGAAAGCTGCAGCGCGAGTTCGGGCTGTCGTATGCGACGGCGGCCGGGATCATCCGTGAGCAGAGCCGACTGGCGCGCAAGCGCTATCGGATGCTCGGCGTATTGTTTTCTTGTGGCATGCTGATATTTGCCGGATTGATCCTTACCGGTACCCACTTGCCGCATGGTGCGCAATACTGGATACCGCTCGCAGTGCTGCCGCTGATCCTGTCGCAGCGCTACCTGAGCGCATGTGCCTCGCGCGAGCTGATCCTGACGGCGGCCCGCGCCCAGCAAACCCACGGGAACGCAGGTCCGCACGCTGCTGCCTGATGCGCGAGGTCTGCATTTCACTACCCATGCCTGCGCGACATCGAAGCGCAGGCAGTTCATGGCGCGGCGCGCGCGTAGGTTTTCACCCGCGTTATCCACTAAGGACAGATCGAATGAAGCATCGAGTCATGCAACTGGCTGCCGCGATTGCGCTGGCCTTCGCCGCTGGGACGGCCGCTGCCAGTGGAGCGAACGACGTCACTCGCGCCACGCTCGACAACGGCCTGCGCGTGGTGATCGTGCGTGACGCGCTGGCGCCGGTGGTGACGACGGAGATGAATTACCTGGCCGGTTCGGATGAGGTGCCAGCGATGTTTCCGGGGACGGCGCATGCGGTGGAGCACATGATGTTTCGCGGAAGTCCAGGGCTGTCGAAGGATCAGCTGGCCGCGATCGCGGCGAACATGGGCGGTGCGTTCAACGCCGATACCACGCAGGGCGTGACCCAGTATTACTTTGTCGCGCCGTCGCAGGATCTAGACGTAGCGCTGCATGTACAGAGTCTGCGCATGCGCGGCGTGGACATGGACGAGGCGGCGTGGGCGAAGGAGCGTGGCGCGATCGAGCAGGAAGTGTCGCGCGACCTGTCCAATCCGTCCTACAAGTTTTACGAGCAGTTGCAGGCGCAGCTGTTTGAAGGCACGCCGTATGCGCACACAGCGCTGGGTACGCGCGCGTCGTTCGACAAGACCACGGCGGCGATGCTGAAGTCGTTTCACGACACGTGGTATGCGCCGAACAACGCGATCCTGGTGATTGCGGGCGACGTCGATCCGGCCGCCACGCTGGCGAAGGTGAAGGGCGAGTTCGGCAACATCGCACGCAGGGCGCTGCCGGCGCGACCGGCGTTTGCGTTCAAGCCGGTGCAGGCGAAGACGATCACGCTGCCCACCGACAGCCCGTATGGTTCGATCTATCTGGGCTATCGCATGCCAGGAACGCAGTCGAAGGATTACGCTGCCGGGCTGGTGCTGGGCAGCGCGCTGGCCTCGCAGCGGGCCGCCCTGTTCGGCATGGGCATGGACGGTACCGCGCTGTTTGGTACGTTCGGCGCCAACCTGATGCCGCAAGCCGGCTTCGGCATGGCTGTGGGCATTTTCCCGAAGGATGGCAACCCGCAGCCGGTGCTGGCGAAGATGCAGTCGATCCTGGCCGAAGCGGCCAGCAAGGGTATCGACCCGGTGCTGGTAGATGCGGCCAAACGCAAGGCGATCGCCGAACTGGAGTTCAAGAAAAACTCGGTCGACGGGCTGGCCAATGCGTGGTCGCAGGCGCTGGCGTTCCAGGGGCTGGACTCGCCCGACGCGATGAAGCAGGCGATCGAGGCGGTGACACCAGCGGCGGTGAATGCGCTGGCCAGGGCCACGTTCGACCCGGCGCACGCGGTGACCGCGATCCTCACTCCGGAAAGCTCGGGCAAGCCGGTCGCCGGCAAGGGTTTCGGCGGTGCGGAGAGTTTCGCGTCCAGCCCCGACAAGCCGGTGACTTTGCCTGATTGGGCTGCCCAGGCGTTCGCCAAGCTTGAATTGCCGCGTTCCACCCTCAAGCCGATGTCGACCACGCTGTCCAACGGCATCAAGCTGATCGTGCAGCCCGAGTCGATCAGCGACACGGTCGAAGTGTTTGGCAAGATCAAGACCAACCAGGATCTGCAGGCAGGCAAAGACGACGAGGGTGTGGCGCAGGTGCTCGGCGGCATGTTTCCTTACGGCACCGCCAGCATGAACCGGCTGCAGCTGCAGCAGGCGCTGGACGCGATCAGTGCACGGGAGTCGGCTGGCAGCAGTTTCTCGCTGGCGGTACCGTCCGTGCATTTCGCCGAAGGCATCGCGCTGCTGGCTGACAATGAACTGCATCCGGCGCTGCTGCCGCAGGCTTTTTCCGTGGTTCAGCGGCAGACGGCGCGCGTCGTGGCGGGTCAGCTGCAGTCGCCGGCCTTCCTCACCCAACTGGGCCTGGGCATGGCGCTGTTGCCGCCGAATGACCCGCAGCTTCGTTACCCCACGCCCAAGGGCGTGATGCGGTTGACGATGTTTCGGGTGAAGCATTACTACAGGCAGACCTTCCGCCCCGACATGACCATCATCGTCGTCGTCGGCAAGGTCGATCCGGCGCAGGCGAAACAGGTTGTGGAACAGGCGTTCGGCGCGTGGAAAGCCGACGGCCCGAAACCGGATGTCGATTACGCCGCGGTGCCGGCGAACAAGCCCGGCCAGTTCAACGTGCCCGACGCCAGCGTCAGTCAGGACAGCGTGCAGATGGCGCAGACCATCGACGTGACCCGGAACGATCCGGCACGGTTCGCCCTGAACATTGGCAATCAGGTGCTCGGCGGTGGCTTCTACGCGTCGCGGCTTTATCACGATCTGCGCGATACCCGTGGGCTGGTCTACACCGTGGGCACCAGGTTCGATCTGGACAAGCATCGCAGCACCTATACGGTGTCGTTCGGTGCCGATCCGGACAGGGTCGCTGCCGCCAGCGCCATCGTGGTGCAGGATCTGAAACAGATGCAGCAAACGCCGGTCACCGACAGCGAGCTCAAGCGCGCCAAGGGCATCCTGCTACGGCAGATCCCGCTGGGCGAATCCAGCTTCGGCGCGATCGGCGGTCAATTGCTGACTCTGTCGGTCGAGGACAAGCCGCTCGACGCGATGACGATTGCCGGCCAGCACTATCTCCAGCTCACCGCGAAGGACGTGCAGCAGGCGTATGCGAAACACATCCGGCCGGATGCGTTCGTCACGGCAGTGAAGGGGGCGGCGCCGAAGGGATAAGAGGCTGAGTGACTTGGTAACCTGGCATTGCCTGTGAAGAAACGGCACTGCTTTCGCGGCAGTGCCGTTTCTTCATGCGTTTGATGGGTCTGCTTACTTCAACAGCGAGCGCAGCATCCACGCGGTCTTTTCGTGTTCCTTCAGGCGCCCGGTGACCATGTCGGCGGTGCCGTCGTCGCCGGCGGCGTTGGCGGCCTTGAGCGTGTCGCGGGCGGTGGCGGCGGCGATCTCGTGGCCTTCGACCAGCTGGCCCACCATCGCCTTCCACTCCGGTACGCCGGCTTCTTCCTTGACCGAGCTGAGCTTGGCGAACTGGCTGTAGGAGCCGGGCGCGAACACGTCCAGCGTGCGGATGCGCTCGGCGACCTCGTCGGCGGCCAGCCACAGTGCGTTGTACTGGGTCTCGAACATGGCGTGCAGGCTGTTGAACTGCGGGCCGGTGATGTTCCAGTGGAAGCTGTGCGTCTTCAGGTACAGCGAATAGGTGTCGGCCAGCAGCCTGGACAGGTGCTTGGCGACCGCTTCGCGGTCTTTCTTGGCGATGCCGATGGAAATGGCCATGTCGTGCTCCTTCCGGTGGGTGGATGGACTCACGATAATGGGTGCTGCGGCGGTGGTGAAATGAATCCTTCGGATGCCGCCGATAGTCGGCGGCTATCGGGTCGGTGCTCCGCCTGCGGCTATCATGTGCGGTCCGATGAACGACAGCTCCCCGCCAACGCCCGATTCTTCCGCCGACCCCGGCCTGCGCGACGTGCGCCGGCAACTGGAGACGGTGTCCAGCCGCGACTTCGGTCGCCTGCTGGGGCGCTGGCGTGCGCTGTCGCGCCGACCCGACCAAGGCAAGCTGGCGGCGTTGCGCGGGGATATCGAGCGCTCCGCGGCCAGACGCCGCGCCCGCGCCGCCGCCAAGCCGCCGATCCAGCTGGACGAATCGCTGCCGATCAGCGCGCGCGGCGAGGACATCGTCAAGCTGATCCGCGAGCACCAGGTGGTGGTGATCGCCGGCGAGACCGGCTCGGGCAAGACCACTCAGCTGCCCAAGCTGTGCCTGGCCGCCGGCCGTGGCGAAGCCGGCATGATCGGCTGCACCCAGCCGCGCCGGCTGGCCGCGCGTTCGGTGGCGCGCCGCGTGGCCGAGGAGCTAGGCACGCAGGTCGGCGACATCGTCGGCTTCCAGGTGCGCTTCAACGACCAGGTCTCCGAGCGCAGCCTGATCAAGTTCATGACCGACGGCATCCTGCTCGCCGAGACTCAGGGCGACCCGTGGCTGAGCACCTATGACACCCTGATCATCGACGAGGCACACGAGCGCAGCCTCAACATCGACTTCCTGCTCGGCTACCTGAAGCGGCTCGCTGCAAGGCGTCCCGACCTCAAGATCATCGTCACCTCGGCGACGATCGATACGGCGCGCTTTGCCGAACACTTCGACGGCGCGCCGGTGGTGGAAGTGGAGGGGCGCGCGTACCCGGTCGAGCTGCGCTGGCGCTCGCTGGACGAGATCGCCGCGCGGCAGGGCCGCAGCAAGGACATGCAGCAGGGCAGCGCCGAGCACATCGCCGCAGTGCTCGACGAGATCAGCCGCGACGACCCGCGCGGCGACGTGCTGGTGTTCCTGCCCGGCGAGCGCGAGATCCGCGACGCGCACCAGCTGCTGTCGCGGCGGCAATATCGCGAGACCGAGATCCTGCCGTTGTACGCGCGGCTTTCCGCCGGCGACCAGGACCGCGTGTTCAAGCCCGGCGTGAAGCGCCGCGTGGTGCTGGCCACCAACGTGGCCGAGACCTCGCTCACGGTGCCGCGCATCCGCTACGTGATCGACACCGGCACCGCGCGGGTCAAGCGCTACAGCCAGCGCAGCCAGCTCGAACGGCTGCACGTGGAGCCGGTCTCGCAGGCGGCGGCCGACCAGCGCAAGGGCCGCTGCGGCCGCGTCGGGCCGGGCATCTGCTACCGCCTGTACGACGAGGCCGATTTCGCCGGCCGCGCCGCGTTCACCGATCCGGAGCTGCTGCGCTCCTCGCTGGCCAACGTGATCCTGCGCATGCTGGCGCTGAAGCTGGGCGAGGTGGACGCGTTCCCGTTCCTGGAGGCGCCCGACCCGCGCGTGGTCGCCGACGGCTTCCGCCGGCTCAGCGAGATTTCCGCGATCGACGAGACGCGCCAACTCACCGCGATCGGCCGCACGCTGGCGCGGCTGCCGATCGACGTGCAGCTGGCGCGCATGCTGGTCGAGGGCGAGCAGCTGCACGCGCTGCGCGAGCTGCTGGTCATCGTCGCCTTCCTCAGCATCCAGGATCCGCGCGAGCGCCCGTCGGATGCACGCCAGCAGGCCGACGCCGCGCACGCCGTGTTCGCTGACCCGAAATCCGACTTCGTCGGCGTGCTGAATCTGTGGCGCGCTTACCACGACGCGCACGAGGAACTGACCCAGTCGAAGCTGCGCGACTGGTGCGCGCGGCATTTCCTCAGCTTCATGCGCATGCGCGAGTGGCGCGAGCTGCACCGGCAGCTGCTGCTGGTGGTGGAGGAACTGGGGTGGAAGCTGGAAGCGCAGATTCCCGCTCGTGACGAAGCACGTTCTGCTCCTCCCCCTGCTGGCAGGGGGAGGTTGGGAGGGGGTAAAGCTCTTCGCGTCGCGGCACAAGATCAAAAGCGAACCCCAGCCCAGTCCTCCTCTGCGACCGAAGGAAGTCCCCGTGGGGCGAGCAGGGGAGGGAGCGAGAGCGATGCCGATCGCCTTTACGAATCCGTCCATCGCTCCCTGCTCGCCGGCCTGCCCACCCAGGTCGGCCGCAAGGACGAGAAGGGTATCTATCAGAGCACGCGCGAACGCAAGTTCCAGGTCTTTCCCGGCTCGGCGCTGGCGAAGGCGCCGCCGAACTGGGTCTTCAGCGCGCAGATCCTCGACGTGGGCGGGCGCGTATGGGGCATGATGAATGCGCGGGTCGAGCCCTCGTGGATCGAGCAGCAGGCAGCGCATCTGCTGCGCACGCATTGCCGCGACCCGCACTGGTCGAGGAAGCGCGGTGGCGTGGTGGCGTACGAGCAGGTCAGCCTGTTCGGGCTGGTGCTGGTGGAGAAGCGGCCGGTCACGTTCCAGGCGCAGGACCCGGCGCTGGCCCATGCGATCTTCCTGCGCGAGGCGCTGGTACGCGGCGACATCGACACCAAGGCGGATTTCGTGCGCGCCAACCAGCGCGTGCTGGAAGAGGCGCTGGGCATCGAGGCGAAGCAGCGCCGCGAGGGGCTGATCCGCCACGAGGACGAACTGGTCGGGTTCTTCGAGAGCAAGCTGCCGCAAGACATCGCCAGCAGTCGCGCGCTGGACGCGTGGTATCGCAAGGCCCACCCGGCCGAGCAGGCGGCGCTGCGCTGGTCGCTGGACGACGTGCTGGCCGGTGGCACCGGGCTGGATGGGAAGGCGTTCCCCGCGGTGCTGGAGATTCCACCGCAGAGGTACAAACTCGAATACCGCTTCGTCCCCGGCGACGCAGCCGACGGCGTCACCCTGCAGCTGCCGCTGGCGATGTTGAACGCGCTGCCGCCCGCCCGCTGCGAATGGCTGGTGCCTGGCCTGCTCGCCGACAAGGTGGCCGAGTTGATCCGCGGCCTGCCGAAAGCCTTGCGCCGCAACTTCGTGCCGGCGCCGGATTTCGCGCGCGCCTTCGTCGAAGCCGAATCGCCGCGCGACGAGCCGCTGGCGAAGGCGCTGGCTGCGTTCCTGAAACGCACCACCGGCGTCGACATCACTGCCGGCGAATTCGCCGGCGTCGAACTGTCGCCACACTTCCTGATGCGTTATCGCCTGCACGACGAGCGCGGCCAGACCCTGGCCAGCGGCCGCGACCTCGCCGCCTTGCGTGGCCAGTGGGAAGGCCAGGCGCGCGAGGCGTTCTCGCGCAAGACCGACATCGAGCTGACCCGCGAGGACGTGGCTCACTGGGATTTCGAGGCGATCCCCGCACAGGTGCGTTCCGATAGCGGCCTCGCCGCGTTCCCGGCGCTGGTCGACCTCGGCGAGACGGTGGCGCTGCGCGTGTTCGAGCGCGCCGACGAGGCGCGCGCGGCGCATGCCGGCGGCGTGGTGCGCCTGCTGCGCAACGCGCTGGCCGCCGAGGCGAAGCAGGCGCGCCGGCGATTGCCGATCGGCAACGCGCTGGCGTTGAAGTACGCGCCGCTGGGCAGCGTGGACAGCCTGCGCGAGGACTTGCTCGAAGGCGGCTTCGCCGACCTGCTGGAACGCCATGAACTGGACGTGCGCAGCGCCGGCGCGTTCGAGGCGCTGCGCACGCAGTGCGCGCGCGAACTGTTCGGCGCCGGCGTCGAGCGGCTGAAGCTGGCAGAACCGGTGGTCGAAGCGCAGGCCGAGCTGAAACCGTGGCTGGAGCCGCCGCTGCTGGGCTTCGCCCGCGCCAGCTACGACGACCTGCGCGAACAGTTCGACGCACTGCTCGTGCCCGGTTTCCTGCGCGACCTGCCGCTGGCGCGGCTGGCGCATTACCCGCGTTACCTGAAAGCGATGCGCCTGCGCGGCGAGCGGCTGCGCCAGGACCCGGCGAAGGACCAGCAGCGCCTGCTGCAGGTGCTGCCGTACTGGCGCGCGTACCTGCAGCAGCGCGCGGTCGGCACCGATCCCGCGGCGCTGGCCGAGCTGCGCTGGCTGATCGAGGAGTGGCGCGTATCGCTGTTCGCGCAGGAGCTGAAGACCGCCGAGCCGGTGTCGCCGAAACGGTTGGCGAAGGCACTGGCGGCGCTGGGTTGAGAGCGGGTGATTTCGGCCGCTCAGCGCGTCCGCCGCACGTGCACGCTGCCGTTGCAGCCGTCCACGTACATCAGCCAGCTGTCGAACAGCGACGGCTTGACCTTGACTGCCGGGTTGTCGGCGCTCATGCAGACGGGCGCATCCGAGCCGATCTGCTTCCACGACTGGCCATTGTCCAGGGTGAATTCGTCGTGGCCGTGCCAGCCGCTGAAATGGCCGACCAGGCGGGCGTTGAACTTGCTGCGCTTCTGCTTCGGTTCGTAGAACACCGGCTGGCCGCTGGTGTCGACCATCTTGGTAGTGGTCTTGCCGTGCTGGCGCAGCCAGTCGTCGAGGTTCTGCAACTCCTGCGTCGACAGCTTGTCCAGCCCGGCGGCCTTGAATTCGGCGGCGCTCATGCGCTGTTGCAGGCCGTTGGCCTGCTGCGCCTGCGCGGACAGGCAGCCCAGCGACAGCGCCAGCAGCAGCGGCAAGGTCAGGTGGTGGGGGCGGATCGACATGGGTGCATCCTCGGGGCAACGGAACGGAAGCGCTGATTCTGCGCGGCAGGCCGGCCTGCCGCCAAGGGGCACGCGGCGATTCGCGCGCAGCGCGGCCGGCACGCCCCGGCAGCGGCTACCATGGCAGGGCAAGACCCGAGCTGACTGCCCATGGCCCCGATCGTCGAACCGCCCCCTCTGTCCCGCTGGCGCGAACGCGCCGGCGCGTTGCCGCCGCTGCTGGCCGACGCGCTGGAGGCCTGCGCCACCCGCGCAGTGGACCAGGCCGGCTGCGCCGACGTGCTGGAGCTGCTCAGCATGCTCGGCTGCGACGCGCAGACCCAGGCGGCCGCGCTGTGGTTCGAGTTGGCCCGGATCGATCCCGCGCTGTGGGCGGAGCGCCGCGCGGCGTTGCCGACCGAACTGCAGCGCCTGGTCGACGGGCAGCAGGCGGCCGAGCGGGTGTGGGCGCTGCATGCGCAGCGGCCGCCGCAGGGCGCGGCCGAGGGCCTGCGACGGCTGCTGCTGGCGATCGTGCGTGACCTGCGCGTGGTGTTCGTGCTGCTGGCGCGGCAGCTGGCGCGCATGCGCGCGGCACCGGCGCGGCCTGAAGGCGAGCGGCAGGCGCTGGCCCGGCTCACCCGCGACATCCATGCGCCGCTGGCGAACCGGCTCGGCATCTGGCAGCTGAAGTGGGAGCTGGAAGACCTGGCGTTCCGCTACCTGCAGCCGGACACCTACCGGCGCATCGCCAACCTGCTCGACGAGCGCCGCGCCGACCGCGAGGCATTCATCCGCGACTCGCTGGCCGAGCTGCAGCGTGCGCTCGAGGCGGCCGGCATCCAGGCCGAGCTGGCCGGGCGACCCAAGCACATCTATTCGATCTGGAAGAAGATGCAGCGCAAGTCGCTGGACTTCTCCGACCTGTACGACATCCGCGCGGTGCGCGTGCTGGTGGACAACATCACCGACTGCTACGCCGCGCTGGGCGTGGTGCACGCGCTGTGGCCGCACCTGCCGGGCGAGTTCGACGACTACATCGCGCGGCCCAAGGCGAACGGCTACCAGTCGCTGCACACCGCGGTGATCGGGCCGCAGGGCAAGACCCTGGAAGTGCAGATCCGCACCCACGCCATGCACCGGGCGAACGAATTGGGCGTGGCCGCGCACTGGCGCTACAAGGAAGGCGGCAGCGCCGACGCCGAGTTCGAGGCGAAGATCGCCTGGATGCGCAAGCTGCTGGAGCCGCGCGGCGAGGACGACAGCGCGCTGGCCGCCGAGCTGCAGACCGAGCTGCTGGAAGACCGCGTCTACCTGCTCACCCCGAAGGGCGAGGTGTTCGACCTGGCGCGCGGCGCCACCGTGCTGGACTTCGCCTATCTGGTGCACACCGAGGTCGGCCACCGCTGCCGCGGCGCCAAGGTCAACGGCCGCATCGTGCCGCTGACCTTCCAGCCGCAGAGCGGCGACCGCGTGGAGATCCTCACCGGCAAGCTGGCCGAGCCCAGCCGCGACTGGCTGTCGCCGCACCACGGCTACCTCAACACGGCGCGGGCGAAGGAGAAGGTGCGTGCATGGTTCCGCAAGATTGCCCACGACGCCAACCTCGCGGTCGGTCGCGGCATGTTCGAGCGCGAACTGAAGCGCCTGGCGCTGTCGAACGCCGACGTGGGCAAACTGCCGGCGCACTTCCACCTGAAGAACCACGACGAGTTGCTGGTGGCGCTGGCGCTGGGCGAGGTCACTCCCGGCCAGATCGCCCGCGTGCTGCAGGAAGCGGCGCAGCCGGCGGAGCCTGTGGTCACCCAGTCGAGTGCGCCGGTGGCCTCGCGCCATGCCACGCTCGACCACAGCGCGCTGCGCATCGAAGGCATCGGCAACCTGCTGACCACGCTGGCGCGCTGCTGCCAGCCGCTGCCCGGCGACCCGGTGCGCGGCTTCGTCACCAAGGGCCGCGGCGTGTCGGTGCATCGCGCCGACTGCGGCAGCCTGGCGCGGCTGGCCCGGCGCGATCCGGACCGGGTGATCGAAGTGAGCTGGGGCAGCGCCACGGCACAGGCCTACGAGGTCGACATCGAGCTGCGCGGCTACGACCGCAAGGGCCTGCAGAAGGACGTCACCAGCGTGGTCAGCAACGCCGGCACCCACATCATCGCCTCGTCCAGCCGGCTGTTCGTGCACACCGGCGAGGTGGAGATGCGCTTCACCCTGCGCGTGCGCGATTTCGAACAGCTGTCGACCCTGCTCGGCAAGCTGCTGGCGCTGCCGAACGTGCTCGACGTGCGTCGGGTCGGTACCGGCTGAATGACCGCGCAATGCCGGCCGGCGGGCGGAACGGCGGCTGGCGGCCCGATGCTAAGCTGCAGCGACAGCCTTCACAGCCATGGACCATGAGCGGACGCCGAGACCAGCACGACGCACATCCACCGATTCGCACCGAGCCCACCCTGGGCGACCTCGATCGGCTGGATGCCCCGCCCGCGCCGGCCGCGGACGGCCTGCCGCAGATCGTGGTCGAGCCGCGCCGTCCGCATGGCCGGGCGACCGCCGCGCCGCAGCGCAAGCGTCGCCGCGGCTGGCTTGTCCTGCTCTTGCTGTTGGTGCTCGCGCTGGCCGGTGGGCTCTGGCTCAACCAGAATCGCCTGCGCGGCATGCTGCCGCGCACCGATTTCAACACGGTGCTGGCGCAGGCGCAGCAGGCCTTGCAGGATGGCCGTCTGGACGGCCAGGACGGCAGCAGCGCACGCGAGCTGTTCCAGGCTGCGGTGGCGCTGGAACCGGACAACGACCGCGCCCGCGACGGCCTGCGCCAGGTCGGCCAGGCCATGCTGGCACAGGCCGACGCCGCGCTGCAGGCCGGCCAGCTGGCGCAGGCCACGCAGCAGGCCACGGTCGCCCGCGAACTGCTCGGCGGCGGCAGCGACATCGACCGGCTCGATCGTGCGATCGCCGCCGCCCGCGCCGCGCAGGTGCACACGGTGGATCTGGTCGACCAGGCGCAGCAGGCGTTGGCCGCCGGCAAGCTGGATGGCCCCGACGGGGCCGGCGCGCTGTACCAGCGCGTGCTGCGCGCCGATCCCGACAATGCGGTGGCTGCGCACGGACTGGACCAGGTCGGCTACGCGCTGGCGGTACAGGCGCGCGCGGCGCTGGACGCGAAGGACGCCGCCACGGCCGATGCGCGCATCGAGCAGCTGGCCGTGCTGCAGCCGAACAACGGCGCGCTGCCGGCGCTGCGCGCGCTGCAGGCGCAGGCGCGCCGGCAGGACAGCAGCGCACTGGAGGCGGCGCTGAAAGCCGGCCAGGACGCGCTGCGCGCCGGCCGCATCGCCGGCGATGGCGACGACACCGCGCTGGTCCACTTCCAGGCCGCGCTCAAGCTCGACCCGGACAACGCGCAGGCGCACGCCGGCCTCGGCAAGGTGGCGCAGGCGCTGACCGTGCAGGCGAGCGCCGCGCTCGATGACGGCGACGCCGCACAGGCGGCGAAGCTGCTCGACCAGGCAGCCGAGCTGGCGCCGAAATCGGCCGATCTTGCCGCCGCACGCGCGCGGCTGGAGCGGACGCCGGCGGCGCCGGCTGCACCCGCCGGCGCGGACAACGCACCGATGCCGGTCGCCCCGCCCAGTGTGACGCCGCAGCAGAGTGCGGCGGTGGCGCAGCTGGTGCTGCGCGCGCAGACGGCCACCAACAACGGCGACATCATGATGCCGCCCGGCGACAGTGCCTACGACCTCTACCGCAGCGCGCTGGCGATCGACGGCAACAGCGCGACGGCGCTGCAGGGCCTGCAGGCCTTGCCCCACCAGGTCGAGCAGCAGTTCGACCGGGCGCTCGCCGCCGGCAACCTGGGCAAGGCCGGCGACATGCTGGCCAACCTGGCCGAGCTGGCGCCGGGCGACGCCGCGCTGGGCGCGCTGGGCAACCGGCTGTCCGGCGCGTGGCTGGACCAGGCCGAGCAGCAGCTGGCGCGCGGCGACCGCATCGGCGCCAGCCAGTCGCTGGAACGCGCGCGCAAGCTGTCCCCTTCCAACCCGCGCGTGCTCGACCTGGCCGCCCGCCTGCAAGGTGGCGGGTGAGCGCGGCATGACGGTACTGGTGTTCGGCGGCAGCAGCCAGATCGGCCACTTCCTGTTGCCGCGCCTGCTCGCCAGCGGCGAGGCGGTGCTCGCGCTGAGCCGGCAGCCACGGCCCGCGCAGGCCGGGGTGACCTGGCTGCAGGGCACGTTGCCCGACCGCATGCCGAGGTTGCCGGCGCTGTCGGCGATCATCAGCTTCGGCCCGCTGCAGGGGCTGGCCGACTGGCTGGCGCAGGCGACTCTGGCCGACGCGCCGCGGGTGGTCGCGACCAGCTCGATGAGCGCCGAGAGCAAGCGCGATTCCGGCGTACCGGCCGAGCGCGCCCTGGCGCGCCGGCTGCGCGACGGCGAGGCGGCGCTGGCGGCCGCCTGCGAGCGCCACGGCTGCGCCTGGACCGTGCTGCGGCCCACCCTGGTCTACGGTGCCGGGCTGGACAAGAGCCTCACCCCGATCGCCCGCCGCGCGATGCGGCTGCGGCTGTTTCCGTTGCCGTCCGGGCGCGGCCTGCGCCAGCCGGTGCACGCGGACGACATCGCGCAGGCGGTGCTGGCCGCGCTGGAGTGCCCGGCGGCGGCCGGGCGCATCCTGCCGATCGGCGGCGGCGAGCGGCTGCGTTCCGGCGAGATGTTCGCGCGGGTGCGCCGCAGCCTGCCGCGGGCCACCGTGCCGTTGCCGCTGCCGGCCTGGCTGCTGCGGCTGGGCCAGCGCGCGCTGCCGCCGCTGCGCGGTCCGCTGAGCCGGCTGGACAGCGACCTGGTCGCCGACAACGGCGAGCTGCAGCGCCTGCTCGGCATGCGTCCGCGCCCGTTCCGCCCCGACGCCGCGATGTGGCAGCCGCCTGCGTAGGAGCGCACCCTGTCCACCAGGGCCTTCCTTCGGTCGCGCGCGATGTTCCGGTGTCGAACGGGGCCAAGAGCCTCGCGCACAGGGTGCGCTGCTGCGGGTTCTCCAATACCTTGATTGCCCGCGTTCGGCCACGAAACCGCCCGCTGCGTTCATATGCCCGCGGGGTAGCAGGCCCTATGATCGAACCACTCGATAGCCGGATTCCCCCGCGTTGGCCTTCTTGACCCGTACTCGCGCCTTGGCGCGCCGCAGCTGGCCGTGGTTGCGCATCCCGTTCTGGATCGGCATGGGCCTGCTGTTCGGCTTCGTGCTGCCGTACACGCTGGTGCTGAACAAGCGGGTGCAGGACCGCTTCAACGAGCTGGTGTTCGCCATCCCCACCCGGGTCTACGCGCGGCCGCTGCCGCTGGCGGCCGGCACGCCGATGACGAACGCGGCGCTGGAACTGGAACTGACCTTCGCCGGCTACAGCAACGACGGCAAGGGCCAGGTCGCCGGCAGCTGGGTGAAGCAGGGCGCGCGCTACACCATCGCCTCGCGCGGCTACGCCGGTCCGGACGGCGGCGAGCTGCCCAAGCGCATCCGCGTCACGCTGGGCCAGGGCACGGTGCGGTCGGTGCAGGACGCGACCAGCGGCAAGCCGATCGAGCTGGCCCACCTGGACCCGGCACGCATCGCCACGCTGTACGGCGCCAGCCAGGAGGAACGCCGCTTCGTGCGCCTGGCCGACGTGCCGCCGCTGCTGGTCAGCGGCCTGCAGGCGGTCGAGGATCGCGACTTCAACCACCACATCGGCATCGACCTGAGCGCGATCGCGCGCGCTGCGTTCGCCAACCTGCGTGCCGGGCACACCGTGCAGGGCGGCTCCACGCTGACCCAGCAGCTGGTGCGCAACCTGTTCCTCAGCCGCGACCAGAACCTCACGCGCAAGATCAACGAGGCGCTGATGTCGTTGCTGCTGGAGGCGCATTACAGCAAGGGGCGCATCCTCGAGGCCTACGTCAACGACGTGTTCCTCGGCCAGCAGGGCGGCCAGGCGGTGCACGGTTTCGCGGCGGCGTCGGAGTTCTACTTCGGGCGCCGGCTGGAAGACCTGCGGCCGCAGGAGATCGCGCTGCTGGTGGGCATGGTGAAGGGGCCGAGCTACTACGACCCGCGCCGCTCGCCGCAGCGCGCGCTGACCCGGCGCAACCTGGTGCTGCAGGAATTCTTCGAGACCCAGCTGATCAGCGCCACGCAGCTCAATGCCGCGCAGGCCGCGCCGCTGGACATCGTCAAGAACGGCCAGCTGCCGCACAACCGCTTCCCCGCCTTCATGGACCTGGTGCGCAAGCAGATCACCGCCGACTTCGACGAGCAGGCGCTGCGCGAGGGCAACCTGTCGATCTTCACCACGCTCGACCCGGCCGCCCAGCTGTACACCGAGCAGGCGATCACCAGCTCGCTGAAGGGTCTCGGCAAGCGCGGCGAAGGCGTGCAGGCGGCCGCGGTGGTGACCGATGCACACAGCGGCAGCGTGCTGGCCGTGGTCGGCAGCAAGACGCCGGGTGAGCAGGGCTTCAATCGCGCCCTGGACGCGCGCCGGCCGATCGGCTCGACGATCAAGCCGTTTGTCTACCTGGTGGCGCTGACCCAGCCCGGGCGCTGGAACCTGGCCAGCCTGATGGACGACAGCCCGGTCAGCCTGCGCCAGCCGGACGGCAGCTACTGGACGCCGCAGAACGACGACCATCGCAGCCACGACCCGCTGATCATGGTCGACGCACTGGCGCACTCGTGGAACCTGGCCACCATCCATCTCGGGCTGCAGGTGGGGCTGCCGCGGATCCAGGCGTTCCTGAAATCGTTCGGCATCGGCGACATCAACCCCAGCCCGTCGCTGCTGATCGGTGCGCTCGACCTGGCGCCGTTGCAGCTGACCCAGCTGTACCAGTACCTCGCCGCCGATGGCCATGCGCTGCCGCTGGTGGCGGTGCGCGGCGTGCTCGACGGCAACGGCCGCACGATCAAGCGCTACCAGGTGCAGGGCGGGCCTGGCGAATACCAGGAGGCGGTGCGGCTGACCACCTGGGCGATGCAGCAGGTGGCCGAGTACGGCACCGCCAGCGCGCTCGGCAATTCCGCGCTGGCCTCGCTGCACGCCGCCGGCAAGACCGGCACCAGCAACGACATGCGCGACAGCTGGTTCGCCGGCTTCACCGGCGAGCACCTGGCGGTGTTCTGGATGGGCCGCGACGACAACAAGCCGACCACCCTGTTCGGCGCCAGCGGCGGCCTGCGCGCGTGGCGCGACCTGTTCGCCAAGCTGCCGAGCCGGCCGTTGTCGGCCGCGCCGGGCGACGGACTGGAGATGGCCTGGATCAACCCGTCCAGCGGCAGGCGCACCGAGCCGCAATGCGAAGGCGCGCAGCAGGTGCCGGTGATTGCCGGCACCGTGTCGGCCGACACCGAGGGCTGCTTCTGGCAAAGCCTGTTCGGTGGCGGCGATAATCCACCTTCCACCGGCGCGGCCACCGCCGTGCCCGACGTACCGAGCGGAAACTGATCATGCCGTACCCGAGCCAACGTTCCTTCCTGGCACCGCTGCTGCTGGCGACGAGCCTGCTGGCCGGCTGCGGCATGCTCGCCACCACGCCGCCGCCGGACACGCGCCCGTCGCCGCCGAGCTACGACCCGGTGGCCGCGATCCGTGCCGCCGGCGAGCGCGAAAAATCCGTCATCGACGTGAACCCGCTGCGCGACCCCGGCATCAGCGCGCTGCAGGATGCCGCCCGCCGCGACGAGCAGGCCGGCAAGTACGCCGATGCCGCGGCCACGCTGGACCAGGCGCTGAGGCTCAACCCGGATTCGCCCGACCTGCTGCAGGAACGCGCCGAGGTGGCGGTGCACCTGAAGGATTTCTCCGTCGCCGAGAAGCTGGCGCACAAATCGTGGTCGCTCGGCCCCAGGCTCGGCCCGCTGTGCGCGCGCAACTGGCAGACCGTGGTGGAGATGCGCCTGCAGGCGCGCGACCCGGCCGGTGCCGCGACGGCGCGCAAGTGGGTGGGGCAGTGCCACAAAGCGGGAATTCCGCGCTACTGATGCAGTGACTCGATTGGATTGCGGCCAGATCTCAGGTCCTGCATCGCGTAAGTTGTCGCATTTGCAACGACTTCGACCGGAAAGCCCATCCGACCCAGCAGTCTTATGGCATTGCGTTCCGTGGCTGCACCCGTCCTCAACCGGTAATCAAAAAAACCGTCCACGTCAGGGTCTTCCTGGAAGTGATAAAGGTCGAAGTGATCGCGCAGAAACGCCTGCAGCTCGACATCATGCGTAGTGACCAGGACGAGCGAATGCCGGCCGAGCAATTCCAGTACCGCTCGGGCAGCGGCAACGCGCTCAATCGTGTTGGTGCCGTTGAAAAGCTCGTCGATCACAAAAATATTGCAATCGCCGCGATTGCCCTTCTCGATGAAGGAATGAATCGTTTCGATTTCCGAGAAATAATGGCTTTTACCGGATTCCACGGAATGGTTTCCATGAACCAACGCCATTACATTCGATCCTGGAATGGCCGCTTCGGAGGCCAGGCAGAAACCCATGGTGCGACCGAAAATGACATTGATGCCAAGCATCTTTATGAAGGTTGTCTTGCCGGCCATGTTGGATCCCGTGATCAGTGCTGATCGTTGATCCAGACAAATGGAGTTGCTGACGCCATTAGCCAGCAGGGGGTGACGTCCATCCCGGATATCAAGCAACGGCCTATCCACCAACGATGGTTGGCAATGAACCGGACCGTGCTTGAGATAGCAGGCAATGGCAATGGCTGCATCGAGCTGACCGATTAGCTCGAACGTTGGGGCGATCTGCGAACGCAAGCGAAAAAATTGATCGCGTGTGCGCACATACACCATCAGTTCCAGAAGGAATGCCAGATTCAACCACATCGAGAAATAGGGAATCAGGGGCAAATTCAAAACCGAGAGCCAGATCAACGATCTTCGCACCTCGGCACGCGCCGCTTTATCGTCGGCCAGCTTCGCCAGTTGTGGAAGTGATGGGTAACGCTTGTGCAGTGATCCAAGCTGATCAGCCACATTCAACATCTGCAGGCAACCCTTCAGTGCCTCGCTGTCACGGTGCGCATGCCAGTATGTCCGCAGGATGATGACACCGTTGATCGGCAGTACCGCGAGCCAGATCCAGACAGGCCACGAAAATGCAATAACAGCCGCCAGAAGTGCGATGGATGCGAGACTCCACCGCCACAGCATGTTCTTGTGAGAAAGTTCTTTCGGTGCGGTGCCGAATATCAGGTCGGCAAGATGGGCGTTAGATTCGTCTTTCAGGCGGACCATCTGAAGTTGGATGGTTTCTCTAAGCGATGCGTCGGATTGAAACTCCTCATACACGGCGTGCCGTTTCGTCAGTTCGTTTGGATCCTTGATGTACTCGCGAAGCCAGCGGAAGAGCGATTGGCTTCCCAGCGGCGTGACAGTCGAATCCAGGGATGAAAATATCTTTGGGAACTCGAGATCTGCCCAGGTCTTATCGTCAACGCAAGCCTCGGCAAATTCATCACGGACAAGGTTGAAGTATTGGCTGGCGAGCCAGCTACCTTTCGCCCTCGGCTTGCTCCATTGGGCACGTAGTTCGGTAAGTGCCCTGTGGGTGGGAGACGCTGCGTTCAGCAGCTTTTTGCGCCAGCTTTGCGTAAGAAGCCGTATGGTCATAGCTTGGGCGTACAGAAAGGAAGGGCGCCATATGGAGATGGAGGACCGGCTTTCAAAAGGGAGTTCCACACGATGGAGTGTGGCCAACCTAGAACAACGCCGCCAGTACCAGCACGATGCCCACGATGCTCGCCGCCCAGATCAGCGTGCGCAGGTACGGGATGCCGGCGGCATAGGCCGGCAGGTAGGCCACGCGCGCCCAGAAGTAGAGCTGCGCGCCCAGCACGGTGAGGTGGTCGTGGCGCTGCAGCAGATGCGCGGCGAGCACCACGGCGACGAAGAACGGGAAGGTTTCCAGGAAATTCGCGCTGGCGCGCTGCAGGCGGCCGCCGATGCCGCTGAGCGGCGGCTTGGCTTCGTCGCGGGGACTGGCGGTCCAGCCCAGTCCGCGCTGGCCGACCGTGCAGGTGGCGGCAAGCGCGACCTGCACCAGTCCCAGCACCACGCTCCACATCAGCATGCACAGTTCAGTCGTCACGGCACTTCTCCCCTGGTGGTGCCGGCATGGTGGCGCATGCACGCGGCGGCCGCCAGTGGCCGCCGGAAGCGCTTACGCTGCGTGCCTGGTGCGGGGGCGGGCGAGGAACTGCTCGACCCGTTCCAGCGGGATGCGGTCGCCAGCATCGTGGCCGTAGTACGCCTGCACGATGCAGCCGCGCTCGTCGATCAGGAAGTCGGCCGGCATCAGGTTGCCGGTGTTGAGGCCGGCCAGGCCGACCAGGCGCATGCCCTTCCACAGGGTCGGCACGCGCGTCACGACTGCCTTCAGCTTGCGCCACAGCGAGCGCTCGATGCCGTAGAGCTCGTGCGCGCTCGAGGTGGGGTCGGCGGCAATCTGGAACGGGCGCGGCCGGTGCCCGGCAAAGCGCAGCACGTCCGCCTGCGAGGCGCTGAACACGGCGACGATGTCCAGTCCGCGCGCGGCCAGTTCCGCGTACCGATTGGTCAACTCGTAGATGCGGAAATTGCAGAACGGGCAGGCGGCGTCGCGGAAGAACGACAGCAGGGTGAGGCGGCCGCGGCTGCTGGTCATGATCGGCTGGCCGTGGATGTCGACCAGGTCGAGCGCGGGTGCCAGCTCGGGTGCGAACAGTCTCACGTCGGTTCTCCTTGGTGGGCGCGGGCGCGGTGTCGACGAATGGATGTGCCGACACCGGTCGGGGTTCCCCCGCCGCTTTGTCGCACGTGGCCGCTCCGCCATACTTGGCCGATGCATAACCTCGACGAGACCGAGTCCGACGACGCCGGCGCCCTGCTCGGTGCCGACGGCCCGTTCGCGCGCGAACTGCCGGACTTCGCGCCGCGGCTCGCCCAGCAGGTAATGGCGCGGGCGGTGCAGCAGGCGATCGTCGGGCGCGACACGCTGGTCGCCGAGGCCGGCACCGGCACCGGCAAGACCTACGCCTACCTGGTGCCGGCGCTGCGGTCGGGAGAGCGGGTGATCATCTCCACCGGCACCAAGGCGCTGCAGGACCAGCTCTACTTCCGCGACCTGCCGAAGGTGCGCTCGGTGCTCGGCGCGCGCCTGAAGACGGCGCTGCTGAAAGGCCGCGCGAATTACCTATGCCTGTACCGGCTCGAGCAGACCGTGCGCGAGGGCGCCAGCCTCGATCGCGCGCAGGCGGCGCAGCTGGCGACGATCCGTGCGTGGTCCGCACGCACCCGCCGCGGCGATCGCATGGAGCTGGCCGAGGTACCGGAAGAATCGCCGCTGTGGCCGCGCGTCACCTCCACCGCGGAAAACTGCCTCGGCGTGGAGTGCCCGTTCTACGACGACTGCCACGTGTTCAAGGCGCGCCGCGAGGCGATGGAGGCGGACGTGGTGGTGGTCAACCATCACCTGCTGTTCGCCGACCTCGCGCTGAAGCAGGAGGGCTTCGGCGAGATCCTGCCCGGCGCGGCCGCCTTCATCCTCGACGAGGCGCACCAGATTCCCGAACTGGCCGGCCAGTTCTTCTCGCAGAGCGTCAGCGCGCGCCAACTCACCGACATGGCGCAGGACACGCTGACCGAATGCAGCGGCGTCACCGGCGCGATCGGGTTGCTGCTGGAACCGGTCGAAGCGCTGCAGAACGCGCTGCGCAAGCTGCGCCTGGCAATGGATCCGTTGCCCTCGCGTGGTGCGTTCGCGCTGCTGGAGGATCGCGCCGAGGTGCGCGCCGCGCTGCACGAGCTGGGCGAACTGCTGGCGACGCTGGCCGAACTGCTTGCCTCGCAGGCCGAGCGCTCGCGCGGCCTTGCCAACCTGCATGAGCGCGCCGAACTGTTCGCCGAGCGGCTGCAGCGCGTCGTCGAAACGCACGGCGACCAGGACGTGCGCTGGTATGAAACCTTCCCGCGCGGCTTCGCGCTGTACGCCACGCCGCTGGATCTGGCCGCGCCGATGCGCGGCCTGCGCGAGCGCACCCAGGCGGCGTGGATCCACACCTCGGCCACGCTGTCGGTGGCCGGCAACTTCGATCATTTCGCGCGCCAGCTCGGCCTCGACGAGCCGCGGACGCTCTGCCTGGACAGTCCGTTCGACTACGCCCGCCAGGCGCTGTGCTACCTGCCGTCGGGATTGCCCGATCCGAACGCGCGCGACTACACCGAGCGGGTGATCGAGGCGGTGCTGCCGGTGCTGCACGCCTCCCGCGGCCGCGCCTTCCTGTTGTTCACCTCGCACCGCGCGCTGCGCCGCGCCGCCGAGTTGCTGCAGGACAAGGCGCCGTGGCCGCTGTTCGTGCAGGGCAGCGCGCCGCGGCCGCGGCTGCTAGAGGAGTTCCGCGCCAGCGGCCACGGCGTGCTGCTCGGTGCGGCCAGTTTCTGGGAAGGCGTCGATGTGGTCGGCGAGGCGCTCAGCGTGGTGGTGATCGACAAGCTGCCGTTCGCCGCGCCCGACGATCCGGTGCTGATGGCGCGCCTCGCCGCGCTGGAACAATCCGGCATCAATCCGTTCATGGGCTGGCAGGTGCCCAGCGCGGTGATCGCGCTGAAGCAGGGCGCCGGCCGCCTGATCCGCAGCGTGCACGACCGCGGCGTGCTGGTGCTGTGCGACCCGCGCCTCACCGGCAAGGGTTACGGCAAGCTGTTCCTCGCCAGCGTGCCGCCGATGCCGCGCACGCGCGAGCTGGCGGATGTGCAAGCATTCTTCGATGATGCGTAGGAGCCCGCTCGCGGGCGATGCTGCTGATCTTGCGAATCCCGAATCCCAGCTTTCAAAGCATCGCCCGCGAGCGGGCTCCTGCCATCCAACAAGCGCGAGGCAACCATGGCCAAGGTCACCGGACTGGGCGGCATCTTCTTCAAGTCACGTGACCCCGCTGCACTGTCGGCGTGGTACGCGAAACACCTCGGCCTCGCCGCCGAGGAATGGGGCGGCGCCCGTTTCGACGAAAACGAACAACGCCCCGGCTACATGCTGTGGTCGCCGTTCGCCGCCGACACCGGCTACTTCGGCCCCAGCGCGCAGCCGTACATGATCAACTTCCGCGTCGACGACCTCGACGCGCTGCTGGCGCAGTTGCGCACCGCTGGCGTCGAAGTGGACGAGCGCGTCGAGCAAAGCGAGTTCGGCTGCTTCGGCTGGATCGTCGACCCCGAAGGCACGCGCATCGAGCTGTGGCAGCCGCCGGCGTAGCGACGCGATTTCGCCGGTCGTGAGGCTGGCTCAAGCCACCGCGACCTCGACCGTCACGTGCACCAGCTCTTCGTGGATGGCCAACTCCCGGCGGACATCCTCCGCGCGGATGGCCGAGCTGGCGACCAGTCCGAGGATGCAGGCGTAGCTGTCGCGGCCGACGCGCCAGACGTGCAGGTCGCTGACCGCCGCCGTGGTGAAGCGCTGCCGCACCACGTCGCGGATTTCCTCCACCACCGGCTGGTCCATCTCGGCGTCCAGCAGGATCCGGCCGGATTCGCGCAGCAGCCCCCAGGCCCAGCGCGCCACCAGCACCGAACCCACGATGCCCATCGCCGGATCGAGCCACGCCGCGCCGTAAAGCTTGCCGCCGACCAGCGCGACGATGGCGAGCACCGAGGTGGCCGCGTCCGCGATGACGTGCAGGTAGGCCGCGCGCAGGTTCACGTCGTGGTGACGGTGGCCGGCATGCCCGTGCCCATGGGCATGCCCGTGATCGGGTCCATGCGCGTGCCCGTGCTCGTGGGGGTGTTCCCCCTTCAGCAGCCATGCGCACAGCAGGTTGACGCCCAGGCCGAGCACCGCGATCAGGATGGCGTCGTCGTACTGGATCGCCGCGGGCACGAACAGCCGTTCCAGCGACTGCACCATCATCAGTGCGGCGACCACGGCCAGCAACAGGGCGCTGCTGTAGCCGCCGAGAATTTCGATCTTCCAGGTGCCGAAGGCGAAGCGGCCGTCCTTCGCGTAGCGCCGGGCCAGCACGTAGGCCATGACGGACAGCCCCATTGCCAGCGCATGCGAGCTCATGTGCCAGCCGTCGGCCAGCAGGGCCATCGAGTTCAGCCAGTAGCCGCCCACGATCTCCACCACCATCATCGCCGCCGTGATGAACACCACGTGCCGGGTGTTGCGCTCCGCCTTCGCGTCGATGTGGTTGAACTGGTGGCTGTGGATGAACGGGGCGATGTCGGGAGCGGGCATGGTGCGTTCTCGGGTCGTATACTACCCCGCAGTATACGACCGACGGGCCGCCGCCATGTCCCACGTGCAGGAAAACCGCCGGAAACTGGTTGCCCGCGTGCGCCGCATCGGCGGCCAGCTGGCCTCGCTCGAACGTGCCATCGAAGGCGACGAGGAGTGCGGCGCGGTGCTGCAGCAGCTCGCCGCCGTGCGCGGCGCAGTCAACGGCCTGATCCTGCAGGTGATGGAAGGCCACCTGCGCGCCCACGTGGCCGGGAACGGCAACGCGAAACAGCAGGACGAGCTGCTGCCGGTGCTCGCCGTGCTGAGGAGCTACCTCAAGTAGCGGGTGCTCTACACTGCCGTCGGTATGCGGTGTGGCTGGAACATCATGGGGGTCTGATCAAACGCCACCCAACCGAACCGGTCGCATAGGCTCTGCACGAGCGACGAATAGTCCGAGCGGAGAGAGCAGCGCAGGGCAAGCGAGCGCGTGGATCCCTCGCGCGGCAGGCCGCATGGCTGGCCTCCAGGCTGGGCATGGAGCGGGGCAACGCGGCTACGAAGGCGGCAATGCCCTGAGCCAAACCCGAGGAACGGCAGCAGGATCCGGGTCAGGAACGGAGTCAAGTTCACTCTAGCCAGGCGAGAAGTCAGCCTGACTCCGCTATCGACCCTGTTATCGCAGATGCTCGCTGGAAACCCAGGCACGAACCCGGAAGACCAGGCATGCCCGTTGAACGAGGCGATCACGTCATCAACTGGTTCCAGGCCGGCGGGCAGCACTACGCGAGGTTCCGCCCGGAACACCCACCCGCCCTGGCCGCCTTCCTGGCGGCGGCCTCGCCCGGCACCTGTTTCGCCGTCGATGTCGGTGGCGGCTCCGGCCAGCTGGGCGCGCATTTCGACAGCGTGCTCGGCCTCGATCCCAGCGCCGACCAGATCGTGCATAAGCCCGTCAGCGAACCTGTGCGGTATGCTCAGGCACCCGCCGAACACCTGCCGGTGTCCGACCGCAGCACGAGCCTGGTGGCGGCCGCGCAGGCCGCGCACTGGTTCGACCTTCCCGCGTTTTACGCCGAGGTCAGGCGCATCGCGCGGGCAGGCGCCGTGCTGGCCCTCGTCAGTTACGGCGTGCCGAAGCTGGACGAGGAACTGGACGAGCGCTTCGCGCATTTTTACCGGAGCGAGATCGGTCCTTTCTGGCCACCGGAGCGACAGCGGGTCGACCATGGCTACGCGGACCTCGATTTTCCCTTCGCGGAGTTCGCGCCGCCCGCGATGGCGATGCGCAAGGCGTGGTCGCTCGCCGAGCTCGTCGGCTACGCCTCGACCTGGTCGGCCGTGAAGCACGCCGTGAAGCAAGGCCACGGCCAAGTGATCGAGTGTTTCGTGATGGATCTGGCCACCCGCTGGGGCGACCCGGAAACGAGGCGGTCGGTGACCTGGCCGATCAACATGCGCACGGGCATCGTCTGAGTCCGGACGGGCCATGGGCGCCGCGCTCAACCGGGCGCGCGGCGGACAGTCCACCCCGGCTCCGCCAGCGCCTCCACCAGAAAATCCACCAGCCGCCGTGTCTTGATCGGCAGATGCTTGCGCGAGGGATACACCGCATGGATGCCGAGCGTCATCGCGCGCCAGGTCGGCATCAGTTCGACCAGGTCGCCGCGGCGCAGGTCGTCGGCGACGATGAAGTCCGGCTGCAGGATGATGCCCTGGTGCTCCAGTGCGGCGGCGCGGCAGGTGTCGCCGTTGTTGGCGTGGATGCGCGCGTGGGTGCGCACCACGGCGGGACCGCCGTCGGGTGCGATGAAGGTCCATTCGTCCCCGGCGGCGAAGTAGCTGTAGGAGATGACCTCGTGCTGCGCCAGCTCCTGCGGGTGCTGCGGCGTGCCGTGCCTGGCCAGGTAGGGCGGTGACGCGCACGCGATCATGCGCGTCGAGGCGAGTTGCCGGCTGACCAGCTGCGAGCTGGGCAGGTTGGTGATGCGCACGGCCAGGTCGTAACCCTCTTCGACCAGGTCGACGACGCGGTCGCTGAGTTCGATGTCCAGCGACACCTTCGGGTACAGCCGCGCGAAGCGCGGCCACAGCGGAGCCAGCTGCAGGATGCCGAAGCTGAGCGGTGCATTGATGCGCAGCCGCCCGCTGGGCTCGCCGCTGCGCGAGCTGATTTCCGATTCCGCCTCGTCGATCGCGGCCAGCATCTCCTTCGCGCGGGCGAAGAACAGCTGGCCGTCGTCGGTCAGCGACAGCCACCGCGTAGTCCGCTGCAGCAGGCGCGCACCCAGGCGCTGTTCGAGCTCGGCGACGTGGCGCGACACCGCCGCCTTGGACAGGCCGCTCGCCTCCGCGGCGCCGACGAAGCTGCCGGCCTCGACCACGGCGACGAAGCTGGCCATTTCCTGGAATTTGTCCACGGCGCCTTCCTTTTGTATCGAATTACGAGACAGTCAGTCAATTAAGCGACAGTTTATCCACATCCAGTAGGTCAATAGAGTACTCCCCATGCCCGGATGCCCCGGGCACCCCACGGAGACCTCCATGAACATCACCCTGATCGGCACCGGCAACATGGGCTCGGCCCTTGCCAAGCAACTCACCCGCGCCGGCCACGCCGTGCGCATCACCGCACGCGACCCGGCCAAGGCGCAGGCGCTGGCCGCCGCCAACCCCGGCGCGGTGGCGGCGGCACCGGCCGACGCGCTGGCCGGTTCGGATGTCGTCATCGTGGCCACCGGTTACGCCGATGCGGTGCCGGCGCTGCGCTCGCTGGGTTCGCTGGCGGGCAAGGTGGTCATCGACATCACCAATCCGCTGACTGCCGACTACATGGGCCTCACCCTCGGCCACGACACCTCGGCCGCCGAGGAGATCGCCAAGGCCTTGCCCGAAGCCGAGGTGGTCAAGGCGTTCAACACGCTGTTCGCGCAGGTACTGGCCGACGGCCCGCAGTTTGCCGACGGCCAGGTGGCTCCCGCGTTCTTCGCCGGCGACAGCGAACGGGCGAAGCAGACTGCGAAGGCACTGATCGAAAGCCTCGGTTTCGCGGCGATCGATGCCGGCCCGCTGAAGAACGCGCGCTATCTCGAGCCGCTGGCCGCGCTGAACATCTATCTCGGCTACGGCGCCGGTCTCGGCACCTCGATCGCGCCGACCTGGATCCGCAAGGCCTGACCTGTCCACTCACTCCACTTCCAAGGAATCCCCATGAACGCTCCACTCACGCTGTTCGGCCGCGTCGGCCTCTCGCTCATCTTCATCATTTCCGGCTGGGGCAAGATCGCCGCTTACGCCGGCACCCAGCAGTACATGGCATCCGCCGGCCTGCCGGGCAGCCTGCTGCCGCTGGTGATCGCGCTCGAACTCGGCGGCGGCCTGGCCGTGCTCACTGGTGCATTCACGCGCTGGATCGCGCTGGCGCTCGCCGTGTTCTCGCTCGCCAGCGCCGCGCTGTTCCATGCCCATCTCGGCGACGCGGCACAGGCGATCAACTTCTGGAAGAACGTGGCGATGGCCGGCGGCTTCCTGATGCTCGCCGCCCAGGGTGCCGGCACGCTCAGCCTCGATCATCTGCGGAGCAAGCGCCGCAACGCCTGACTTTCACCGTGCCGTTCGATGCAGCGGGCGCAGCCGCGCCCGCTGCCCTTTTCAGGAATCGCCATGACCGCTCCCTCGATCTTCATCTCCCACGGCTCGCCGATGTTCGCGCTGGAACCGGGCCGGCTCGGCCCGAACCTGCGTGCCATCGGCCAGTCGCTGCATGGCATTACGGCCGTGCTGGTCGTGTCGCCGCACTGGCAGACCCGCGGCGTGCGCGTCGGCGCCAGCGCCGCACCGGAGACGATCCACGACTTCGGCGGCTTCCCGCCGCCGCTGTATCAACTGCAGTACCCCGTGCCGGGCACGCCGGCGCTGGCACAGGACGCCGCGCGCCTGCTCGCGCAGGCCGGTTTCGAGGTGGCGCTCGACGAACGCCGCGGCCTCGATCACGGCGCGTGGGTACCGCTGCGCTACCTGTTTCCGCAGGCCGACATGCCGGTGTTCCAGGTCTCGCTGCCGCAGCACATCGATGCGGCCGGCGCGTTGCGGCTGGGCCAGGCGCTGGCGCCGCTGCGCGAGTGCGGCGTGCTGGTGGTCGGCTCGGGCAGCCTCACCCACAACCTGTACGAATTCCGCCAGGCCATCCGCAACCCCGAGTACGCGCAGCAATTCGTCGACTGGGTTCGTGATGCGGTGACCGCGCGCGATATTGAGGCGCTGGTCGACTACCGCCACCGCGCGCCGCATGCCGAGCGCGCGCACCCGACCGAGGAACACTACCTGCCGCTGCTGGTGGCCGCGGGCGCCAGCTTCGGCACGGACGCGACGCGCCTGGTCGAAGGCGGCATGACCTACGGTGTGCTGTCGATGGATTCGTTCGCGTTCGGCCTGCCGGACGCGGCCCATACCCCGCAGGAGCCTGCCGCATGAAGACCTTGTCACCACTCTCGGTCGATCCCGCCTTTGCGCTGGCGTTCCGCACGCTGCAACCGCTGCCGGCCAGGCCGACGTCGCTGCTGGTGCTGCTGCACGGCGTGGGCGGCAACGAGGGCAACCTCGCCGCGCTCGGCGCCGAGGCCGGCGGCGACACCCTGGTGGTGCTGCCGCGCGGCCCGATCGCGCTGGGGCCGCAGGCGTTCGGCTGGTTCCGCGTCGCCTTCAGCAGCAGCGGCCCGCAGATCGTGGCGAGCGAGGCCGACGCCAGCCGTCGCACGTTGATCGACTTCATCGGGCAACTGCAGCAGGCGCACGGCATCGACGCGGCGCACACCGTCGTCGCCGGTTTCAGCCAGGGCGGCATCCTCAGCGCCAGCGTGGCATTGACCGCGCCCGAACGTGTCGCCGCATTCGCCGTGCTGGCTGGCCGGATCCTGCCGGAACTCGAAGCGCAGCTCGCCGACGCGCCGCGCCTGTCCACGCTGCGCGGCTACATCGCGCATGGCACGCACGACGACAAGCTGCCGGTGGGCTGGGCGCAGCGGGCCAGCGACTGGCTCACTCGTCTCGGCGTCGCGCACGAGACGAAGCGCTATCCGGCCGGGCACGAACTGGGCGCGGCGATGCGCGCCGATTTCCTCGCCTGGCTGGCCCGCGACGACCAGCGCTGGAACCGGCCCGCCGCGGGGCAATAAGCCGGGCCGGGCAAGAACCTCCACCGTCCCGCGTGGCGGCATGCGTGGCGTGCAGACAGGCCATGGTCGCCCGGCTGCCCGCGTTTCGCCCGCACCTGCCCGCTGCCGCGCCGCGGGCGCTGCTGTGATCGGCACTCCGGATCAAGGGAGGGCTGCGAACATGGGCAAGTGGACACAGAGCGTGACCGCCAAGGTGCTGGGCATCGGCGTGCTGGCGTTGCTGATGACGATCCCGCTGCTGCAGGTGCGCGAGCTGGTGGGCGAGCGGCAGCAGTTGCGCGAGGGGGCGATCACCCAGATCGCGCAGGGCTGGGGCGGCCAGCAGGTGCTGGGCGGCCCGGTGCTGGTGGTGCCGACGCTGCGCCAGGTGGCGCCGGATGGGCAGGCGGCGCCGCGCTGGCAGGCGGGCAGCGAGAGCGTGCTGGCCGACGCGCTGAAGCTGGACGTGGCGATGGCAGTGGAGACGCGCAGCTACAGCATCTACGCGGCGCCGGTGTTCGTCGCCACGGTGAAGCTCGGTGCGCAATTCCGCGCGCAGGACATCGCCCAGTATCGCCGCGCCAGCAATGCGACGTGGCAGGGCGGCAAGGCCGAGCTGCGGCTGCCGGTCGGCGACCTGCGCGGCCTGCAGGAGGTCACTGAGCTGCGCATCAACGGCCAGCCGGCACGCTTCGAATCGTCGGCCGACCGGCTCGGCAGCTGGCCGAACGTGGTGGTGCCGATCGACCTGGATGCGCTGGGCGAGCAGCCGATCGACGTGCAGATCGGCCTGAAGCTGGCCGGCACCGAGGCGCTGCAACTGCTGCCGCTGGCGCGCAGCACCGACGTGACGATACGCGCGCCGTGGCGTGATCCCAGCTTCGTCGGCGCGGCGCTGCCGCTGGCGCGCAGCATCGACGGCCATGGCTTCAGCGCGCACTGGCATCTGCTCGACCTCAACCGCAGCTACGGTCAGCATTGGAGCGATGATGACAACATGCAGCCGGCGCTGCAGGCGTCGACCTTCGGCGTGCAGCTGTACCAGCCGGTCGACGTGTATCAGCGCAACGTGCGCGCGGGGAAATACGGGCTGCTGTTCATCGCGATGACCTTCGTGGCGTTCTTCCTGTTCGAGGTGCTCAAGCGGCTGCGCGTGCACCCGGTGCAGTACCTGCTGGTGGGCGCGGCGTTGGCCACGTTCTACGTGGTGCTGCTGGCGCTGTCCGAGCAGATCGGTTTCGGTCCGGCCTACGCGCTGGCCGCCGCTGCGGTGGCCGTGCTGGTGGGCGGTTACGCGATGGCGGTGTTGCGTGCGCGGCGCGCCGGACTGCTTCTGGGCGGTGTGCTGGGGCTGATCTACGCGATGCTGTACGGGCTGATCGCGGCCGAGCAGTACGCGCTGCTGATCGGCGCGCTGGTGCTGCTGGCGATGGTTGCGCTGATGATGTACCTGACCCGCCGCATCGACTGGTACGCGTACGTAACGACGTCATCCGAACCGACCGAGCCGCCAGCCGCTATCATGGAGCGATCATGAACCTGCTCGCGATCGAAACCGCCACCGAAGCCTGCTCCGTCGCCCTGATCCACGGCGACGAACTGATCGCCCGCAGCGAGATCGCGCCGCGCCGGCACACCGAGCTGGTGTTGCCGATGGCCGACGCATTGCTGGCCGAAGCCGGCATCGGCCGCCATGCGCTGGACGCGATCGCAGTGGGCCGCGGCCCCGGCGCGTTCACTGGCGTGCGCCTGGCCGTCTCGCTGGCGCAGGGCATGGCGCTGGCGCTGGACCTGCCGGTGATCACTGTCTCCTCGCTGGCCGCACTGGCGCTGGAAGCGCCGGAGGAAGCGGGCACCGCCATCCTCGCCGTGATCGACGCGCGCATGGGAGAGATCTACGCCGCCTGCTACCGCCGCGACGACGGCGGCGGTCTGCTCGCGCTGGACGAGGAACGCATCTGCACCGCCGAGACGCTGGTGTTGCCCGAAGCCGGCGCCTGGCAGGTCGTCGGCAGCGGCTGGGCCAGCTACGCCACCGCGCTGTCGCAGCGCCTCACCGGCACCTTGCATTCCGCCGACGGCCTGCGCTACCCGCAGGCCGCGCACGTTGCCGAATTGGCGCTGCGCGAGTTCGAGGCGGGTCATACGCAGGCACCGGAACTGGCCTTGCCGGTCTATCTGCGCGACAAGGTGGCGTTGACACTGGTGGAGCAGGGCAAGGCTTGAGCCATCTGTCGGTTTCGATTCCGAGCTGGTAGCGAAGCCGAATACGTGTCGGGGCAGATGATCCTGGACTGTCGGAACGGGGCGTATGCAAGTCAGGTATCAGTATCGATGTGATGTCGAATACTTCAGGGCCGTGATTGATCGGCAGTATCGGCAAGGCCTTTGGCTATTCAGGCTGCCCGTTCAGTTCGGCGTGATCGGCTTGGCATGCGCAACGGCTTTTGCCGCAAGAGCCGACACTTCCATGGCATCGCGGGCCGGGTTGTTCGTCATGATCCTCGGCCTGGTCGCCGCGGTTGGAGTCTGGGCGACCAAACAGAGCCTCATGATGAAATTTCGACGCAAGCCCGGTTTTGGGGCCGCGGTGGCAGTGTCGATTTCGGATGCCGGTGTCGAAGTGGATGGCAACCAGTCCCGGTCGAAGCTGGAATGGTCAACCTATCCTGCCGCCGTCCGCTTCAACGACGGAATCCTGCTGAAAAGACCGCACTCCATAAGGTGGTTGCCGGATTCGGCAATTGTCGATGGCAGTGCGGCAGAAGCCACGAAACTGGTTGCTTCGAAGACCTGTCTTCGCCAGGTTCGATAGTCGCGGTTGTTGTCGGGCACATCCAGCTTGGCGGCTGCCTACGGCCTGGCAGCACGTATTCCGGGGATGCTGCGCCGCGTGCAGCATCCCCGGCGAAGCATCAAAGCCTCCCGATCACCAACTGCACTGCCAGGCTGCTGACCGACACCGCCGCCCACACGCCCAGCCCCAGCAGGATCGGCCGAGCGCCGCTGGACACCATTCGGCGCAGGTTCGCCGACAGGCCGATCGCGGTGAGCGCCACGATGATCAGGAATTCGGCCAGCATGTGCAGCGCGGGCTGGATCGCGACAGGGATCAGGCCGGCGGTGCGCACGGCCGAGGCGACCAGGAACCACAGGATGAACCACGGGAAGATGCGGCGCAGGCTGAAGTCGGCGGCGCCGTGCTTCTTTTCGCGCGCGGCCACCGCGAAGGCCAGCACCAGGCAGACCGGGATGATCAGCGTGGCACGGGTCAGCTTGACGATGGTGGCGTAGTCGCCGGCGGCGTGGCTGTAGCTGTAGCCGGCGGCGACCACCGAGGAGGTGTCGTTGATCGCGGTACCGGCCCACAGGCCGAAACCCAGGTCGGACAGGTGCAGCAGGTGGCCGAGCGGCGGGAACAGCAGCACCGCGACCAGGTTGAACAGGAAGATGGTCGAGATCGCGAATGCGGTGTCGTGCTCGTCGGGCTTGATGATCGGCGTCACCGCGGCGATCGCCGAGCCGCCGCAGATCGCGGTGCCGACGCCGATCAGCACCATCAGCTTGTCGTGCACGCCGAGCCAGCGGCCGAGCCCCCACGCGGCGAGAAAGGCCACGCTCATCGTCACCAGGGTCACCGACAAGGATTCGAGGCCGGTCTTCGCCACCTGGTCGAGGCTGAGCCCGAAGCCCAGCGCGATGATCGACCACTGCAGCACCTTCTTGCCGGCGAACGCGATGCCCGGGTTGAAGCGTTCGCCCGGCGACAGCAGGTTGCGCACCAGGATGCCGAGCACGATGCCGATCACCGGCCCGCCGATCAGCGGCGCCAGGCGCCCCAGCCACAGCGCCAGCAGGCCGATCGCCAGCGCCAGCAGCAGGCCGGGCGTGCGTTGCCTGAGCAGCGAAGAAGGAGTGGGCAGGGTCGAGGTGTTCATGCGTGGGCTCCGGCAATCGCGCCATTGTCCGCCCGCATGGCGATCAGGAAAATTTGGAATATATGATCGAATGTATAAGGCAAGCTGATAATATCGGTCGATGGTCAACATCAGCCCGCGCCAGCTGGACGTGTTCGTGCAGATCGCGCTGCACGGCAGCGTGCGCGCCGCCGCCGAACGCCTGCACCTGACTCAGCCGGCGGCCAGCATGGCGCTGGCGGAGATGGAGCGGCAGCTGGATGCGCCGCTGTTCGACCGCGAACGCGGCCGCCTGCGCCTGAATGCGCGAGGCCGCGAACTGCTGCCGCTGGCGCAGGAGCTGCTGGAGCGGCACGCGGAATTCGGCCGTCGCGGGCGTGAGGAAGGCGCGGCGCTCTCCGGCGAGCTGCGCGTCGGCGCCAGCAACACGGTGGGCAATTACCTGGTCGGCGAACTGCTCGGCGGTTTCGTGCGTGCGCATCCGCAGGTGGCGATCCGCCTGCGCGTGGCGAACACCGAGACGATCGCCGCCGCCATGCTCGAGCACAGCCTGGACATCGGCTGCGTCGAAGGTCCGGTGGCGCATCCGTTGCTGGAGGTGCGCCCGTGGCGCGACGACCGACTGGTGGTGTGCGCCCCGCCGGAACACCCGTTGGCGCGCCGGCGCGGCCTGAAGCCCGCGGATTTCGCCGGCGCACGCTGGGTGCTGCGCGAGCCTGGCTCGGCCACGCGCGCCACCAGCGAACGCGTGCTGGCGCAATTGCCGCCGGGCGAAACCGTGCTGGAACTCGATCAGATCGAGGCGATCAAGCAGGCCGTGGTAGCCGGCCTCGGCATCGCCTGCCTGCCGGCGGTGGCGGTGACCGATGCATTGGCGACCGGACGGCTGAAGGCGCTGAAGACGCCGTTCCTCGACCTGCGCCGCAAGCTCTCGCTGCTGTTGCACCGGCGCCAGTACCGCGGCGCGTTGCTGGACGCGTTCCTCGAGGGGATCGACCCGAGCCGTGGCCGCTGAGCCGGCGGCAGGCCATCCCTGGCCTGCGCGCGCCGGGACTCATTGCTTCATCGCCACGAACGACATATGGCTGTCGTGGAGTTTGTCGTCGACCGCGATGGTCATGCTCTTGCCGTCGGCGGCGACGGTCATCTTCGCCACACTGATGACCTTGCCGTCGCGCTTGGCGGTCTCCTGCACGGTGCGCCGGCCGAGCTTCCTCACCGCGACGCTGGTGGTGCCGGGATCGCCCTGGTAGGGCGTGTCGCTGCCGTCCATCTTCGCGCTGTACGACTCGCCGGTGGGCGTATGCATGTGGAGTGTGTCGCCATCGACCTTGTAGCTGCGGGTGAGCGCGTTGTCCGAGACGCTGCCGTAGCTTTTGGTGCGCCACGAGCCGGAAATCGCGTGCGCACCGGCCGGCCCCTTCGCCACGCGCAGCATGGTGCCGTTGCCGGTGACCGGGGCGGTGCTGTCGCCGCGGTTTTCGGTGAACTCGAAGTTTGCCGTCTTGCCGTCGGCGGCCACGGTCATGGTCGAGTCCGCGATGACCTTGCCGGCCTTCTTGTCGATCTCGTGGATCGCATGATCGTCGACGATGCTGACCGCCATCGTGTCGTAGTACGGATGGCCGCTGACCGGCTGGTCGCTGCCGTCGGCCTTCACGCTGACCGGCGGAACGCAGCTCTTGCAGTGGTACATGCCGTCCTGCAGCAGCAGGACGTCCGGCTTCTTCGGCATCTCGACCTTGTTCAGATCGATTTTCCAGGTGCCGTCGAAGGCGCTCTGCGCCAGCGCCGGTGCGGGCATCAGGCTTGCTCCCAGCAATACGCCCAGAACTGCAGCGGCAAGTGACTTGTTCATGATGACACTCCCCATGGCCATGGATCGGTTCGATGAGATGCGGAGTTGTCGTGCCGATTCCGGGCGGCGACGCATGGCACACAACGACTGCCCCTGAACCAGCGAGCCTGCGCCGGCGGATGTAAAACGCGGGACAACGATGCGTGACGAAGCGGCGGCGCGGCCGGGTTTCAGTGCGCGGTGGCCGCGTCCACGATCTGGTTCAGCATCGCCTCGGCCTGCTCGTGGGTAGGCGCCTGCAGCAACCGGGGCAGGTGGCGGCGCAGGTGGGCGTAGTCGAGCGTGGCGAGGCGGTCGCGCACCTGCAGGATCTGCGCCGGGTGCATGCTGAATTCGTCGAGCCCGAGCAGCAGCAGCAGCGCGGTGAAGTTCACGTCGCCGGCGATCTCGCCGCACAGGCTGACCGGCTTCTTCGCGCGACGGCCGGAAGTGAGCACGTGCGAGATCAGCCGCAGCAGCGCCGGCTGCAGCGGGTTGTAGATGTTCTCCAGCGCGTCGTTGCCGCGGTCGGCGGCGAGCACGTACTGTGCCAGGTCGTTGGTGCCGATTGCCAGGAAGTCGGCATGCTCCAGCAGGGCGCGCACGTTGATCGCCGCCGCCGGCACCTCGATCATCGCGCCCAGCGGCAATTTCTCCGGCAGGTCGATGGCCTCGCGCTTGAGGTCCTGGCGCGCCAGCTTGAACAGCGTGCGCACCGCGATCAGTTCGTCCGGCTGGGTCACCATCGGCACCAGCACGCGCACCGGACCGTAGCAGGCGGCGCGCAGGATCGCGCGGATCTGCGTGGTGAACACCGCCGGGTAGCGCAGCGACAGGCGCACGCCGCGCACGCCGAGCGCCGGGTTGTCCTCGCCGCGCAGGGTGAGGCCGGCGGCGTCGGCCTTGTCGGCGCCGAGGTCCAGCGTGCGGATGGTCACCGGCAGGCCGCCCATGCCCATCACCAGATCGCGGTAGGCGATGAACTGCTCGTCTTCCGACGGCAGGCCCTTGTGCTTGAGGAACAGGAACTCGGTGCGGTACAGGCCCACGCCGTCGGCGCCGCGGGCGCGCGCCAGCGCCACGTCGGCCGGCGTCTCGGCGTTCGCCAGCAGGGCGATCTCGACGCCGTCGCGGGTGCGCGTGGGCGCATTCGCCAGCTTCGCCAGCCGCCGGCCTTCGGCCGCCGCCTCGCGCTGCCAGGCGCGGTAGCGCGACAGGTCCTGCGCGGCCGGATGCACGACTGCCTCGCCGCGCTCGGCGTCGAGCAGGATCAGGTCGTCGTCGTGGATGTTGGACAGCGCGTCGCGGGTGCCGACCAGCATCGGCAGGCCCAGGCTGCGCGCCAGGATCGCGCTGTGCGAGTACGCGCTGCCGGAACTGGCGACCACGCCGAGCAGGCCGTTGCCGGCCAGCTGCGCCATGTCGCCCGGCGCAATGCTGTCGGCGATCAGGATCTCGCCCACGCGCGCGGCCAGCTTGCGCTCCTCCGGGCTGGTCTGCCGCTGCAGCGCGGAAATCACCCGGTTGATCACCTGCTCGACGTCTTCCTTGCGGCTGCGCAGGTAGGGGTCGTCCATCGCCTCGAACACTGCGGACAGCCGGTCGCGCTGCTTCTTCAGCGCGGCGCCGGGGCGGTAGCGGCCGATCCGCACCAGATCGTCCAGTCCGCGCAACAGCTCGGCGTCGTCCAGCAGCAGGCTGTGCGCGTCGATGAATTCGTTGACCTCGCGCGCCAGCGCGCCGTGCAGCTTGCCGCGCAGTTCGCGCAGTTCCTGTCGCGCGGTGTCCAGCGCCTGGCGCAGCTTGGCCAGCTCGCCCTCGATCTCTTCCTCGGCCAGCGGCCGGGTGTCGACGATGTAGCGGCTGGGCTGCACCAGCCGTGCCCGGCCAAGCGCCATGCCGTGCGCGGCGATGGTGCCGGTGAGGAGGTGTCTCACGCTTGGCCTCCGTGGGGACCAGGCGCGGGAGTAGGGAGCAGGGAACGGTGAATAGGCAAAGCGGACAGCACGGTGCCTGCAGGAAGCGGGGTGCTCGCGCGCCCCCTGCTTTTCCCGATTCCCGATTCCCTGTTTCCGATTCCCTGCATCTCATGCTCCCTCGTCGAACTTGCGCTCGAACAGCGCGACCACCGCATCCAGCGCGGCCTCCTCGTCGGAGCCCTCGACGCGCACGGTCAGCGGGCTGCCGAGGCCGGCGGCCAGCATCATCACGCCCATGATGCTCTGTGCGTTGACCTCGCGGCCCTTGCTGAGCAGCCACACGGTGGATTTGAAACCCTGCACCAGTTGTACCAGCTTGGCCGAGGCGCGGGCGTGCAGACCCAGCCGGTTGGTGATGACGATCTCCTTTTCAAGCATGATGGCAGTCAGGCATGGTCGATGAAGATTCCTCCGCGGCCACCGCTGGCCGCGATCTCGGCCAGTTCGTCCAGTGGTTTTTCCGCATAGTTGAGTACGCGCAGCAGCATCGGCAGGTTGAGGCCCGAGACGCAGCGCAGGTGTACGCCGAGCGCGCCCAGCGACAGGCCGATGTTGCACGGCGTGGCGCCGTACAAGTCGGCCAGCACCAGTACGCCGGCACCGGTGTCGAGCTCGCGCGCGTGGCGCGCGGTGAGCTGGCGCATCACGTCCGGGTCCGACTCGGGCGGGATTTCCACCGCCGCCACCTGCAGCGGCAGCCGCGGCATCACGTGGTGCGCGGCGGAAATCAGCGCCTGGCCGACCGCCTCGTGGGTCATCAGCAGTACGCCGACGCTCATGGCCGGCGGCCCGAAGTGTTTGCAGGAGTCGTCATCGTCACTCCAGCTCGCGATGGAAGGTGAGCACGCCTTCGCGATGGCTGCGGTAGTGCGCGGCGAGCTTCTCGACCAGGTAGACCGAGCGATGGCGGCCGCCGGTGCAACCGATCGAGATGGTCACGTAGCTGCGGTCGTCCTGTTCGAAGCGCGGCAGCCAGGCGTCCAGCCAGCGCGCGGTGTCGGCGAAGTATTCGCCGACCAGCGGCGCGGCGTCGAGGAACTCGCGCACCGGTGCGTCCTTGCCCGACAGCGGGCGCAGGCGCGGCTCCCAGTGCGGGTTCGGCAGGCAGCGTGCGTCGAACACGAAGTCCGCGTCCAGCGGCAGCCCGCGCCTGAACGCGAACGACTGGAACATCAGCGTGAGCCCTTCGGTGGCCTGCGCGTAGCCGGTGGCGACCAGCCGGCGCAGCTGGTGCACGTTGAGCTCGCTGGAGTCGATCACCTTCTCGGCGATCGCGATCAGCGGGCGCAGCAGCCGGCGCTCCTCGACGATCGCGTCGGCCAGCGACACGCCGCGGGTGGCCAGCGGATGGCGGCGGCGGGTTTCCGAATAGCGCTTGATCAGCACGTCGTCGCGGCAGTCCAGGAAGATCAGGTGCACCTGCACGCCGGCGCCGGCCAGCTCCGACAGCACAGTCGGCATGTGCGCGAAATCGGTGCCGCGGTTGCGCACGTCCACGCCCACCGCGATGCGCCGCGGCCGACCGCGGCGGTCGCCGCTGGTGGCGGCGTTGACCAATTGCGGCAGCAGTACCGACGGCAGGTTGTCGACGCAGTAGAACTCCAGGTCCTCCAGCGCGCGCAGCGCCACCGTCTTGCCGCCGCCGGACATGCCGGTCAGCACGATCAGGTGGATCTCGTGCGGGTCGGCCAGCGTGCCGGGCGGGCGGGTGTCGTCGCTCATGCTTTCACCATGGGGGCAGGCGGCGCAGCTGGTGCGCCTGGCGGTCGATGAAGGTTTGCGCCGGGTCGATGCCCTTGCTCTTCAAGGCGTGGCTGCGCACCGCGGCCTCGACCAGCACCGCCAGGTTGCGGCCGGAGGCCACCGGGATGGTGATCATCGGCACCTTCACGTCGAACACCTCGCGATGGCCGATGTCGCCGGTGAGGCGGGTCAGCGCGTCGCCGCCGTCGTCGGGGTTGAGCTCGCCGTCGCGCAGCGGTTTCAGGTGCACCACCAGGCGCAGGTACTTGGAGGCCTTGACCGACATGTGGCCGAACATCTCGCGCACGTTGAGCACGCCCAGCCCGCGCACTTCAAGCAGGTCCTGCAGCAGTTCCGGGCAGCTGCCGTCGATCACGTCCGGCGCGATCAGGGTGAACTCGGTGGCGTCGTCGGCGACCAGCCGGTGGCCGCGGCTGATCAGTTCCAGCGCCAGCTCGCTCTTGCCGGAGCCGGCCTCGCCGGTGATCAGCACGCCGATCGAGAACACCTCCAGGAACACGCCGTGCAGGGTGATCTTCGCCGCCAGCGTGCGCGCCAGGTGGTACTGCAGGTAGGTCAGCAGCTCGTGGCCGCGCTTGGGGCTGATCCACAGCGGCGTATTGGTTTCCTCGGCGACCTCGCGCAGGTCGGCCGGCACCGCCTGGTCCTTGGTCACGATCAGCGCCACCGGCTGGTAGGCGGCGATCTTGTGCATCACTTCCCAGCGCTGGCGCGAATCCAGCCCGTCGAGGTAGTTCAGTTCCTCCGAGCCGATGATCTGGATCTTGTTCGGGTAGATGATGTTGAGGTAGCCGATCAGCGAGGGCCGGCGCGCCTGTGCCGCGCCCGGTTCGAGCGCGCGCGATTCCCCGCGCATGCCCGATACCCAGCGCAGGGCCATGCGTTCGTGGACGCCGTCGTAGAGTTGTCGCGCGCTGATCCGGTCCAAACCTTGGGTCCCTTGCGCCGCATGTCGGTGCCCGACGGGCGTTGGCGGCGGCACGGCCATTGTGCCAGCTTGGACGGATACGCGTGTTCAGAGGGAAAAACGGCCCGCCCTGGAACGGGCGGGCCGCGGTCGGCCGAAGGTGGTTTCGATCAGCCGTACTGGCGCTCGTCGCGCGCCTCGCGCTGGTGCTTGTCGGCGACCTTCTCGCGGTACTTGCGCAACTGGGCGACCAGCTTGTCGAACAGCATGTCGATGGAGGCATACATGTCGGCCTCGGTGGCTTCCGCGTGCAAGGTGGCGCCTACCACGCCCAAGGTGCCGTCGGCGCGGTGCTGCAGCTTGTCGACCGACAGCACGATGGCGAGGCTCTTCAATTTGTCGTCGAGGCGGGTGAGGCGGTCGAGCTTGGCGGTGGCGTGGTCGCGCAGGGCCGGGGTGACTTCGATCTGCTGGCCGCTGAGTTGGAATTGCATGGGGCGCCTCCTCTGGTGGTGCAGTGCCGCGTTTCGCGGCGGGGTGGACGTACCGCGCCTGGGGTGGCGACGGTGCATCGTCAATCATCCTGCTGCTGTTATGGGAACACTTTGGCGATAGGCAAGTTCCCGCGGGCGGCCCTGCGACAATCAGCCCGCGCGTTGGCGTTCGCTGGACGTAGGTATGCGCAGCCCCTCCCGGTATTTGGCGACGGTGCGGCGGGCGACCTGGATGCCCTTGCGCTGCAGTTCTTCGGCGATCGCCAGGTCGGACAAGGGCTTGCGCACGTCCTCGGCCTCGATCAGCTTGCGCAGCATGGCCTGGATCGCGGTGGCCGAGGCGCTGCCACCGTCCTCGGTGGAAACGCCGCTGGAAAAAAAATACTTCAGCTCGAAGGTGCCGCGCGGGGTGTGCAGGTATTTGCGGGTGGTGACACGCGAGATGGTCGATTCGTGCATGCCCACTTCCTCGGCCACCTCGCGCAGCACCAGCGGGTGCATCGCTTCGGGGCCGTAGTCGAGGAAGGCGCTCTGCCGCCGCACGATCGCCTCGGCGACCTTGAGCAGGGTCTCGGCGCGCGATTCCAGGCTCTTGATCAGCCAGCGCGCTTCCTGCAGCTGGCCACGCATCCAACTGGCATCCTCGCCGCGGGCCTGGGCGATCAGGCCGCAGTAGTGCTGGTTCAGGCCCAGCCGCGGCTGCGCGTCCGGATTCAGGCTGACCCGCCAGCGGCTGCCGTCGCGCAGCGCGTAGACGTCCGGCGCCACGTATTCCACCGGGGTGGCGTCGAGCGCCGCGCCGGGGCGCGGGTCGAGGCTGCGGATCAGCACGGCGGCCGCGGCCACGTCGTCCTCGCCGGCGCGCAGGCGCCGCGCCAGCCGGGCGATGTCGTTGCGCGCGAGCAGGTCCAGTTCGTCGTCGACGATGCGCAGCGCCAGCTCGCGCTGCGGCGTGTCCGGGTCGAACTGTTCCAGTTGCACGCGCAGGCAGTCGCGCAGGTCGATGCTGCCCACGCCGGCAGGGTCGAAGCCCTGCAGGCGGCGGCGCACTTCCTCGATCTCCGCGATGCTGGCGTCGAGGTCGGCGGGCAGCGCGGCGAGGATGGCTTCCAGCCCTTCGGCCAGGTAGCCGGCGGGGTTCAGCGCGTCGATCAGCACGGTGGCGATCAGGTGCTGACGCGGGTTGAACGAGGCCAGGTTGAGCTGCCACAGCAGGTGCTGCTGCAGGGTTTCCGGCGCGGCGTTCTGCGGCTCGAAATCCTCGTCGCCGCGCGTACCGCTGCCGCTGCTGCCGCTGCTGCCGACGCTGCTGCTGGAGAAGTCGATCGGCGTTTCGGCCACGCCGCCGTCCGACCAGTCGCTGGCCTCGCCGTCGTCGCTGCTGCTGGCGGCGACCGCTTCGACGCTGGGGTAGTCGCTCTCGGGCTCGCTGCTCTCGAGCGTCTCGTCGTCCTCGACTTCCTCGGCGAACTCCAGCAACGGGTTGCTCTCGGCGATCTGGCGCAATTCGGCTTCCAGCTCCAGCTGCGACAGCTGCAACAGGCGGATCGCCTGCTGCAGTTGCGGCGTCAGGGTCAGCTGCTGGTGGAGGCGAAACTGCAGTGCGGGTTTCATGCCAGCCGGGTCGAGGGGGATCGTCTCAATCCTAACCCGTGCCCGCGGGCGCGGCCATAGCCGCGGCCCGGGTCGAAAACGGCCGCGGCAGGTAATTCAGAGGCGGAATTCGCGGCCCAGGTAGACCTCGCGCACCTTTTCGTCGGCGAGGATGTGCGCCGGGGTGCCGCGCGACAGCACCTCGCCCTCGTTCAGGATGTACGCGCGGTCGCAGATGCCCAGCGTCTCGCGCACGTTGTGGTCGGTGATCAGCACGCCGATGCCACGTTCCTTGAGGTGGCGCACGATGCGCTGGATCTCGCCGACCGAGATCGGGTCGACCCCGGCGAACGGCTCGTCCAGCAGCATGTAGCGCGGGTTGGCGGCCAGCGCGCGGGCGATTTCCACCCGGCGCCGCTCGCCGCCGGACAGGCTGATGCCCTTCTGCCCGGCGATGTGGGCGATCTTCAGTTCGTCCAGCAGGTTTTCCAGTTCGGCGTCGCGCTGCGATGCGGTCAGACCGTCGCGCAGTTCCAGCACCGCCATGATGTTGTCGGCCACGCTGAGCCGGCGGAACACCGACGCCTCCTGCGGCAGGTAGCCGATGCCCAGTTTTGCGCGCGCATGCATCGGCGCGCCGGTGATGTCCAGCTTGTCCAGCTTGATCGTGCCGCCATCGGCCTCGATCAGGCCCACCACCATGTAGAAGCAGGTGGTCTTGCCGGCGCCATTGGGGCCGAGCAGGCCGACCACTTCGCCTTCACGGATCGAGAAACCGAAATCCTTGACGACCTGGCGCGACTTGAAACTCTTCTGCAGACCTTCGGCGGAGAGCATCGGTTACGGCTGTCCCTGCGGGGTCGGGCTGCTGGTGGCCGGGACCGGCGCGGCGGCCGGCTGCGGCTTGGGCTTGAAGGTCATGTGGACCAGGCCGTCGCCGGCGCTCTCGCCGGTCATCTGGCTGGTCTCGGTGTTGTAGGTGAGCCGGTCGCCGCGCGCGTCGCCGCGGCCCTTCTGGGTGACCGAGGCGTTGCCGCTGAGCACCGCGATGCCCTTGAGGTTGTCATAGTCGAGCGTGGCGGCGTCGCCCAGGATCAGGTTGCCGCTGTCGTCCAGTTGCTCGAGATGGGCCGGGCTGCCGGTGATGACGACCCGGCTGATCTGGGTGTCGGCGTCGAAGTACACCTTGGCCTGCGCGCCGGTGGCCTTCAGCGTGCCCTGGGTGATCACCACGTTGCCGGTCAGCGTGCTGACGCTGTTCGGTTTCTGGAAGCCATCGAAATGCTTCGCGGCGACCTGCATTTCCTGCTGGCGGTCGCTTTTCCTGGCCAGCGCCGGCTGGGCCGCGAACAGGCCCAGGACCGCGATGGCAAGCGCGAACCTAGCGCTGGCGCGGCGGGAAGGTGGCATGGACGTCATCGAGTAACTCCAGGTGTTTGTCGTTGAGGTCGGCACGCATGCCGATACCGCTGATTCTAGTGCCGCCTTGCACCATCTGCGCCGGGGCGGCGGTTTCCAGCCGGTTCTGCTTCGGCCAAGCGGTGACGTCGGCGGTCTGGATGCGGGTCGCCGGCGTGTCGTCGAACGCTTCGCGGTGCATCTCCACCGGGCCTTGCAGCTTGAGCTGGCTGCCATCCTTGTTGACCCAGCCGTACAGCGACTGGCCCTGCCAGTCCGGTACGCCGGCCTGGTGGGCCGGCAGCTGGAAGGTGGGGGCGTTGAGGTAGAGCGAATCGTCGCCCTCGCGTCGCTCCAGGTGCGGCGACTGCAGGTGGAAGCCGGGTTGGCCTGCGGCGTTGAACTCGGTCATCCGCGCGTCGGTCAGGGTGTAGCTGGAACGCGGCGGGCCGACGAAATCGCTGGCCTTTGGCGCCGGCCCGAACCACCACAGCAGCAGCTGGGCCACGCCCGCGGCGAGCGCGATGGCGATGGTCGCGGCCGGCAGGCGCCGGTCGCGCAGCCATAGGCGCAGGTTCACTGCCAATGCTCCCGCTCGACGGCGCTCTTGCCTTGCGCGTGCAGGATCAGGTCGCACACCTCGCGCGCCGCGCCCATGCCGCCGCTCTTGGCGGTCTGCCAGTGCGCCGCCGCGGCTACCCACGGGTGCGCGTTCGCCACCGCCACGGCGAGGCCGGCGAGGCGCATCGGCGGCAGGTCGGGCAGGTCGTCGCCGGTGAAGGCGGCCTGCTCGGGCGCCAGTTGCAGCGCGTCGAGCAATTCCCGCAGGCAGGCGCGCTTGTCGCCCTGGCCCTGGTAGACGTGGGCGATGTCCAGTTCCTCGGCGCGCAGCGCGACCGGGTGACTGATCCGCGCGGTGATAAGCGCCACCTGTATGCCGTTCGCCTGCAAGCGCTTCAGGCCGAGCCCGTCGTGCACGTGGAACACCTTGGTCTCGCGGCCATCCTCGCCGTACCACAGGCGACCGTCGGTCAGCGTGCCATCCACGTCGAACACCGCCAGGCGGACCTTCGCGGCGCGGGTCAGGAGCTCGGTGGGGAGATGGGTCAGGTAATCAGTGGGCACGGGCGGGATTCTGGGAGAGCAGGATCAAGAGCGGCGTGTTTGATTGGTCTGATGCGGCAAGCCGTATCAGACAACACGCGCACGGAGCAGATCGTGAATGTTCAGCGCGCCGACCACGCGCTGCTCGTCGTCGACCACCAGCAGCGCGTGGATCTGGTACTTTTCCATCAGCTGCGCCGCTTCCGCCGCCAGCTTGTCGGCGCCGATCGTCTTCGGGCCGCGCGTCATCAGTTCGGCCACGGTGGCACCGCGCAGGTCCACGCCGTCGTCGTCCAGCGCGCGGCGCAGGTCGCCATCGGTAAAGACCCCCAGCAAGCGTTGGTCGGCGTCGACCACGGCGGTCATGCCCAGGTGCTTGCGGGTCATCTCGACCAGGGCGGCGGTGAGGCTGGCGTCGGGCGCGACCCGCGGTACCTCGTCGCCGCTGTGCATCACGTCGCTGATGTGCAGCAGCAGGCGCCGGCCCAGTGCGCCGGCCGGGTGCGAGCGGGCGAAGTCGTCGGAAGTGAAGCCGCGCGCCTCCAGCAGCGCGATCGCCAGCGCGTCGCCCAGCACCAGCGCCACGGTGGTGCTGGTGGTCGGTGCCAGGCCCAGCGGGCAGGCTTCGCTGGAGATGCTGCCGTCCAGGTGCACGTCGGCCTGGGTCGCCAGCGACGAGGTCGGGCGGCCGGTGATCGCGATCAGCGGAATGCCCTGGCGCTTGATCACCGGCAGGATGAACAGCAGCTCGTCGGTCTCGCCGGAGTAGGAGATCGCCAGCACCACGTCCTGCGGCAGGATCATGCCGAGGTCGCCGTGGCTGGCCTCGCCCGGGTGCACGAAGAACGCCGGCGTGCCGGTGGAGGCCAGCGTGGCGGCGATCTTGCGCCCGATGTGGCCGGACTTGCCCATGCCGCTGACCACCACGCGGCCCCGGCAGCCCAGGATCAGCCGGCAGGCCTCGACGAACGCCGGCCCGATCCGCGGCTCCAGCGCCAGCGCGGCGGCCGCTTCGGTGGCGATCACCGTGCGTGCGCTGCGGATGATCACATCCGGGTGCAGGTTGATCGGAGTGGTGGGGGCGATGCGTGCGTTCATGGAGGCTCGATGAAGGGGCGGAAGGTGCCCGGGTGGCCACGGCGTGCCGCGTGTCCGGGCCGGCCTGGGACCGCTGTCATTTCTGCGCCAGCGGATTTCCATTACCATGGCATGTTCGCATTTTAACGTCATAAGCCCGCGCAATGGGTTCCGCTCGCCGCGGAAGCCGCCGCCTGCCCAGACTCCCGCATGGAACCTTTCCCGATGGACCCAGCCCGCATCCAGGCGATGATCGAAAACGGCCTGCCCGGCGCCCGGGTGGAGGTAAGCGGCGCCGACGGCGTGCATTTCGAGGCCACCGTGGTCGCCAGCCAGTTCGCCGGCAAGCTGCCGCTGGCGCGGCACCGGCTGGTGTACGCCACGCTGGGCGAGCAGATGGGCGGCGCGATCCACGCGCTGGCGCTGAAGACCCTGACACCCGAGGAGGCAGGGAATAGGGAGTAGAGAATGGCGAAAGCCTTCCACCCGCGCCCTCACTGCTTCTCCCGATTCCCGACTCCCGATTCCCGGCTCCCGATTCCCTGACTTATGGCCAAAATTCTGATCAGCGGCGGCACGCCGCTCCATGGCGAGGTTGCCATTTCCGGCGCCAAGAACGCCGTGCTGCCGATTCTTGCCGGCTGCCTGCTGGCCGACGAGCCGGTCAGCATCGGCAACGTGCCGCACCTGCATGACGTCACCACCTTCATCGAACTGCTCGGCCAGATGGGCGTGCAGCTGGTGCTGGACGACCGCATGAAGATGCACGTCGACCCGCGCACCACCAGCACCTGCGTGGCGCCGTACGACCTGGTGCGCACGATGCGCGCCTCGATCCTGGTGCTCGGCCCGCTGGTGGCGCGCTTCGGCCAGGCCGAGGTGTCGCTGCCGGGCGGCTGCGCGATCGGCTCGCGTCCGGTCGACCAGCACATCCGCGGCCTGCAGGCGCTGGGCGCCGAGATCACGGTCGAGAACGGCTACATCAAGGCGAAGGCGTCGCGGCTGAGGGGCACCCGCATCGTGATGGACATGGTCACCGTCACCGGTACCGAGAACATCATGATGGCGGCTACCCTGGCCCAGGGCACCACGGTGATCGAAAACGCGGCGCAGGAACCCGAGGTGGTCGACCTGGCCCACTGCCTGATCGCGATGGGTGCGCAGATCGAAGGCGCCGGCACCTCGACCATGGTGATCCATGGCGTCGAGCGGTTGCACGGGGCCGAACACGACGTACTGCCCGATCGCATCGAGACCGGCACCTATCTGGTCGGTGCGGCAATGACCGGCGGCAAGGTGCGCGCGCGGCACGCGCGGGCCAATACGCTCGACGCGGTGCTGGCCAAGCTGGAAGATGCCGGCGCGCACATCTCCACCGGCGACGACTGGATCGAGCTGGACATGGGCGGGCGCCGGCCGAAGGCGGTCAACGTCAGCACCGCACCGTATCCGGCGTTCCCCACCGACATGCAGGCGCAGTTCACCGCGCTCAACTGCGTCGCCGAAGGCACCGGCGTGGTTACCGAGACGGTGTTCGAGAACCGCTTCATGCACGCGCACGAGCTGCAGCGGCTCGGTGCCGACATCCGCCTCGAAGGCAACACCGCGGTGGTGCATGGCGTGGCGCAGATGAGCGGCGCACCGATCATGGCCACCGACCTGCGCGCCTCGGCCTGCCTGGTGCTGGCCGGGCTGGTGGCCAAGGGCGATACCGTGGTCGACCGCGTCTACCACATCGATCGCGGCTACGAGAACATCGAAGAGAAGCTCGGCGTGCTGGGCGCGAAGATCAGGCGCCTGCCGAACTGAGGCAACCACGGCGTTGCCGGGGCGCCGCAACGCCCTGCGGATCAACCCTGGTGCGTCGCCGGGCGAGCCGCAGGCCGGTCGATCGCGGTCGTCGGCTATCGTCCGCCGTCGTCGCCACTACTCGCCCGCGACGGCGTGAGCTTCCGCAGGGCCGGCCGTCGCGGGACCGCGTGCAGGCTTGCGGATGCAGCGCAGCTTGCCGCTGTCCCCGCCGCCGCAGAACAACTGGTCGCCGCCATCGGATGCCAGCCCGGACACGCCCATGCCGGTGGGCATGTCGAGCGTTTCCAGCACCTCGCCCGTTTGCGGATCGATATGCCGCAACTCGCTCTCGTCACCTTCCCAGGTGCCGTGCCAGAGCTCGCCGTCGGCCCAGCTGACGCCGGTGACGAAACGGTTGGATTCGATGCTGCGCAGGACGGTTCCGGTGTCGGGGTCGACCTGGTGGATCTTGCGATCCCGGTACTGGCCCACCCACAGCGTGCCTTCGGCCCAGGCCAGCCCCGAATCGCCGCCGCCACCGGGCGCCGGGATGGTGGCGAGCACGCGGCCGGTCTGCGGGTCGATCTTCTGGATGCGGTCCTCGGCGATCTGGTACAGGTGCTCGCCGTCGAACGTGGTGCCGGCGTGCGCGGCGACCTCCAGCGTGCGCACCGTCTGGCCGCTCGCCGGATCGATGGCCTGCAGCGTCGATCCGGCGGCGATCCACACCCGGCTGCCGTCATGGCTGACCCCGCCCACGCTGCGGACACCCGTGAAGGGGCCGTATTCGCGGACAACGTGTGCTGCTGAACGCTTCATGCCCGTACTCCCGTCAGTCGATGCCGACATCCTAATCGCCCGGCAGCGGGGCGAGGAGTAACAAGCTCGTCGCGGAACCCGGGGCGGGTGGCGCGACCCAGCGGCGCGAGCGCCCGCGACCCAGTGCGTGCGCCTTGCCGGCGGCGGCCAGCGCGTCGAGCGCCCGCTGCACGGTGCGCTGGCTGCTGCCCAGGGCCAGCGCCAGGGCCGAGCTGGACCATGATTCGCCATCGGCGAGCAGGGCGAGCACCGCGGCATGCGGTTCCTCGACGGCGCGCAGCAGCACCGCGACCTTGTCGACGCGCCGCGGCGCCAGCACGAAACCGTGCTTCGTCGCGCGCACGTCGGCCAGCTGGCGCACTGCGCCGCGAAGCCGCCCGATCTCGACCCGCAGCCGGGTCCGGTGCGTCTCATCCGCAAACCGCGTGCGGAACGCGCGTGCGATCAGCACGTCCCGCGGCACCTCGGCCGGCCACGCTTCGCCCAGTGCGCGCGCGAGCGCGAACAGCACCGGACGACTCGCCAGCGCCACGGTCGCATCGGGCCCGTGCAGCCCATGCCGGCAGGCATCCACCACGAGGGTCTTCGAGGCCAGCAGTGCCTCGATCTCGTGCAGCCGGACCGGTCGCTCGCGGCCCTCGGCGAGCAGGCGTGCCGCGGGCGCGTCCAGCATGAGGCGGGTGCTTTCCACTTCCGCCAGCAGCGCGGGAATGCGTGCGCGGCGCGCCGCACGGTCGGCGTGCGCCAGTGCCATGCGCGCCGGTGTGGTGCGCAGGCGGCGCAGGGCGATCCCCGCGCTGGCCAAGGCGTGGACAGCCTGCAACGCGGGCGGCAAGGTGGCGTCATCGAGTTCGGTGAGGTGGCGTTCGGCGTCGTCGAGATGGCCGAGCAGCAGCTGGCGACGTACCTCGAGGTATCGCGCATGTGCCGCGTTCACGCGGTCGCCGTGTGCTTCCAGCGTCGCGCGCGCAGCGTCCAGTGCCTTGGCCGGCCAGCCCAGCTCGCGCGAGGCCAGTGCGACTTCGGCCTCGGCGACCACGCACCTGGCGCGCGCCACCGCCTCCCGCGCGCCGAAGGCGCGTGCCGCGCGCTTCAGCAACAGCTTCGCCCGCTCGAAATCGCCGAGCTGCGCCATGGCGATGCCGCGCAGCGCCAGCGCCGGCGCATCGTCGCGCAGGGCGACGCGCTTCAACGCGCCCAGCGGATCGCCCGTCGCCAGTGCCTGCGCCGCGGCCGTGATCAGCGAGTCCATCGCCGCTCCCTCATCTCAATCGCGCCACGCTTGTCACTCCCGCCGTTCGAGGGTTGCTGCGTAGTCTATCGCCCGGCCCTCTCGTCAACGCGGGACGAGCCGGTGGCCGACTTCGAGCGAAGCGTGCCGACACCCACCCGACACCGCGACGCGCCAGGCGACGCGGACAGAACCCATGACCCATCGCGCAGCCCGATCCGGCGCGACCAGGCACAGGAGAACGACATGACGACACATGCCATCGGAACCCGCGAGCAGTGGCTCGAACAACGGCTTGAACTGCTGAAGGCGGAGAAGGAGCTGACCCGGCGCAGCGACGAGCTGGCGCGGCGGCGGCGGGAACTGCCATGGGTTCGCATCGACAAGGCCTACCGATTTGCCACCGACGAGGGCGAGGCCTCGCTGGCGGAGCTCTTCCGGGGGCGCTCGCAGCTGCTCGTCTACCACTTCATGTTCGGACCGGACTACACGGCGGGCTGCCCGACCTGTTCCTCGATCGCGGACGGCTTCAACGGGTTTGCGATTCATCTGGCGAACCATGACGTGATGCTGTGCGCGGTCTCGCGCGCGCCGCTCGCCAAGCTGCAGGCGTACAAGCGGCGGATGGGATGGACGTTCCCGTGGGCGTCCTCGTCCGGCGGCGATTTCAACGCGGATTTCAACGTCTCGTTCACCGAACAGCAGCAGCGCGAAGGAGGCATCGATTACAACTACCTGCGCGAACCGCCGGCGTCGCAGATAGCTTTCCAGATGGGCAAGGATGCCGGCGACGCGGCACCGCCGGTGCACAACGCCATGATGACCGGGACCGACGTGAACACCTACCTGCGCGAGCGGCCGGGCCTGAGCGCGTTCTCGCTGGAAGACGGCGTCGTCCATCACACCTATTCCACTTACGCGCGCGGACTGGACGGCCTCTGGGGCATGTATCAGTGGCTGGACCGCGCGCCGGCGGGGCGCAACGAGACAGGCATGTGGTGGCGCCGGCACGACGAGTACGAGCCGCGATGAGGCCGCTCGCGAGCGGTCCGGCGGACGTCGCGGCGAGGGCGGTTCCGCGGCGCATCCGCCGCGGGCAGGGCTTTCTCGCCGTGGTTACGCTGCTGTTCCTCGCCAGCGTGGCCGCGACGATCGCCGGTGGCGCAATGATGTCGACGATGGACGGGATGCCGATGCCCGGCGGCTGGACGATGTCGATGGTATGGCTGCAACTGGACGGCCGCAGCTGGCCGGCTGCGGCCGTTTCGTTCCTCGGCATGTGGATGGCGATGATGGTGGCCATGATGTTGCCCTCGCTGATGCCGGTGCTGTGGCGCTGCCATCAGGCATTCGGCGACAACGGGGTGGCGAGGCCGGGGCGACTGACGGCAGCGGTGGCCACCGGCTACTTCACGGCGTGGCTGGTGTGCGGCGTCGCCGTGTTTCCGCTGGGCGGCATGCTGGCCACGCTGGCCATGCGCCTGCCGTTGCTGGCTCGCGCCGTCCCCGTTCTCGCCGGCATGGTCGTCCTGGCCGCCGGCGCTCTGCAGTTCAGCCGGTGGAAGGCGCGCCATCTCGCCTGCTGTCGCGGGGCGCCGGGGTTCGCGCAGGCGGTGCCGCGATCGGCGGGCCGGGCCTGGCGCCGCGGTCTTCGGTTCGGTCTGCATTGCAACCTTTGCGGCGTCGGCCTGACCGCGAGTCTGCTGGTCATCGGCGTGATGGATCTGCGTGCGATGGGTGCCGTGTTTGCGGGGATCACCCTCGAGCGCCTGGCCCCGGCCGGCGAGCGGATGGCGCGAGTCGTCGGGGTGGTTCTCGTCGGCGCCGGGGCGGTCCTGCTCGCGCAGGCGATCGGGCGCGTGTGACAGCGTGCCGCGGTCGGCGGCAAGGCGGGTGGCCCGCCGCCGTCGCTCAGGGCTGCCGGTAACTCACCAGCTCCATCACCATGTCGCCGCCATCATGCTGCGACAGCTTCACCGGCAGCGGATAGCGATCGGGTGCGTACCATGCGCTGAAGCCGCGGTCGGCGTCGGTGCGGTCGACCCGCCTGGCGTCGAAGCGGCCGGCGGGCACCTTGACGGTTTCCCTGCCGGTCACCCTGAAGTTCTGTACCTGCACCTGCTGGCGCACCGCGACCGGCAGCGCGAGCTGCTGCTTGCCGTCGCGCAAGGCCAGGCCCAGCGCCAGCGCCAGGGTGTTGCGCTCGACCATGCCCGGGCTGCCCGGATAGGTCTGCGCACCCTTGCCCTCATCGACGGTGACTTGCTGTTTCGCCCAGTCGACCACCAGGTGGCGCTGCTTCTGCTTGACCGCCGTCTGCAGCTGGTAGTCGTAGCTGATCGCCTCGGGCACGTCGCCCTTCCAGCGGAAGCGCGAGCTTTCCGTGACGCTGGCGCCGAGCAGCGCGGCCAGCCCGCCGGTGCTTTTGACGTCCTTGCGGTAGATCCACTCGCCGTGGCCGGCGGCGCGCAGGCTGATCGTGGCCTGGCCCATCGGCTGGCCGCCTTGCGAGACGTCGTAGGTGGCGGTGAACGCGGCAGGCACGGCGGCGGTGGCGGCGCGGGCGCCGAGCAGCAGGCCGAGGCCGAGCAGGGGAGCGAGCAGGGGTCGGATGGTCATGCGCCGAGTCTGCCCAGAGCGGGCTGAACCGGCTCTAAGGCCGCAGTCCGTCGTCGCCCAGGCGCAGCGGTGCGGCCAGTGGCCGGCCGTCGAAGCGCGCCGCCCGACCGTCCCATTGCAGGCGCCCGCTGGCCAGCAGGCCGAGCACGGCCGGCAGCAGCCGGTGTTCCAGCGGCAGCAGGCGCTGCGCCAGTCGGTCTTCGTCATCGCCGGCTTCGATCGGCAGGTACGCCTGCGCGATGACCGGACCACCATCCAGCTCGGCGGTGACGAAATGCACGCTGGCGCCGTGCTCGGCGTCGCCCGCCTCCAGCGCGCGCCGATGGGTGTGCAGGCCGCGGTATTTCGGCAGCAGCGAGGGATGGATGTTGATGATGCGCCCGATCCACGGCTTCAGCGCCGCGCCGTCGAGGACGCGCATGAAGCCGGCCAGCACCAGCCAGTCGGCGCCGCTGGCGGCGACGCGCCGGAGCAGTTCCTGGTCGAACGCGCGACGGTCCGCGTGGCTGCGCGGGTCCAGTGCCAGGGTCGGGATGTTCGCTGCCTCGGCCAGCCGCAGCGCGCCGGCGCCGGCCTTGTCGCTGCCGACCAGCACGAACTCGACCGGCAGTTCGCCGCGCGCCTGCGCCTCCAGCAGCGCGGCGAGGTTGCTGCCGCGGCCGGAGGCGAGCACGGCGACTTTGGCTGGCGTGGTCGACACGGAACGGATCAGCCGATATGCACGCGTTGGTCGCCCGATGCGGACACGATGTCGCCGATCACCGAGCTGGCCAGGCCGTGCTTGGCCAGCAGCGCGGAGGCACCGGCCACCGCGTCGCGCGGCAGGATCACGGTGAAGCCGACGCCGCAGTTGAACGTGCGCCACATTTCCTCGCGCGCCACGTTGCCCTCGCGCATCAGCCAGTCGAACACCGGCGGCAGCACGATGCTGCCGGCATCCAGTGCGATGCCGAGGCCGTCCGGCACCACGCGGATGATGTTCTCCTTCAGGCCGCCGCCGGTGATATGGGCCATGCCGTGCACCGGGGCCGACTTCAGGAGTTCAAGCATCGACTTCACGTAGATCGTGGTCGGTGCCATCAGCGCGTCGGCCAGCTTGATGCCACCGAGATCGAGATCCAACGGGTTGCCGGCGCGTTCGAGAATCTTGCGGACCAGCGAATAACCGTTCGAGTGCGGGCCGGATGAGGCCACGCCGAGGATCACGTCACCGGCGACGATCCCTTCACCGCTGAGCATCTGCGACTTCTCCACCGCCCCGACGGTGAAGCCGGCCAGGTCGTATTCGCCCGGAGGATACATGTCGGGCATCTCGGCAGTCTCGCCGCCGATCAGTGCACAGCCCGCCAGTTCGCAACCTTTCGCGATGCCGCCGACCACGGCGACTGCGGTATCCACGTCCAGCTTGCCGGTGGCGAAGTAGTCGAGGAAGAACAGCGGCTCGGCGCCTTGCACCAGCACGTCGTTGACGCACATGCCGACCAGGTCGATGCCGATCGTGTCGTGGCGGTTCAGCGTCTGCGCCAGCTTGAGCTTGGTACCCACGCCGTCGGTGCCGGAGACCAGCACCGGTTCCTGGTAGCGGCCGCTCAGGTCGAAGAGGCCGCCGAAACCGCCCAGCCCGCCCATCACCTCCGGGCGGAAAGTGCGCTTGACCAGCGGCTTGATGCGTTCGACCAGCGCATTGCCGGCGTCGATATCGACGCCGGCGGCGCGGTAGGTGAGGGCGTCAGACATGGCGAGGACCTTGATCAGGATCTGCGGCGTGGGTGAAACGCGCAAGTTTACCAGCTTGTGGCGCCGCTGCCGGCCGGGCACGGTGGCCCCGGCGGCGACCGCGATGGACGGGAGGGGGCGCGATTGGGCAGACTGCCGGCGAGCTTTCCCCAGAAGATACCCACGCCATGCGCCTGTTCCGTCTGTTGATCGTCACCCTGCTGCTGGTCTTTGCCACGTTGCCCGCCGCGCACGCGCAGGTTGCCAGCTCGCCGTATGCGGTGGTCGTGCCGGTCGCCGACACCAGCGACGCGCAGCGCGACCAGGCGTTCGCCACCGCGCTGGGCCAGGTGCTGACGCGGGTCGCCGGCGGCCAGGACCTGCGCGGCAACGCCGGCTACGGCGACGCGCTGGGCAAGGCGGCCTCGATGGTGCAGAAATTCCAGTACCAGCGTGCCGCGACCGGGCTGGTGCTGGAGGTGGAGTTCGAGCCGGGCTCGGTGCGCCGGTTGGTGTCGAAGCTGGGCGTGCAGAGCGCCGGCATCAAGCCGCCGGTGCTGCTGCTGGTGCGGGGCAGCGACGGCCGCCTGCTCGACCAGTCGGCGCTGGCCAGCCTGGCCGCGACCGCCGGCGCGCGCGGCACCAACGTGGTCTACCCTGACGGCAACGTGCCCGATCCGGCCAAGGTGGCCGCCGCCGACCCGGCTGCGCTGATGGCGGTCAACCGGCAATACCACACCGGCCTGGTGCTGCTCGGCAAGCTGCGCGAGGGTGGCGCCGACTGGACGCTGATTTCGGGCGGCCAGGCGCAACGCTGGAGCGGCCAGGGCGCGAGCGACGCGGCGCTGCTCGGCGACGCCGGCAACGGCCTGGTCGATCGCCTCGGCAGGCAACTCAATGTGATCGGCGCGGGCCCCAGCGAGGGCAAGCTGTGGGTCAGCGGGCTGGACTCGGCGATGGATTACGCGAACCTGGTGGCGACCCTTGAGGACGATCCGTCGGTGAAGCTGGTGCAGACCCTGGGCGCGCAGAACGACGGCGTGCTGCTGTACGTCAAGGCGTCCGCGCCGATCAGCGCGCTGGCCGCGAACCTTGCCGCCAGCGGCCACCTGCTGCTGCAGGGCGAGCCGCATCCGGGCGCGGATGCGAACCTGCGCTGGCTGAGGTGACTGGATGCGAGTCCCTCGCAAAACCCCGTACATCCCTGTGCGGACTATTCAAGTAACGCATAACCAATCCTGGCTGGGGCGTGCCGCGTGAATCACGACAAGGACATCTCGCGTCGCTGGCAGCTGTTCGCCATCACCGCGGTCATCGTTTACCTGGTCTGGCTGCTGGCGCCGGTGCTGATGCCGTTCGCGGTGGCCGCCATGCTGGCCTACCTGGGCGATCCGCTGGCCGACCGGCTGGAGCGGCTCGGGCTGAACCGGATGTGGGCGGCCACCATCGTGTTCGTGGTGATCATGGTCGCGGTGGTTGGTGTGCTGCTGCTGCTGATCCCGCTGATCGCGCGCCAGGTCGAGAATCTGGTCAGCAACCTGCCGCGCTACGGCGACTGGGCGCAGAACACCGTGTGGCCATGGCTGCAGGCGCGCCTGCACCTGGACCCGCACACCTTCGACAGCGACCGCCTGCTGACCGCGATCAAGGCGCACATTGGCTCGATCGGCGGCGTCGCCACCGCGGTGCTGGGCAAGGTGTCGCGCGGCGGCCTGGGCATCGCGATGTGGCTGACCAACCTGGTGCTGATCCCGGTGGTGGCGTTCTACCTGCTGCGCGACTGGGACCGGCTGGTGGCGAAGGTCGACGGCATGCTGCCGCGCTCGATCCAGCCCACCATCGCGCATCTGGCCAGCGAATCGGACAAGATCCTGGGCGCGTTCGTGCGCGGCCAGCTGCTGGTGATGCTGGCACTGGGCGTGTTCTATGGCGCCGGGCTGGGCCTGGTCGGCCTGTCGGTGGGGCTGCTGATCGGCATGGTCGCCGGCCTGCTCAGCTTCGTGCCGTACCTGGGCTTCATCATCGGCTTCGTCGCGGCGATCATCGCCGCGCTGGTGCAGTACGGCGACTGGACCCACGTGCTGCTGGTTTGCGGCGTGTTTGCGGTCGGCCAGCTGCTGGAAGGCTACGTGCTGGTACCCAAGCTGGTCGGCGACAAGATCGGCCTGCACCCGGTCGCGGTGATCTTCGCGGTGCTGGCCGGGGGCTACCTGTTCGGCTTCCTCGGCGTGCTGCTGGCGCTGCCGGCCGCGTCGGTGATCATGGTGCTGCTGCGCTACCTGATCGAACGCTACCGCATGAGCGAGCTGTACAACGAGGCAGGGCCGGAAGACCCGGTGGTCGCCGAGGTGGAGGTTGCCGCGCGTCGCGATGGCGGGGTCGAGGCCACGGTCGAGCCGCCGCAGGACGACCGGGCCGAACCATGATTCCGCAGCTGCCGCTGGCCTTGCGCTGGCCGCGCCGCCAGCGTTTCGAATATTTCCACGCCGGCGCCAATGCCGCCGCACTGGTCGCGGTGCAGGCACTGGCACTCGAGCCCAGTGCACCATGGATCTACCTGCACGGTGCCGGCGGCAGTGGCCGCAGCCACCTGCTGATGGCCGCCTGCCAGGCGGCCAGCGCGGCGGGACGGTGCGTGCAGTATCTGCCGCTGGCTACCCTGTCCGATCATGCCGCTGCCCTGCGCGGCGTCGCCGGCAGCGAACTGCTGGCGTTGGACGACCTCGGCGCGATCGCCGGCAAGCGCGAAGCCGAGCACGCGCTGTTCGACCTCTACAACCGCGCGAAAGCCGAAGGCAGCGCGCTGCTGTTCGCCGCCGATACCGCACCGGCCCAGCTCGGCATCGAATTGCCTGACCTGCGCTCGCGACTCGGCGCCTGCACCCAGTTCGCGCTGAAACCGCTGGACGACGCCGAGCGCCGCGCCGTGCTGAAGGCGCAGGCCGTCGCGCGCGGCATCGAACTGGACGACGGCGTGCTGGACTGGCTGTTCGCCCGCTACGCGCGTGATCTCGGCGCGCTGCTCGACCTGCTCGACAAGCTGGACGTGGCCTCGCTGGCGGCGCAACGGCGGATCACCATTCCGTTCCTGCGCGGGTTCCTGCGCGAGGCGGCATCCTGAAAGGACGAAGGCGCCCGCAGGCGCCTTCTTGCGTTTCGAGCGGGCGCACCGTTCAGGCCTTGAGCAGCCCCGGCGTCGCCTGCTGCCCGATCGCGTCGACCATCGCCTTCGCCACGTTGAGATTGCCGGCGACGAGGTTGCCGCTTTCGGGGATGCCGTCGCGGCCGGCGAAGTCGCAGTAGCGGCCGCCGGCTTCATGCACCAGCAGCACGCCGGCAGCCATGTCCCACGGCTTCAGCCCGATCTCGAAGTAGCCGTCGTAGCGGCCGGCGGCGACGTAGGCCAGGTCCAGCGCGGCGGAGCCGGAGCGGCGGATGTCCTCGGCCTGGCCGAGGATGGCGCGGGTCATGTCCAGCTGCGCGGCAAGGTGCCCTCGCTGGCGGAACGGGAAGCCGGTGGCGATCATTGCGCCGCCCAGGTTCTCGCGCTTGCTGACGCGCATGCGGCGGTCGTTGAGGTAGGCGCCATCGCCCTTGCTGGCGGTGTACAGCTCGTCGCGCAGCGGGTCGAACACCACGGCGTGGATCGGCACGCCCTTTTCCAGCAGCGCGATCGACACGCTGAAGTGCGGGATGCCGCGCAGGTAGTTGTGGGTGCCATCCAGCGGGTCGATCACCCAGGTCAGCGGTCCCTTGCCGGTCGCGCCGCTTTCCTCGGCGAGGATCGCGTGGTCGGGGTAGGCGCGGCGCAGTTCCTTGATGATTTCCGCCTCGGCCAGCTTGTCGACTTCGGAGACGAAGTCCATCTGCTGCTTCTCGACGATATTGAGGCCGTCGATGCGGTTCATGTAGCGCAGGATCACATTGCCTGCAGAACGCGCGGCGCGCGCCGCGATCGTGACGTGTGGTCTGGCCATGGTTTCGACTTTGGAAGAGAGCGGGGTTGCGGCCGGCGATTCTAGCAGAGGCGGGTGCGGACCGCCCCGCGTCCACTATCCTTGTCGATCCCTGTCGCCAGGCCGTCCTTCGCATGACCGATCTTCCGCAGCTCGCCGACCGCATCTGCTACGTGCTGGTGCGCACCTCGCATCCGGGCAATATCGGCAGCGCGGCGCGGGCGATCCGCACGATGGGTTTCACCCGGCTGGAGCTGGTCAGCCCGTATCGCTTTCCCGACCCGGAGGCGAACGCACTGGCGGCCGGCGCGGACGACGTGCTGGAGCGCGCCGGCATCCATGGCGAACTGGTCGACGGCCTGGCCGGCAGCAGCCTGGCGCTGGGCCTGTCGGCGCGCCGGCGCGGCGTGAACCTGCCGGAGCTCTCCCCGCGCGAGGCGGCGCAGCAGGCGCTGGCCGCCGCCGCCCGCGGCGAGCAGGTGGCGCTGGTGTTCGGCAACGAGCGCACCGGGCTGGAGAACGAGGAACTGGCGCGCTGCCATGCGATGGTGCGGATTCCCAGCGTGGACGATTTCAGCTCGCTCAACCTGTCGCAGGCGGTGCAGGTGATGGCCTATGAGCTGCGCGTGGCGATGCTCGGCGACGAATCGCCGGCGCCACCGCCGGAGCATGACGAGCCGCCTGCCGACGCGGTGCAGATGGAACAGTTCTACCGCCACCTGGCGCAGACGCTGGACGACATCGACTTCCACAAGGGGCGCGAGCCGACCACGATCATGCTGCGCCTGCGCAAGCTGTTCCAGCGCGCGCAGCCGGACGCGCGCGAGCTGCGCGTGCTGCACGGCATCCTCGCCGATGCGCAGCGGATGGCGGGGCTGGCGAAGCACAAGTAGCCGGCTTTTGCTCCCTCCCCTGCGTAGCAGGGGAGGGTTGGGGTGGGGTGCTCTTCGCCAAGGCAGAGCGAGGAGCCTGACCCCCTCCTGACCTCCCCCTGCAAGCAGGGGGAGGGACCGAACCCGCAGGGCACGCGCTACCTTGCCCCTTCCCTGCGCAGCAGCGGGCAATGTCCAGCTACTGCTCGTCGTCGGACGGTTCCAGCGACGGCGCCGGGGTGACCAGCAGCTTGTCGATGCGGGCGCCGTCGAGGTCGACCACCTCGAAGCGGATGCCGCGCCAGGCGAACACCTCGCCGGTCTGCGGGATGTGGCCGAGCGCGGTCATCACCATGCCGGCGGCGGTGCGGTATTCGTGCTCGTCCTCGCCGGGCAGTTCGCCGATCTGCAGCAGCTCGCGCAGGTCGTCGGTGGACAGGCTGCCGTCGATCAGCCAGCTGCCGTCGGCGCGCCGCATGATCGGGCTGGCCTCGTTGCTGCCGGCATGGCCGATCTGGCTGGCACCGACCACGGCCGCCAGCAGGTCGTTGACGGTGACCACGCCCTCGATGTCGCCGTACTCGTCGACCACCAGCGCCAGCGGCGTCTCGGCATCGCGGAACTCCTCCAGCAGATCCAGCGCGCGCGCGGTGGCCGGCACGAACAGCGGCTTGGCCAGGTGGCCGAACAGTTCCGGCGTGCCTTCGGCGAAGCTGTGCAGCAGGCGCTTCACCTCGACCACGCCGACCACCTCGCTCTCGTCGCCGCGATACACCGGGTAGCACGAGTACGGGGTTGCGCGCAGCACCTCGATGTTCTCCTCGCGGGTCGCGGCGATGTCCAGCCAGGCGATACGCATGCGCGGGGTCATCACGCTGTCGACCGTGCGGTCGCCCAGGCGCAGCACGCGGTTGACCATGTTGTGTTCGTCCGGGTCGAGCACGCCCTGTTCGGCGCTCTCGGCGACCAGCAGCCGGATCTCCTCCTCGGTGACCACGGCGCTGCCTTGCCGGGTGACCCGCAGCAGGCGCAGCAGCAGGTTGCTCGACGCGTTCAGCAGCCACACGAACGGCGCGGTCAGCCGCGACAGCAGCAGCATCGGGATCGCCACGTACGACGACACCTTTTCCGGTGCCGCCAGCGCCAGCCGCTTGGGCACCAGTTCACCGATCACGATCTGGATGAAGGAGATCAGCACGAAGCCCAGCACGATGCCAATGATCCGCGAGTACGGCAACAGCCACGCCAGCTGTTCGCCCCGCAAGGTGGCAGCGATGTGCTCGCCCAGCGCGTCGCCGGCGACCGCACCGGTGATCAGCGTCACCAGGGTGATGCCGACCTGCACGGTGGACAGGAAGTGCTCCGGCGCCTCGGCGTGCCGCAAGGCCGAGGCGGCCTTGCGGCTGTTCCGGGCCATCTGCTTGAGGCGGCTCTTGCGCGAGGCCACCAGCGCCATCTCCGACAGGGCGAAGAAGCCGTTGAACAGAGTCAGCACGAGGACGAGCGCGATTTCGGTCAGCATCGCGGTGATGATGGAGGAGGGTGCATGGGCGCAGTGTAAGGGTTGCGGGGCTTTCGCATCACCCCGGCAGGGCCGGGCATTGATGCAGGGCAGCACGACGGTCCTGTAACATTCCCGTCATCCCGTTCCCTCAGGCATGGCCCGCATGTTTTCACTGCAGACGATTTTCGGCAAAGGCGACAAGTTCTATGGCCTGCTCGAACAGAGCGCCGCCACCGTCAGCGAAAGCGCCAAGGCCCTGCACGAACTGCTGACCCAGCCCGACCGCGGCCCCGTGATGGCGGCCTTCACCGCCACCCGCGCGCGCGAGAAGACGCTGGCCGCGCAGATCAGCGAGGAGCTGGTGAACACCTTCGTCACCGCGCTGGACCGCGAGGACATCGAGGCGCTGAATTCGGCGCTGTACAAGATTCCCAAGACCATCGAGAAGTTCGCCGAGCGCTACGAGATCGTGGCCGACCGCCTGGCCGGAGTGGATTTCACCCAGCGCACGCTGGTGCTGCAGCGTTCCAGCGAGGTGGTGGTCGAGATGATCGGCGAGCTGCGCCGCGGCCTGCGCATCGACCCGGTGAAGAAGCTGCAAGACCGCCTGCAGGCACTGGAATCGGAAGGCGACCGCATGCTGTTGGCGCCGTACCGCACGCTGTACGTCGAGGGCGGCGACGTGATGCGGGCAATGCTGGCCAAGGACCTGTTCGAGCTGATCGAGAAGGCCATCGACAAGTGCCGCGACGTCGGCAACATCGTCTATTCGATCGTGCTGAAGAACTCCTGAGGCCGGGCCCGTGACCCTGCGCATTCCGCACTGCCCGGCGCCGCGCGTCCGCCGCCCGTCCATGGCCGGGGGCCGCGCATGAGCATCGTCATCGCGGTGGTGGTGATCGCGCTGGTCTTCACCTACATCAACGGTTTCCACGACACCGCCAATTCGATCGCCACGGTGGTGGCGACCAAGGTGCTCACCCCGGGCCAGGCGGTGCTGATGGCGGCGGGCACCAACCTGATCGGCGCGTTCCTGGGCACCGCGGTGGCGGCCACGATCGCCTCCGGGCTGATCAACGCCGGGGTGGTCGAGATGAGCTCGCAGCTGCTGATCTGCGCGCTGCTGGGGGCGATCGTGTGGAACCTGATCACCTGGTGGCTGGGCCTGCCGTCCAGTTCCAGCCACGCACTGGTCGGTTCGCTGGTGGGCGCGGCGCTGGCCGCCTCGGACAACAACTTCGCCTCGGTGATCTGGGTGGAGGGCAGCTGGCTGAAAGGCCACGGCGTGATCCCGAAAGTGGTCATCCCGATGGTGCTGTCGCCGCTGGCCGGCTTCATCATCAGTTTCATCCTGATGGGCTCGCTGTATGCACTGCTGGCCTGGTTCGCGAACCGGCATGGCTGGTCGCGCCGGTTCGGGCGCACCCCGTTCGTCAATTTCTTCTTCGGCAAGGCGCAGATCGTCTCGGCCAGCGCCATGGGCGTGGCGCACGGCATGAACGACGCGCAAAAGAGCATGGGCATCATCGCGCTGGCGCTGGCCGGCGCCACCACCGCGCACCAGTTCGATCACCTGCCGGCGTGGCTGGGTTTCCTGCGCATCGACGGCAACCCGGCCGGCGGCTTCGAGATCCCGGTATGGGTGAAGGTGGTTTCCGCGCTGACCATGGCCGCCGGTACCGCCGGCGGCGGCTGGCGCATCATCAAGACGCTCGGCCACAAGATGGTCAAGCTGCACCCGATCAACGGCTTCGCCGCCGAGACCAGCTCGGCGGCGGTCATCCTCGCCGCCTCGGCGTTCGGCATCCCGGTGTCGACCACCCACAACGTGTCCGCCTCGATCATGGGCGTGGGCGCGGCCAAGCGTTTCAACTCGATCCGCTGGTCGGTGGTGGAGCGCATGGTGTGGGCGTGGATCCTCACCTTGCCGATCACCGCGCTGTTGGCCTACGGACTGGTGCTGGTGTTCCGGCTGGTGTCTTGAGCGCGGCGGTTACAGCGCGTCGTCGCCGACGCCGATGAGCCGCTCCAGCTGGTCGCCGAGCACGCCCAGTTCGCGCATCACGCGTTGCAGTTCGGCGCGGTCGAGGAATTCGTAGGGGCGGTTTTCGCACAGGTGCAGATAGGGCGAGCCGTCTAGGTCGGCCACCGCGAGAAAGCCGGTGCGTTGCTGCCAGTTGAAGCGCAGGCAGCGGATGGGATCGGTGCCGGCGAGCGGGCCGATCGGGGTGGACACGCGCAGGTAGCGCAATCCCGCTTCGTCCTCCAGTTCGGCCAGGTAGATCCCCTGGTAACGGTCCGGCGCCAGTTTCAGATCGAAGCTGATCAGGTAAGGGTCGTTCTGGCGCAGCTCGTGCAGGCTGCCGACGTGGGAACGCACGGCTTCGAAATGGCGCATGCAGCGGCTTCCTTCGGCGAGGATCGGCAGCTACTCTGCCACGGATCTCCGCTAGCGTCGCGTGAACCCATGCATGAGGCTGCCGCCCGTATCTACGCCGCCATCGCCGCGATTCCGCGCGGCCGCGTCGCCAGTTACGGCGCGATCGCGGTGCGTGCCGGGTTGCCGGGGCGCGCGCGGCTGGTCGGCCGGCTGCTCGGCGAGGTGCCCGACGGCATGGAACTGCCGTGGTACCGCGTGCTGCGCTCCAGCGGACACATCGCGATGCCGCCGGGCAGCCGCGGGTTCCGCGAGCAGTCGCGGCGGCTGCGCGCCGAAGGTGTCGAGGTGAAGAATGGCCGCGTGCCGCTGTCGCGGTTCGGCCTGGATGGTGACCTCGACCACGCGCTGTGGGGCATGCCGGACGCCTGAGCGGTGGCGCCGCCGACGGGTCGTCGCCGATTTTCCCGACGGCCGGATCGGGCCGGTTTGTTACCATGCGGCCGATGAATGCCTCCGCCCTCGAGCTGCTGCAAAGCGTTTTCGGTTATCCAAGTTTCCGCGGCCAGCAACAGGCGGTGGTCGAGCACCTCGGCGAGGGCGGCGACGCGCTGGTGCTGATGCCCACCGGCGGCGGCAAGTCGCTGTGCTACCAGATCCCCGCGCTGCTGCGCCAGGGTACCGGCATCGTGGTGTCGCCGCTGATCGCGCTGATGCAGGACCAGGTCGACGCGCTGCGCGAGGCGGGCGTGGCGGCTGCCTATCTCAACTCCAGCCTCGGCGCGGAAGCGCAGCGCGAGGTCGAGCGGCAGCTGCTGGCCGGCGAACTGAACCTGCTCTACGTGGCGCCGGAGCGGCTGCTCACGTCGCGTTTCCTGGGCCTGCTGGAAAGCATCGAGGTGGCGCTGTTCGCGATCGACGAGGCGCACTGCGTATCGCAGTGGGGCCACGATTTCCGCCCGGAATACCGCGAGCTGGCGATCCTGCACCAGCGTTTCCCGCACGCGCCGCGCATCGCGCTCACCGCCACTGCCGACCCGCGCACGCGCGAGGAGATCGTCGAGCGGCTGTCGCTGCAGCACGCCCGGCAGTTCGTGTCCAGTTTCGACCGTCCGAACATCGGCTACCGGGTCGGCCTGCGCCACAACGCGAAGCGCCAGCTCACCGAATTCCTGCAGGGCCATCAGGGCGAATCCGGCATCGTCTACTGTCTCAGCCGGCGCAAGGTGGACGACACCGCCGCATGGCTGGCCGAATCGGGCGTCGAGGCGCTGCCGTACCACGCCGGGCTGGACGCGGCGACGCGCGCGAAGAACCAGCAGCGCTTCCTGCGCGAGGACGGCGTGGTGATGGTCGCCACCGTCGCCTTCGGCATGGGCATCGACAAGCCGGACGTGCGCTTCGTGGCGCACCTGGACCTGCCGCGCAGCATCGAGGGCTATTACCAGGAGACCGGTCGCGCCGGCCGCGACGGGCTGCCGGCCGAGGCGTGGATGATCTACGGCCTGTCCGACGTGGTGACGATGAGCCAGATGATCGCGCAGTCCGAATCGGCCGACGAGCGCAAGCGGGTGGAGCGGCAGAAGCTGGAGTCGCTGCTGGCCTACGCCGAGGCCACCGGTTGTCGCCGCCAGCTGCTGCTGGGCGCGTTCGGCGAGGTCTATCCCGGCCCCTGCGGTCATTGCGACAACTGCCTCGCGCCGCCGAAGACCTGGGACGCTACGGTGCCGGCACAGAAGGCGTTGTCGGCGGTGTACCGCACCGGCCAGCGCTACGGCTCCGGCCACGTGATCGACGTGCTGCGCGGCGAGGAAACCGAGCGCGTGCGCGCCCTCGACCACCACCGGCTCAGCACCTTCGGCGTCGGCGCCGATCTCGACGAGAAGCAGTGGCGCTCGGTGTTCCGCCAGCTACTCGCCGCCGGCCTGCTGGAAGCGGATGCCGAAGGCTACGGCACCTTGCGCCTGACCGCCGCCAGCCGCAGCGTGCTCAGCGGCGGCCGCCAGCTGAAGCTGCGCGAGGATGCCCGCCCCGAACGCGCCAGCCGGCGCCGGCGCGACAGCAAGTTGGTCACGTCGGATAAAGGCAGCGGCGGCAGCCTTGGCATCGAGGCCTACGAGCAGGAGCTGTGGGATGCGCTGCGCGCGCTGCGCACGCAACTGGCGAAGCAGCAGGGCGTGCCGCCGTACGTGGTGTTCCACGACGCCACCTTGCTGGCGATGCTGCGCGCCATGCCGGCCAACGAAGACGAGCTGGCCACCATCAGCGGTGTCGGCGAGGCCAAGCTCAAGCGCTATGGCAGCGATTTCCTGGCCGTGATCAACGCGCCGGCATAGGCTCGGCGCCATCGGCTTGCCCGCGGGCGACTGCATACGTATTCAATCGGACACGGTCGGGATCCGCAGTGCAGACTCGGGCGCATCTTGATGCCATGACGTTGGGGAGACGCGATGAGCACGATGGACATGACGGGCGACGGGCTGGGCCAGCGAGCCACCGCGCGGGTGGTGCTGATCTCGGCGGCGGCGGCGCTGGGCGGATTCCTGTTCGGTTTCGATACGGCGGTGATCAACGGCGCGGTCGACGCGGTTCGCGGCGGCTTCGCGCTGGACGCGGCGCAGATCGGCTTCGCGGTGTCCTGCGCGCTGCTCGGCTCGGCGCTGGGCGCCTGGTACGCCGGCATGCTGGCGAACCGCTTCGGCCGCGTGCGCACGATGCAGGTGGCCGCGGTGCTGCTGGTCGCCAGTGCGCTGGGTTCGGGGCTGGTGACCGCGGTGTGGGACCTGATCCTGTGGCGGCTGGTCGGCGGCATCGGCGTGGGCGTGGCCTCGGTGATCGCGCCCACCTACATTGCCGAAGTCTCGCCCGCGCACATTCGCGGCCGGCTCGGCTCGATGCAGCAACTGGCGATCGTGCTGGGCATCTTCGCCGCGCTGCTCAGCGATGCGTGGCTGGCCGGCGTGGCCGGCGGCGCGGCGCAGCCGTTGTGGTTCGGGCTGGCGGCGTGGCGCTGGATGTTCCTGGTGGCGACGCTGCCGGCGCTGGTCTACGGCACCCTGGTGCTGGGCGTGCCGGAGTCGCCGCGGCACCTGGTCGCCAAGGGCCGCCTCGACGAGGCCCGCGTGGTGCTGCGCAAGGTGTTGAACATGCACAGCGAGACAGCGCTGGACAACAAGCTGCGCGACATCGAGGACAGCCTGCGCTCGGAACACCGGCCGCGCCTGCGCGACCTGTGCGGCAAGACCGCCGGGCTGCTGCCGGTGGTGTGGATCGGCATCCTGCTGTCGGTGTTCCAGCAGTTCGTGGGCATCAACGTGATCTTCTACTACTCGTCTACGCTGTGGCATTCGGTGGGTTTCAGCGAGGCCGACTCGTTCACCATCACCGTGGTCACCTCGATCGTCAACGTGCTGGTGACCCTGGTGGCGATCGCGCTGGTCGACAAGATCGGGCGCAAGCCGCTGCTGGTGGTCGGCTCGGCCGGCATGGCGATCACCCTGGGGCTGATGGCGTGGTGCTTCTCGCAGGCTACCGGCAGCGGCGCCACGCTGAGCCTGCCCGGCGCCACCGGCATGGTGGCGCTGGTCGCGGCGAACGCCTACGTGGTGTTCTTCGGAGTGAGCTGGGGCCCGGTGGTATGGGTGCTGCTGGGCGAGATGTTTCCGAACCGGATCCGCGCCACCGCATTGGCGGTGGCCGCGGCCGCGCAGTGGCTGGCGAACTTCGCGATCACCAGCACGTTCCCCGCGCTGGCCGAGCTGGGCCTCAGCTTCGCCTACGGCCTGTACGCCGGCTTCGCGCTGCTGTCGCTGCTGTTCGTGCTGGCCGGCGTGCGCGAGACCAAGGGCATCGAGCTGGAGGACATGCGCGCATGAGGATCGTCTCTCGGCCAGCGTCGGTGGCGACATGCACCTGCCTCGATCAGCGGCAGGCGGTTTACGACAAGCGGCGTGCAAACCGGCTAGGATTTGGCACGGACGGCATGGCGTCGTCGCAAAAGCTTGCGGGTCGCGCTGCGGATGAAGGCAAAAGCCACATCGATCGACATTGCCCACCTGGCCGGGGTATCCCAGGCCACGGTGTCGCGCGCGCTGCGCGGCAGCCCGCTGGTCAATGAGGAAACCCGGCGGCGTATCCAGGCCGCCGCCGAACAGCTCAACTACAAGGTCGACAAGAACGCCTCCAACCTGCGCCGGATGCATTCCGGCACGCTGGCGCTGCTGTTCTTCGAGGACCCCACCGCCGACGAGTCGCACATCAACCCGTTCTTCCTGTCGATGCTGGGCTCGATCACCCGTGCCTGCGCGCTGCAGGGCTACGACCTGCTGATCTCGTTCCAGCAGTTCTCGCACGACTGGCACGCCGACTTCGCCGACAGCAAGAAGGCCGACGGCCTGATCCTGCTCGGCTACGGCGACTACCTGGCCTATACCGACAAGCTGGAAAAACTGGTCGCCCAAGGCACCCGCTTCGTGCGCTGGGGCGCGGTGCTGGCGGACCAGCCCGGCGTGTCGATCGGCTGCGACAACTTCCGCGGCGGCCAGGCGGTGGCCGGGCACCTGCTGGAACGCGGCTGCCGCCGCATCGCCTTCCTCGGCGACGCCTCCAGCCACTATCCGGAGTTCTTCGGCCGCTACCGCGGCTACGTCGACGCCTTGCAGCAGGCCGGCGTGGCGGTGGACCCGGCGCTGCAGGAAAACGCCGAGAGCACCGAGCGCTCCGGCTACGAGGCGATGCGCAGCCTGATCCTGCGCGAGGCCGGCTTCGACGCGGTATTCGCCGCCAGCGACCTGATCGCGATCGGCGCCATGCGCGCGCTCAGCGACCACGGCCTGCGCGTGCCGCAGGACGTGGCGCTGGCCGGCTTCGACGACATCCCCATGGCCAGCTTCGTCAACCCGCCGCTGACCACCGTGCTGCAGGACACCAAGCAGGCCGGCGAGGTGCTGGTGGACAGCCTGCTCGGGCTGATCCGCGGCGGACCGGTGGACAGCGAGGTGCTGCCGGTGAAGCTGGTGGTGCGGCGTTCCAGCCTGCGCTGAGATGCCGGCCGCGCGGCGCCACTACCCCCTGCGCGCACGATCGCCTAATCTGACAGCGCTGCCATAGCCACTTGCGCGAGGGGACGCTCGCACCATGGACCAACCACGGCTGGAGCTGGATTTTCATCAGGTGTTCGAGCGGGTCACCGATGCCTACGTGGCGCTGGATCGGGACTGGCGCTACACCTACCTGAATGCGACGGCCTGCGAGCTGTTCGGGCGCCGCGCGGAGGAGCTGATCGGCCGGCACATCTGGACCGAGTTTCCGGAGGGCGTCGGGCAGCCGTTCCACCGCGCCTACGAAAAGGCCATGGCGGAGCAATGCCCGCAGCAGATCGAGGCGTTCTATCCGCCGTACAACCGCTGGTTCGAGAACCGCATCTACCCGTCGGCGGACGGGCTGACGATCTATTTCCGTGACATCACCGAGCGCAAGCGTGCCGAACAGCTGGCGGCCGGCCAGCACGAAATCCTCGAAGGGATCGCGGTGCAGCGGCCGCTGGTGGAAAGCCTCGAACGGATCGCGCGCCTGCACGAAACGATGAACCCCGGCGCGCTGTGCTCGCTGCTGCTGCTCGACGAAGACGGCCGGCATGTGCTGCACGGCGCCGCGCCGAGTTTGCCGGAAGCGTACAGCCGGACCCTGCATGGGCTGGAGATCGGCGAGGCACACGGTTCGTGCGGTACCGCCGCGTGGCGCGGCGAGCGCGTGGTGGTGGCCGACATCGCCGGCCACCCGTACTGGGAGAACTACCGCGGGCCGGCGCTGGCGCATGGCCTCAAGGCGTGCTGGTCGACGCCGGTGTTCGGCAGCCATCACGAAGTGCTGGGCACCTTTGCGGTGTATTTCCGCGAGCCGCGCGAACCGCGAGAAGAAGAATTGCGCAGCATCGACCGCATGTTGCCGATCACCGGCATCGCGATCGAAAGCGCGCGCCTGGTCGAGCGCCTGCACGAGCGCCACCGCTTCTTCGAAATGTCGCAGGAAATCTTCTGCATCCTCGACCCGCATACTGAGCGGCTGGTGCAGTTCAACCCGTCGTTGCCGCGCATTACCGGCTACGGCGCCAGCGAGCTGACCTCGCGCAGTTACCGCGAATTCCTGCAGCCGGAAGAACCCCGCGATAGCTCCGACCCGATGGTGGTGCTGGGCCGCTCCGGCGAGCAGGTCCACGAATTCGTCAACCGCTGCCGCTGTCGCGACGGGAGCGAACGGCTGCTGGAGTGGGTCTCGTTCGCCGCGCCCGACGGGCTGGTCTATGCGGTGGCGCGCGACATCACCGAGCGGCGCCGGGTCGAGGCCGAGCTGGCGCATGCCTCCAGCCATGATCCGGTCAGCGGCCTGCCGCAGCACTTGCTGCTCGGGCGCGAGGTGGGGGACGTGTTGAAGGACTCGACGGAGCCGGTCTGGGTGCTGGTGATCGGACTGGACCGCTTCCAGGGCGTCAACGAATCGGTGGGCCACCTGACCGGCGACGATGTGCTGCGGCAGCTGGCCGGCCGCCTGCAGGCGGCGCTGGCCGGGCAGGGCCGGGTCGCACGCTTTGCCGGCGACGAGTTCGTGGTGACGGCAACCGGCCTGTCGGCCGATGGCGCACTGGCGCTGGCCGAGTGCCTGCGCGCCGCCGTGGCCGAACCGCTCGAGGGCGGCGATTACCGCCTGCTGCTGACCGCCAGCATCGGCATCAGTCATTCGCCCGACCATGGCACCGACCCGAACGACCTGCTGCGCCGGGCCGAGGCCGCGATGAACCAGGCCAAGCGGGAGGGGCGCGACCGGGTGTCCATGTTCTCGGTCGAGCAGATGCGCGACCTGGAAGACCGCCTGGTGATGGGCAACCAGCTGCGCAATGCGATCCGGCACGACGAACTGGAGCTGCACTACCAGCCGCAATACCGTGCCGCCGACCGCCGGCTGACCGGTTTCGAGGCGCTGCTGCGCTGGAACAGCCGGCAGCTCGGCCGGGTGCCGCCGGCCCGCTTCATCCCGATCGCCGAGGCGCTCGGCCTGATGCCCGAGATCGGCGAGTGGGTGCTCGATGCGGCCTGCCGGCAACTGCGCGCATGGCTGGACCGCGGCCATGGCGACTTCACCGTAGCGGTGAACATGTCCGCGCAGCAGGTACAGCGCCCCGGGCTGGCCGCGCGGGTCGGCGCGGCCCTGCAGCGGCACGGCGTGCCGGCAGCGATGCTGGACATCGAGATCACCGAGAGCTCGTTCATGGAAAACGTGTGGCGCGTGCAGCGCACGCTGGCCGAGCTGAAGGCGCTGGGCATCAGGCTGTCGCTGGACGACTTCGGCACCGGCTATTCCAGCCTGGCGTACCTGAAGCAGTTCCCGATCGACAAGCTGAAGATCGACCAGGCCTTCGTGCGTGCCTTGCCGGCGGGCACCGCCGACGCGTCGATCGTGCGCACCATCATCGCGGTGGCGCACGAACTGCGCATGCATGTCGCCGCCGAAGGCGTGGAGACCGCGGCACAGGCGGATTTCCTCGCCGCCGCCGGCTGCGGCGAACTGCAGGGCAACCACCTCGGTCCGGCCCTGCCCGTGCTGCAGGCCGGGGAGCGCTTCGACGACGGGTACGCGTAGCGCATCGGCGGCGTTCGCTCAGGCGTTGCCGGCACGTTCCTGCAACGCCTGCAGTGTGGCGAGCGCGTGGCTGGCCGACTCGACGGGCACGAACAGGTGGTCGTGGTGCGCGGCGGCGACCACGTTGCAGCTGATGCCCGCCTCGGCCAGCGCCGTTGCCACGGCGGCGGTCAGGCCGACGGCCTGCAGGTCGGAGTGCACGCTCAGGGTGATCCACGCGGCGCGGAACAGCAGCGCCAGCCCGGCATCCTTCGCCTGCTGCTCCTCGACGATCAGGGTGAGTCCCTCGCGCTCGCGGAACGTGGCGATCGGTGCGAGCCGATCCGGCACGCTGCCGCCGGGCAGCGCGACGAACGCATACACGCCGCGGTTCAGCACGGGGTGCATCGAGTGCAGCAGTTCGGCGAGGTTCGAGACGGCGTGGCTCATGGCAGCGAATCCCTGGAACAGGCGTGATCGATCGGCGTGCCAGCCGCCGCCGTCGACCTATTTCGACGGCGCCCGGCGGAACAGCCGCAGCCAGAACGCCAGCTCGAACAGCACGCCGGCGAGTACCAGCACGCTGCCGACCAGCGTGGCGCCGAAGAACAGCGGGCCGAGGCCAAGGGCATAGGCGGCGACGGCCGCGAGGAAGATGGCGAACGTGATCAGGTGGCGCATGGCTTCACCTCGTTGCGTGGTGCGTGGCGTTCATGGATGGGCCGCCGGCCGCTTCGTGGCAGCAACGGCCGGCCCGCGTTTCACAGCGCGCGGCCATCGTAGTGCCGGACCGGGATGGCCGAAAGCTCGATGCCCTCGATGCAGCGGATGTTGATCGCAGCCATCGCGTTGCCCTTCGGGTCGGTGCCTTCGCCGTACGGATGCATGCCGCAGACCGGGCAGAAGCGGTGCTTGATGGCGTGCTTGTTGAACATGTAGCTGCTCGCCGCGTCCTCGGGCGTGAGCAGGTGGAACTTCTCGCGCGGGACGAACCAGAGCAGCGAACCCTTGCGCTGGCAGATCGAGCAGTTGCATGCCAGCGCCTCCCCGATCTCGCCTTCCACCTCGAACGCCACCCTGCCGCAGTGGCAGCTGCCTTTGTAGTTCATGGCCGTTCTCCCGATGTTCCGCGTTGTGGTGCGATGTTGGACGATGGGCCTGCGATGGATCGTGCCATGACGATATCCCGCTGCGGATCGCTGCCCAAAGGAAAGACGTGGTCGCCGACCCCGACGAAGCCGCACTTCCGGTAGAACGCGATCGCCCGCGGGTTGCGTTCCCATACGCCCAGCCAGGCCACGTCCGAGTTGCGTGCCTGCAATGCTTCGATGCAGGCGTGCATGAGGCCCTGCGCGATGCCTTTGCCATGCCACGCATCGGCGACGTACAGCCGCTGGATCTCGCCCGGGGATTGGGCCGCAACGCAATGCGGGGCGCCATCCCAGCGCAGTTGGGCAAACCCGACCAACCCTTCGTCGCCATCGCACAGCAAGGTAAGCATGTCCGGGTTGGCAATCTCGCCTGCCTGGATCGCCTCGCTGTAGCTGACCTGGCAGTGGAGTGCCATGTCCTGCGGCGAGTTCACGGCGCCGAAGGTACTTCTGAAGGTCGCCTCTGCAAGCCGCGAGAGCGGCCCTGCGTCGCTGCGGTCGGCGGTTCGGATGACGGGCAATGGGGCCTCCGGGGGCGCTGGATGCTTGGTAGACGTAGCCAGCAAGTGGCTCAGGCGTATGACGGTAGCCTTGGAGTGGGTGGTCGCTCGCGGGCCTGACTTGGGCATGGGGCACGCCTGAAACGTCGGGTCAGGGTGTCCGCCAAACCGTGGAAACTATCCAGGCGACATTCTCACCACGAGTGACACCAAAAGCCAAGTCATTGCCGCGATCATTCCGGCAACTAGAAAAGGTGCCAGCGCATCGGGACATATGCACAGCTGATCTGTCGTAGAGCAGTTGACCGTCAAGAAGAGGGACGAGTGTAGTCAACACTTTGTCTGGTCGCCGGCACGAGCAGGGGGCGCGGCTTCGTTGCATATCGCACAGAACGAGGCGCTATCTTTATCGCCGCGTTTCGCAGGACAGGCGCCGGTCTCAATGCTCCGGATGCCCACGCTTCTGCATCAACCGCGTCAACTCCGCCACCAAGTCCGCACGCTTCGCCGCTGCATCGAGCAGATAGACCTGCACGTCGTGCGCGGGAACGCTGGCGTGCAGGCGGCCCCCTTCGGCCACGTCGATCGCGGTGCCGCCAAGCGCCGGTGTCCAGCGGCCGGGCTGCAGGTAGTCGCTGACGTCGAATGATGCGGTCGCATCGCCCTTGTTCAAAAGCACCAGCGCAATCTGGTGCGTGCCGCCCTGCTGGTACACGCGGTAGAACGCGGCCTGGTTGCCGGCGAAGTGCAGCGGCAGCATCAGTCCGCGCTGCAGCGCCGGGGTCTTCTCGCGCAGCTGGGCGATGCGCTTGAGGTGCTGGTAGATCGGGCTTTTCGGCGCGGCGTCGATGCGCTGCTGGCCGTAGTAGTTGCGGTTGCCCTGGTGTTCGGCCTTGCCGCGTTCGAAGCCGGTCTCGGAGCCGTAGTAGATGGCGGGAATGCCGCGCGCGGTGAACAGGAAATTGTTGGCGTCGATGAAGCCGGCGTCGCTGGCGTTCAGGCGCGCCATGTCGTGGTTGTCGTAGAAGGTGACCAGCTCGTACGGATTCTGGTACGGCCCGTTGGTGAGGTAGAGGCGGTCGAGCAGTTGCGCGTAGTCGCTGCCGGGATGCTCGAACACCTCGGCGACGCGGCCGCGCAGCGGGAAGTCGAGCAGGCTGATGGCGCCGTTCTCGGGCCAGGTGTACTGGCCGATGTTGTCCGGGCTGTAGTCGAACGCCTCGCCGAACATGAAGAAGCCGGGGTGCTTCGCGCGGATGCGCGCACTGAACTGCTTCCAGAACGTGGTGGACATGTGGCTGATGGTGTCGATGCGGAAGGCATCGGCGCCCTCGCCGATCCACTGGTCGTAGGCGCCCACGAAGTAGTCGAGCACGGCCGGGCTCTGGTCGTCGTTGTTGGACAGCTGCACCAGGTCGTCGTAGGCGTGGTAGAAGCGGTGCAGCGGGTTGCGTGCGGGGTCGAGCCGGTACGGCGGCAGGTTCTGCTGGTCGGCGACCAGCTTGCCGTCCTTGTCGAAGATCTGGCCGTACTGCGGCTGGCGCACCGGCATGCTGAAGGCGGGCGAGCCGTGGTTGACCACGATGTCCTGCACCACCTTCAGCCCGGCCTGGTGCATCGCCGCGGTGAACTGGCGGAAGTCGAGATTCTTGCTGGGCAGGTGTTCGTCGAGCTTGTAGAAGTTGACGCCCCAGTAGCCGTGGAAGCCGGTCTTGCCGCGGTCGGTGAACTTCGAGCCCCAGCTGACCGGGTCGCCGCCGGTGAACGCCTGGTCGGGGTTGTCCACGATCGGGGTGATCCACACCGCGCCGAAGCCCATGCCGCGGATGTAGCCGGCGTTGTCCAGCACGCCCTTGAAGTCGCCACCGAGATAACCGATGTTCGCGCTCTCGCCCTTCGGCGCGCCGGGTACCGGGATGTCGAAGGTGCGGTGCGTGCCGCCCTGGTCGCGCTGGTCGTTCGACGGGTCGCCGTTGACGAAGCGGTCGGTCATCACGAAGTAGATCGCGTTGGCGGCGAACGGCGCGTCGCTGCCGACGAAGTCCGGCGTGGCGGTCGTGGCGGCTTGCGCGCAGCCGCAGGCCAGCGTCAGTGCGCCGGCCAGCAGGGCGGTTCGGTTGATCATGTCGGGTTTCCGGTAGCGAGGGCTGCGGGCGGCGCGTAGACCGGTTCGCGTACGCGCAGGGTGAACAGGCCGGCCACCAGCAGGCAGGCGCCGCCCAGCGCCAGTGCCCAGATCGGCTGGTTGTGGAAGCACAGGCGCAGCAGCAGGCCGAGCACGCTGGCGGCGAGCAGCTGCGGGATCACGATGAAGAAATTGAAGATGCCCATGTACACGCCCATCTTCGCCGCCGGCAGGTTGTCCGACAGCAGCGCGTAGGGCAGCGACAGGATCGAGGCCCAGGCAAAGCCCACGCCGACCATCGAGGCGAGCAGCCATTGCGGGTCGCGGATGACCAGGAACGACAGCAGTCCCGCGCCGCCCAGGGCCAGGTTCAGCAGGTGGCTGATGCGCAGGCCCCAGCGGCGCACCATCAGCGGGATCACCACCGCCGCCAGCGCGGCGAAACCGTTGTACGCGGCGAACAGCACGCCGACCCAGTTGGCGCCCTCGTTGTACAGCGCCGAGTGGACGTCGGTGGTGCCGTAGATGGTCTCGGTCACGCCCGAGGTGGTGTAGATCCACATCGCGAACAGCGCGAACCACGAGAACAGCTGCACCCACGCCAGTTGCCGCATCGACACGGGCATGCTGTAGAGATCACCCATCACTTCGCGCAGCATGCCGCGGCCGCGGCTGAAGCTGAGCCAGACGAACAGCAGGCCGAACACGATCAGGCCACCGGCCAGCAGGTACAGCTCCTTCTCCAGCGCGAAGTGCCGGATCGCGAACAGCACGGCGACGCCGACCACCAGCAGCAGCACGCCCCAGCGCCACGCCTGCGACGTATCCGTCGCCGGCTGCCTGGCGACGCTGTCGCTGAACGACTGCAGTTGCTCCGGCGGGTATTCGCGCGTGCGCAGGATGGTCCACAGCACCGCGCCCAGCAGCACCGCGCCGCCGGCGTAGAACGCGTACTTCACCGTGTCGGGGATGCCGCCGTCCGCGGCCACGTTGGCCACGCCGAACCGCGCCAGGATCCACGGCAGCGCCGAGGCCACCACCGCGCCGATGCCGATGAAGAAACTCTGCATCGCGTAGCCGCTCGGACGCTGCTGCGTCGGCAGCTGGTCGCCGACGAAGGCGCGGAACGGCTCCATCGACACGTTGATCGACGCATCCAGGATCCACAGCAATCCGGCGGCCATCCACAGTACCGGCGCGTTCGGCATCCACAGCAGGGCCAGCGAGGCGAATAGCGCGCCGACCAGGAAATACGGCCGGCGCCGGCCCAGCCGGTTCCAGGTGCGGTCGGAGAAGTGGCCGATGATCGGCTGCACGATCAGCCCGGTCAGCGGCGCGGCGATCCACAGCGCCGGGATGTCGTTCACGTCGGCGCCCAGGGTCTGGAAGATCCGGCTGACGTTCGCGTTCTGCAACGCGAAGCCGAACTGCAGGCCGAGGAAGCCGAAGCACATGTTCCATATCTGCCAGAACGACAGCGCCGGTTTGTTGTTCAAGAGGGTGCCGTCCTTCATGGGGTGGCGTGGCCGGTGGCGAGCGGGGCGATCAGCAGGGCGTGCACGTCGGCCCGGTTCAAGGCGCCATCGCTGCCGCCGCTGCCGCCGGTGTAGGGGGCGAAGTGGCCGAGGTAGCTCATGTTGAAGCCGTCGTCGAGGGTGAACCGGCAGGTGCTGCCGGCCTTCGCGGTGAAGCTGCCCCAGGTGGATGGCTGCGCGCGCACGCTGTGCGGCATCACCATCGGCAGGCGTTGCGCGTCGCTGCCGGTGCAGCTGACCTCGAGCATCTTCACCGCCGCGGTGATGCCGGTGTTGATCGGGCCGTGGTCGTTGGCGTAGTCGAGCGCGACGCGATAGCGGCCGCTGACCGGCGCGGTCCACGTGCGCGGCCAGTTTCCGATGACCTTCGCCGTGTCGCCCACGCAGGTGTCGGGACTGTGCAGCGATTCCAGGCCGTGCGCATCCACTCGCGTGGCGCTGAAGCAGGCCAGGCCCGGCTGCCGCGGAAGTCGGGTGCTGCCGTCGAGATCGCCGTGCGCGCGGCCGTCAAGGTAGAGCCGCGCCTTGCCGTCCACGCTGACCCGCCAGCCGTCACCGGCGGCTTGCACGACGGGCGCGGCAGGGGCGATCGGGGCGTACAGCGGCGCGTCGGTGCGCAGCGGCGGGTCGGGTACCTGCACCGCCTTCAACGTCACCGTGGTCGCCGTGCCCTGCGTGCGGGCGTGGTCGGCGACCAGCAGGTTGCCGGCGATTTTTTCCGGCAGTTGCAGGGTGATCTGCCGGTCATGCAGGTCCAGCGTGATCGCGTGGCGTCGGCCGAACAGCATCGGCACCAGCGCAGTCGGCAGTTTCGGCTGCACGCTGCCGTCCGCGTTCAGGCCGAACACGCCCTCGGTCACCACCGCCAGCGCGGCCGCCACCGACCACAGCTGGCGCGGCGAATTCACCACCGGACCGCTGAGCCGGCCTTCGTCCACGTGCTGGCCCTGGGTAAGCAGCTCGTAGTTCTCCATGTTCGAGCCGTACAACGCGGCGCCGCGCAGCACCGACTCGATCTCGTGCGCGATGCGCGCGGGCTGCTCGGTGATGCGCGCGGCACGCAGCGCGTAGGCGCTGACGAACGGCCAGATCGCGCGGTTGTGGTAGATCGGCTGGTCGGTACGTTCCGGCCAGATCACCGGGCTGCCGGCGGGCCACGTTGGGTAGTTCGCCAGCGTCTGCTTCGCGCGTTCGCCGCCGGCCACGCCGCTGTCGATCGCCAGCGCGATGCCGAGCAGGTCGTAGCTGTCGTAAGGCGTGCCGTCACCGCCGATGTAGCTCATGTACATGCCGCGCTCGGCGCGCCAGAAGTGCGCGTTGATCGCCGCCTTCAGCGCGGCTGCGTCGGCGCGGTAGCCGGCGGCGGCGTTCGCGTCGTGATGGGTATCGGCCAGGGTCGCGGCCAGCTGCAGCGCCTGGTAATGCAGCACGTTGGTGGACAGCGCGTAGGACTGCGCGATGAAGGTCACCTCGTCCGCCGTCCACGCGGGGTAGCTCTGTTCGCGCCAGTCGAGGAACGAGGTCTCGCCGCGGTACAGGCCGAAGCCGGCGTCGAACGCGTACTGGCGATCCTGCGCCAGGGTGGCGTCGAGCGCGCGGTAGACGTCGTCGGCAAAGGCCTGGTCGTCGAGCAGGTGGCGCGCGCCGAGGAACCACACCACGCGGTCGGTGCTGATCGGCCAGCTGCCGCCGGAGCCGGTGTCCTGCATCGGGTACAGGCCCTGCGGCGCGGACGCAACGCGCACGCCGGACAGCTTGAACTTCAGCCCGTTGCGCGAGCGCGCAGGGTCGAAGCGCCACAGGCCCAGGTCGATCGCGTAGGATAGGTCGCGCGTCCACACGTACGGCCACTTCAGGCCGGTCTCGAAACACTGGCAGGGGATCGGCTGGCCGTGGTCGAACGCGCCGTCGCGGATCGCGCTGACCGAATCCTGCTTCAGGTCGTCCTGCGCCATCGTGAACAGGCCGTCGAACAGCGGGCTGGCGGTTTGCGTGGCGAGCGGCTGCGCCGCGATCGTGCGCTGGCCGTAGGGCCACGCCAGCGTGTAACCCTGCTGCGCGTCGCGGCTGATGGCGACGTGCACGCCGTGCCAGTCCAGTCCGTCGTGCCAGTCCGGCGCCACTGCGCCCGCTGCCAGCGCGGCGGCCAGGGCGATGCTCAACATGCGCGTGCCGTACGTGGCCCGTGCTGGGTGATGTGCTCGATCGGCATGTCCCCTCCTGCAGCTGTGGTGTCGCGCCGGCACGCCGCCCGCGGCTGCGGTCGGGCGGTTCGTGCGGGTTGCCAATGCATGGTAGATAGCGTCGCACTGCAGCAACCAGCCCATGCATACGTATTCATGCGCCGCGCGGAAGGGCGGCGCGTGCGGGCGCGCGGCGGCCGGGCCGCGCCCCCGGGCGTCCCGCGGGCCTCAGCGCAACTCGATCACCACCAGTCCTTGCACCGGCACGTCGATCGCGAGCTTGCCGCTGTGCACATCCATCGTCTCCGGCGCGGCCAGCGCGCCGGCCGCGCGCAGTTGGGCGATCTGCGCGCGGCTGGGGGAGTCGGGGCGGCCCATGCGGTCGAACGCGGCGACGGCGTTGCCGTGGGTTTCGTCCACGCGCCAGACCGTGGCGCGGGCGGCGGCGGGCAGGTGCTTCACGGCGACGTCGAAGCGCTTCGGCGTGCCGGCGGGTTTGCCCGGGGTGTAGCTGGCGGTGTCGCCGACCGGCGCTGCGTAGTTCCACAGCGCGATCACCAGCGTGCCGTCGTCGCGGCGGGTGACCAGGGCGGAATCGGACTTGGTCGCCAGCTGCCGCTCGCCCAGCTTGTGCAGGAGCGCGAATGCGTTGAACGCGGGCTTGGCGATGCGGTTGGCGGCGATCAGGCCGAAGCCGCCGTAGAACGGGTTGCGCACGATGCCCTGTTCCTCGAACACGTCGGAGAACGACCAGTAGCTCATCGCCTCGACCTTGCCCGCGCACTGGCGGATGGTGTTGGCCAGCCACGGCCCCATGAACACGGTGTCGGTGACGTTCGGCAGGTTGGCGTAGCTGGCGTTGTACTCGCTGAAGATCAGCGGCAGGTGCGGGTAGGGCGAGGCGGCGATTTCCCGGTGCACCTTGTCCACCGCGCGGCAGACCATGTCGGCGCGCGGGATCTTCTCGTCGCTGTGGAACACGTTGTCGGCGGTGTCGTCGCCGTAGACGTGGCTGCTGACGAAGTCGACCGGCACCTTGTTCTTGTGCACGTGTGCGAGGAAGTCGCTGGCCCACGCCGCCTGCGCGGTGGCCGGGCCGCCCACGCGCAGGCGCGGGCTGACCGCCTTCAGTGCGCGCGCGGTGTGGTCGTACAGGGTGAAGTAGCTCGCCTGCGCCGGCTGGCCGGTCCAGAAACCGATGTTCGGCTCGTTCCACACCTCGAAGTACCAGCTGGCCACCTCGTCGATGCCGTAGCGCTCGACCAGGTGCCTGGCGAGCGCGCCGATCATCGCGTCCCATTCGGCATAGTCCTTCGGCGGCGCGACGTTCGGGTGGTACCAGAACGGGTGCAGCGCGGCGGGGTCGGAAGTCAGCTCCGGCGGCATGAAGCCGAGTTCGACGAACGGCTTGAAGCCGTGCTCGAGCAGGCCGTCGTAGATCTGGTCGACGTAGGAGAAGTTGTAGGAGATCCTGCCTTGCGCGTCGCGCTGCACCAGGCCCACGTCGTGGTCGAGGATGCCGTGGAAGCGGATGTAGCCGACGCCGGTGGCCTGGTGCACCGCGTCCAGGTCCTTGCGGTAGTCGTCGCGCAGCGCCAGCGCGGCGCGGCCGGAGCCCAGCATCTGTTCCCAGAAATGCGGGAACGGCGTGCCTTGCGCGCGGGCGTCGACGCTCAGCTTGACGGTGGCCGCGGCGGGCGGCGCCGCGTTGGCGGTGCCGACGAGCAGCAGCGCGGCCGCAGCAAGCCCCAGGGCCAGCTGGCGAAACGAAGCGGGAAAAGTCATGGCGGGATCTCCGGTTCGACGCCTGGATGGCGCGGGGCGGGGAAGCGGGCCAAGCCCGCAACCGTCAGGATGTAAACGTTTACATCGTGCGGCAGTGTCCTACACGCGAGCGGCGGCGTCCAGCGGCGGCGCGGCAAACGCGCGGCGCCGCCGTGGGCCGCCTTCACTGCGCCAGGATCGCCCCGTAATGGCCGTTCACCGCCACGCTGACCTGGCCGTTCTGCACGGTGTAGTGGGTGCCCGAGATCAGCTCGGTGACCGTACTGCCGTTGGTCATGCTCAGCTGCCACACCGGTACCGTCACCGTATGCGTCACCGAGTCGTTGTTGAGCGCCACCGCGATGCGGTTGCTCGCGTCGAAGCGGCCGTAGGCGTACAGCTTGCTGGTGTCGTTGGTGAGCAGGGTCATGAACGAGCCGGTGCGCAGCGCCGGGTAGGCGTTGCGGATCACCACCAGTTTGTTGGTCAGCGCCACCGCGCTGTTGGTCGCGGTGCCCACGCTCCAGTCGAAGGTGCGGCGGTTGTCCGGGTCGGCGCCGCCCTGCATGCCGTACTCGTCGCCGTAGTAGATGGTCGGCGTGCCGACGTAGGTCATCTGGAAGAACAGCGCCAGGTAGGTCTTCCAGATGTCGCCGCCGGCGCGGTTGCCGAAGCGGGTGATGTCGTGGCTGGAGAGGAAGTTGCTCATCGCCTGCTGCACGTTGGTCGGGTAGTTCGCGCGGGTGCCGTGCAGCCAGCTGTCGAACTGCGAGACCGGGATGCTCGCCGCATTGCCGCCGTAGTCCCGGCCGGTGATCCACTCCGACACCGGCTGGGTGAAGCCGTCGTAGTTCATTGCGCCGTCCCACTGGTCGCCGCCGGCGGTCCACGGGCCGGCGTTGCCCCAGAACTCGCCGAGGATGTCGGCGTTGGCGTTGACCGATTTCACTGCGCTGCGCAGCTCGGCCATGATCTGGTGGTTGGCGGTGTCGCTGCCGTTGCCGCCGCCGGCGTCGAGATACTGCGCCGCATCGAGGCGCCAGCCGTCGATCGAATAAGGTGACTTCAGCCAGGTCTGCACTACCGAGCCGGTACCGCCGTAGATCGCGTTGCGTATCGCCGAGCCGCTGGCACCGTAGTCCAGCTTGGGCATGGACGAGAAGCCGAAGAACGCGGAATACGTGTTCGGCCAGCTCTGGAAGGTGTAGTAGCCGTAGGTCGGGCTGGACTGCGACTCGTAGGCGCCGGTGAGGCCGGTCCACCAGTTGTAGCGGTCGAACCACTTGTGGGTGTCGCCGGTGTGGTTGAACACGCCGTCGAGGATCAGGTAGCCCTTCGGCCCGTTGGCGGTCGAGTGGAGGTCCGCGCTCAGCGTCTGCAGCGTGGCGTTGCTGCCGAACGCCGGGTCCACCGTCAGGTAATCCTCGGTGTCGTACTTGTGGTTGCTCGGCGAGAGGAACACCGGGTTGAGGTAGACGATGTCGGCGCCGACCGTGTTCTTGATGTAGCCCAGCTTCTGGTCGATGCCGGCCAGGTCGCCGCCGAAGAACACGGCGGTGTTGCAGCCGCTGACGTTGGCCACCACGCTCGACCCCCAGGCATGCTTCTCGGTGGCGCAGCCGGCGTAGGTGTACTGGCCGTTGCCCACGTCGTTGCCGGCGTCGCCGTTGTAGAAGCGGTCCGGGAAGATCTGGTACATCACGCCGTTCTTCATCCATGCCGGCGTGGTGAAGCCCGGGAGGATGAAGAAGTCGCCGGAGGACGGCTCGGCGGAGGTCGTACCCGCGGCGTTGAGCCAGGCCGTCGCGCTGCCGTCGTTGATCTGGAAGCGGTAGTACTTCTTCGAGGCGCTGGCCGGGATGGTGCCTTTCCAGAAATCGAAGTTGCCGGTGGCGTCGTTCGCCGACCAGCTCATCGCCACCCAGTGGAACGCGCCGTCGGCGCTGTCGTAGTACTTGATGTTGGCGCTGCCGATGTCGCCCTTGAAGGTGCGCAGGGTCAGCGTGACCGCCTGCGCGGCGGTCGGCTCGACGTGGTTGTCGTAGAGCGGGCCCTGGTCGTGGAACAGGCCGTTCCATTCCACGTTGTTGTCGTTGCTGGCGGCGCGTGCCTGGTCATGGATGGCCGGCAGTGCATAGAGCGCCAGCGCCGCAGCGAGCGCGCATGCCAGGGTGGATACCGAGCCGTGTGTTGCCTTGCCTTGATTGCCCATCGAACGCCCCTCCGCAGGTGGATGGAACCGGCCTGCCGCAGGCAAGCCGGGGTTCTTGCGCTTTCAGGAAACCAGGGCGCTTCGCCGCCTACATGGCGAGCGTGATCCGCGTGGCGCGCCCTGCCGCCACCCGCACCCAGGTGACCTCGCCGTAGCGGTCGCGGCCGCTCGCCCAGCCTTCGCCGCCGGACTGCTGCAGCGCCTCCAGGTCCGGGAACGACTTCAGCTTGCCGCTGACGCGGGCGGCCGCGCCGCCGTGGATCTTCAACAGATAGAAGCGCAGCGCCGGCTTGAAGCTGCCGCTCGCCTTGCCGATGTCCAGCTGTACCGTGGCGCCCTGGCGCTGCACCGACAGCGGCTGCAGGAAGTACGCGCCGCGCTCGTAGTCGTAGCTGGCGCCGTCGTCGTCGTAGTAGTCGAAGGTGCTGCGCTGCGCGGCGGGGAACACGTCGACGTCGAGCCGGGTCAGCGGCCGTTCGCCCACGTAGTCCACCGGATCGGGGCGGGTGGGGATGATCGCGCCCTCGCGGACGAACAGCGGGATATCGCTCCACGTCTTGCTGTCGATCGCCAGACGGATGGTCTGGCCGCCGTCGTACGTCTTGCCGCTGAACCAGTCGGTCCAGCGCCCGGCGGGAAGATAGATGTCCTTGGCGGTCTGGCCCTCGGCCACCACCGGCGAGGCCAGCAGCCAGTCGCCGAACAGCCAGCTGTCGACGTCGTTGCGCAGCTTCGGGTCGTGCGGCCAGTCGAACAGCAGCGGGCGCACCAGGCCCACGCCGGTGGCGCGGCGTGCGTGCTCGTAGCTGTAGATGTACGGGATCAGCGCGTAGCGCAGGCGGATCGCATCGGTTGCAGCTTTTTCAGCAACCGGGCCGTATACCCACGGCTGGCGCTTCTGTCCCAGCTCGCCGTGCACGCGGAAGATCGGCGTGAATGCGCCGAACTGGATCCAGCGCGCGTAGTTCTCCGGCGTCGGCGTGCCGTCCTTGAAACCGCCGCCGTCCATGCCCCACTGCATCGCGCCCACGTTGATCGCGCTGAGCATGCGCGCGCGCTGGCCGGCCATGCTGGCGAAGCCGGTGGGGATGTCGCCGGACCACAGGCCGTAGGCGTAGCGCTGCGAGCCCAGCCAGAAGTTGCGGTTGATCGACCACACGCGCAGGTTCGAGACGGCGCGCTGGCTGTCGTACAGCGCGCGCTGCATGTTCATGAACTCGGTATCGCTGCCGACGGTGTCCGCCTCGTCGTTCCACCAGCCGGCGATGCCGTGGTCGTAGCCGTACTTGATCGCCAGTTCGCCGAACCAGCGGCGCGCGGCGGGGAGGTCGAAGTCGATGTCCTTCACCGGTTTGTGCGAGAAGTAGTCGTCGCTGACCTTCTCGTCCGGCACCCAGAAACCGTGCGCGCTGGCGTAGCGTCCCTCCACCGTGTCGAGGTGGATGCGCGGCTTCATGATGCCGGTCAGGCGGATGCCGCGGGCGTCCATCTGCTTCTTCAGGGCGCCGCTGGGGCCGTCGGGGAACTTGGCCGGGTTCCAGCGGAACTCGCCGTAGTCGTCCTCGCCCCACGCCTTCCAGTCGAAGTCCAGCGTGATGTTGTCGAGCGGAATGTGTTTGGCGCGGTAGGTGTCGACGATCTGCAGCAGTTCCTGCTGGTCGATGCCCCACTGGCTGTTGGTGAAACCCATCGCCCACTTCGGGAACAGCGGGCTGCGGCCGCTGAGTTGGGCCAGTTCGGCGAAGATCTGCGCGGGCGTGCCGAGCAGGATGTAGTAGTCGGCCTGCTGGTGCGCGGCGTCGACGGCGCTGATGGTGCCCGGCGCCAGGGTGAAGCTGGCGCCGTCGCTGTCCAGCAGCACGCCGTAGCCGGCGCTGCTCCACACGAACGGCGCGCCGGCGTGGCCCTGCTCGCCGGACATGGCCACTTGCTTGCCGTTGCGCAGCATGCCGGCCGAGGCATCTTCGGTGGCGTTGTAGCCGCCGATGCCGTACAGCGCATCGCGCGGGTCGTGGCGCAGGTTCAGTGCGCCGGATGGTGCGGCGTCGAGGTCAATCTGCAGCAGTGACCGCTGCCGCGCGTCGTCGATCCGTAGCTGGCGCTGCTGCCGGTCCCAGCGCACCGAGCCGCGCTCGCTGGCGAGCACCGGCCCGTTCGCGCCGTCGTCGCTGCGCCGGGCATCGAAGGTGCCCGGGCGGGCGGCGGGGTCGAGCACCAGCGCGGGCGCTGCGGCGGCGTGTGGGTGCTGCACGTGCACGATGCCGGGCGCGACGAAGCGCACGATGAGCTGGCCGCCCTGGGTGTCGATGCTGATGCCGTGCCTGACAGTCGTATCCATGAGCGGTGCCGGTGAAGTCGTTGCGGGGGACGCAGGCGCCTGGGCGATGCCGGCGCCGAGCGGAGCCAGGGCAAGGCCGAGGCACAGCCCGGCGAGGTGGCGTCGGCGTGGGGAAACGGGTTTGCTCATCGCATCGAACTCCGTGGTCACTGCAGGATCGCGGTGGTGTACGCCGGCAGCTGCAGGCGCTCGTGCTGCACCGTGGCGCCGGGCCCGCTGCGCAGCCGCACGCGGTGGAACGGCTGGCCATCCAGCGCCAGTGACTGCGGCTGGCCGGACAGGTTGTGCACTACCAGCATGCGGCCATGTGCGTCGTCGAGTTGCCAGGCGGCGATGTGCGGGTTGTCGCTGATCCATGGCCGGATCGCGCCGTCGCGCAGGGCCGGCAGCTCGCTGCGCCAGTGGATCAGCATGCTGTAGTAGTGCAGCAGCGAATCCGCATCGGCCTGCTGCGCCTCGACCGACACCTGCGGGCCGTCGTGCGCGGTGAAGCTTTTCCAGGTGGTTTCGCCCGGCGCGTCCGGCACGCGGTTCCAGCGCATCGGTTCGCGCAGGTCGGGGTCCGGTTTCCTGCCGCGCATGCCCAGCTCCTCGCCGTAGTAGACGAACGGCTGGCCGGGCAGGGTGAGCAGCATCGCGGCGGCCATGCGCATGTGCTGCGGGTTGCCGCCCAGCTGGCTCATCACGCGTTCCTGGTCGTGGTTGGACAGAAACGGTGCGTCCACGCCGGACCTGCCGGCGACCTGGCGGTAGGCGGCGTCGGTGTGCGCGAGCAATGCGCCGAGGTCGCCGGCGCGCTCGCTGCGCGCGCTGTCGATCAACTGCACCGCCAGCGGGAAATCGAACACCGCGCTGAGCGGCTTGAAGTACGGCGCCAGCTCGTCGGCGGAGTCGCGGGTCACCTCGCCGACGACGTAGGCCGCCGGGTTGACCTGGTCCAGGCCACGGCGGAACTCGGACCACCAGGCGAGGTTCTTCTGCAGCGTGAGCGGGTTGTGGATGTCCGCCTTGAAGTCGTAGTAGATGTGCTGCGCGGCATCGAGACGGAAGCCGTCCACGCCTTTCTTCAGCCAGTACTGGCCGAGCTTGACCATCTCCCGGCGCACTGCCGGCGTGTCGTAGTCGAGGTCGGGCATTTCGCGGGAGAAGTCGCCCAGGTAATGCGCCTTGCCGAGCGCATGCCAGGCCTGTGCGCCGGCGGCGTCCTCGGCGTGCAGGTCGGTGTGCGGGCCGGCCCAGCTGTACCAGTCGTGATGAGGGTCGGCGGGATCGCGCGCTGCCTTGAACCACGGGTGCTGGTTGCTGGTGTGGTTGATCACCAGGTCGATGATCACCTTGATGCTACGCTTGTGCGCCTCGCGCAGCAGGCGCTCGAAGTCGGCCATGCTGCCGTACTGCGGGTTGATCGCGTAGTAGTCGGTGATGTCGTAGCCGTGATAGGTCGGCGAGGGGTTGATCGGCATCAGCCAGATGCCGCTGACGCCAAGCGACTTCAGGTAGTCGAGCTTGGCGGTGACGCCGTTCAGGTCGCCGATGCCGTCGCCGTTGGTGTCGACCCAGCTGCGCACGAAGATCTCGTACCACACGCCGGAGGGCGCCGACGCAGCCGGCGCGGCGGGCGCGGCCAGCGCCGGGGCGAACCCGCCCGACGCGAGTGCGGACAGGGCCAGCAGCATGGATGTCAGGAGTCGACGGATCATGGCGCTGCCGCCGCGGTGCGCTGCGCAACGTCCAAGGCGCCGCCGGCGCGCGCCACGAACTCGTGGTGCAGCGGCAGCGTGTTCTTCGCGCGGCCGATCAGGGTGCGGATGTCGGCGAGGAAACCGTCCAGTTGCGTGTCGGTCAGTGCGTCGGCCAGCGGGTGGTGGCGCTCCGGCACGATGCGCTGGCCCAGCAGCACCTGCACCCAGCCGGTCTCGGCGAACAGCTCCTCGCCTTCGCGGAAGACCATGCCGGTGCGGCGGAACAGCTCGATCCGGCGCGCCAGCGAGGGCGGAATCTCCATCGCACCGCACTGCTGCCAGAACGGCGTGTCGGTGCGCTCGGTGGCCTTGTAGTGCAGGATCAGGAAGTCACGCACGTGTTCGTACTCGAAGCGCGTCTGGCGGTTGTATTCGTCCGCCAGCGCGCTGTCGCAGCGGCGGTCGGGGAACATCGCCAGCAGGCGGCTGACGCCGGACTGCACCAGGTGGATGCTGGTCGATTCCAGCGGCTCCATGAAACCGGCGGCCAGGCCCAGCGCGAGGCAGTTGCGGTTCCACGCGAGCCGGCGCATGCCGGTGACGAAACGCAGCGGGCGCGGATCCCCCAAGGGCTCGGTCTCCAGGTTCGCCACGAGTTGCGCGGCGGCCTCGTCGTCGCTGATGAAGCGGCTGCAGTACACGTGGCCGTTGCCGGTGCGATGGCGCAGCGGGATGCGCCACTGCCAGCCGGCGGTGCGCGCGCTGGCCTGGGTGTACGGGCGCATCGGGCCGCCCGGCGCGCTGCCCACCGCCAGCGCACGGTCGCAGGGCAGCCAGTGCTGCCAGTTCTCGTAGCCGGTGTGCAGCGCACCCTCGATCAAGAGGCCGCGGAAGCCGGAGCAGTCGATGAAGAAGTCGCCGTCGACGCGTTCGCCGTGCTCCAGTTGCAGCGATTCGATGAAGCCGTCGCCTTCGCGCAGGCGCACCTCCACCACCTTGCCCTCGATGCGCTGCACCGCGCCCGGCGCGATGCGCTCGCGCAGGTATTGCGCGTAGCGCGAGGCGTCGAAGTGGTAGGCGTAGCGCAGACCGCCGAGCGGGCTGTCGGGAATCTTCTCCAGCGGCGCGAAGCGGTTTTCCGCGGCGGCTGCGGCGTTGAGCGAATACGCCCACAGGTCCGGCGCGTCCGCGGCGCCGCCGCGCGCTTGCACGGCGCGCAACCAGTAATGGTGGAACGGGGTCAGCCCCAGTGGCAGGCCGAGGTCGCCGAAGGCGTGCAGGTAGGAATCGCCGGGGCGGGTGAAGCCGTTGAGCTGCACGCCCAGTTTGTAGGTGCCGTGGGCGAAGCGCAGCATCTCGTCCTCGTCGATGCCGAGGAAGCGGTTGATGTGGCGGATCTGCGGAATGGTGGCCTCGCCCACGCCGACGGTGCCGATCTCGGCCGATTCGACCAGCCGGATCTGCACCTGCGAGCCGAGCGCCTGCGTCAGCAGCGCCGCCGCCAGCCAGCCGGTGGTGCCGCCGCCGACGATCACGATGCGGCGGATGCGGGGATCGTTCATGTCATGGCTCCTCGGCATCCGGTGTGCGCGGCGCGACGCCGTCGCGGGTCATGAAAAAAAAGCCCCGCCGGACAACACACAGCGGGGCACCTTGGGGAGGTAAGGTCGATACGACTTACTGGAACTTGTACGAGGCGCCCAGCGAATAGGTGCGGCCGTAGCGTTCCCAGGTCTGCACTTGGCGCGGGTCGTTGTTCTGGAACGTGGTGAAGATCTTGTTCGACAGGTTGGAGCCCTGCGCGATCAAGGTCAGGCCCTTCAGGCTGCCGCTGTCGAACGTGTAGCTCACCTGCGCGTCGTAGCTGCTGCCGCCCCTCAAGGTCTGCTCGACACGCGTGGCGCTGATGCCCGACACCTCGCCCAGGAAGTTGGAGCGGTAGTTGTCGCTGATACGCGCCTCGAATCCGTTGTGCTGGTAGTACAGCGTGGCGTTGGCGACCCACTTCGACAGGCCCGGCACGGTGATCGGCGTCGGATTGCCGGGGTAGACCAGCGAGCTCTTGGTGCGGTTGCCGGTGAGGATCACGCCGAAGCCGTCCAGCGGTTGCGCGATCAGGTTGAACGGCAGGTTCAGGGTGCCCTGAAGACCCTTCACGTAGCCGCGGCCATCGTTGGTCGGCCCGGTGACGATGCCGTAGGGGGTACCCAGCAGGGGCAACTGCTGCGCGGACAGCTTGAACGGCAGGAAGGGGCTGAAGTCGTACAGGAAGGACGCGTTCGGGTTGATGTAGTCGTGCAGGCCGATGAAGTAGCCCGACACCGAGAAGTAGCCACCGCCGCCGCTGCGGCACAGGTCGGAATTCTTCTGGTCGGCGGAGTTGCACTGGTAGCTGTTGCCGCCACTGAAGTAGTGCTCGTAGCTGACATTGAAGTTGTCGGCCATGGTTGGCCGCAGCTTCGGGTTGCCGCCCTTGGCGCTGAAGTAGGCCTGGTTCGGGTCGGTGCTTTGCAGGTGCGAGTTGTCGCCGCTAACCCCAAGACCGGCGTTCATCTGGTCCATGCGCGGGCGGGCCAGGGTGCGGGCGGCGCTGACGCGCAGGTCATCGTTGTCGGTGAATCCGAAGATCAGGTTCGCGCTGGGCAGGTAACGGGTGTAGCTGGTACTGCCGGTTACCGGGATCAGCACGATGTTGTTGCCGGTGGTGGCGCTGTCCGGCGCCACGCGCTCGCCGCTCGCACGCTGCGAGGTGCGCTGCGCCTGGATGCCGAAGTTGCCGCGCAGGCTGACGCCACCCAACTGGGTGTCGATGTTGAATTGCACGTACGGCGTGAAGACGTTCTCATGCGTCTTCCAATCCGGCGGCGTGCCGGTGTTGGAGCCGAATGTCGGCACGTTGGCCAAGCTGCCGTTGCCGATCAGGGCGAACGGGTTGTAGCAAAGCTGCGAGCCGACGCCCATCCACGACAGCGGATCGCAACTGCTGCCACCCTGGATCGCTGCGGTGGTGACGGCACTACCGCCGCTGATGGTGCCGCCGCCCAGGGTCAGGAAGCTCTGGTCGATGTGGTAGGACTTGTTGCGACGGCTGTTGCTCACGCCGAACTCCATGCTGGAGAACGGACCGCTGGCAAAGCTGCGTTCCACCGCGATGCGCACGTTGGCGAGCGAATCGACGGTGCGCGGCGCATTGATGAAGCCGGCCTGCACCACGTCGCTGCCCGCGCCCCAGCCCTGCGGGTCGGTCAGCACCACGCCATTGGTGTAGTCCAGCGATGGGTTGAGGAAGAGCATGCCGTTGCCGAGCTCGTTGAAGCCCACGGTGTCGGTGGCTCCGGTCTTGTTGTAGCCGGTGCCGGAATAGCTTTCGAGATTGACGTCACGACGAGTCGCGCGCGAGTAGTTCGCGTTGGCGTTGATCGTCCAGTTCTCGTTGATGGTGAACTTGTTTTCCCAGTTGAAGTTGGTGACCCCGGCGCTGGTGCTGTTGTAGTCGTTGCGGATCACCGGCGTCACGTTGGCGTAGGTGCCGCTCTGCACGAAGCCGCCGCCACTGACGTGGGGATCCGGTATCACCACGCCGCCGGGCTGCAGCTGCGCCGAGCTCCACCACAGCGGAAACTCCATGCCCTTGGCCTGCTGCACTTCCTTGAAGTTGTCGTAGGTCAGGTCGATGGTGCCGGTGTAGTGCTCGTTCGGCTGCCACTGCACGGTGGCCAGTGCGCCGTTGCGCTTCATCGAATCGGTGATGCCGAAGTTCTTCGAGCCGCCGATCACCGCGTCGCCGTTGCTATCGCTCGGATAGCCCCACGGCCCTTGGTGCTGGATCTGCGTGGGGTTGTTCTCCAGGTCCACGCCCAGGGTCACGCCCACAGTGTGGTCGGCGAACTGGTTCACCCACACGCCGTTCAAGTTGTAGCCCTTGTTGCTCACGCCCTTGCCCGGTGCCAGCTCGGACATGCTGTTCCAGATGTACTTGGCGTTCACCGCCGCCTCGGGGCCGCTCTTCTCCAGCGGGCGGATGGTGTGCATGTCGACCGTGCCGGACAGACCCTGGCCGATCAGGTTGGCGGAGGGCGACAGGTGCACCACCACGTTGTCGAACCAGCTCGACGGGTACTGATCGAACTGCACGTCGCGGTTGTTCGAGGTGGAGACCTGCTGGCCGCCGTTGACCAGCGCGGTAGAGAAGTCGGGGCCCAGGCCGTGGATGGTCAGCACCTGCGGGCGGCCATTCAAGGTCTGCACGGCGAGGCCGGGCAGGCGGCCGAGGGTGTCGGCGATGCTCACGCCGGGGAGCTTGCCGACCTGCTCGGCCGACACCGCCTCGACGATGGTGCTGGCGTTGCGCTTCAGCGCGGTGGAGTTCTCGATGCTGCTGATGAAGCCGTTGACTTCGACTGCCTGCATCTGTGTCTTGTGCTTGTCCTTTTCGTCCTTCTTGGACTGCTCGGCCGAGGTGGTCGGCGCCTGATCCTGCGTGCTCTGCTGCGGGCCAGCCGCGGGCGCGGTGGCGGCATAGGCCGCGCCGCACATGCCAAAGCATACCGATGCAATCGCCATCGCCAGCATGTTGTGTTTCAGAACCATGAAATCCCCTCCCACAAAGGTGTGTCGCCGTCGATCTCAGTTATTGGATTCCCCCGCGCTTCCGTCGGCGACGACCGTCGGCAGGTGCGCTGCCGAGGTTTTCGGCGGCGTGTTTGCATGGTAGGCCGGCAGTTCCGCAGCGAAGCATTTCCTGCATACGTATTCATGGCGGGCGCCGTATAGCGGTTATTGCGTTGCAGCACCGCGCGTCCCGACAGCGGCTCCCGGTGGCGCGAGCCGCGATGCGACTCGACCTTCGCCCGCAGCGTATGCGCCGCGGCCGATCGCCCCGCAGGCGCGGCATGCGGCAACTGCAGCACGAATGAATACGTATGCACACCCGTGCTGATCGCAACAGGGCTGAGGCTAAGCTGATCGCCATTCCATGACGGGTGCGCAAATGTGCCCGCCTCATCGCGGGGACACGTCCTAATGAGTGATGCACCCTGGTGGCGCGGAGCCGTCACCTACCAGATCTATCCGCGCAGTTTTCTCGACACGGACTGCGACGGCGTGGGCGATCTGCCGGGCATCATCGAGCGGCTCGACTACGTGACCGGCCTTGGCGTGGACGCGATCTGGATCGCGCCGTTTTTCAAGTCGCCGATGGCCGACTTCGGCTACGACATCGCCGACTACCGCGACGTCGATCCGTTGTTCGGCACGCTGGCGGATTTCGACGCGCTGCTGGCGAAGGCGCACGCGCTGGGGCTGAAGGTGATGATCGACCAGGTACTCAGCCACACCTCGGCCGAGCACGCGTGGTTCCGCGAAAGCCGGCAGAGCCGCGACAACCCGCGCGCCGACTGGTACGTGTGGGCCGAGGCGAAGGACGACGGCAGCGCGCCGAACAACTGGCTGTCGCTGTTCGGCGGCAGCGCCTGGCAGTGGGAGCCGCGCCGCGGCCAGTACTACCTGCACAACTTCCTGACCTCGCAGCCGGACCTGAATTTCCACCATCCCGACGTGCGCGCGGCCATTCTCGACAGCGTGCGCTTCTGGCTGGACAAGGGCGTGGACGGCTTCCGCCTGGACGCGATCAACTTCTGTTTCCACGACGCCCAACTGCGCGACAACCCGCCCAAGCCGAAGGAGAAGCGCACCGGCCGCGGCTTCAGCCCGGACAACCCGTACGCGTTCCAGTACCACTACTACAACAACACGCGGCCGGAGAACCTGGCCTTCCTCGGCGAGCTGCGCGCGCTGATGGACTGCTACCCGGGCGCAGCCACGCTGGGCGAGATCTCCTCTGAGGATTCGCTGGCGACGATGGCCGAGTACACCCGCCCCGGGCGGCTGCACATGGGCTACAGCTTCGAGCTGCTCACCGACGACTTCAGCGCCGCGCACATCCGCGGCACGGTGCAGGCGCTGGAAGCGCAGATGACCGACGGCTGGCCGTGCTGGGCGATCTCCAATCACGACGTCGAGCGCGTGCTGACCCGCTGGGGCGGCGGCCAGCCATCCAGGCAACTGGCCAACCTGCTCACCGCGATGCTGTGTTCCCTGCGCGGCTCGGTGTGTGTCTATCAGGGCGAGGAACTGGGGCTGACCGAAGCGGAGCTGCCGTACGAGGCGCTGCAGGACCCCTACGGCATCGCGTTCTGGCCGCAGTTCAAGGGCCGCGACGGTTGCCGCACGCCGATGCCGTGGCACGACGCCGATGCGCAGGCCGGCTTCAGCCGCGGCACGCCGTGGCTGCCGGTGCCGCCGGAGCACCGCGCGCTGGCGGTGAACCGGCAGGAAGCCGACGCGCATTCGGTACTGCACGGCTTCCGCACCTTCATGCACTGGCGCAAGTCGCAGCCGGCGCTGCGCTGGGGCGACATCGCCTTCATCGACACCGCCGAGCCGGTGCTGGCGTTCACCCGCCGCCTGGACGGGCAGGCCGTGCTGGTGGTGTTCAACCTGGATGGCTCCGCCGTCGACGTCGACTTGCCCGCCGCATCCGGCGAGCTGCAACCGCTGGATGGCCATGGCCTGGCGAGCGGCTGTCTCGACGGCGGCCGGTTGCGATTGCCCGGCCACGGCGCGTGGTTCGCCCGCGTGGCGTAATGGCGCCGCGCCGCCGCCCGCTCGTGTCGTGGTGGCTGCTTGGCGTGCTGCTGCTTGCCGGCTGCGCGCCCGCCCTCGCGGCGGATGCCGTTGCCGGCGACGAGCCGGTGCAACTGCAGTTCGATGCACCCGCGTTCGCGCCGCAGCGAATCAAGGTGGCCGTCTATCTGCCACCCGGCTACGCACGGGCATCCGGCCGCCGCTACCCGGTGCTGTACGCGAACGACGGCCAGGACATGACGGCGGTCGGCCTGCAGCCGACCCTGGCGCAGCTGTATCGGGACCAGGCGATCGAGCCGCTGATCGTGGTGGCGATCCGCATGCTCGACGACCGCGCCAGCGGCTACGGCCTGTCCGACCGTGCCGCGGCGCGCAGCCTGGTCGGCGGTTCGCGGATCGGCCCGATCGGTATGCGCGCGCAGGACTATTCCGCATGGGTCGCCACCGCGCTGGTGCCGTATGTGGACACGCACTACCGCACGCGCCGGTCCGCGCGCGGGCGCACGATGCTGGGCTGGTCGCTCGGCGCGTTGAACGCGTTCAACCTCGGCTGGCAGTACCCGGAGGTATTCGGTCAGGTCGGCGCGTTTTCGCCCTCGTTCTGGCTGGCTGCGGACCGCAGCAGCGCCACTGCGATCCAGCACACGCGGCTGGCACAGGCGATGGTCGATCATGGGCCCGGGCGCGCGGGCCTGAAATTCTGGTTCGCGGCGGGTACGACGGAGGAAACCGCGGACCGCGACGGCGACGGCATCAACGATACGGTCGACGACGTGCAGGACCTGCTCGAAGGCTATCGCGGCGCCGACGGCTTTCGCGCACGTGGCCTGAAGCAGCTCGGCTATTCGATCAACCTGGACTACGCGGGACATCCGTCGCGCAGGGCAGATGCCTCGCTGTTCCTGTTGCCTGGCGGCCAGCACAACCAGGCGTCATGGAAGCGGATGCTGCCGCCGTTCCTGCGCTGGGCCTACGCCCGGCCCCGGCAAAAACCGTTGTAGGAGCCCGCTGGCGGGCGATGCTCTTGCTCTGAATCTCCGGAGCAGAAGCATCGCCCGCTAGCGGGCTCCTACATGCAGATGACAGACCGCGAACCTATTTCCGCTCGGCGGCGCTGGCGTCGCGGATGCCGCGGAACTCGGAGTCCTTGCTCCAGTCCGGCCACTGGCCGGAATTCGCCAGCTGGCTGCCCACGGCGTAGAGCAGCTGCAGGTCGCGCGCCATGCCGGTGAACGACCAGCTGGCCTGCCATTCGTCGGACGGCTGGTGGTAGTGCTTGGCGACGTATTCGTCCTCGGCCGCCTTGCCGGCCTTCAGGCCGCCGTTGACCCAGTCGTTGCCGGAGCCGAACGAGATCGCCGGCACGCCGCGCTTGGCGAACGAGAAATGATCGGAGCGGAAGAAGTGGCCGGCCTCCGGCTTCGGGTCGGCGGTGTAGCTCATGCCGTACTGCTTCGCGTCGGCGATCAGGTCGTCCAGCAGGCCCAGCTTGGCGCTGCCGGAAATGGTGAAGTTGCGCGCGGGGCCGTGCGGGTCGAGCGCGTCCATGTTGAGCACGCCGGCGGTGGTGGCCAGCGGGTACAGCGGGTTGGCGGCGTAGTACTCGGAGCCGAGCAGGCCCTTCTCCTCGGCGGTGACGTTGAGGAACACCACCGAGCGCTCGGGCCGCGGTGCGTGTGCAAATGCGCGGGCCAGCTCGATCAGCGCCGCGGTGCCGGTGGCGTTGTCGACCGCGCCGTTGTAGATGCGGTCGCCCTTCGCGTCGGGCTGGCCGACGCCGAGGTGATCCCAGTGCGCGCTGTAGATCACCGTCTGCTCCGGGTGCTTGCTGCCCTCGATGCGGCCGACGATGTTGTGCGAGGTGATCACGCTCTTGTCGACCTTGAAGCTGGCCGACAGGCTCTCGCCCTTCAGCGTCACCGGCTTGAACGCCCGCGTCTGCGCCTGCTTCTTCAGCGCGTCGAAGTCCAGCCCGGCGTGCTTGAACATCGCAACCGCGAGGTCGCGCTGGATCCACGCCTCCAGCTGCGGATGCACGGCCGAGGGCTGGTCGCGCACGATATCGAACATCGTGTTGGTGTTGGAGTTCTTCACCGTGGCCCAGCCATACGAGGCCGGCGCGGTTTCGTGCACGATCAGCAGGCCCAGCGCACCCTGCCGCGCGGCTTCCTCGTACTTGTAGGTCCAGCGGCCGTAGTAGGTCATCGCCTTGCCGCCGAAGTCGCCGTGCCCGGTCTCGAAGTCGGGGTCGTTGACCAGCACCACGGCGATCTTGCCGTGCAGGTCGACGCCCTTGAAGTCGTCCCAATGGCGCTCCGGCGCCTTGACGCCGTAGCCGACGAACACCAGCGGGGCGTTCTCGATCGCCACCGCGGTCGAGCCGTCCATCGGTGCGCGCACGGCGATCTGCCCGCCCTGGCTCAGGGCTTCGTGTTTGTCGCCGAGGGCGAGCGTGAGCTTCGGCGTGCCGATGATCTGGCTGCGTCGCAGCGGCACCGCCTGGGTCCAGCCGCGCTTGCCGTCCTTGAGGTCGCCGCCGGGCTGCAGCCCGGCGGCCTTCATCTGCGCCACCACGTAGTCGATCGTCTTCGTCTCGGCCGGCGTGGCCGGACCGCGGCCTTCGAACGCGTCCGAGGACAGCGTCTTCACTTCGGCGGAAAGGCGTTCGGTGCTGAAGGCCGGGACGTCGGCGGCCTGCGCAGCAGAGCACGCGGCGATGATCAGGGCGGAGAGGAGCAATCGCTTCACGGGCAGTCACCGGTCGGGGAAGAGGTTCCCCGATGGTAGTGAGCATCCGCCGACAGGTCTATCCGGTGCCGGGCGACATGTTCCTAGTACGTACCGATCACCTTGCCGCTGGTGGGGTCGATCTTCAGCTTGACGTGGTTGCCGGCGGGGTTTCTGGCCTTGGCCGTCCACATGCCGTCCTCGAAGTCCACGTCGTGCACGTGCGTGTAGCCCTGGGTTTCCAGCGCCGCGCGCACGTCCTGCTTGCTCAGCCGCGACACCTGTTCATCCGGATACACCTGGCCGGTGCCGGCGTCGATGCGCAGGTCCACCCGGCTGCCGTTTGCGCTCCTGGCCTCGGCGTACCACATGCCGTCCCTGAACTTCAGGTCGTGCACCTTGGTGTAGCCCTGCGCGGTGAGCTGGCTTTGCACCTGCGGTTCGGTCATCGCCTGCTGCGCCGCCGCAGCGGTGGGGAGTACCAGTACCGGCGTTGCCAGCGCCAGGGCGAGGGTCAGTGGGGCGAGCTTGTGGGTCATGGCGGGGCACCTCGTTGCTTGCGGGAAACCCGAGTCTCGGGTCGACCCGCTCAACCGGCAGTGAATGCGGCCTGCCGGCGGCAGCGCGCGTTCAGGCAGGTGATGCTGGCGTCAAGCTTTTCCCGGGCGCGCCGATATCTTGTGCTCGTGCCCGGCAGCCACCAGTTGGCTATAGTGCCGGCTGGACAGGGGGGACGAGGTTTCGATGAGCGAGCGATCTTCAGGACCGCAGGGCACCCGGTTTTTTTCCACCGAGGCGTTGCGGCGGTACGCCAGCGACGCCGAAAGCGCGACGGAGCGCCCGATCAGTGTGCGCGAGCCGGTGCTGGAAGGCAGCAGCCTCGGCATCGAAGGCCATCGATTTGCCTTGGGGCCGGGCCGGCAGGCGATCGGCCGCCGCGCCGACAACGAGATCGTGATCGACGACCTCAGCGTATCCGGCAACCACGCCTGGATCACCAATCAGCGCGGCCGCTGCGTCATCGTGAACACGTTGTCCACCAACGGCACCTTCGTGAACGACCGGCGCATCCACGAGGCGGCCTTGCGCCACGGCGACCACATCCGGCTGGGGCAGGCGGAGTTCGTGTTCCTGACCCGCGAGCACGGCCAACCGGAACCGGCATCGCGGCGCCGGATCGTAGTCGCCGTGCTGCTCGCCGCCGTGGGCGCGCTGGCCGCGCTGGCGTGGTGGTTCTTCGGGTTGCCGTGAGCGAGGACGTCATTCCCCAGCAGGTCGGCCGCTACCGCATCGAGGGTGTCCTCGGCGAAGGCGCGATGGCGGTCGTCTACGCCGGTTTCGACCCGGACATCGAGCGCAAGGTGGCGATCAAGTGCCTGCACCGCGAGATTGCCGCCGATCCCGTCTACCGGCGCCGCTTCCTGGTCGAGGCGCGTGCGGCCGGCCACCTGACCCATCCGCACATCGTCACCATCTTCGACGTCGGCGAGACCGACGACGGCCGTTCGTACATCGCGATGGAGCGGCTTTCGGGCGAGACGCTCGCCAGCGCGGTCACCCGCGAAGGCTTTCCGTCGCTGCCGGTGATCATCGACCTGGTGGGTCAGCTCGCCGCGGCGCTCGACTATGCGCATGCGCGCGGCGTGCTGCACCACGACGTCAAGCCCGAGAACATCATGCTGGCCGACGGCTGGAGCTACGCCAAGATCAGCGACTTCGGCATCGCCGAGCGCCGCGGCGTGCTGCGCGATGCCGGCGGGGTATCCGCGGAAGTCGGCGGCACCCCGGCCTACATGGCGCTGGAGCGCCTGCGCGGCGAGCGCACCGACGCGCGCAGCGACCTGTTCTCGCTGGGCGTGGTGCTGTACTGGCTGCTCACCGGCAAGCTGCCGTGGCCGGACATCGGCAACCCGCAGCAACTGGTCAGGAAGCGCCTGCGTTCGCCGCGCCCGCCGATCCGCCCGCGCGACCCGGCCACGCCGTCGATCCTGGTCAGCATCGTGCGCACCCTGCTGGCGCCCGCGGCGGAGTCGCGCTACCAGCGCGGCGCCGAGGTCATCGAGGACCTGCGCCTGGCCGCGCGCGAGTACGAGCGCGAGCGGGAAGACCCGCTGGCGACCCGCATCATTTCCCTGCGCCTGCGCTGGGCCAGCAGCCTGGGCGCGATCCTGAGCCTGGTGCTGGTGCTGGGGCTGGCCGCGATCTACGCCAAGCAGAGCGCCGCAGTGACCGGCGTGGCGCTGGATTTCGGCAGCTCGATGGGGCGCATGATCGCCAGCGAGTCGGCCGAGAACCTGCTGCTCGGCGACCAGGCCGCCACCCGCGCGCTGGTCACCGACGTTTCGCGCAACCGGCAGATCCGCTACCTGGCGATCGCCGACCGCGACGGCGGCGTCATCGCCAGCACGCAGCCGCAGGAGGTCGGCCAGCGGCTGTCCGCGCCGGATGGGGAAAAGTACCTGCCGCGATCGGGCGACATCCAGAGCTACCTCAGCCGCACCGCGGGCGGGCGCGAGCAGGGCGGCATGCTGTTGTTCGACGTGCCGATCCATTACCAGGCCAAGACGGTGGGCGACCTGCGCCTGGGCATCAGCAATGCGGCGCTGCGTGCGGCACAGCGCACCACGTTGTGGGTGATCGCCGTGGTGCTGGTGCTGACCCTGGCGGCCGTGGTCGGCGCGGCCTACTGGCTGTTCCGTCGCCCGCTCAACACGCTGGACCTGCTGGGCGACGCGTTGCTGAAGGTGGCGCGCGGCGACTTTCGCCATCGCATCCGGCTGGCCCGCCGCGACGAGCTGGGCCGCCTGTTCGCCGCCTTCAACCTGATGAACGGCGCGCTGCAGGCCCGCCAGCACCGGTCCGGAATGGCCGCGCCGGCTGCCGTCGAGGACGTCACGCGACCGACGCGGATCATGTCGGCGGCCAGCGAAGAGGGCGCCGGCGAGTCCTGAAGCTGCGGCTCAGTATTGCTTGAGCCGCTGCTTGAGTTCGCGCGCGCGGGTGCGGTAGACGATCGCCGGCTCGTAGTCCGGCGCGATCGCCAGGATCCGGTCCCACAGCGCGATGGCCTGGTCCAGCTGCTGGTCGCGGTACAGCACGATCGCGCGCTCGTGGTACGAGTCCAGCAGTTGCTTGCGCAGCGCCGCCGCGCCGGTCCCGGCCGGCTTCAGGCCGGGGTCGAGGGTCAACGCCTGGTCGAGGCGGGCCAGCGCCTGCTGCCGATGGCCCTGGCCGAGCAGGGACACGCTCTCCTCCTGCAGTCGGCGCGCCGCCGTTGCCGGCGATTCGCTGGCCCGCACGATCGCCGTCGGCAGCACGGCGTCCGCCGGCACCGCGGCCGCGGCATCGGCAGACAGCGGCATGTGCAGCGTCTCGCCGACGCGCAGCCGCGAAGGGTCGGTCGAGCCGTTGTAGCGGGCCAGGATCAGGAACTGGTTCGCGTCGCCGAGATAACGCTCGGCCAGGGTGCTGTAGGAGTCGCCCGGCTGCACCACGTGTGCGCGCCAGCGCTCGCCCAGCAGTTGCCGCGGATCGGCGGTGAGCTGGCGCAGCATGGCGCGCGCCGCACGGTCGCCCGGATGCTGTTCCAGGTAGTGCCGCAGGGCCTTTTCGCCTTCGGCGTAGTGTCCGGACTGAAGCTGGTTGCCGATCGCGGCCAGTGACCGCCCGCCGGACGCACTGGCCGCCGTTGACGCCGCCGTCGCCGTCGGCGGGGACGATGGCGTGGTCACCACCGAGGAATGCGCGCCGCGCAGCGAGCTGCAGCCGCCCGCGCCCAGCGTGGCCAGCATCGTCACCATCAGCGCCAGCTTTCGCCATCGGCCGGTGGTGTCAGACGGCAGGGCGTGGGCGTCGATCGGTGTGTTCATCGTGTGGAGCTTCGCTCTGGCGGCATTCATCTAGGCCTTCCGTGTGCGCCGGGGCTTCGCCTGCGCCGCCGCGATCAGTTGCTGCAGGTAGGTGATGCCTTCCTCTTCCGGGAAGAACGCCACCACGTCGGCCACGCTCAATTCATGCCGTCGGCGCAACGCGAGGAATTCCTCGCGCGCCCGCGCCAACCGCTGCGCCGCCACGGCCTTCTTGCCGAGCGGCTTGGCCGGCGGCGGTTCGGCCTGGCGTTCGAGCCTGGTCAGTTCTTCCTGGAACTGGCGGAAATCGTATTTCTGGGTGGTCATGAAGTAGAGGGTATCGGTGGTTGGTCCGATTTTCGCACGTCAGGCCATGCCGCGCAGTCGTGCCGTCCTTCGCCTTGCTCCGGGCCGGCCTTTCGCCGATCGGCGTGTGGGCATGACGGACCCGAGCGCTGATTGGAATGATTGTGGCGCCCGCAGCCCGCCACTCGTCATGCCGACGCCCCGGCTTGCAGTGCGCAAACCAGCCTTCAGCGTTTTCACGGGAAGGTCACTTGTGCAAAGCCTAAGATTGTGACTCACGTCGCAGTTTTGTCGACGGAAGGACTGGCCGCTGCGGGGATGCAGGGGAGGCTCAAGCATGTACGGATTATTCCGATTTCGTGCACTGCACTGGCAATTGTTGCTGGTCTCGGTCGAGTTTGTACTGTTGCTGGCGAGTGTCTATGCCGCGGTGGTGCTGCGTTACCTGGGCGATGCCGGCGCCCAGGATGCATTCAGGCAAGCGTTGCACTGGCGGGGGCTGCTGGTGGCGGCGATGCTGATTGTCTCGATGACGGCGCTGGGGCTGTACCAGATCCATCTGCGGGCGGGCTGGCTCGGGCGGCTCAGTCGGCAAGGCGTTGCCTTCTTGCTGGGCGGTATTGCGCTTACCGTGGTGTACTACATGGCTCCTCCGGCCTATCTGGGTCGCGGGGTTCTGGGCATCACGCTGGTAGTGGGCTACGTCGTTGTGGCGTTGTGGCGGGCGGCATTCCTGGAGTTCGTGGACGCCGACCTGTTCAAGCGCCGGGTGGTGATGTTCGGTGCCGGCGAGTGCGCCGTCGAGGTGAGCCACAAGATGCGTCGCAGGACCGATCAGCGCGGGTTCAAGGTCCTGGGTTACGTGCCGGTCGGTACCGATCCGGTGTCCATTTCCGCGCCTTTGCTGCTGCATCCCGACGGCGCCCTGTACGAATGGGCGGCCCGCTTTGGCGTGGACGAAATCGTGGTGGGGCCGGACGATCGCCGCGGCACCTTGCCGGTGGACGCGTTGTTGGAATGCAAGCAGCGCGGCGTGGCAGTGACCGAGCTCACCGAGTTTTTCGAGCGCGAGGCCGGCAGGATCAAGATGGATCTCACCAACCCCTCGTGGCTGGTCTTTTCGGATGGCTTCAACAGCTCGCCGGTGCGGCGCACGATCAAGCGGGCTTTCGACGTGGTCGTCGCCGCGCTGGTCTTGCTGGTGGCGTGGCCATTGATGCTGTTGACGGCCCTGGCCATCCGGCTGGAGTCAGGTCGCGGCGTGCCGATCCTGTACCACCAGGAACGAGTAGGCGAAAACGGCGAGCTGTTTTCGCTGATCAAGTTCCGCAGCATGTGCATCGACGCCGAGCGCGACGGGGTGGCCCGCTGGGCCAGCAAGAACGACGGCCGGGTGACCCGGGTCGGGCATTTCATCCGCAACGCCCGGCTGGACGAGCTGCCGCAGCTCTGGAACGTGCTGCGCGGCGACATGAGCATCATTGGCCCGCGCCCGGAGCGACCGCAGTTCGTGGCCGACTTCAACACGCGCATCTGCTATTACCGCTTGCGCCATTGCGTGAAGCCGGGGCTGACCGGCTGGGCCCAGCTGCGCTACCCGTACGGTTCGTCCCTGGAGGACGCCGAGCAGAAGCTGAATTTCGACCTGTTTTACGTGAAGAACCACAACCTCGTGTTTGATCTGGCCATCCTGGTCCAGACCGTGGAAGTGGTGCTGTTCGGGCGTGGTGCACGCTGACATCGAAGGGAACAGAGGAGAACAAGCGATGAGACCGCTCCCGGGAAACTGCGTCTTCTGGCTGATGATGGCGGCTGCCTTGCTGCTTGGCGGCTGCAGAAGTGCACCGGTCATCGATGGGTCGGCCGCGGCGCCGCCGACGACGACGGAGCACTACATCATCGGTCCGGGCGACTCGCTGGAAATTTTCGTGCGCGACAATCCCAGCCTGAGCACCACGGTGCCGGTGCGCCCTGACGGACGTATCTCCATCCCGCTGGTGCAATCCATCGTGGCCGCCGGCGAAACCCCGGAAAAATTGGCTGGCGACCTGGAAAGCGCGTTGAGCCGCTACGTCCGTTCGCCGCTGGTGACCGTGATCGTCAAGAGTTTCGTCGGCGCCTATAGCCAGCAGGTGCGCGTCGTCGGGCAGGCAGCGATGCCCAAGGCGGTCCCGTACCGCAGCGGCATGACCCTGCTCGACGTGATGATCGAAGTCGGTGGCCTGGCCAAATTCGCCGCTGGCAACGACGCGAAGGTGGCGCGTCGCCTGCCCGACGGCAGCGAGCAGACCATCCCGGTGCGGCTCGGCGACCTGATGAACGGTGCCATCAAGTACAACATGGTCATGCACCCCGGCGACATCCTGATCATTCCGCAGTCATTGCTTTGACGCGCGACGCGCACGAATACATGGCAACCGTCGACGACATCGGGGAAGGCAAGTGATGCAGAAACAATCGATCGATTTGCGTGAGTTGTTTCAGCATGTGCTGCTGGAGGCGCGCACCACCTGGCGCTATCGCTGGCATGCGCTGATCGTCGCGTGGTGCGTGGCGATCGTGGGCGCGATGCTGGTGTTCAGCCTGCCGAACAAGTACGCGGCCAGTGCCCAGGTGTATGCCGACACCGAGGCGTTGACGAATCCGCTGCTGCGCGGGGTGGCGGTGCAGCCCGATGTGCGGGGGCGCCTCCAGATCATTACCCAGACCCTGCTTTCGCGCCCCAATCTCGAGGCCGTGGCGGATAAGACCGGGCTGTCCCTGCGCGCCACCACCCCGGCGGACAAGGACGAGTTGCTGGAGAACCTCGGCGCTGCCGTCACGGTGAAGGGCGCTGGCCCCAAGGACCTCTACAACCTCAGCTATGCCGACCCCAACCCCAAGATGGCGCAGAAGGTGGTCCAGGCGTTCCTGCAGATACTCATGAACGACACGCTGGGCGCGAATACCGTGTCCACCGACACGGCGCAGAATTTCCTGCAGCAGCAGGTCCAGGCTTACAGCAATCGTCTGAACGAGGCGGAGCAGAAACTCGCGGATTTCCAGAAGGCCAATGTCGGCTACATCCCGAACCAGGGCGGCAGCAGCTATTCCACGCGGCTGCAGGCGGCCGAGACCCAGCTGCAGAACCTGCAGGACCAGTACGACACGGCCGTCGCCAGCCGCGCGACCATCCAGCAGCAGATGCGCTCCCTGGCGAGCAGCGGCCCGACTTCGTCGGGAATCGATCCACGCACCCAGGAGATCGACACGCAGATTGCGTCTTACCAGCAACGGCTCAACCAGCTGTTGCTGAGTTATACGGACGAATACCCGGACGTGATTTCCGCCCGGCGCATGATCGCGCAGCTGCAGGAGCGGCGCAAAGCCATGCAGAAGAATGCCCCCGGGACCTCGGTGATGGGCGTGGTCTCGGATAATCCGGTGTACCAGGAAATGCAGAAGTCCATGTATTCCACCCAGGTCAGCATCCAGACGCTGGCCACGCAAGTCGCCTTGCAGAAACGGCAGATTGCCGACCTCAAGGGCAATGTGGACAAGATTTCCGACGTGCAGGCCACCTTGCAGCGGTTGATGCGCAATTACGACGTCACCAAGAAGCAGTACGACCAGCTGGTGGAGCGTCTGAACACGGCCGAGCTGTCCCAGGACGCAACGCAGAGCGGCAACAATCTGAAATTCCGTGTCATCAATCCGCCGGTCGTTCCGCTGCTGCCGGTGAGCCCGAAGCGCGGACTGCTGCTATTGCTGGTGCTCACGCTGGCGCTGGCTATCGGCGGCGCGTTTGCATATCTCCTGCATAAGGTGAATCCGGTGTTCGTGAGCCTCAAGACTTTGCGGGAGTCCGGCGATTATCCCGTGCTCGGTGCGCTCAGCTTGATCGAGTCGCCGTCGCGGCGCCAGGATCAACGCCGCGAAGTGGTCGGGTTTTGCACCGGGGCTGGCCTGCTGGCCGTGGTGTTGGCGCTGGGGTTCGCCTTTGACGGACAGCTTACCCAGCTGGTACAGCACTTCTTCGTGGTGGGGGTCGCATGAGCATCGTTGAGAAGGCGGTCGAGAAGCTCAAGACCCTGCAGCCTGAGCCGCCGGTTCCGCCACTGGTCGACGTGGAGGAGCCAGCGCATCCGGCGTCGACGATCGAGCGTTTGTCCGGCAGGGCGCGGACGGTGGATCAGGCCGCGGAAACCACGCCGCTCTGGCACGTGGATCAAGGCGCGCTCGAGCGCGCCGGTCTGCTCCCGACGGGTGATGAGGCGAACGATCGGCTTGCCGATGAGCTTCGCCGCGTCAAACGGCCATTGATGGACAATGCCATCGGAAAAGGCGCCAAGGTATTGGCGCACGCAGAGCGCATTGTGGTAACCAGCGCGTTGCCTGGAGAAGGCAAGACCTTTACCGCAGTGAACCTGGCCTTGAGTCTGGCGCGCGAGCTGGATTTCGAGGTGTTGCTGGTGGACGGCGACATACCGAAATGCCATATCACCCGCGCCTTGGGACTCGACGGGCAGCCTGGCCTGATGGACGTGCTGGTGGACGAACGGCGCCAGCCCGCCGAGGTCATCGTGCGGACCGATGTGCCGAATCTGCTGGTGGTGCCGGTAGGGAAACGCCATCCGCTGACGGCCGAGTTGTTCAGCAGCCTGCGCATGGAGCAGGTCCTCGAAGAACTTGGCGGCCGCCATCTGCGCCGCCTGGTGGTGTTCGACTCTTCGCCCTTGCTGGCGACCTCGGAATCGCAGGTGCTGGCTTCCCACATGGGCCAGGTTGTCATGGTGGTCGCCGCGAGTCAGACGGGCCAGCATGCGGTCCATTCGGCGCTGCAAAGTTTGAACGGCTCGCCATATGTCGGCCTGATTCTCAACATGAGCTGCCTGCCGGCAAGCGAGAACTACTACTACAGCTACTATGGCCTGTATCCCCGGGGCCGCCTTGCCGGGGAAGCCTAGATGCGTGCGCTGTCGGCGTCGGTCGTCTTGTCGTCGATCGCCCTCGGAGGCTGGCTGACCGGGGCGGCGGCCCAGAGCGCGGATCCGCAGGCGCCGCCCGTGCTGGATTCGGCTGCCGGCGGATTCGCCGACAGTTCCGAGAATCTGCCGCCGGGCGTCATCCCGCAGCCGAGCATCGACTCTCCGGGAGTGGTCATGGGCGTCACGCTCGGTGAGCTGTACACCGACAACCTCATGCTGGCGCCCAGCGGCAAACCGAAACAGAGCAGCTGGATCACCGAGGTCCAGCCGTTCATCAAGTCGGCCTACAGCGGGCCGCGGTTTTCCGGAGTGTTGAACTACGCGCTCACCGGATATCTGTATTCGGGGCAATCGCGCCATAACCAGGTGGCGCAGAACCTCGACGCCCACGGCACGCTCACCCTGCTTCCGCGGCATTTGTTCCTCGACGGCAGTGCGCTGTACGGGCGCGCGGTCATCAACAGCGAATTGCCGGCCGGGTCGGGCACGTTTTTCCTGGACAACAACCGCGCCAATATTGCGCGCGCCACGCTCAGTCCGTACTGGGTCCAGGATCTCGGCAGCGTGGGCACCGCGATGCTGCGTTACAGCTATGGGCGCGTGCTGTACAACACCAGGGGCATTGCCGCGCAAAACAACGATTCGTTGACCGGCGTGTCCGACATCACCAGCAACGCCCTGCAGCTCAGCCTGGTGAGCCCGCAGTACGAAACATGGAGCTGGAACTTCGGCTATTTCGACCAGCGTCTGGAATCCGATGCCGGGCGCAGCTCGCGTTTTTCGATGGCCAGGCTGGGAGCCGCTGTGCCGGTCCATGGCAACGTCAGCTTGATCGCCGACGTCGGCAAGGAAAACAAGTACCTCGCGGATGGCACGGTGGACCGGCTGGGCGCAAGCTTCTGGGACGCCGGCGTCGACTGGTCCAGTACGCTGAATGATTTCAAGGTACTGGTCGGCCACCGGTTCTATGGCCGCAGCTACCAGTTGTCCTGGACGCGTACCGCCGCCTTGCTGACGACGTCCGCAAGTTACGTGGAACGACCCACCGACATCAACCAGCAGTTGCTGGGGCAGGGGTTGGACGCGATCCCGTCGATCGGACTGCCCGGGATTCCCGCACTCAGGGAGCAGCGGGTTTACCTCATGAAGCGCGCCACCGCATCGGCCGCCTACGAGATGCCCATCGGCATGTTGAGGGTGATGCTGTACGACGAGCGGCGCATCTATTTTCTGCTGAACAGCGCCAAGGAAAGAGTGGCGAATGCGCATGTCAGCTGGCTGTTCGATATCGGCGCGTTGACCACCCTGACTCCCACTTATGGCTGGCAGCGTTACCGCTACCAGGACGGGCAAACCAACTACAGCCAGTACGCGCAACTCGAGCTCGTGCATCAACTCGACCCGAAAGACTTCGCCAGCCTGCGGCTGCGCCGCGACTCCCGCCGTGTGCGTGCGGCGGCGTCGGATGTGCGCGGGTACCGCGCCAACGTGATTTTCCTGCAGTTCACCCACCTGTTCTGAGGGCGGCATGTATCAGGCGTTCTACAAGCTGCGCGGCAAGCCTTTCCAGCTGACCCCGGATCCGGGAATGCTGTTTCCCAGCAAGGGCCACAAGCGCGCCATGGCGTACCTGCTCTACGGTTTCGAGCAGGGCGAAGGCTTCGTGGTGATCACCGGTGCAGTCGGCACCGGCAAGACGCTGCTCATCCAGAAGCTGTTCGAGGAACTCTCGCATCGCAACCTTGCCGTAGCCAGCATCGCCTCGGCCAATCTCGATGGCGACGACATCCTGCCGGCCGTGGCTTCGGCGCTGGACCTGCCCTATGACGGACGCAGCAAGGAGGCCCTGCTGCAGGATGTGAAGCGGCACCTTATTTCGCTGCACGCCCGTCAGGCGCATGCCCTGCTGGTGGTGGACGAGGCGCAGACGCTTACCGCGGCGGCACTGGAGATGCTGCGCATTCTGTCGAATCTCGAGTTCAAGGGCCGTGCGCTCCTGCAGATATTCCTGGTCGGCCAGACCGAACTGCGGCGCGTCATGGTCAGCAACCACATGGAACAGTTGCGTCAGCGCATCATCGCCTCCCATCGGCTTGAGCCGATGAGCGAGGAGGAAAGCCGCGCGTACATCCTGCACCGCCTGCATACCGTCGGCTGGAGCAACGATCCGGACTTGGCACCCGAAATTTTTACCGGGGTTTACCGGGCCAGCCGCGGGATCCCGCGCAAGATCAACCTCATCATGGACCGGCTGCTGCTGCACGGTTACCTGGAAGAACTGCACGACCTGGACCAGGCGGCGCTCACCGTCGTGCTCGACGAGATCCGCGACGAGATGCCGGGCGTGCCGCCGACACTGGAAGTATCCGCCGCGCTCCAGGACCTGGACCTGACGCGTGACGCCGCGTCATCGCAACGGGATGGCGGGCTCGCCTCGATGGATCTCGAACGCAGCAAATTCATGTTGCAGCTGCTGCGCGAAGAGGTCCGGCGCAGGGAAGTGCTGCTGGCTGCGTCGTCGATGGCACCGGCCGTGGACGAGGCCGTGATCACCGACATGCGCTATCCGCGTTCGAGCCAGGAAGGCAAATGAGCGCCTTGCCGCCACCGCGCGATCCGGTCACCAACGCCATGACGGTGGATGTGGAGGATTATTTCCAGGTGGCAGCCTTCGAGGAGTGCATACGGCGCGAGGACTGGCCGCACTGGCCCGTCCGCGTCGAAGGCAATACCCGGCGCGTGCTGGAGCTTTTCGAGCGGAACGGTGTGCATGCCACCTTCTTCGTGCTGGGCTGGGTGGCGGAGCGCTTCCCTGCGCTGGTGCGCGACATCAGCGCCGCCGGCCATGAGATAGCGAGCCACGGTTTCGGCCACGAGCGTTTGACGCATCTGAGCCGGGCGGAGTTTCGCGACAGCATCACGCGTACAAAACGTCTGCTGGAAGACGTTACCGGCACTGCAGTGCATGGCTATCGGGCACCCAGTTATTCGATCGGACCCACCACGATGTGGGCCCACGACGAATTGCACGAAGCCGGTTACCGCTACAGTTCCAGCATCGTGCCGATTCATCACGATTTGTACGGCATGCCGGCGGCGCCGAGATTTCCGTTTTTCGCGGAGCGTTCCGGCCTGCTCGAGATCCCGGTGACGACGGTGCGCCTGTGCGGGCGCAACTGGCCGTGCGGCGGCGGCGGCTATTTTCGCCTGCTGCCGTATGCGCTGTTCAGGCGCGGCCTGCGACGCGTCAACCGGCGCGAGCGGCGCGCCGGAGTGTTCTATTTCCATCCATGGGAAGTGGATCCGCAGCAGCCACGGGTGCCCGGCGCGACGCTCAGGAATCGGGTGCGCCACTATTTGAACCTGAGCCGCACGACGCCCCGACTCGAGCGGCTCGTGCGCGATTTCCGTTTCGACCGCATGGATCGGGTATTTCTCGCCCGCAGCCACGCCGACTACCCGGTGGTGGCGCTGCAGGCCGTCGAACTCTATGCGCATTGACGGGGGATGCGACATGCTCGACCGCGCGGACGACAGCCATTCCGCCAATCCTTGCGTCGTCAAGCGCCTGGAAAGAGGCGACGAGCAGCGCTGGGACGCGTTTGTCGGCGGCGCTTCGCGGGCCACGTTTTTCCACCGGGTGGCCTGGCGCGGAATCCTCGAACAGGTGCTTGGCCATCGTTGCCACTATTTGTACGCGGAACGGGACGGGGCGATCACGGGCGTGCTGCCGCTCACCGAGATGCGCAGCCGGCTGTTCGGTCACGCGCTGATCTCGACGCCATTCTGCGTGTACGGCGGGGTGGTGGCGGACGACCCGGACAGCGAGGCACAGCTCACCGAGGCCGCTGGCGCGCTCGCCGACGAATTGCGTGTCGATTATCTCGAACTGCGCGACCGCGAACTGCGCCACCCCGCGTGGCCGGTCAAGGATCTGTACGTCAGCTTCCGCAAGGCAATCTGTGCGGACCACGACACGAATCTCAAGGCGATCCCGCGCAAGCAGCGCGCCATGGTGCGCAAGGGCGTTGGCGCCGGCTTGCAGGCGCGCCACGACGGCAGCATCGCCGAGTTCTACCGGGTGTACGCCGAGAGCGTGCGCAATCTGGGTACGCCGGTGTTGTCGCGCAACTATTACGCGAGCCTGCAGCAGGCGTTTGGCCAGGATTGCGAGGTTACCGTGGTCACCCACCAGGGGCAGCCGGTGGCCGCGGTCATGAGCTTCTACTTTCGCGACGAGGTGCATCCGTACTACGGCGGCAGCGTGGCGCGTGGCCGCGATCTGGCGGCCAACGATTTCATGTACTGGGCGGTGATGCAACGTGCGGTGGAGCGCGGCGCCCGGTTGTTCGACTACGGCCGCAGCAAACGGGACAGCGGTTCCTACCACTTCAAGAAGCACTGGGGCTTCGAGCCGCAACCGCTGCCCTATGCCTATTACCTGGTGCGTGCCGGGACCGTTCCCAATATCAGCCCCGCGAACAGCAAGTACGGCCTGTTCATCGAAGCGTGGAAGCGGCTGCCGCTGCCGGTGAGCCGTGCGCTGGGGCCGTGGCTTGCGCGGGATCTGGGTTAGCCCATGCAATCGGTATTGTTCCTCTGTCACCGGCTGCCCTGGCCGCCCAGCAAGGGCGACAAGATCCGCTCGTACCATGTGCTGCGGCGACTCGCCGAACGCTACCGCGTGTATCTCGGCACGTTCGTGGACGACCCGGCCGACTGGCGCTACCTCGCGCAGGTCGAGGCCTTGTGCGCCGAGGCGTGTGTCCGGCCGTTGCCGCCCTGGCGTGCCCGCTGGCGTGCGCTTGCCGCGCTGACGCGGGGTGATGCGCTTACCGTCGGGGCCTATCGCGACCGCGTGATGCGGCGCTGGGTCGAACGGCTGCTGGCCGACCACAAGCTGGAGCTGGCCCTGTGCTATTCGTCCGGCGTGGCGCCGTTGGTCATGCGGCACGCCCAGCTGCGCCGGGTCATGGATTTCGTGGACGTGGATTCCGACAAATGGCAGCAGTACGCGCAGCAGGCCGGTGGCGGCGTGAAGCGCATGCTGTACCAGCGCGAAGCGCGGCGACTGGCCGAGTTCGAGCGCACGATTGCCGCGCAATTCGACGCCAGCGTGTTTGTCTCGGAAGCCGAGGCGGCGTTCTTTCGACAGCTGGTACCGGAGTCGGCCGGCCGGGTCCACGGTATCCCCAATGGAGTGGATGCCGGGTATTGGGATCCACAGCGGGCCTGTTCCAGTCCCTACCGGCTGGGAGAGCGGGTGGTGGTGTTTGTCGGCGCCATGGATTACCGCGCCAACGTGGATGCGGCGTGCTGGTTCGCGCACGAAGTGTGGCCGCGGATCGCCGCCCGGCAGCGGGACGCCCGTTTTTACATTGTCGGCAGCCGGCCCACCGCGGCGGTCCGCGCGCTGGGTCAGCTCGCGGGCATTACCGTGACTGGGCGGGTGGAGGATGCGCGCCCGTACCTGGCATACGCCCATGCCGTGACGGCACCGTTGCGCATTGCGCGCGGCATCCAGAACAAGGTGCTGGAGGCACTGGCCATGGAGAAGGTGTTGCTGGCAACGCCCGAGGCCTGGGAGGGCATCAGGGATTTCGCAGGTCGCCAGGGCTGCATCGATGCATCGCCCGAGGCCATGGCGACGGAAGCCTTGCGCTGGCTGGATGCGCCGCAGGCGGTGCGGGTGCCGGCGGCCCGCGTCGAGGTGTTGTCGCGCCATGACTGGGCGCGCCATCTCGATGCGTACGAAAGCGTGCTGTGCAATGCGCAGCGCGGTGCAGCCCGCGCGGATGCCGTAGGCACTGCCGGGTTGGAGGCGTGCTCATGAGCAGGCCGCTTGCCGCCGTGCCCGTCTATTCCATGCGCATTACGGGCTGGGTATCGGCTGTGGCGGCGTTCGCCGTCGCCGTCGCCGTGCTGCTGGCCTGCTATTGGCGGACCGTGCAATCGCTGGCGTGGGCCTGGGCACACGATGGCACTTACCAATACGCCTTCCTGATTTTTCCGTTGAGCCTGTGGACGGCCTTCGGTCTGCGCCATCAGCTTCAGGCGAACCCGCCGGTGCCGAGTGTCTGGGGTCTGGCAGCGATGGCGGCGCTGGTGTTCGTCTGGTATGCCGGCCGCCTGCTCGACGTCAATCTGGCGCAGCATTTCGCGTTCGTGGCGCTGTTTCCGGCGCTGGTGCTGGCCTGCTGGGGGTGGCGCGCCTTGTGGGTGCTGGCGTTCCCACTCGGCTATCTGGTGGTGTTCGCGGTTCCCTGGGGCGACGCGCTGGTCGGTCCGCTGCAGGACATCACGGCGCATTTCTCGGTACGCGCGCTGGAGTTGATCGGCGTCCCGGTGCTTCTCAACGGCCGGGAGATCCTCACGCCCTCGGCGGTATGGCTGGTGGCCGAAGCATGCAGCGGCGTGAAGTTTTTCATCGCCTGCACCGCACTCGGTTGTCTGTACGCCTACCTGATGTACCGACGCTGGTGGAAGCGGGCGGTTTTCGTGGTACTGGCGGCAGTGACGCCGGTCGTCGCGAATGGCTTGCGGGTGTGTTTCACCGTGCTGATTGGCGAGACCTGGGGCTTGAAATACGCGACCGGCACGGACCACATGATTTTTGGCTGGCAGTTCTTCGGCACGGTGCTGCTGCTGTTGCTGCTGGCCGGCTGGTTCTTCCGCGACCCGCTGGTGGCGCCGGAGCAGCCCCCCGCGCATGGCGGCATGCCTGCCAGTGCGCGCACCGTGGTTTGGCTGGTGGCGTTCGCGCTGTTGATTGCAGGGCCGTCTCTTGCCTCGGGACTGGCGCCACCGGCACCGCCGCAGACCATGCGCCTGACCGCACCAGCGATCGCGGGCTGGAGCGGGCCACAGGCTGCCGCAGACGGCTGGCGGCCAATCTTCAGGGGAGCGGCGGGGCAGGTGCGCGTGTCCTATCAATCGGTCACCGGCGGCGACGTGGTCGAGTTGTTTCATGCCGTCTATACCGGCAAGCCGCGCCGCGGGCATACCCTGATCACCTACGGCAACGACCTCTACGATTCGGCGCACGCGCAAATCCTGAGCAGCGCCAGCCGACGGGTCGAGCTGGCCGACGGGCGGAGCACGACGGTCGGAGAGTTGCGACTGGCCGGTGCAACCGGGTCGCGGTTGGTGTGGTACTGGTACTGCGTGGATCGCCGCTGCACCCGCTCGCCGGCGTTGACCAAGTTGCTGCAGGCGTGGAGCGTGCTGCAGGGACAGGTACCGCGATCTTCGGTATGGGCGTTGTCGTCGTCGGTTGCCGGCGACGATGCCGATCGGGTGCGGACGAAGCTGCACGCCTTTGCGCAGGCGCTGCCCGTGCCCGGTGCGTCCGGGGTGCAGGCGCAGCAGCCGGCTGTTCTTGCCGGGAGCCAGCCATGAACGAGCGGCCGCTGATCGTGCACGTACTGTTCCGGCTGGATACCGGCGGCATGGAGCACATGCTCGTGACCCTGATCAACCAGACCTGCCAGCGCTACCGCCACGCGGTGATCTGTCTGGAAGGCTACGGTGCGCTTCGGGATCAAATCGAGTCCGGCGACGTTGTATGCGTGGCTTTGGGCAAAAGGTCCGGCAAGGATTGGCGCTGCTATTTCAGGTTGTGGCGGGCCTTGCGGGATCTGGGGCCGGACCTGGTCCACACGTACAACATTGGTGCCGTGGACGTGGCGCCGGTCGCCCGGCTTGCAGGGGTCCGTCGCGTCGTGCATGCGGAACGAGGCCGGGATGCCGCCGACCCGCGCGGTGAAAGCCGGAAGTATCGGCTGTTGCGGCGTGGTCTCCTGCCGTTCATCGACCGTTATCTGGCGGTTTCGAGGGACCTGCAGGACTGGCTCATGGAAAAGGTGGGCATACCCTCTTCGCGCGTTGCGTGTATTCCCAACGGTATTGACGTAACAGCGTTTGCCGGCACGGCACATGAAAAAAGCACGCGGCGCTTGCTGGGAGCTTTCGCGCCTCCCGGAACCGTGCTGATCGGCACAGTCGGGCGACTGGATGCCGTCAAGGACCATGCCGGACTGATAGCCGCCTTCCGCATCCTGTGCGAAGCATGGCCGCACCAGCGCGAGCAGTTGCGCCTGGTCCTGCTGGGTGAAGGGCCGCAGCGTGCTGCGCTCGAATCGCAGATCGAGCGTGGCGGGCTTTCGACGCAAGTCCGGCTGCTGGGCAATCGCAGCGATGTGGCGGCGCTGCTCGCTGAGTTCGACGTCTTTGCGCTTTCCTCCATCGCCGAAGGCATGCCCGGCGTCCTGCTGGAGGCCATGGCGTCTGGCTTGCCCGTGGTGGCCACCGATGTCGGCGGAGTAAGCGAAGTGGTGGTGGCCGGCGTGACCGGAACGCTGGTGCCGGCCGGCGATCCGCACGCCATGGCGGCGGCTCTGCGCGCCTATGTCGCCGACGAGAAACTGCGACGCCGACATGGCGAGGCTGGTTGCGAGCGCGTCGCTGCGCGTTTCGGTTTGCACAGCATGGTGTCCGCGTATGTCGCGCTGTACGACGAACTATTGGGTCGGCCGATGAACGCCGTGCAGCCACGCATGATGTCCGGCCTGACCGGGCACAAGGAGCACTGACGTGTGCGGTCTGGCCGGTATCGTCTCGTCGCGGCATGTCGATGTCGATGAAAGGGCTCTGCTGGCCATGCGGGATGCGCAGCTTCACCGCGGACCGGACGAGGCCGGGCTGTATCTCGGCAAGGGCGTGGGTCTGGGGCATCGCCGTCTGTCCATCATCGACCTGGGCCATGGGCAGCAGCCGATGGTGGATGAAACGGCCGGTCTGGCACTGATCTACAACGGCGAGCTGTACAACTTCCCTTCGCTCAAGGCCGAACTGGAGGCACGCGGCGTGGTGTTCCGCAGCCGCTGCGATACCGAAGTGCTGCTGCGCGCCTGGCAGCAGTGGGGCGAAGCCTGCCTGACGCGGCTGGTTGGCATGTTTGCCTTCGCGGTGTGGGACATGCGTACGCAGCGCATCTACCTGGCCCGCGATCAGCTTGGCATCAAACCGCTGTACTACGGCTTCACCCGCACCTTCGAGCTGGTGTTCGCTTCCGAACTCAAGGGACTGCTGGCGCATCCCGGCGTGGAACGCAGGCTCGATCCGCAGGCGCTGGAAGATTATCTCGCGCTCGGCTACGTGCCGGATCCGCGCAGCATCTATCGCGGCATTTTCAAATTGCCGCCCGGCCATTGGTTGAGCTGGCACGCCGGCGAACCGGAACCGGTGCCCCGGCAATACTGGGACGTGCCGTTCAAGGTGGCCGCCGACATGACGGCGGATGAGGCTGCAGCGCAGCTCCACGGCTTGCTGGACAGAGCCGTGGCGGGGCAGATGATTGCGGACGTGCCGCTCGGCGCGTTCCTTTCCGGCGGCGTGGATTCCAGCGCCGTGGTGGCCAGCATGAGCCGGGCGTCGCAGCAACCGGTGCGCACCTGCTCCATCGGTTTCGACCACGGCGGTTTCGACGAGAGCGCCTATGCGCGGCGCGTGGCCGAGCATCTGCATACGCAACATTTCGAGCAGCGGGTCAGCGCCGATGATTACGATCTGCTCGACACGCTGGCGGCGGTTTACGACGAACCGTTTTCCGACAGCTCGGCGCTGCCGACGTATCGCGTGTGCGGGTTGGCGCGCACCCAGGTGACCGTGGCGTTGTCCGGCGACGGCGGCGACGAGAATTTCGCCGGCTACCGGCGCTACCGCCTGCATGCGTGGGAAAGCGGGATGCGCGCGCGCTTGCCGTTGGCGTTGCGCAAGCCGCTGTTTGGTGTGTTGGGCAGTCTCTATCCCAAGGCCGACTGGGCGCCGCGCCCGCTGCGCGCCAAGACCACGTTGCAGGCCCTCGGCCGCGATGACGTGGAAGCCTATTTCCACACCGTCAGCACCACCTCGGCGGCGCTGCGCCAGCAACTGTACAGCGCGGGCTTCAAGCGCGAACTGCAAGGTTACAACGCGCTCGCCGTGTTCCGCGCCCACGCCAGACGCGCGCCCACCGATCATCCGCTGCTGCTGGCCCAGTACCTGGATTTCAAGACCTGGCTTCCCGGCGACATCCTGACCAAGGTGGACCGTGCCAGCATGGCGCACAGCCTGGAGGTGCGCGTGCCGCTGCTCGATCACCGTCTGGTCGAGTGGGCGTCCTCGTTGCCGCCCGGGTTGAAGCTGAGAGGAGGTACCGCGAAGTACATCCTCAAGAAAACGCTGGAACCGGACTTGCCGAACGACGTGCTGTACCGGAGCAAGATGGGTTTCCGCGTGCCTGTGGCAGCGTGGTTGCGCGGCCCGCTCGCGCGGCGCGCCCGGGACGCTTTGCTCGCCGGTGCTGTTGCCGAATGCGGCTACTTCGAGCCGGCCGTGCTCGATCGGCTGCTGCAGCAACATGCGGCTGGCCGGCGCGATCACAGCGCGACGCTGTGGAGCCTGCTGATGCTGGACGCCTTTCTGCGCCGCATGCAGCAGCCCGCTGCCGCGGCTCCCGCCGGGCCGACGCGTAGGGTCGCAACCGCCGGGGCACAACCATGAAGACTGCATCGGCCAACGGCGCTGCCAGTGGTGTCCTGCCATCAGCAGAAGAAACTTTCGACGCCGCGCGGCGAAGTGCCGGAACCGGCGTTGAGGCGGGTGGCGAGCGCAAGATTCGACTGCTGGTCTTCACCAGCCTGTATCCGAATGCCGTCCAGCCGCGCCACGGCGTGTTTGTCGAGGAGCGATTGCGCCACCTCGTGGATTCCGGCCGGGTGACCGCGACGGTTGTAGCGCCGGTGCCTTGGTTTCCGTTTCGGCATCGGCGCTTCGGGGCCCACTCGGCATTTGCCCGGGTGCCCGCGCATGAGCAGCGCTACGGTATCCAGGTCAGCCATCCCCGCTATCCGACGATTCCGAAACTGGGCATGAGCATCGCACCATTTCTGATGTATCACGCCCTTCTGCCAGTCCTGCGAAAACTGCAGGCCAGCGGCACTGACTTCGATCTGATCGATGCACATTACTTTTACCCGGACGGCGTGGCGGCGGCACGCCTTGGTACGGCGCTGGGCAGGCCGGTGGTGATCACCGCGCGCGGCACCGACGTGAACGTGATCCCGCGCTATCGGCGACCCAAACATCAGATCCAATGGGCCGCAGGGTGCGCCGCCGCCATCGTGACCGTGTCGCGGGCGCTGAAGGACAAGGTCATCGCCTTGGGCGTGGATCCCGGGAAGATTGCGGTGTTGCGCAATGGGGTTGATCTTGATCATTTCGGGCCACGGGACCGCACGCTGATTCGTGCCAAATTGGGCCTTGCGGGTCCGGTGTGGTTGACGGTGGGCCACCTGGTCGCACTCAAGGGCGTGCACCTTGCCATCGAGGCGCTGGCGCGGGTGCCGGATACAACGCTGCTGATCGCCGGCGAGGGACCGGAACAGCGCAGGCTGCGCGACCTGGTGGGCCAGCTGGGTCTCCACGCGCGCGTGCGCATGCTTGGCGCCATCTCCCACGCACAGCTGTGCGAGTACTACAACGCAGCAGACGTGCTGGTGCATGCATCGAGCCGTGAGGGCATGCCCAACGCCGTGCTGGAGTCCCTGGCCTGCGGTACGCCGGTGGTGGCCGCACCGTTTGCCGGCGTCAGCGAATTGCTGGATGCGCCCGAGGCAGGCGAGATCGCCGTCGAACGCAGTGCCGAAGCGCTTGCCGCCGCCTGGCTGCGGTTGCGCGACCGGGCGCCGACGCGTGCAGCCACCCGCGGCGCGGCGGAGCGGCTGGGGTGGCAGCCGGTCGTGGAAGCGCAGCACGCACTCTATGCACGGGTACTGTTGGCTGCTGCAGGCGGCGCGACGGCTGGAGCCGAGCCATGAACGACGTCCTGAGCGTCGCGCCGCGCCAAGCCCGGCCGGAGGCATCGACCGAGCGGCCGTTGCGTATCCTGCACGTGCTCGACCACTCGCTGCCCCTGCACAGCGGCTATACCTTCCGGACGCTCGCCATCCTCGAGGCGCAGCGTGCACTGGGCTGGGAAACGATGCACTTGACCGGTCCCAAGCAGGGCAGCGACCGGCAGCGCGAGGAACACGTCGGCGACTGGATGTTCTACCGCACCCCGCCGGCATCCGGCCTGCTGGCGAGGCTGCCGCTGGTCCGGCATCGCTGCCTGATGCGCGCATTGCAGACCCGGCTGGCCGAAGTGGTGGACAACGTGCATCCGGACATTCTTCATGCGCACTCGCCGGTGCTGAACGCGATCCCCGCGCTCGCGGTGGGCCGGGCCGCCGGCATTCCGGTGGTGTACGAAGTCCGCGCGTTCTGGGAAGACGCCGCCGTCGACCTCGGTACGGCGCGCGAGGGAGGGGCGCGGTATCGGTTGACGCGCGCGCTGGAGACCCGGGCCCTGCAACGGGCAGACGCCGTGACCACGATCTGCGAGGGCTTGCGCGGCGACATGCTGAAGCGTGGCATTCCCGCCGACAAGATCACCGTCATTCCCAACGCCGTGGATACCACCCAATTTCGATCCACGGCCAGCGCCGAGGACGCGGAGCTGCGGGAGAAATATGGGCTCACCCGCGGGACCACGCTGGGATTCGCCGGCTCGTTCTACGCCTATGAGGGGCTGGATGGCTTGCTCCGGGCCATGCCGCTGGTACTGCGCGCCGTGCCGCAGGCACGCCTGCTGCTGCTGGGCGGCGGACCGCAGGATGCCGAGCTGCAGGCGCTGGCCGCCCGCCTCGGCCTCGACCACGTCGTGCATTTCGTCGGTCGCGTGCCGCACAGCGAGGTCGCCCGGTACTACAACGCCATGGACGTCATGGTCTATCCGCGCATCTCGCGACGGTTGACGGAACTGGTGACGCCATTGAAGCCGCTTGAGGCGATGGCCATGGGCAAGCTGGTGGCCGCCTCGGATGTCGGCGGCCACCGCGAGCTGATTCGCGACGGCCACAATGGCCATCTATTTTCCGCGGGATCGGCCGAAGCCCTCGCGCAGTGTTTGATCAAGCTGCTGGAGACTCCCGCGAGCTGGGGCAGGGTGATAGCCCATGGGCGGGAGTTCGTCGAGCGCGAACGTACCTGGTCGGCGAGCGTGGCACGTTATCGCGCCGTCTATACCGACGTGCTCGACCGGCACCGGCGAGAGCGCGGGAGGGGCCCATGACTGTCGATACGCCTGCCGTGGTACTGGGCGCCGGAGCCAATGGCCTGGGCGTGGCGCGCAGCCTGGCGCACGCGCGGGTTTCGGTCTGCCTGCTGGATACCGACACGCGGCGCGCGGAAATGCGTACCCGCGCGGCGACGCCGTTGCGGATCCGTGCGACGCACGGTGAAACGCTGGTCGAAGACCTGGTGCGCCTGGGTACGACGCAATTTTCCGGCGTGCGCCCGGTGCTGTTCCTGACCCAGGAGGAAAGTGTCAGGACCGTTTCGCATCATCGCGATCGCCTGTCGGCGCTGTATCGGTTCAACCTGCCGCCCATGGAAGTCGTGGACACGCTGCAGCACAAGGAGGGGTTCCAGCGCCGGGCCGAACAACTCGGCAGTCCCATCCCGCCGCTGGTGCACATCCGCGCGCTGGCGGACCTGCCCGCACTCGGCGAGCTGCGCTATCCGGTCGTGGTCAAGCCTGGCGAGCGCGATGCGGCGTATGCACGTCAATTCAGGAAGGCCTACCGTGCCGGCAGTGCGGAAGAAGCGGCAGCGTTGCTTCGCCGCATCCTGCCGGTGATGGCCGATGTCGTGGTGCAGGAATGGATCGAGGGTCCCGATTCGAGTATCCATTTCTGTCTGCAGTACGTCGATCGGGACGGGCAGGCAGCCGGGTCTTTTGCCGGACGCAAGATCCGCTCCTGGCCGCCGCAGGTGGGCGGCACGGCCAGCTGTACCGCCGCCCCCGAAGTGCATGCGCAGCTTTCCGCCATGACCACCCGGTTTTTCCAGGCGGCGGGCGTGGTCGGCATGGCCAGCATGGAGTACAAGCGCGACACGCGCAGCGGCGAGTTCCGCATGGTGGAGCCGACGATCGGCCGTACCGATTACCAGGAAGAAGTGGCCACCTTGAACGGCGTCAATCTGCCGTACGTGGCCTGGTGTTCGGCGCTGGGCCTGCCGCTTCCGCCGCCGGCCGCCAGCAGGCGACCAGTCGTCTGGCGGGTGCGCTCCGAGGACGTACAGTCCGCAGTCGCCCAGGGCCAGCGCATCACCCAGGGCTATCCGCCCGGTGGCCAGGTGGCCGATGCGGTATGCCGGTGGCGTGATCCCATGCCGTGCCTGGTGCAAGGCCTGCGGCATGTCCGTCGCGCGCTGCTCAGCCGAACTGCGAAGAGGGTGCCGGGATCACCGGTGGCCGGGAGCGAGTCATGAACGTGGTCGCGAGACTCTTGCCCAGACCATGGACGCGCCCTGTCGTCGATGCGCAGGCTGGCTTGCAGGCTGCCGCCGAATGGCTGGCGCGCGCCCAGGATGCCACCGGCAGCGGCGGCGTCAGCGCCTATTACGATGCGACGAAGCGGCAGTGGGCTGGCGCCTATCCGGAAACCACCGGTTACATCATTCCAACCTTCCTGCGCTACGCACAGTTTTCCGGTCAACCTGAGTATCGGGAGCGCGCCATTCGCATGGCCGAGTGGGAAACTGCGATCCAGCTTCCTGAAGGGGGCGTGCGTGCCGGCACGATGGACGCAACGCAGGTTGTGCCAACCATCTTCAATACGGGACAGGTGTTGTTCGGCTGGCTGGCCGCGTGGCAGCAGACGCAAGATGCGCGCTTGCATGACTCGGCGATGCGTGCGGCCGACTGGCTGGTGGCCGCCCAGGATCCTGATGGCGCATGGCGTCGCCACGCTTCGCCGTTTGCCGCCCACGGCGTGAATACCTACAACACGCGCGTGGCGTTTGCGCTGGCCAGGGCCAGCCAGGTCTTGCAGGAGCCGCGCTATCTCGATGCGGCCGTGCGCAATGTGCAGTGGGCACTTGCCCAGATGCATCCCAACGGATGGCTGGAAAACAACGATCTGGAAGACAACGAGCGGCCGCTCACGCACACCATCGCGTATGCCACACGCGGCATGCTGGAGGTCGGCTTGATCGCCGCCAACCACGCCTTTGTGAATGCGGCGGCGCGCGTGGCGCAAGCCGTTGCGCGCACCCAGCGCCGCGATGGGGCCTTGCCCGGGCGTCTGGATTTCGCCTGGCGGGCGGCGAGCCGCTGGACCTGTGTGACCGGCAATGCGCAGATGGCGATCATCTGGCAGCGTCTGGCCAGGGAAACCGGCGAGCGATCCTGGCTGCCGGCGGCCGAGGACGCCAACCGGTTCAATCTGTCGATCCAGAACCTGGCCGCAGCTGACGGTGGCGTGCGCGGCGCGCTACCCGGCTCGCATCCGCGCTCAGGCGGCTACATGAGGAATCGGTATCCGAACTGGGCGGCCAAGTTCTGCATGGATGCGCTGATGCTGCAACTGGAAGTGGGCTAGCCATGCGCGATATCGCCTTCGCGTTGATCATGCTCGGGCTGATCCCCCTGGCCGCGATGCGCCCGTACATCGGCTTGCTGGTGTGGTCGTGGCTCGGCTACATGAACCCGCACCGGCTGACCTTCGGCTTTGCCTACGGCTTTCCTTGGGTGATGCTAATTGCCGTCGTCACGCTTCTGAGCTTGGGGGTTGGCAAGGAGAACAAGCGAATCCCCAGGTCGACGGTCAGTGTGTTGCTGATGATGTTTCTGCTATGGACTGGATTGACCACCTTCTTTGCGGTCCTGCCGGATGCGGCCTGGGTCAGTTGGCAGACCTTCGCCAAGATCATGGTGATGGTGTTTGTGACCTTGATGCTGATCAATAGCCGTGAGCGCATGCATTGGTTGATATGGGTGATTGTGATATCGCTGGGGTATTACGGCCTCAAAGGAGGCTTGTTCACGATCATCAGCGGCGGCGGCAATCGCGTGTTCGGCCCAGCCGGAAGCTTCATCGGGGACAACAACGACCTGGCCCAGGCGCTGTGCATGGTTCTGCCACTGATGCGCTACCTACAGCTCCAGACTTCAAGAAAAATGGTGAGGATCGGATTGGGACTGGCGATGTTCCTTACCGGCGCCGCGATACTTGGTACCTACTCGCGTGGCGGGCTCATTGCGCTCATGGTGGTAAGCGCGGCCCTGTTCCTGAAAAGCCGCAAACGGTTGACGCTCGCGATCGCACTCATGGCGATTGGGCTCACCGCTTATCACTTCATGCCTCCCCAGTGGACTGCGCGCATGGATACGATCCATCACGTGGAGGATGTGAATACGGTGCAGTCACGCGTCCAGTCTTGGGAGTTTGCAACCAATGTTGCGTTGCACCGCCCGTTGACCGGGGGTGGCTTCAAAGTCTATGAAAGCGAGGCCCTGTGGAACCGCTACGCACCCGAGGAGGCTGTCCAACGGGCGGTGCACAGTATTTATTTTCGAGTGCTTGGCGAACAGGGCTTTCCTGGACTTGCCATCTTTGTTGGGTTGCTGGTCGCCAGTTGGCGAAGCTGTGCATACGTTCGCCACAAAAGCCGGCATTTACCAAATGAAAAATGGGCGTTCGACCTTGCTTCAATGCTCCAGGTAAGCCTGCTTGCGTTCATGACTGCAGGTCTGGCCACCACATCGAGCTACTTTGACCTCAGTTATCAGCTGATGGCGATGTGTGCGTTGCTGAAGGGTCTATTACCGGAAGGAGTCGTCGCATATGCGGGGTCAGCAGGGGCCGCTGCAACGCAACCGCACCTGCTGGGACGCGGGCAGGCCGAGCATTCGTTCGGGAAGCCGTGATGGAGGGGCGTGTGGTGGGCAAGTGTGTACTGATGACCGGCTTCCATTTCCCGCCGTCTGCACTGAGCAGCGGTCACCTGCGGCTCTTGGCGTTTACGAAATACCTGCCCGAGCGCGGCTGGGACCCGGTGGTCCTTTCCGCAACCCCGGGCGCGTACGAATTGACCGATCCCGCCAGTGTTCGATCCATACCCAAAGAGTGCAATGTGTACCGTGCCTTTGCGCTGGACGCCAAGCGCCATATGGCAGTCATGGGCAGGTATCCGTCCATTTTCGCGTTACCCGACAGGTGGTCGAGTTGGTGGCCCGCCGCTGTCTGGAACGGACTGCGCCTGATCAGGCGCCATCATGCGCAGGCGATCTGGTCGACGTTTCCCATCATGACCTCCCACTGTGTTGCCTACACCCTGCATCGTTTGACGGGCATCCCGTGGATCGCGGATTTTCGCGACCCGGTTGCGAGTTCAACGGCGGGCAAGAACCCGATGGCGGTCAGGTCGCAGGCCCGCTGGGAGCGTCGCGTCCTGTCGTGCGCGGCGCGTTCGGTGTTCACGACGCCCGGAGCGATGCAGTGGTGTGCCGAGCGCTACCCCGAGGCATGGCGTGCCGGCCGTTTGACGGTCATCGCCAATGGATACGACGACGAGGCATTCGCCGACCTCAGACGCCCGCCTCCACAAGCCGGGCGACCGTTGGTACTGCTGCACAGCGGCCTGTTGTATCCAGAAGGCCGCAGCCCTCTGCCGTTCTTTGCTGCACTCGCGCGTCTCAGGGACTCGGGCGGCGTAACTGCAGGGATGATCAAGGTCGTCCTGCGGGCGAGTGGCTCGGAGGCAACCTACACTCGGGAGATACAGCGTTTGGGACTGGGAGAGATGGTGACTTTGGCGCCACCTGTCGGCAACCGCGAAGCACTGTTCGAGCAGGTCTCGGCCGATGGATTGCTGTTGTTCCAGGGCAGCAGGTTCGACCTGCAGATACCGGCCAAGGTGTACGAGTACCTGCGGATCGGACGGCCGATCTTCGCGCTGGTCGGACCAAACGGCGACACCGCCGCCCTGTTGCGAGAGTCCGGTGGGGCGGAGTTCGTGGCGGCCGATGACGTCGACGCTATTGCGACGGGCCTGCGCCGATTCCTATACGCATTGACCAAGGGCACCGCTCCGTCCCAGCGGCCTGCCGTGGTCGCCCAGTATTCAAGGCGCGCCGGGGCGGCACAACTGGCCTCCTTGCTCGATCAGGTTTGCACTTGAACGTTTCCCGGATCCGGATGGTGTTTGCGGGCCCGCTCGCGAACATATTGCAGACCCCTCGCGGGCGTCGGACCCGTTACCATTCCACAGCCGCATCAAGGAGCAGGGAATGAACTGGAACCCTGACGAGCATTACAAGAGCCAAACGGTTGCCGTCGACTACGACGCAAGCCGGTTCTCGAGTATTCCAGGGCGGGTATTCAACTCCCTCGAAAAACGGACCGTCGCCAAGTGTTTTTCCCGGCTATCCAAAGGCAGCACGATCGCCGACGCGCCATGCGGGACCGGGCGTCTTGCCGGGGCGCTGCTGGAGGCTGGATACAGGGTCCACGGCTTCGACATTTCCGAAGCCATGCTGAGTGTGGCGCGACAACGCCTGGTTTCGTATGCGGAGACCTTCACCTGCGAGGTGGCGGATATGAAGAAAGACCCGCCGAACAGCCCAATCTGCGACGGTGCTTTGTGCGCACGCGTATTGATGCACTTTCCCCTCGACGGACAGATCGAGTTCCTGACTGCGGTCGCCAGGTTGAGTCGTTCAATCGTAGTCATCAACCAGAGCCTCGATTCGGGCTATCAAAGGTTTCGGCGGCGCTTGAAACGGCTAATGGGACATCAGCCACCCGCAAATTATCCGATAAGCAACGGGGATATCAGGCTACTGTTGGAAAAGTCCGGCCTGCGTGAGGTGGGGCGCCATCGTCTACTTCCGTTGATCAGCGAGGCCGTGTATATCGTTGCAGAAAAAGTCTGATGCCTTTGAACTTTGGGTGATCGACGGGCGGCATGAGTAACACGAATCATTAATCGAATTTGGGAACCCCAGGAAGACCGATTTTGGTTCGCACGACGGCCAGGAACGCATGATTTTCCTGACTGAAAAACGCTGGATCACCCGCGCGGGTGATCCAGGACTGGCGAACAATTGAGTCGCGGCGGCCGAAGCCAAGGGATAATCAGGACTTATCATGATGAGAACTCCCAGGCTTGTTCCCGCCAGGCAACCTCCGGCCGCAGTCTTGCGCGGTCGTCCCGCCGGCCCGGAAGGTCAGGACGTTTTCACAGCAGGGTTTCGTTGCTGGTCAGTAAGGCCGATGCGCTGTGCCTGATAACGAGCAAAAACAGAGGACCAGTGTACGACAGGCCTTGTCGCTGTCTTTCGTGCAGAGGCTCGTCGGACTCGTTTTTAGTTTTGGTTCAGTCGTGATCATAAGCCGATTGTTGACCCCAGCGGAAGTCGGCGTGTTTTCGGTCGCGGCGGGACTCGTGGCCCTGATCAACATGCTGCGCGACTTCGGGGTCAGCGAATTCGTGGTCCAGGAACCAACCCTCGATGAGGCGCTGGTGCGCACGGTGTTCACGATCAACCTCATGATCGCATGGGTCCTTGGCGGCATCATCGTCGCGGCCAGCGGCGTGATCGGGACGTTCTATGGGGATCCTGGCGTGACGCGGGTGCTGAAGGTACTCGGTTTCGTTTTTTTTCTGCTCCCGTTCGGCACCACGGCAATGGCGTTGCTGAACCGCGAACTGGAGTACGGGAAGCTGGCCAAGATTCGCATCTGCGAATCCATCATCCGTAGTTGCACCGCAGTTGCGCTTGCGTATGCGGGATTCACGTACATGAGCATCGCGTGGGCATCGGTGGCTGGCATCTCGGCGCTGATCATCGGTTGCACGCTCTGGGGCTGGCAGTACCGCGTGAAGGGACTGAGTTTCATGCATTGGAAACGTGTCCTGCACTTTGGCTCCAATCGCACCATTTCCGACGTCGCCAGCCAACTGGGAGAACAATCCGCCAGCCTCGTGATCGGCAAGATGCTGGGTATGACGGACGCGGGGTTGTTTTCGCGCGGATATGGCGTGGTCAACATGTACCGCACCAACGTCCTTGGTGCGATCGGAGCGGTCGCCTTTCCCGCGTTCGCACGCGAGCACCGGGAGCACGCCACCGCGCCGGACCTGTTCCTGAAGGCGCTGGTTTACACAACCGGGATCAGTTGGCCGTTTTTTTCGTGTAGCGTCATTCTTGCTTATCCAGTCATCAACATCTTGTTCGGCGAGCAATGGGATGCAGCCATTCCGCTGATGCGGTGGCTGTGTTTCGCTGCGTTGATCGGAACATTGATGTTCCAGTGCAACCGGTTCCTGGTTGCGCTGGGACGGGTAAGGGCCGTGACCTGCGTGGAGCTCCAATATCAAACCGTCAGGGTCGGCATTACCATCGGCGCGGCCTTCTATGGCGTCGCTGCGGTCGCGGCTTCACAGGTTCTCGTCTCTATCATTGCTACAGTGCTCTATTACCGAAAAATGCGAATTTATGAAGCGCTGGCCGTTCGCAAATGTGCCAAGGCACTGGTTCCGAGCGTCGTGGTCACGCTGGGTGCCTGTGCCGTACCGGCAGCGGTGGTTCTTTGGCCTGGCCTTGCGGCGCGACACGTGCTTTTGGCGTTTGAACTGGCTGTCGTCGGAGGTGGTGCAGGGTGGTTGCTCGGCCTCGTGGTCGCACGCCACCCCTTGCTGGATGAGCTCAAGCGTGTCGTCTCGCATATTTCCTCGCGTTACCGTCTGTTGCGAGGCTAGGCCGTGACCGGGCTGGGCGTCGCTGGGTTACTCAACGCGCGGTTCATCTGCACCAGTTGTCGCGCGTCGGGAAGTTGGATCGCGGTGACGAGGCCCCTGCCGAGGCAAAACTCCAGCATCCAGCGGCTGCGATGCGTGCGTTGCCAGGAGCAGATCGTAGCCAAGGTGAGTCGAAGGGATGACTTGCGCAGCGATGCCCGTGCCGAGTCACGCCGTGAGTACGAAACCCTGTGCACACTCCAGCGCGTGTTCCCTCAGGACGAACACTTTGGGACGTTGTTGTCGCTGGGTTACCTGGAGTCCGCGGGACGCGGGATCATGGTCACGCGCCATTTCTGCGGCGACAATTTGGCCCAACACCTGCGGTCGTTGGGGGAGCCTGACGCGCGGGAGGCATGCCGTGCTGCGGGGGTCTGGTTGCGCAAGCTGCACCAGAGCGGCGACCCGGACGTACAGATGCAGATGCTGGGTGTGGCGGACAAGCTCGACTACCTTGCGGTCACCTATGGTGCGGTCTTGCGCCGTGATCGCGAAACATGGACCGCGTACCGATGTCTGGAACAAACAGGCTTGCGTATGGACGCAAGGGAGTTCGCCGGCGTGCGCCAGCATGGCGATTTCAAGCCCCAAAACATGTTGTGCGACGGCACCCGATACATTGGACTCGACATACATTGGCAGAGTATCGGACCGGCAGTCTATGACCTTGCACCGTTCCTGAACCATCTCTGGCTTGTCTGCCGCACGTTTGGGGGCTTGCTGACAAATCGTCATTACCTGCAGCGAGAGTCAATGTTCCTTGCCGGGTATGGGTATGGGAATGACCCGCAGGCCGTGTACTGGGCTCAGTTGTATTTCGCGCTGTGCTACCTGGGGGCCTATCGCCAGAAGGGACGCCTGGCGGCGAACTATGCGAGATGGCGGATTGGACCGTTGGTGCGGGAGCTTGCGAGGCGGCTCGAGGAAGTCTCCTGAGCTGACGAAGTGACTTGGCTGCATGCATGGTGCCGTATGTGATTCCTTCACAGCCTACCGACGAAAATACGCATCGCGGAGCGGGCCAGGGATCCCATGCCAGAATGAATGCGTATACTGCCATTGGCCGAAGCCAACGTCGCCCAGAGAAGCCCTTGAGCCTGAGTATCTCTGTCGTCATTCCTGCCTACAACGCGGACAAGTTCATAATCCGTGCACTGGCCAGTATCGAGAGCCAGACGCTCAAACCGGACGAAATAATTGTCGTCGATGACGGTTCCACGGATCGCACGGCGCTTCAGGTAGAGGAATTCGCACGCCATTCGAAGTTGGCGCTCATGTTGGAGCGCCAGCCGAACCGAGGGTCTTCGGCTGCGCGCAACAACGGGATCCGCAAAGCATCTGGTGAATTGATTACTTTCCTTGACGCAGATGATCTGATCTACCCGACGTTTCTGGAACGCACAGTTTCGGGTTTGGCTCGATTTCCCGATTGGGCGGCGTGCTTCAGTGATCGGGATATTGTGGACGTGGATGGCAAGTTCATCTCCCACGACCTGGATCACCCCGTGTTTCGGAAAATGGCGAAAAAGACCATGGGAGGCGGCTTTGTCGAACTGGAGGGCGATGGCCTGTTTTCCAACATGATTGCGGGTAGCGTCATTCCGATGACCATCACATGCCGCAAATCGTGCATTGATGCTGTTGGCGGCTTCGATGAGACGTTGCTTTTCAATGAAGATCGTCTGTTCTTCCTTCAACTTATCAAGAGGAAGGGGAAACTTGGGTTTTTTGAAAAATCATTGGGTGTATGGCAGCGGCATGCGGAGAACAAGACCAGTACTTCCAACGCGATCAATGCCATAAAGTATTCGGACCTGATATTGCAAAAACTGGTTGCTGGCGAGAATGGTCTTAATCTCTCACCAACTGAAATTAGCGACGTGCAGACCGCGCGGCGAAGATTGGCTTCCCAGTGGATGTACGTGGCATCCCGCACGCGGTCACGGTCCACCATCGCTCTCGGTCATCGCCTCTTGACGGAACGTCGTATAACTGTGGGATGCTTTTTGAAAGCAATGGGACGCTATATGATTTCCCAGCCAAAAGGTTAGCTGAAGACATTGAGTGGGCCGTGTCCAAGGCAGCGATCGCCTCCGTGATCGCTGCCTTGGGAAAGAGTCCGGCCTCGCAGGTGCATCGAGAGCGGAGTCCCGTCATGCGCAGAATCAGGAGAAGTCCGCTTTGAGCTGCTCCAGCTTCTCCATGAGGCGGTTTGAGGCTTCGTCGAAAATACTGTCCTTGCTCAGCGTCAGCGAAGGGTTTTTGGTCAATCGTTCGAACTGTATGATGAAACTTTCGATTTCTTTGTTTGTGCTCTTGGCAGGCGGTGGTGTCCAAGTCGTGGAACCAAGCCCGACCTTGCAAAGGGATCTTTTGGCAACGATCTTGAGCCTGTCCGATTTGGAGTAATTGTAATCGGGATCCCACGCGCCCTTCAGTTGGGCAGGGGAGTATTTCAGAGCAAGTGATCCAGCCCAGTCGTGCCACTTTGGCTGGAGGATATGGTCATACAGCACGACCGGCATCCAAGGTATTCTGAAAGAGTCCGCCAAAATGGCGCCGTGCATGGCCTCTGCAATGATTGCCGACGACCTGGAGATCTCCTCGAGTACGGTGTCGACATCCTTTCTTGGGTCGATATAGCGTATACCAACCTCTCGACAGACGCGTTCCCAGTCCAGGTTCCATGCGCTCACGTGATGAGGGATGAACGCGATGCCGGCTCGTTTCGGACCGTTTGGGCGGAACACGGTGGGAGCTAGCGCCGCTGGATCCGTTATCGCATATTCGTTAGGGAGTCTGAGCCTTGCGGCGGTTAGGGGGCCACGAACACAGTAAAACTTCCACTTTTCGTCCACTGTCGGCAAGGCGGAGCCATAACCTACGCCGGACCCGAATACGATCTTGTTGGGACCTGCTGGAATGTTGTTGTTTAGCAATGTCCCTATTCCAACAAAGATCTCGGAGTCGTCGTCATCTATTATGTCGGGTATCAACTTTGACCATAACCAAGGGTTCAGGTCGTCGCCAAAATTTCCATGCTTGTCAATGTAGTAGTAGAGCTTCATGGCGGCATACACTCTTAGTGATCGGCAACGCATTTCAAGCTCGAGCGCAAATGGCTCGCAAGGCCTGATCGGATGACGTCAATTTTGGTGATCACATGGCGAAGTCTGCGCACGGTCGCGATGGCGTGGCGCCTGGACGCGTGAGGCGATGAAGCAACTGTACCAGCAACTTGGGACCGATCCATGCTCCTGACCTTGCCTCCGCTGGCCCGCACCACGCCGCGCATTCGCGCCGAGCTGTGCGCTGCTGAGCCGGCCGCGGAACGCTATGCGAAGTTCCACAACGACTATCCGCCGCAACGCTCTCTCGGACACCGAGCGCTCCGGCAGGAAATGGCGCCATGGAGTCCGGGACGCCCTGATTTTTTCGTCAGAAAATTGAATGACCAAGCGGGTCTTGATAGAGCAGCGTCGCCAGTTGACAGCTGAAGGATGTTTCGACCGATCACTCGCCTTCCTGCGAGCTCAGCGCCATGCTTTGGCTTCATCCATGGGCGAACAGATGACTTCCTGGCAGAGTTCGTGATGAGCGCTCCGAACCACGGGCGAGTAGAATCGAAACGTCATCGGGGTAGTCCGCCACAATAAAATGTCATCGCGATATACGAACTCCATGCTAGCAGCCAAGACTTTTTTCGAAACCCCGTCGGAGCGTCTTACTCCACGCATGGAGGAGGACTTTTTCACCTCGCTGATGACGAGAAACAGGACCTACAAGACTACATTTCACGATCGCTTCTCCGACATCAATCCGTATCTCCAGGAGTACCTCCTGCACCATGCGCCACCGACGCTCAGGGTTCTGGACGTCGGGATTTCTTCCGGCATAAGCACAGTCGAGCTATACGATGATCTGAGCCGGGGCGGGCGCGAAGTCGAGGTTGTCGGTACCGATATTCTGATCGACGCCTTCTTGGTGAAGGTGTTTCCACGGTGCTACGCGTTGGTCGATCCCGGCGGATTTCCGCTTCGGTTCGATTTTCCCTTTGTCACCATGAAGCCCTGGGTGACGCGCGACGATTATTACAACGGGCTTTTCATCTTGCGCAAGTTCGTCAATACATTATTCACTCATCAGGTGCATCGAATGTTGCGTAATCCGGACGACGCCCGGATCAGTGAAGTGAAGCTGGTTACCCCACGAGCGCTGGCCAAGTCTGGTATCACCGTGTGCACCGATGATATAAGCAGGTACAACAGTGAATTCGAGGCAAGATTTGATTTTGTTCGTGCAGCTAATGTGCTCAACAGCGGATATTTTTCTCCCACGGTCCTTTCGGCAATGGTAGCGAACATCGGGTGCTACCTGACCGAACCCGAGGGCAGTCTACTGGTGGTGCGCACACATGAAGACCGTGCCAGCCACGGAACCCTGTTTCGCAGGGGGAATGGTCGGCATTTTGAGGCGGTTCACCGGTTTGGATCCGGGTCGGAGGTTGAAGATATTGTGTTGCGGGTGGAGATACCGACGAAATGACCTCGCCGTGAAGCGGTCATGGGTGAGCGGTGTGCTGCAACGGAACACGGATAGACTCGGAGGGGAGTCACATGATCGCAGCGTGGACAGGAACGGCGGTCGTAACTCATCGACGGTGAGGTCATGGGCCTGAATGTGTCTTCCTTCGGTTGTGTATCGGCACGCGACGCATATCCATGCTGAACGCACTGTCGGTATTCCTTGTTGGCGGCGATTCCGACGGGCAAATCCGTGCGGCACGCTCGTTGGAGCGGCAACGGTTTATCCGTGCCACGCAGATCGAATGGTACGGAGGCAGCGTTGTCGCATGGGGGCATCCGGAGCAACGGCGAGTCGAGGATTGCGTCGTTCAAAGCCCATTGGGGGCAGCTTGCTGCGTCGGTCCACTGTGGTTTCGCGGTTATTTCGGCCGGCAGGCGTTGGCGTCACTGCTCGACGAAGTTCGCGCGACGGGGCGTCTGGAAGAAGGTTCGCTGCGCGGCAACTTTGCGCTGTTCCTCGACACGGGTGAACAAACTTGGCTGTTGAACGACGCTTTGGGCTTCATACGCATTTACACGAGTGCAGATCGCTGTTTTTTCAGTACTAGCTGGCTGGCTGTCTGCGCTTATGGGCAGCGCGTCGAACCTGACGCCGCCTCGGCGATTGAATACGTACTGCTGGGGGCGGCGCATTCATGCCAATCGGTCGCGCGCGGTGTCGACCTGCTTCCCCTCGGGCGTGTCCAGGATTTTCGGCGCCGCAGTACGTGGCAGCGCTTCCCCCGCGGTTTCGAGGTGCAGACGCCTGAGTTCCACTCGTTGGACGAGGCGGTGGAGGCCATCACCGGGCATCTGCGCACGATTTCGTCCGAGGTGGCATCGGCCTTTCCGGGTCGGGTCAATGCGGCTTTGTCGGGCGGTTTCGATTCACGCCTGATTGTCGCAGGGTTGCTTGATGCCGGTGTGCGGCCTCGGTTGTTTGTATATGGCGATGCCGACTCCGCCGACGTGGCGGCAGCCCGGACCGTGGCTGCTGCGGCCGACCTCGCGCTCGAAGCAATCGACAAACGCGCGATGAATCGTGGTTTTCCGATGCCCGACATCGAATCCCTGGAGCAGAGCGCGCTGTTCTTCGACGGCCTGCCCAGCGACGGCATCGATGATCCGGGCGCTGACCGCCACACCCGATTGCAGCAAACTGCCGACGGGCGCATTGCGCTGAATGGTGGCGGCGGCGAGATCTTCCGCAACTTCTTCCATCTGCCGAACCGTGCCTTTGCCGCTCCTGACATCGTGAGAACCTTCTATCGCGGATTCAGCCGCAGCGTTTTTCGCGACCCCGATGGCTTGGCAAGTTACGAAGCGCGGCTCGCCGCGTCGATGCGGAATATCGTGGGCATGTCTGAAGTCGGGAGCGAGCTTCTGTCGCGCGAGCAAGTGGAGCTGCTCTACCCTCTGTTTCGCTGCCACTACTGGATGGGCCTCAACAACAGTGTGGCGGTACGCCACGGTAACTACGCGACGCCGCTGGTGGATCTGGAGTCCGTGCGCTTGGCGCTCCGGGTGCCGTTGCGCTGGAAGAACGCAGGGGCCCTGGAAAGTCGCCTGGTCGCCGCACTGCATCAGGGGGTCGCTGCGCAACCTTCGACCTATGGCTTTCGCTTTGATGCTGGACCGGGTTGGAAGGCACGACTGGCCGAGTGGACGACGTGCGCGCGTCCCGTGCGGCTGCGCCCAATGATCAATGCCACACGCCGGAGTCTGCAGAATATGCGGATAGCGCCTGCGGTGTGGCAACGGTACCGTGCGTTGCTTCCAGGCGAGTGGCGCATGGACTCGCTGCTCGACCTCATTCAGTTGGCGGATGAGCGTGCTTTGGGGCGCGCTCTTGCCGTCGAGGTCGTATGGCGGCGGCTGCTCTAGTGCTCAATGCGCGGCATCCTGCGCACGAGGTTCGGCGGCCGAAGCGCGCAGTGTCGGAGCAAGATCTGGAGACAATCCTGATTGCATCGGACCAAAGCAATGGCTGCGCCAGGCGGTTGCCCTCGCTAGAACGGAGATCGGCATGTCATTGCGGCACAAGGCGCGGCATGACGGCGAAATTGGGATAGTTGTTGTAGGCGGTGGTGCCGCTTGGCTTCACGCTGCGCGACTCGAAAAGATTCCAGGCCTCGTGTGCTTTGGGCACGGCACTATCGGCGGCGGCGGCCAGCCCGGTCTGCAAATTCGCCGGATAACCCGTTGCCGAGTTTGGGTATCCATGCATCTTGCCAGCTTGCCACGGTTGCTTCTCCAGCGTTCCCATGGCGGTCACCATGGCCGGCGAATTGCAGGCCAGTCCGACTAGACTCGGGAACGTCGCTGCGTATATGGCACTGTGTGAGGGCAGGTAGGTCTTCCCAGTGGGATCGGTAACCACCAGCGTGTAGGCGGAAGCTTCCAGCCAGCAATAGCCCTGGGTTGGATTGGCTTGCCAGTCCGTCATCAAACCGATCTCGAACTTCGCCAACCAGTCGCGCAGCTCCGCGGCTCCCGCAAAACCGAGCTCCGCCGCGTGGCCTGCCGACCAAGTGAAGAAGCTGTGCATCCATGGCGCCATCGCGTTTCGGGTGCCACCTTGCATGCTGTAGCTGTGGCCACTGTCCAGCAGCCCCAGCGGATTGGCGTTCGGATTGTTGGTGTACTTCTGGTTCCAGTCTGCCAGCGAGTTCTCCACATCCGCTTTGAACTCGGCTTTCAAGGGGTAGTCATCGGGCAACAGCCACGCCGCATCCGCCATCTGGCGCAGCGTCCATGCCTTGCCACGCACTTGACTATGACTTTTGTCGATCAATCCCCTCGCATAATCGCGATACTCCGCGCCTGACCAGATTTCGTTGAGCGAGGCCGCAAACGCCAGCTCGGACATGTAGTAGTACGAACCGGTCACCATGTATGGCACGTAGGACTGTGCCGGCTGGTGCGCGTTGTCCCACAGGTTCGGGTTACCCGTCCCATATGAGGTCGATGTGCAATTCGTCACCACGGTGTTGTTCACGCAGGTTGGCAGCAGATCCCGCCGGTAGGCAGCAACCTTGTCCCGGTGGGCCGCAGACCCTGTCAACGCCTGCTTTGCAACGCCATTTGCGTAGGTCCAGCCCACTGTCGTGACGTTAGGATGTTGCTGGATGCTGACTGGCCAGCCGGTCGCCTGGTCCCGGTAATGGATGCCATAGGCGCCGAGCGCATCTGTGTTGGCCAGCATCCAGTTGTAGGCCCGCACATCCGGGTCGACGATGTACACGCTGGTCCAGCGCGGCAGTGGCCCAATCGCTGCCTGTGCCCCGGTCATATGCATCTTCTGGGTCTGATCACAGTGGTCCAGCGGCGCGCAGGTCTGGCGCAAACTGGCCAAAAACTTCTCGTCAGGCTGCAGTGGCATGTAGCGGGACACTGCCTTGCTCGCCTGAATGTATCCGGTGTCCTGCTGCAAATAGACTTGTGGCTGGACATGGTTCCACCACAGTACCTGGTGCCAGCGCGTGTAGGCGTACTGTGTCAGTGCGGGGCTGGTGTAGCTGGCACTCCCCGACGTCAGGGTTGCCGTGTACTGTGGCTGCGCCTGTGGCGAAAACGCATCGGAGTTCTCGACGATGATGTCGGTGCGCACCAGCCCGACACTGCCTGGTACCGTTCCCGCATATGCGCGGACTGCAAAGTAGATCTGCAGGCTGGGGTTGGTGGTGCCGTCGGAAGCCGTCACCGGGCCGTTCACTACCCACTCGCTCGCCAGCGGACCCGACAGCCACACATTGCAGTGGCGGTTCCACGGCTTGCATGCATTCGTGTTGTTGGCCGTCTGCAACAGTGCGCGGGCATTTGCGGCGTATCTGCGGCCGCCGATGTCGAGCGATACGTCGGCGTCGTAGTTTGTCGCAAGCAGTTGCGACAAGCTGATGGGCTGGTCCTGTCCGGTCACCGTTGGCGATGGGCTTGTGGAAAGCGTCAGTGGCAACGTTGCATTGCCCGGCAGTGCCGGAACCATCGCCGTCAGCACCGCGTGGCGCAAGCTGCCGTCGGGATGAGTAGCTTTGCTGTCCACCTGCAAGGCTACCGGCTGCCCATTGAGGGTGGCGGTAACCGTGACGGTCCTGCCCCGGGGTATGTCGCCAGCCTTGAAGACCTGGCCGAAAGTGACGGGAACATGGGTCTGCGCCTGCGCGACTGTGCTGATCACGTTGTCTGTCACAACCATTCCCGCTCGCGCCGGCGCCGCGTCGAGCATCAGCACGCAGCTTGCGCACCCGCACAGCATCTTCACAGCGGCTTGGCCAACCCAGCTGCCTTGGTTGAAGCGTCCGGCTTGCTCGCTTATATGCATGGGATTGTGATCCTGCCACCTTATGATGCCGCTCCGGATGTCCCGGTGCTGGCCGCATTCGAGTCAGGCCGCCTCGACATATGCGGCCTGTGGCTGACGATGTGGTTGCCCCCACGATGTCGCCGATCCGGGCGAGGATATACATGATTTTGCGTCACCGTGATGTGAGTTGCCGTTGAGAAAGTCGCTCCCCGGACCGGATCGCAAGTGGTTCGAGGCTGCCTTCCAGTCATGAATCGGCATCGCCCATTCCTTGCCGATGCTGCGCAGGCTCATGTTGCCTCACGCCTGCTTTGGCCCATCGTGTCTCCGGATCAGGCAGCAGTGGCCTGATCGCGACCGGTTTGCACAAAATCCGGGACACGCGCCTCAAGCCAAGGTGCCGCTTCAGCTGCCGCTTTCGCCTGGTCGAACTGCGGCGGCGACTGGCGCGCGTCGTGATCCTGTGCAAGCCTTGGTCAGGGCCTAGTTGCGCGCCGTCGACAATTTTCATGGCTGAGTGTTGTCGCCAATCAGGATTCGCAATGAAATGACGATACTTGTCCTGCAGATCGTGATCCTGTGCCTGGTGGCCGCGGCCATCGTGCTCTGGGCGTTTTATTTCCCGTACCCGTCGCCGCTGATACGGCGCTGGCTTCCGCCGCGCAAGCGCTGGCCGGAAACGCAGATCCGCACATGGCTGAAGCGGGGGGAATTTCAGCGTGCGTTTCTGCGCCACTTTTACAGTGATCCGGAGCGCATCGCGCCTCCCGGCAACGCCATGCTGGCTCCGGCAGACGGGCTGGTGACCGGTGCGCAGGTACAAGGCGGAGTGCGCTATCTGGTGATTGCGCTCAGTTTCTGGGACATGCATGTGCAGCGCAGCCCGGTGTCCGGTCGGGTGCTCGCCGTGGAGTCGCACGGCGACGGCTTCATGGACGGGGAGGGAAGGGAGTTTGCTTTTCTGCGCGAGAAATCCTGCCCGGTGCAAAAGCGTCTGGTGATTGGGACGGGCGCCGGGCAAGTTGCGGTGCGCTTGATTACCAGCCTGGCGGCGCGGCGTATCGAGACCTGGGTCCAGGAGGGCGAGGAGATCAAGCGCGGCCAGCGGATCGGCCGGATCCTGCTGGGAAGCACGGTGGTGCTCGAGCTGCCGGCTGCGGTGAACCTGCTGGTGCATACGGGCGATCGCGTCTGGGCCGGCGAAACGGCGGTTGCAGAAGGCGCGACCTGCCCATGAATGACTTTCTGTGGTCGTCCGGTCATCTGGGTTGGGGCGTTTTTGCGCTTGCCGTTTTCACCGGCCTATGGTGGTTGCTGAGCGATCTGTACTGGCGCCTGCAAAACATCCGGATCAGCCGGCTTCTGGTTACGCTGGCCATCGGCTGGGCTATCGGGGCCGGGCTGATTCTCCTCGGCTTTCGTATCGAGTAAGAGTGCGAGGCCGCCGATAGCTTGCACCTACTTGGCGCTGGCGCCGGTCAACTCGCGATACAACTTCTCCGCGGCCGGCTTGCCCTGGAAATCGGCACCGGATTTTTGCAGCGCCACCAGCGTGCTTCGCGCGCCGGCATGGTCGCCGGTGCGCGCCTGGGCCACGGCCAGGTGATACTGGATCGCCGGTGCCTTGGGCGCTGCCTTGGCCGCTTGCAGCAGGATCGGCAGCGCGGTCCTTGGCTGGTTGTGCGCGACCAGCGCCCAGGCATAGGTGTCCGCAATGCCCGGCGAGCCAGACGCCAGTTTGTAGGCTCGCTCCGCCAGTGCCAGCGCCTTGGGATTGTTTTGCTCCGTGTAAATCCAGGCGAGGTTGTTGAGTGCGTCGATGCTGGACGGATCGGTCTTCAACACCTGCTCGTACTGCGCGGCAGCCAGCGCGTTCTGCGTGTGCTTCAGGTAGTAGTCGGCCAACAGCAGGTGGGTGGCGTTGTCGTCCGGATGTTTGGCCAACCAGTCGCGCAGTACGCCTTCTGGAGCGTTGGCGCCGCTTTCGTTCAGCGCGAGGAAGCTCTTGACCACCAGTGGCCGGTCGTACTGCAGCTTCAGTCCTTGCTGGTAGGCCTGGGCGGCTTCGCGATAGGACTTGTTCGCCATGTACAAGTCGCCTTCCAGCGTGAAGCCCGCTGCCTTGGTGGCAGGTTGCTTCTGCAGCATTTGCGCGAGCGCAGTGGCGCCCGCCAGATCATGGTCCTGCGATTTCAGCAGCGCCCGTAGGACCACCGCCGTCACTTGGCCCGGATCGGCCTTGATCACCGCATCAAGATTGCCTGCGGCAGCCTTCGTATCCTTGCCGAGGATCTGTGCACGCGCCAGATTGGTGCGGTACAACGGCACCTGCGGCGCGAAGTTCACGGCTTGCTGCAGCACTTTCAACGCTTCGCCGTGATGGCCGGCATTGAGTTCCGCCGCCCCGAGGGCATTGAGTGCCGCCGGGTTGTCGGGGCTGGCAGCTACCAGCTGTTTGGCCGTGCTCACTGCTTCGTCGTATTTGCCGTCTTCGCCGTATAGCACCACCAGTGCGATATACGCGGTGGGGGACTTCGGCGCCGTGTCGATGGCCTGCTTGAATCGCTTGGCGGCTTCCGCCCTGTCACCCTGCAGCGCGGCGAGCTGGCCGAGCGCGGTCATCGCCGCCACGTTGCGCGGGTCCTTTCTCAATACCGTTGCGTAGCGGCTGGCAGCAGCTTCGTGATGGCCCTCCAGTGAATCCAGGCCACCCAAGCTCAGGAGCGCGGCAAGATTTTCCGGGTCCAGCTTCAAGGCCTCGGCGTACTGGGCGCGTGCTTCGGGGCGCCGACTGGCCGCGACCAGCGCGGTTCCGTACAGCAGGCGCGCGGCGCTGTCGCGCGGATTGCTGGACGCATAGGCGGCCGCCACCTTGACCGCTTCGGCCGGGCGTTGCTCGCGCACGTAGGCCATGACCAGCAGGCTGTTGCGCCGCGCCTCGGTGGAGCTACTGCCCGCAGGAATATCCTGCAGCAGGTTGATCGCTTCCGCTTCATTTCCGCCCGCGATGGCGTTGCCGGCGCGTGCAAACAGGGTGTCGGACGGAGTGCCTGCACTGGTTGCGGCGGCTACCGTCCCCGGTGAACGGGCATTCGTGGCGGCAGATTTCTGCAACAGCGCCAGCAGCTCGGCGTCGGACGGTGCGCCCGCTACGGCCGGTCGAAGCATGTCCAGCGCCTGGCGCGAGCGGCCTTCACGGTAGAGCGTGAGCGCCAGCAACTTGCGCACATTGACGTTTTTCTGGTCCATGCCCATGGCGTTGCTGAGGTACATTTCCGCCTGGCTGTAGTTGCCTTGCGCGTAGTTGACCGCGCCCATGAGCAGTTGCGCCTGGGCGTTGTCCGGGGACACCTTGAGCACCTGCTGAAGCTCGGAAACGGCGTCGTCCAGATGACCCTGCTTGTACAGCACCACGGCGCGCAGGTAGTGCAGGTACGGGTGCTGCGGCAACATTTTTTCCAGCGTCTGGATGTTGGCCAGCGCCTTGTCGAACTGGCTTTGCTGCGCCTGTGCGTTGGCCAGCCGGGCCAAGGCGTAGAAGCGCTCTTGCGGCAGCCAGTCGGGGTTCTTGAAGCCCATCACCTTCTGGTAATCCGCTTCGGCACCGGCGAAATCGGCGTTGTCGAACGCCAGATCGCCCTTCGTCACCCAGACCTGCGGATTGTCTGGCGCGGCGGCCAATGCCTGCTGCACGTACTTGCCGGCGGCATCCGGATCGCCGGCGATGACCGCCAACTGGGCCAGTCCCACCAGCGCACCCGGGTTCTTCGGGTCCCCCGACAGCACGGCCATGTACGCCTGCCGGGCCTGGTCGAACTGCCTGAGTCCGCGATAGGCGTCGCCCCGCAGCACGGCTACACGCGCTTTGGTGGCGGCCTCGTAGGGCTTGTCGGGAGTCAGGGTTGCGAGTAACTGGTCGTATTGGCGTGTCATCAGCAGCGCCCGGCCCATGGGTACCGCCCAACGTTCTGCCGGCACCCCGTTCGCCTCGGCGTTCTGCAGTTCGCTCAGGGCGTCCTTTGGATTGCCGAGCATCAGCGAAGCTTGCCCGAGCAGCAGCCAGGCCTCGCCGTTCTTGGCATCGCGTTGCAGGACCTTCTTGGCCTCGATGTACGCCGCGCGATATTCCCCGTTGGCCTGGTATCTGGCGCCGGCCTCGACGCTGCCGTGTCGGCTGCCAAGGCCGCAGCCGCCCAGTGACAAGGCGGCGCACAACAGCGCCAGGGCGCAACGAACGACCCGCGTGTTCAACCTGATCAAGCGCATATCGTCACCCTCAGTTCGCCACGCGCGGCGCGCGGGGTCAATCTGCATCGGCAGGCTTTTTCAAGCCATGCTTGTCCAGAAGATCGTAGAGCGTCGGGCGGCTGATCCCGAGCAGGCCCGCGACATGCGAGAGGTTGCCGCCAGCCTGGGTCAGGGCCCGCTGGATCGCCCGTTTTTCGGCATCGTTTCGTACCTGGCGCAGGTCCAGAATATCACTGCCGGCCGCGCCAAGACGCAGCTCTTCCAGGTCGATCTGCTTCCCGTCCGCCATGATGACGGCGCTGTTGACGGCGTTCTCCAGCTCGCGCACGTTGCCGCGCCACGGACACGCCTCGATGGCCCTGAGCGCCTTGGCAGTAAAGCCATGGACTGCGCGGCCGTGGCGGCTGGCCGCCTGCTCGAGAAAATGCCGTGCCAGGGGCGCTATGTCGCCGGCGCGTTCACGCAGCGGCGGGAGCCGGATGGTCACTTCGCTGACGCGGTAGAACAGATCCTCGCGGAAGCGCCCTGCGCTGATCAGCGCGGGCAGGTCCTGGTGCGTCGCGCAGATGATGCGCACATCCACCGGAATCAGTTCGCGGCCGCCGATGCGCTCGACCACCCGCTCCTCCAGAAACCGCAGCAGTTTGGCCTGCAGCGCAAACGGCATGTCGCCGATCTCGTCGAGCAGCAGGGTGCCGTTGACGGCCAGTTCGATCTTGCCCCTGGTCTGCTTGTGCGCACCGGTGTAGGCGCCTTTTTCGTGGCCGAACAGCTCGGCTTCCAGCAGGGTTTCAGGAATGGCCGCGCAGTTGATTGCCACGAACGGCCCGTCGCGCCGCGTACTCAGGCGGTGCACCGCACGCGCGAACACCTCCTTGCCGGTGCCGGTCTCGCCGAGCAGCAGGACGGTGGCGCTGGAAGGGCTGACCTTCTCGATCAGCCGGTAGGCGTCGAGCATGGCTTCACTGCTGCCGATGATGCCTTCGAGCACCGTGGACGACTGGCTTCTGAGCTTGCGGTTCTCGGCCTCCAGCTCATGCACCCGGAAGGCGCGATCCACGATCAGGCGCAGGACTTCCAGTTCCAGTGGCTTGGAGCAGAAATCGTAGGCGCCGCAGCCGATGGACTTGACCGCGTTGCCACGGTCGCCGTTGCCGGTGACCACGACGATCTTGGTGTGCGGTGCGTCCTGCAGGATTTCCGCGATCGTGGCGAAGCCCTCGGTGGTACCGGTGGCGTCGGGAGGCAAGCCCAGGTCCTGCAGCACCACCGCCGGTTCATGGCGGCGCAGCAGGGCGAGCGCGGTCGGCCGATCACCGGCCATGACCACGTCGTAATCCTCGAAGCTCCAGCGCAGCTGGCGCTGCAGGCCGACATCGTCCTCGACGATCAACAGGCAGCGCTGCTTCTGACTCATGGCGCGGCCTGCGGCTTGCCGGTCACCACGGCGGCCCCGGCGGGTTCGGCCAGCGGCAGCTGGATCGTGAATACGCTGCCTTGGCCGGGGGTGCTGTCCACACGCATCGTTCCACCCAATGAGTGCACGTAAGCGCGAGCCTGATAGGCGCCGATGCCCATGCCCTTGCTGGCCTTGGTGGTGAAGAACGGCTTGAATAACCGGTTGTGGATGAAATCCTCGTCCATGCCTGCTCCGTCATCCTCGATTTCAATGGTGGCATGCCCGGTTTCGTGCCTGACTCTCAGCGTGACATGGCCGTGGGCCTGCGCTGCATCCTGGGCGTTGCGGATCACGTGCCCGAGCACGGTGGCCAGCTGATCGGTATCTGTCTGCACCCACAGCTCATCCGTGGCCGGCAGGTACTGCGGCCGTGGCGACTGCGCGTGGCACTCGTCGAGCGCCTTGTCGAGCACCGCCGCCAGTGGCACGCGGCCGTGTCTGGCCGGCGCTGCATCGCCGCGCAACTGCTCGAGCAGGCGCGAGATGCGCTGTACCGAATTGGCTACGGTCGCGAGCATGTCATCCACGAACGCCGGGTTGTGCCGGTGGCGCTCGGCGTTCTGCAGCAGCAACGATTGCTGGGCCGCGAGGTTCTTGAGGTCATGCATCAGGAACGCGGTGAGCCGGTTGAAGCCTTCGAACTGGCGCGCCTCGGCAAGGCGCCGGGCATCGACCGCCTGCGCCAGGATACCGGCCACCTGGCTGCCGGCTGCCCGCAGCAGGTCGATGTCCTCCCAATCGAACGCGCGACGCGCGCGTGCATGCGCCAGCACCACGAAACCGACGAGCCGGTCTTCCAGCACCAGTGGCACCAGCAGCCAGGCGTGCGGCAGGCCGGTCAATTCGGCCGGCGCCCGCAGTTGTTCGTCGCCCAGCGGCGGCGGTTCGCTCAAGTCGTAAATCCACCGGCGCGTCTGCATGAGCCCGAACGCCGGCACGCTGGCCGGAAGCTTCAGGCCGGCTGGCGTTGGCATGTTCCAGCGCGCTTCCGCCACGAAGTCGTCGGCGTCGTCGCGCGTGAACAGGGCGCCGGCCGGGCTGTCCATGATCTGCGCGATCGCGTGCACCGCGCGCTGCGGCAACTCCGTGTCGCCGGCGGACAGTGTCGCGGTCAGGCGCAGCCATTCCTCTCGATAGTCGTGGCGGAAGCTGAAGAAGTTCTTGTGCAGGAATACCCGCAGACGCGAGCGCGCCTGGCCGGAGAATGCGATCAACAGCACCAGCAACAGCGCGAAGCAGACCAGCGTGATTTCCGCCACCCGGCCCCAGTCGCCCCCGTACAAGCGCACGTAATAACCGCCGATCGCCGTGGCGATGATGTACAGCGCGACCACCAGCAGGCTGGTGGAATAGAACACCGCGCGTCGCGACACCCCCACATCCAGCGACCACTGCGGGTTGCGCGCCGCCGCCACCAGCAACAGCGGCACCAGCAGGGCATCGATGAAGCCGCGCGCCGCCCATGCGCTGGCGTTGAACTGCCGGTAGAGCACCGCGTAGGAATACAGGAAGATGCCGTAGGCGAACAGCAGGCCGAGCGCGATCACCAGAAACTTGAGCGCCCAGCGTTGTTCCCGTTGCACGTTGCGGTAGATCTGTTCGAGGAACACCAATCCGGTGAGGGCGAGCACCAGTACGCCGACCAGCGGTACGTTGACACTGAACGGCAACCCGGCTGCCTGCGCCAAACCCGTCAGCGGCCCCAGGCAGTAGAGCGCGAGCACGACCCAGAGTGCATGCGCGACGACGTGCAGGCCACGCAGCATGCCGGACATCGGCCAGGTGCTGAACAGGGCGCTTACGAAGACGATCCAGGCGCCGTAGTGCAGAACCTCGGCCAGCAGTATCCAGTGGACCGCCACCGTGCGCTGCCACTCGGCGTAAGCCAGAAACACGCCCCACAGGATCGAGATCATCGTGGCCAGGACCAGCAAGGCCCCGGTGCGCTGACCGCGCCAACCGGCGCCCAGCAGTGCCGTACCGACGAGAAACGCGGCGGCGGCGGTCAGGTAACTGGCGATGATGATGACGTGCATATCTGGACGATCCCCGACGTGCAACGCGGTTGTCTGCGCTCAATCGGGCATATGTCCGCTCCCGGATTCAGGCATTGCCCCGCGTACGCTGGTGGGCGGTTGCGGGAACTGCTGTTGCTTCGGCGACGTGGGGCGGTGCGCGCAGCAGGCGACGGCGAATGTCGGCCGCAACGCGTGCCGCGGTATGTCCGTCCCAGAGTCGGGGCTTGCGTCCCTGCGGCCAGCGGCCGGCGAGAATCTCGTCCACCGCCGGTACCAGCCCGGCGGCAGTCACCAACCGGTTGGTGCCCTCCGTGATCGTGATGGGCCGCTCGGTCGTGGTGCGCAGTGTCAGGCAGGGTATGCCGAGATAGGTGGTTTCCTCCTGGATGCCGCCCGAATCCGTGATGGCCAGGTGCGCACCGCAGACCAGGTTCATGAAATCCACGTAACCGAGCGGCTCGATGACTTGCAGGTTGGGCGCGTCGGCCAGTTTCGAGCACAGGCCGAAGGCTTCCAGATTCTTGCGGGTGCGCGGGTGCACCGGAAACACCAGCGGCAATCTGGCCGCCATGCGGATCAGTTGGTCGACCAGCGCCGTGAGCGGCGTGGGCGTGTCCACGTTGGAGGGGCGGTGCAGGGTCACCACCGCGTATGCATGGTTCTCCAGCCCGAGTCGGCGCCGCTCCCCACTGGCGTCGATGCGCTCACGCATGAGTTCGTAGGAATCGATCATGATGTTGCCGACGCGGGTGATCTTTTCCGGTGGCACGCCTTCGGCGGCGAGGTGTTCGTCCGCGTCCGGCGACGGCGTCCACAGGATGTCCGCCAGCGTGTCGGTCACCAGCCGGTTGATTTCCTCGGGCATCCGGCGATCGCCGCTGCGCAACCCGGCCTCCAGGTGCGCGATCGGAATGTGCAGCTTCGCGCCGACCAGGGCGCAGGCCATCGTTGAATTGACGTCTCCGACCACCACGACCAGGTCCGGCCGATCCGCAGCGCAGGCCTCTTCGTAGGCGAGCATCACGTCGGCGGTCTGTTTCGCGTGGCTGCCGCTGCCCACGCCCAGGTGCAGGTCCGGCGGCGGCAACTTCAGGTCACGGAAAAAAGCCTCCGACATGTTCTGGTCGTAATGCTGGCCGGTGTGTACCAGTCGCAGGCGGCACCACGGCTGTTCGTGCAGCACGTGGAACAGCGGCGCGACCTTCATGAAATTGGGTCGCGCGGCGGCGATCAAATCAATCCTGAGCCGCTGCATGACGGGACACCCCCCGGTTCCGTGGTGGCTTGAGTGTAGCAAGACGTTGCCGCATGCCGGCGTGGTTTTGCGTGAGTAAACCGGCTTGCTTGCGGGTATCTGCATTTGCGCGTTGTTCGGCGTTCACGCCGTCGTAACTTCGCCGCTGGCGGGTCGAGTCCATCGGGGAGATTCCCCTGTATCGGGTCATGCGGGAAAACCAAAAAGTGACTCGCCAATGGGCCCCTTACCGGCGCATGAAACGGCGGCGCGCCACGGACAGGAGCAAGCGTTGCAGCGGATTGTTGTTGCCCCCCGGTCGCCACGTGCGGGCGAGCTTGTTGCGGTAGGCATCGAAGTGCAGGCCGTGGGGCGCCGCGAGTACCTTGCCCCTGCCCAGCAGGATCTTCAGCGCCTGGGTGCCGGCTATCCCGGCGCAGATTTCGCAGGCCATGGGCGTCGATGGTCCCCGATGGTTGACCAGGTCCACCGCCGACGGGTCGACCAGATAGCCTTGATGCAGCACGGCGGGCGCCAAGCCCACCATGAAGCGCAGCAATTGCTCGTCGAGTGTTTTCCCTTCCAGCCGGAAATACTCTTCGAATGTCATCTGCCCCGGCAGGAACACCAGTACCGCGGCGCCCATGCCCAACGGCGCCGCGGTGATCGCCGGAATGCCGCGCTCGGCGCACAGGGCAAACAGCCTGGCGCGGATATCGAGCACGAAAAAATCCAGTCCGTCGACGTACAGATCCACCCCCGACAGGAACTGCTCCATGTTGTCGACGGTGACGCCGCCGGGGAACTTGTTGATGTCCAGATCCGGATTGATGTCCCGCGCCATCCGGGATACCACGTCGACCTTGGGCTGGCCCACAGTCGACAGGAACGCCCCGGCCTGGCGGTTGAAATTTTCCGTGCCGAATCGGTCGAGATCGGCGAGGTTGAACGACTGGATGCCGAGTCGGGTCAGGGTCAGCAGATGGCTGCCGCCAACGCCGCCGAGTCCGGCGATCGCCACGCGCCTGGAGCGAAGCTTCGCCTGCTCGGCCCTGGTGATCCAGCCGATCGTCCGGCTGAATGCCGTGGCGTAGTCGAACGGCCCAGTTGTGTCCGGTGCATCAGACATCATGAGGCATCTGCCCTCGGCATGATTGCGTAAAGCCGTTGCCAAGCCATTACGGTAACACCAGCTCGCTTGGAAACATTGCCGGGCGCCGGGCTGCGGCGTTGGTTGGACAAATTAGGGAATGACCGAGCCGGGAGGTGGTGCCGGTCAGGTGGTCCCGAACCACCCCATGGCTTGGTTTTGCGGCTCAAATGGCGGTCGCCGCTTGAAGGACAACTCGCTACGCGGCCAGCCAACCGGTTCAACGCAAACGTACGGACAATGGCGCCGCTTCGCGAGAAGCGGCGCCATCAATCGTTAAACCGCATGCATGAAGTGCGTGCTCTATACGCGCCCTTCAGTCTCTTTGCGGCGCCGCCCGACAAGCAAGCCCAAGAAGGCCAAGCCAAGGCCCAGCAGGCCCATCTCGTTCGGCTCGGGTACTGTGGACCTGCCGACCAAACTACCGTTGCCCTCGATCGGATAGCTGCAGATGAGACTCAAGTTGGTAGTGACGGTTGAGCAGTTGCTAGACGGGAAGAAACTAAACGACGAAGCGAGGTTGAAATCCGCAAAACCGCCGATGCCGTCAGCAATGCTGTTGGTGTTGACAAAGAACTTCGCCGGGCCTCCCGTCGCATCGACCAAGCCGAATCCGCCGGAGCCTGCCGTCGGAGCGCTGATGGTGCCGTTAACCATGGCGTAAAGCTGCGCGGAGGGATCTGCAAAGCCCGCACGCGGAGCGGTATGGCCGATCAAGGTCAGCCACGGCGTACCGCCGACCGAGGTGGGGTTACCAAAGTCGAAGCTACCGGCAGCCTGCGTGTAAAATTGGAAGCTTCCCATGTTGAACGCGACTTGGTTGCCGATGATGCTTTTTACCGTGTAGGTGAACGTGAAGGTGAGGTCGCAACCCGTGCAAAAGCTGTTGACTCCGTTGATCGAGCCGATCTGCCCGTAGCCGTGCAGCATGTCGCCCACTATCGAAACCGGCGTTTCGCGGAGATTGAGCGACTGAAATGTCAGGTCGAACTGATTGCTGCTATCCCAGTGGACGCCGTTCACGTTGATGGGCGTCGCCAGCGTCGACCCACTCCATGCACCCAGCGCCAGCGCGCATGCGAGTGCGACTCCGATGCTTTTCTTCTTCAACATGATTTTTCCTCCATCGAGAACCAACCCAGACAATCGCAACGGCTGTGGCGCCCCGATTGACGTTGCCCTGCAGGGTTCTCAAAGCAACAGGCATGCCATGGATATAACATGCTGTTTTTTATTTAGTTATTTATTCAGAGCTGGCGAGTTCACTCAATATTTGTAAGACATTCCGGCGCTGTGCCGCGCCAGCCCATGCACAAGGCTACGTGTGCTTCAACCAGATGTCTCCGCCATCGTGTCGTCGGCGTCCGCCTCATCAGCATGGCTTTAACTTCTTGAATAAAAACGGGTTTAAGTAGCAAGCCGTCCCTTGGGGCCTACCGCCGAACCAGTTTCTCGGCTGTTCCGCCGGGTGTCCGTGCAGCCCGGCATGACTGTAACAATTTGTTTCAGTTACAGTTTATTCGGTGGTGCCGACTGCAAGCCGCGTTTGTAAAGGATTTCGACACAGGCATGTCCGTTGCCCTCGGGATGTGAAACCCGAGGGCAACGGAAGACGCGGCCGGCGTGTTTTTGTTTCGACGCCCCATCGCCGGGTGCCTGCGGCAGGCCGTAGCGGATGGCGAGGAACAAGGTCGCGCAGTGCCTGAGGCCATCGCGCACAAACGCATATCGCGCGTGGCCCCTATGGGAAAGCGCCGAAACTTGCGGGCGCTCGCCGCCCACTACGATCACGCGGTGCGGATTGCGCATGGCCAAGCCGCAGGAACACGAGGCCGTACCCCGGCGCGCGCAGGTCGTGCAGGGCCGAGCCCAGGCGCGAGAGCGTCTGCTGAAAGGCCGGCTCGACGGGTACGAACGCCAGGCTGAGAACTCCCGCCGCCGCATACGGCTGGACCGACAGCCCATCGAGGGTGGCCTGAAGCCACACGCGCTGCAAGGCGCGGCCACCGGCGAGTACATCGGATCGCGCCGTGGACGGAATGACGAGCAGACAGAGTCCCGGCGACAGCCGGATGGGCAGCCAGGCCGAGCGCCACCCTAGGACCGACGCCGCGCCCAGCCGATTGAGCACGCTCATCACCGCGGGGCGACGCATCGCCTGAAAGGCCGGGCGCAACGGTGGCTCCACGGCGAGTGTCATTGGGGCCAGGCCTTCCTCGCAGGTGGTGTGCCAGCCAGCGGCAAAGCGGATACTCGAAAACAGTTCCGCGTGCAGCGTCGGGCTCTTGAAACGCAGCGTCTCGGCCTGCCTGATGACGCTTCGTGCGGCATTTCGCTCACGCGCTGTCTGTGGCCACCAGAGCCGCTGTCCTGGAATCAGCCGGGCTTGGGCGTCCAGGCGCGCCTGGGTAGCGGTGGTGATCGGGCCGCGCCAAGGGAAACGGCGATCGGTGTGACGCTGCTCGATGGCAGCAGCCAGCGGCTCGGGGAGGGCGCGCTCCCGGTCGCGGCGCCAACGGATGCGCGCGACCCACAGCTCGTCGTCGGGTTGCGGGAAGGGCTGCAGGTCCGCCACATAACCTAGCGACCCGGCGTGGATGATCATGTTTTCCAGGCACGCGCCGGCGGCCAGGTCACTGAGGACATATCGGGTATCGGATACGTGGCCGCTACGGCTCGCGTCGATTCGGAGGTCCAGGTCGTCGCCGCGCCATTCGAAACGCCACGGCTGCGAATTATCTGCCGAGGGCGCGGCGATGCCTGCACAAAGAATGCCAGTTTTCGTATACCGGTCCACGGTTCGCGTCTGTCCCGATATGGCAACTGATTTCGGCCGATTACGGTTTTGTGGGGCTGGCAATCAGCTTGCCCGCACAAGCATATTATTCATGGATAAAAGCATGTACCAAAATAGGCCATTTCAAGAAGCGAAACCAGTCTAGTTCGACTCGGAAAGTCGATTCGCCACCGAAATCCACTGCCGCTTCCACCCGCGCTTCAAGCTCAAGGCCGGGGCACGCGGGCTGGTGGCGGCTGCCCGGCGTGTCGATGCCCCGTTGCCGATTTCGACGTGGATTGGGGCCGATCCGGGCTCCTGGGGGCTTGTGCATATGGCGACGCCGTTCACACAACCATCGTACCCGAGGTTGTACAATCGGACCCAGTCCGCGGTACGTTGCATCTAAACGGCCGCTGCGCTGCAGGTTGCGTGGTGATGACACACCCACAGCACCGATACCCGTCTGGGACGACGTCGACAAATACGGAGCCAACTCCGTGTTGCCAAGAAAGCAGTATGCCTTGAAACAACGTGTCCCTGATCGGCGATTGGAACATGAATATAATCAGATCGGCAGAAATGCCCGAGACAGTTGTCGACATTACGGCGCGTCTCAATCGTTCAACAGTGCGCGGCAATGAACAGCCTTGTTCCTGCGCGACCAGTCTTGAACAGGTTGAATCGGCCTGGCGATTGGTATATGAGCGCTATACGCAAATGGGGCTGATTGACGAAAACCCGTATGGCCTGCATGCCGCTCCCTCTGCCGTGGGACAGCATGCATGCGTGATATGGGGAGCAGAAGGAGCGGAAGTCGGCTATACGATGACGCTGTTTCGTGACAACCCCAAGGGGCTCGCGCTGGACAGCGTATATGCGGGACCTCTGGGTGAACTGCGCCGAAAAGGGCGTCGCCTGCTGGAGGTGGGGATGCTGGCGGATCGTCGCCAGTGCGCATCACGTGGTGTCGCGGCCTTGTTCAGCATGATGCGCTGGGCCGTGCACTATGGGTTGCACATCGGCGTGACTGACATCGTCATCGGTGTGCATCCGCGGCATGCCCAGTTCTACGTGCGTTGTTACGGCTTCGAGCAATTCGCGCCACCGACAAGCTACCCCATGGTGCGGAACAATCCCGTGGTGCCCTTGCGCCTTCGCCTGATTGAGGGGCTGGCGAAAGACGAGTTGCCACGAGGTCTCGCTGATGCGCGTGACAATCCACTGCCCGCCAGCAAGTTCTCGCATCGCTTCGCGTTTGAGCCCGAGCAGCTGCGTGGTTCCCTGATCGCGGGCCTTTTGAAAGCCAGCTACGGTATTGATCCGTGCCGGACGGCCGGCACCGGTCTGGCGGGCCGCGGTCTCGCCTGGTCGGCAGCCTAGGTTGAGGTGTCCTCGCTGATGCGAGGATGTGAGCCAATCGGAAGTAGGGTTCCCTCGGCGAAGGAGCCCTGCGCGCAGAAGTCGGTGGCCCGGCGAGGAACGGGGCGTCCGCGCCTGACTGGCGCCGCCGCGGCGACCATGATCGGCCCGCTACGCCCCGGCAGGCTCTCGCGTCGCCTGCGCCTGACTTCACACAAGCGGGCCGGTCAGCTGTAACGCCGACGCAGACCCAGCAACAGTCCGACAAACAACAGGCCGAGGCTGAGCATGCCCAGCTCGCCGGGCTCCGCCACCGTCACCGGCGGAGGGTCGCCGCAGGGCCCGCTGCCCTCGGCGCCGGTTCCGTCCCCCGACACGATCCAGCCGCTGCAGTTGTTGGCGATGCCCTGGATGTGCGCCACCGATGACCAATTGCTGTCGTTCTCCACAAACGGATTCCCGGTCAGCGGGCTCGTGAACGTCAAAGCATAGGTCGCCGAATCCCCGATCATGAACCGGTTGCCCTGCGACCAGCCGAAGGCAAGGTTGAACATGCCCGGCACCGGGCCCGTATTGAAACCACCGGCCTTGTACGACGCGCCCTGGTCCGCGCAAGTACCGGCGGTGCAGGTGGCGCCAGAGAGGGAGATCGCCTGATTGAGATAAAAGGCCCAGCCGACGGTGGACTGTTGACTGCTCAGGCCCTGTATGAAATCCGGGCCGGTCGTGTGGGAGGACAGTACCAGCGTTCCCGTGTTCGAACCCGTCGAGGACGTGAACTCGGCAATGAGCCAGGGCGCAGGGCCATCCGGTGTGTTTCCAGAAAAAACGGTGTTCAGGGCAATGGTGGTCGAGATGGGGGTCGCGGCAACCTGCAAGGGCAGCACCGTCAGTGCTACCAGGGCAATGCCTGTCAGAGCCGGGATTCTTTTCATGTTGTTTGACTCCCATCGAGACTTGTCATCATCCGTAGCCAGGCAGTCCGGGATTTTTCGAATGCCTGGTATTCGTCGCTACCAGCAAGCACACCTCACTAGCAGTTTTTTATAAGCACACTTCGGGCCAAACTCGCAAGTTATTTATTTTATTGCGTTTTTTATCAGTTTCCATCCATAAATACTGTAGCTTTGTAAGGTTTTCCGACAATCCCGCCGCTGGCGACATGAAACGCCCTCCTTTCCCCTATCACCCGGAAATGGAGGCGGCCGACCAGGATATGACCCTGTTGCGACGCCATGCAGTGTCCGGACGGGCCACCTGCGCACCTGCTCATGCATGCGACCAGACTCGGCACTGCGCGTCGCACAAAAGCACACCCCCCGTTGCCGGGGGGCTTATCCAAGTCGAACCCAGCAACGCTTCAGGCAAAGCGGCGACGCAAAGCCACGAACGCCCCGATCAGCAGCGCCCCAATGCCCAACAGGCCAAGGGAGCCAGGCTCCGGCACGGAGGTCGAACGCCCGTTGTATGTCGTGTCGTCGATACCCCAGGCGTCGGTGGTCAAGTTGGTCAGCGTGAGGGAGCTGAACGGCGACGTGTCGGTGAAGCCGAAATACGCGGCTCCCCCGTCCACGTTGATCGCCGGCGTGAAGAGTTGGCTGGTGCCGTCGTTGAAGGTGACCTGGAGGGCGTTGGTGCCGCTGAAAGTTGTCTGCAGACCGGTCAGGAACGTCCCGAAGGAATACGTCGGCGTGGCAAAGTTGAAGGTGGCCGAGCCTCCGGCAAAGCCGAGCCACTGGCTGCCAGCGGAGGTCGTATTGAAGCCGTAGAGGTTGCCGAACGTGGTGTTGCTGATCCCCGAAAACCCGGACCCAAAATCCGGGCCGGTCAGGGTGATCGACACCCCCGGCGCGGCGGCGATGGGTGAATAGTAGCCGGTGGCCAGGCTCTCATAGGTGATCGTGTGGGTGGGGCCGAACACGGATGCCGCGGCGAGGAAGCTGGTCTGGGCGGCGTCCGAGTTGGTGAATGGGCCGGTCGTGGGCGCACCATCGTCCTGCCCGGCGAAGGTGGTGGTCGAAGCGTGCGCGGCCCCGATCATTCCGGCAGCGAACAGCCCCGCGAGGATTGCCGTACTCCAACGTCTTGTCAGCAGGTTCATGTGTAGTGCCTCCGTCGAAATGAAAGCCCCCCGGCACGTTTTGAGAGCACGACCTATGCCAAAAACGAAATGGCTTGTAGATCAGAGGGCTGATCGTCCGCGAGTGGGTTACACGCCGAAAAATGTAAGGTTCTCCGACGATTTTCCGGACGCAGCATGGGCGATGGCTGCTTTCGCCTGCTGCCGGAGAAATACCCGAATCTGGCGTGCGCTCGTGACCCGATCCCGCCCGTTGCGGGGGGAACTTCCTGAAGTGAGGAACAGGTGGGGCAGGCGGACCCAGTCGGTATCGCGCACGTGGGGCACGCCCGGTTTTTGTACCCCAAGAGGACGGGCCCGGGGGCTGGCGGAACAGCGGGGGAGACTGGCAGCGCCCAGTCAGATGCGAAGCGCGTCAGCCGATGGCTGGAAACCCGCATGAAATGGTGGCCGGGGACGGAATCGAACCGCCGACACGGGGATTTTCAATCCCCTGCTCTACCAACTGAGCTACCCGGCCGGGAACCTGGCAATCAGGGCAGCGATGAAGCTTGCCGATGATGCGTGGAGCCGCGCATTAGACCGAATGCACGGCTTTTCGTCAAGACTCGAGGTTGGGCGGGGTAAAGCCGGCGGCATGGTCGAAGTCGCCGCCGAACAGGAATTTCTCCATCTGTTCGCCGAGGTACTTGCGAGCCTTCGGGTCGAGCGGGTTGAGCCGGTATTCGTTGATCAGGGTGGTCTGGTGGGCCAGCCATTGCTGCCAGGCGGGTTTGGAAATCTCGGCGTAGATTCGCTGGCCGAGCGGCCCGGGCCAGGGGGCGAAGTCGAGGCCTTCGGCGTCGGTGCCGAGCTTGGCGCAGTGGATGGTACGGCTCATGGTTCGGATCCTGATGGGGCGGTCGCGATGCGGCGTGCAGCTTGCGGGGCGGCTCAAGGCTTGTCGTTGATCTGCAGCAGGAGGCTGCGCACCGGCGCGGGCAGACCGAGTGCGCCCAGTTCGTCGGCGTCGCACCAGCGCAGCTGCGGATTATCGGCGATGCCGCGCTGCGCTGTCGCGTGGTCGAACAGCAGCGGCTCGATGGCGAGCTTGTAATGGCTGAAGACGTGGGTGAACGGGGCGAGCGCCTGCGCGTCGTCGATCCGCGCGTGCTGCTGCGCGAGGCGCCAGGCGCCGTCCGGGTCGCTGGCTTCGGGCAGGCTCCACAGGCCGGACCACACGCCTTGCGGACCGCGCCGCTCCAGCAGCACGCGGCCGCGGCGGTCGCGCAGGACCAGCATCACGGTGGCGCGGGTGGGGATGGATTTCGCCGGCTTGCGCCCGGGCAGCTGCGCGATGAGGCCGTCGCGGCGGGCGACGCAGTCGGCGGCCAGCGGGCAGTCCGCGCAGCGCGGGCGCGCGCGCACGCAGACGGTGGCGCCCAGGTCCATGATCGCCTGGGTGTAGTCGGCGACGCGCGCGGCCGGCGTGTGCGCCTCGGCGTGTTGCCACAGCTGCTTTTCCACTGCGCTGTCGCCGGGGTAGCCGTGGATGCCGTGGTGGCGCGCCAGCACGCGCTTGACGTTGCCGTCGAGGATGGCGAAGCGCAGCCCGTGCGCCTGTGCCAGGATCGCACCGGCGGTGGAGCGGCCGATGCCGGGCAGCGCGGCCAGCGCGTCGAAGTCGCGCGGCAGTTCGCCGCCGTGCCGCTCGACGCAGAGCTGCGCGGCGCGATGCAGGAAGCGCGCGCGGCGGTAGTAGCCGAGGCCCGACCACAGCGCCAGCACGGTGTCCTCGTCGGCAGCGGCCAGTGCGCGCAGGGTGGGCAGCGCGTTGACGAAGCGCTCGAAGTAGCCGAGCACGGTGGCGACCTGGGTCTGCTGCAGCATCACCTCGGACAGCCACACGCGGTAGGCGTCGCGCCGGCCGTCATCGAGTGCGCGTTGCCATGGCAGGTCCTTGCGGCCGTGCTGGTCGAACCAGCGCAGCAGGCGGGGGGCCAGGGATGCATTCATGGCTGCTTCTTGCCGGCGGGTTTCGCCGGTGCGGCTACCGTTCCGGCCGGCGCGGGCACGGCGTCGCCGGCGCGGATGGCGAGACCCTCGATATGGATGCCGCCGGCGTCGAGCTGCGCGATCTCGGCATGGCCGCTGCCCGGCGGCACGCTCAATTGCGGCCCCTGCGGGTCGCCCAGCTGGCTCCACCAGTGCGCCAGCGCCAGCGGCGGCAGGCGCAGATCGGCGTGGTTGGCGGGGCCGTCGAGTTTCAGCGTGAGCAGCAGTGGGTTGCTCTGGTCGGCGGGGGTCAGCTGCAGCGAGACGTCGTACTGGCCGGCACTGGCCTGGTCGAGCTTGCCGGCAAGGCTGGCGGCGGCGTCGGCGGCGCCGTGCCAGCGTGCCTGGCCGGTGAGCGCGAGCGTCGTGGTGCTGCCCTGCGACAGGTGCAGGGTGATGTTGTTGAGCTGCAGCGCGTTGCCCTCGATGCGCGGCGTGGCGGACAGCCGCAGCCGCAGCGGCGTACCGGCGGCGGTGACGGCGGACAGCGCGAGCGGGAACGGCTGGCCGGAAATCAGGCTACCGGCTTCGAGCGAGACATTGCCGAGCAGCACCTGGTTGCCGCGCACCACGCTGCCGCGGCTGATGCTGACGCCGGTGTCGATGCGCGGGATGTTCGGCGGCGCGCCCTCGGCTTGCGCGGGCAGCACGGCGAGCCAGTCCTGCAGCGCGTCGAGGTCGACCCGCGGCGATTCGATCTGCAGTTGCGAGATCACCGTGGGGCCGCCGAGCACGGTATGCCACGGCAGCACCAGCTGGCCGTGCGCAGCCAGCAGGATCGGCGCGCCGGCGCCTGCGGCATTGAGCGTGATGCCGTCCAGGTCCAGTGCCGGTCGCGGGAACAGGGTCGGGCTGGCCGGGCTGGCCAGGTTCAGTTCGAGCCCGGCGCTGCGCGCCTGGGTCTGCAGCATGCGGGTGAAGCGCTCCGGCTGCAGCAGGATGTAGACCGCGATCACCGCGGCGAGCAGCAGCGTCAGCGCGACGCCGCCAAGGGCCAGCAGGGTCAGCCGCAGTCGGCGCGACATGCGCTCAGCTCCGCCATTGCGGTTCAGTCATGGCCCGGCGCCTCGCCGCCGAGGCTGGCCGGCAGCAGGCCGTCGACGAACGCCGCGGCTTCGAACACGCGCAGGTCGGTGGCGCTCTCGCCCAGGCCGACGAAGCGGATCGGCAGGCCGAACTCGCGCGCCAGCGCGAACACCACGCCGCCCTTGGCGGTGCCGTCGAGCTTGGTCACCACCAGCCCGGTGACGCCGACGATCTGGCGGAACTGGCGCACCTGGCTGACCGCGTTCTGGCCGGTGGTGCCGTCGATCACCATCAGCACCTCGTGCGGCGCGTCGGCATCGAGCTTCTTCAGTACGCGGGCGATCTTGCCCAGCTCGTCCATCAGGCCGCCCTGGGTGTGCAGCCGGCCGGCGGTGTCGGCGATCAGCACGTCGGCACCTCGCGAGCGTGCCGCCTGCAGCGCGTCGAAGATCACGCTGGCGGCGTCGGCATCCTGGCCCTGCGAGATCACCGGCACCGCGTTGCGCTCGCCCCAGGTCTTCAGCTGCTCGACCGCGGCGGCGCGGAAGGTGTCGCCGGCGGCCAGCATCACCGCGCGTTTCTCATCGCTCCAGCGGCGCGCCAGCTTGCCGATGGTGGTGGTCTTGCCGGCGCCGTTGATGCCGACCACCAGCACTACGAACGGTTGCCGGCCGGCCACCTGCAGCGGCTGCTCGACCGGCCTGAGCAGGGCCAGCAACGCCTCGCGCAGCGCAGCCAGCAGCGTCGGGGCGTCGGCAAACTCGCGCTTGTGCATGCGTTTGCGCAGGCTCTCTACCAGCTCGGTGCTGGCCTCGATGCCGACGTCGGCGCTGATCAGGGCGGTTTCCAGTTCGTCGAGCAGGTCGTCGTCGAGTTTCGGGTGACGCACGAACAGCGAGCCGAGGCTGCGCGCGAAGGCGCTGCCGGACAGCCGTTCGCGCCAGCTGCGCCTGGCCGGGGTCGCCGTTTCGGCGACGTCATCGCCGGCCGGCACCGCGAAGCGTTCGGTTTCGAGCTGGGTTTCCGCCGGCGCGGCGATTTCTGCCAGCGCTTCGTGCAGGGGGCCATCGCCGCTCTCCGGTGCGACGGCGTCGGCGGTTGTCACGACGACGGCGTGCTTCTCCTCCTTGTCGGCAGGCCCCGTTTCAGCGGGCTTTTTCTTCCAGAACTTGAGCATTGCGGGCGTGATTCGAAGACAATGGGCGGCATGCTAACACCCCAACCCGTACTGCCCGCTGAGGGTCCGTTCGCCGAGGGCACGGCGGCATGAACGACATGCGCCGGGCCGCGCCGGGGCGCATCCGCATCATCGGCGGCAGCCTGCGCAATTCGCGGCTGGAGGTGCCGAACCTGCCCGGCCTGCGCCCCACCGCCGAGCGGGTGCGCGAAACCCTGTTCAACTGGCTGGCGCCGGTGATCGACGGCGCGCGCTGCCTGGACCTGTGCGCGGGTACCGGCGCGCTCGGCATCGAGGCGCTGTCGCGCGGCGCGGCCGCCGTGCAGTTCGTCGAGCGCGATGCGCGCGCGGCGCAGGCGTTGCGCGCGAATCTGGCGCGGCTCAAGGCCGACGGCGGCCAGGTGGCGGCACTGGAGGCGGAGGCGTTCCTGCGCGGCACGGCACAGCCCTGCGACCTGGTGTTCCTCGATCCGCCGTTCGCGCTGGAGCTGTGGCCGGCGCTGGCGCGGCAGCTGGAGCAGGGTGGCTGGCTCGCCGCGCGGGCCTGGATCTACGTGGAGTCGCCGCGCGGCCCCGCACCGGCGCTGCCGCCGAACTGGCAGTTGCATCGCGAAGGCCAGGCCGGCGAGGTGCGCTTTGCGCTCTATCGGCGCGCGCTTCCGTTAAGCTAGGGTCAATTCCGCTACCGCCTTCCTCCGTCTTGTGAGCAAACCATTGGGCAATCCGCGCCTGGCCGTCTATCCGGGCACCTTCGATCCGATCACCAACGGCCATACCGACCTGGTGACGCGGGCGGCACCGCTGTTCGACAAGGTGGTGGTGGCGGTGGCCGACAGTTCCAGCAAGGGGCCCGGCTTCAGCATCGGCGAGCGGATCACCCTGGCGCGGCTGGCGCTGGCCGACCTGCCGAACGTGGAGGTGCGCGGCTTCGACTGCCTGCTGGCCACCTTCGTGCAGGATATCGGCGCCGGCGTGATCATCCGCGGGCTGCGCGCGGTGTCGGACTTCGAATACGAGTTCCAACTGGCCAGCATGAACCGGCATCTGATTCCGCAGGCCGAGACGCTGTTCCTGACGCCGGCGGAACAATACAGTTTCATCTCCTCCTCGCTGGTGCGCGAGATCGGCCGCCTCGGCGGCGATATCTCCGGTTTCGTGCATCCGGCGGTACAACAGGCCATGCGGCAGCGCTGGCAGAAGGGCCGGACCGGCCACAACAAGCAACCCGAAACGGAAGGTGACCACCATGCGTAAGTTCGTTCTCATCGCTGCCCTCGCGCTGACCGCCAGTCTGGCCTTGAGCGCCTGCGGCAAGCACGAATCCGCCGAGCAGGCCGGCCAGCAGGCCAGCCAGCAGGCGACCAAGCCGACCGATCCGAACGACACCAAGGCGTGGAACGCCTATCTCGGCCAGATCGTGCAGAACAACATGCAGGGCATGAAGGCCGACCGTCCGTACCCGTACCTGGTGCCGGCCGGCGATTCCGAGGAGGCGGTGGCCGGTCGTGGCCGCCAGCTGTCGAACGTGCAGGACACCGTGGCGCGCGGCGTGCTGCCGGGCAACATGCTGGTGTTCGCCGGTCCGGATTCGGCCAAGACCGCCGACTTGGTGGTCGCGGCGTTCAAGGATGCCAAGCCCGGTTCGTTCAAGGACGTGATCATCCTGTTCATCGGCGACCAGGCTGACCAGCAGCGCGTCGATGCCGTGCTGAAGCCGACCGGCGCCACGGTGCGTTTCGTCGCGATGTGAGAAAGCCGGAGCGAGTGGAGAGCAGTGGGCTGGGAGAGGCGGCTTCGCCTCCTCGCCTTTCCCGCTACTGCTCCCTCGCTTCTGTTTCGATCCCATGTCCCTGAAGATCCTCGACACCTGCGTCAATTGCGACGTCTGCGAACCGGCCTGCCCGAACAAGGCGATCTCGCTGGGCGAGGAGTTCTACGTGATCGACCCCGCGTTGTGCACCGAGTGCGTCGGTCATCATGACGAGCCGCAGTGCGTGGTGGTGTGCCCGGTCGAATGCATCGTCAGCGACCCCGACCACGTCGAATCGCGTGAACAGCTTGAACTCAAGTATCGCCAGCTGATGGCGAAGGAGTCCGCGGCATGAGGTTTTCCCTGAACTGGGCAGTGCTCTCGCTGAGCCTTCTGCTGGCCGGCAGCGCGGCGTTCGCCGCCGACGGCGCGCCGTCGGCGGCGCCGACCGCAGCGACCCCTGTCGCGCCACTGCGCCCCGGCCACGCGGCCGTCGCCAGCGCGAATTTCCATGCCACCGAAGCCGGCCTCGAAGTGCTGGCCAAGGGCGGCAATGCGTTCGACGCGGCGGTGGCGGTCGCCTCCACGCTGTCGATCGTGGAACCGGAGAGTTCCGGCACCGGCGGCGGCTTCATGGCCGTGCTGCACCGGGCGAAGGACGGCCGCAACATCTTCATCGACGCGCGCGAGACCGCGCCGGCGGCGGTGAACCCGAAGGATTACCTCAACCCGGACGGCAGCCCGAACCGCGACACCGCGTTGCGCGGGCCGCTGTCGGCCGGCATTCCCGGGCAGCCGGCCGGACTGGTGCTGCTGTCCAGCCGCTACGGACGGCTGCCGCTGGCACAGTCGCTGGCGCCGGCGATCCGCATCGCCCGCGACGGCTTCCAGCCGGACGAGCGCCTGCGCGGCGCGATCGCCGGCACGCAGAAGGACCTCAAGCGCTGGCCGGCCTCGGCCGCCAAGTACCTGCCGGGCGGCAAGCCGCCGGCGGAGGGCGCGACCTGGCGCGACCCGGACCAGGCACGCACGCTGGAGCTGCTCGCTGCGCACGGCCGCGACGGCTTCTACCGGGGCGAGACCGCGCAGAAACTGGTCAAGGCGGTGCACGCCGCCGGCGGCAACTGGACGCTGGCCGACCTGGCCAACTACCAGGCGAAGGAGCGCACGCCGATCAGCGTGGACTATCGCGGCTACCAGATCATCACCGCACCGCCGCCGTCGTCCGGTGGCGTGGCGATCGCCGAGATCCTCAACATCCTGTCCGGCTACGACCTGACGAAGATGGATGCCGCCACGCGCGTGCACTACATCGTCGAGGCGATGCGCCGCGCGTTCCGCGACCACAACGACTACCTGGGCGACCCGGATTTCGTGCAGATGCCGCTGGACATGCTGCTGTCGCCGTACTACGCCGCCGGCCTGCGCCAGAGCATCCTGCCGGACAAGGCCACGCCGTCGTCGATGCTGCCGCGCGCCGAGGCGCCGGAGCCTGGCATGCACACCACCCATTTCTCGATCATCGACGCCGACGGCAACATGGCTGCGGTGACCTCCACGGTGAACTACACGATGGGTTCGGGCTTCGTCGCCGCCGGCACCGGCGTGCTGCTCAACGACGAGATGGACGACTTCGCGCTGGTGCCGAACAAGCCCAACGTGTACGGCCTGCTTGGCAGCGCGGCGAATGCGCCCAGGGGCGGCAAGCGCATGCTGTCGTCGATGTCGCCCAGCATCGTGATCGGTGCCGAGCGCACCGCGGTGATCGGCTCGCCCGGCGGCTCGACCATCATTACCCAGGTGCTGGAAGGTATCCTGCATTTCATCGACGGCGAGAGCGCGCAGCAGATCGCCGCGCACAAGCGCTTCCACCACCAGTACCTGCCGGACGTGGTGATGGTGGAGGACGGCACGTTCGACGCCGCCACCGACGAGGCGCTGACGAAGATGGGCTACACGCTGAAGCCGCGCGAGTCGTGGGGCTTCATGAACGTGGTGACCTGGGACCGCAAGGCCAACAAGCTCGACGCCGCCAGCGACCCACGGCGGCCGTCGGGGCTGGGCAAGGTGCAGTAAGGTCGGGCCATGGAACTGTTCTCGATACTCGGCAACTCGCAGCAACTCGATGGCGGCGCCATGTGGTTCGGCCCATCCGTGGGCCTCACCCCGCGCGCTGCGCGGGGCCGCCTGCGGCGTCCGGATTCGCTCCCGGCGAATCCGTCGGCAACGCGAGGTATCTGAGATGGAACTCTGGTCCCTGCCCGGCAATTCGCAGCAACTGGACGGCGGCGCCATGTTCGGCAACGCTCCCAAGGCGCTGTGGTCGCGCTGGATCGCGCCGGACGCAGAGAACCGCATTCCGCTGGCCTGCCGCTGTCTGCTGGTGAAGGGCCTGGACGGCCGCAACGTGTTGTTCGAGACCGGTATCGGCGCGTTCTTCGAGCCGGCGCTGCGCGAACGTTATGGCGTGGTCGAGCCGCAGCATGTGCTGCTGGATTCGCTGGCCGAAGTGGGTCTTTCTCACCAAGACATCGACGTGGTGGTGCTGTCGCACCTGCACTTCGACCATGCCGGCGGCCTGCTGGCGGCATGGGAGGACGGCCAGCCGCCGCGGCTGCTGTTCCCGAACGCGCGTTTCGTGGTGGGCGCGGAGCATTGGCATCGCGCCACCCACCCGCACCCGCGCGACCGCGCCTCGTTCGTGCCCGAGCTGCAGCCGCTGCTGCAGGCCAGCGGCCGGCTGGAGCTGGTCGAGGGCGAATATTCGCGGACGCTGGGCAAGTCGGTGCGCTTCTTCTTTTCGGACGGCCATACGCCGGGCTTGATGCTGGCCGAAGTCGGCGGCGTGGTGTTCTGCGCCGACCTGATCCCGGGCCGCTTCTGGGTGCATCTGCCGATCACCATGGGCTACGACCGCTGGCCGGAGAAGCTGATCGACGAGAAGCGCGTGTTCCTGGAAGACAAGCTGGCGCGCGACGTGCGGTTGTTCTTCACGCACGACCACGATTGCGCGCTGGCACGGGTGAGTCGCGACGAGCGCGGCCGCTTCGGCACGGCCGACGAGCAGCAGGTCGTGCGCGGCATGCCGCCGTACCATCAGGCGGGAGCGGCCTGATGGTACGGCGCAAAGGGGTCTCCCTGCAGGCGCTGGCCTTGAACGTCGTCGGCGCCTTGCTGGTGCTGGCCGGCATCGGCCTGGTGGCGACTACCGCGCGCAGCCTGCTGAACTACCGCGCGGTGGCCAGCCTGCACGGCGGCGAGGTGATTGACCTCGGCACGAACTCGCCGCCGAGCGGCGGCCAGCACGGCGCGATGGCGCGCGTGGTCGGCACGCCGACCGTGGTGGAGGCGCCGCGCGATCCGGATTTCAACCTGCGGGCGGATACCCCGGTGCTGGTGCGCCACGTGGAGATGTTCCAGTGGCGCGAGGTGCGCGTCGGCAGCGGCGTGCACTACGAACTGGACTGGGTCGACCACCTGCTCGATGCCGGCCATTTCGAGGAGCCGCAGGGCCATGCGAACCCGGCCAGCTTCCCGCTCAGCGGCAAGCAGTTCGACGCCGGCCTGGTGCGGCTGGGCGGGTTCGAGCTGGGGCCGGTGCTGCTGCATGCGATACCGGGCACGCAGCGGGTCACGCCCGATCCCGGCGCGCTGCCGGCGAACCTGGCGGCCAGTTTCAGCCGCTACCAGGATTACCTGGTGACCAGCGCGCGGCCGGGCGACCCGCGCCTGGGCGACGTGCGGGTGAGCTGGAACGAGGTGCCGCTGCAGCAGCTGACCGTGGTCGGACGCATCGACGGCGACCGGTTGGTGGCGGCCACCGATGCCGCCGACGGCAAGGGTTACGTCGTGCAGGTCGGCGACGTGCCGGTGCTGGACATCTTTCCGGACTTGCCGGTGCCGCCGGAGTTCGTGCTGAGCTGGCGGGTCCTGGCGGTGTTGCTGGCTTCGCTGGGGGCGTTCGTGCTGCTGGCGACCCAGCGCGACCGGCGCGACCCGCTGCTGGCGCTGGGCCTGGGCGCCCTGGTCGTGGGCATCGTGGCCAGCGTGCTGTGGCTCGGCGACGATACGCGCACCATGTTCGGCTGGCTGGCGCTGGCGCTGTGCGGCCTGCTGCTCACCGGCTGGCGGCTGCGCCGCGCGCGCTGAATGCGCGCGCTCCTTGCGTGCGGACTCCTTACGCCGTGGCCGACTTGCCGCCGGCAGAGGCGAACACCTGATCGGCCCACTGCGTGGCGCCCAGGTAGATCGTGGCCATGCGCTGGATGCGCTGCGGCACGGCGTGTTCGCTGGTCAGCTCGCCGGCCTCCCAGGCGAGGATCTGTTTCAGCAACGGCGCGAACGGGCCGCCGCGGCCGGTCAGCGCGTCGCTGATCTCCGGCACCAGCCGCAGGTGGGTCAGCAGGAACTCCATCGGCGCGCACATCAGCGTGTCGAGCAGGGAGAACAGGCCCACGGTGAAGGCCATCTCCGGATGGCCGTTGGGCATGCCGGTGGCCAGCTTCTCGCACATGTGGGCGCGGATCAGCGCGGCGCGCAGCAGCTCCGGCGGGCGGTCGTCCATGCCGCACATGGACATGGTGTCGATCCAGTTGCGCATGCGCGTGACGCCGAAGAAGATCGCTGCCTGCTGCACCGATTTCAGCTGCCGCGGCAGCGCGAAGTAGGCCGAGTTGACGCAGCTCAGCAGCTTGTAGCTGAGCACCGCGTCGTCGCGCACGATGTTGCCCAGTTCCACCGGGCCGGGGTTGCTTTCCTGCAGCACGCGCATCAGGCGCAGCATGCTCAGCCGGTTGGCGGTGAGCACGGGCACGGCCACCGGCTGCGGGATCAGCAGGTAGCGGCCCTGGATCGCCTCCAGCGGCAGTTGCAGGCAGCGTTCGTAGGTGGGGTGGTCGTTGACGTGGCCGGCCACCACCTGGATGCCGCGCAGGTGCAGTTGCTCGGCGTGCTCCTTCAGCCGCTCGGGGCTCAGATGGCTGGCGTCCAGCCGCACCAGTTGCACCATCTGCAGCAGCGTCTCGAGCGGCAGGCTGCTTTGCAGGTCGGCGCCGGCCACGTCGAGCATGAACTGGCAGCCGCGTTGCGCCATCTGCTGCAGGCGCTTCATCAGCGCCGTGTCGCTGGCCACGTGGGGCTGCAGCACCACGCCGAGGCGGGGCTGGTGCAGCAGCACGTCGGAGTCTTCCGGCAGCAGCTCGGCCGGCATGTTGAGGAAGGCGCGGTTGCCGCGCACCAGCCGGGTCAGTGCGCCGTCGGTGATGGTCGACAGCACGCATTGCAGCAGGGTCTGTTCGTCGCCGGGCTCGCGATGGAAGACGATTTCGTAGGCGAACAGCTGGCGCTCGCGGTCGAGCATGGGTACGCGCAACACCGGCAGCGGCACCGAGGTCGGCACGCCGTCGCGACCCGGCGCGCCGATGGTGGGGGTGACAGCGGTGGAGGCGTTCGGATGGCTCATGATCAGTCGTCGTGGTTAACGCTGGGCATGCCGGGGAGGCTGCTTCGCGGTCAGTGGGAAGATCGTCTGCGTGGGCAGCTGGGGGTGCCGCCTCTCATCGCGCTGTCATACCGCCGCCAGTACCTGCGAACGCAGGCTGGCCTGCAGTTCGCCGGAGCGGCCGTACAGTTCGTTGTCGCCGGCATGCCCGGTCAGGACGGCCAGCGCCCGGCGCGTCTGGTTCAGCCGCTGGCTGACCACGCTGCCGTTGCGCTGGTTGAGCAGGTGGCAATACTGCAGGCGCTGCACGATCCGGCTCCAGCCGGCCGCTGCCGCGGCTGCCACGGCCGGCTGTTCGGACGCCAGCTGCTGGCGCTCGGCATCGAGTTGCTCCAGTTGCAGCATCAGCGCCTGCTTGCGCGTGCCGGCCTGGTCCAGCGCGTCGCTGTCGCTGGCGTCCAGCGCCGAGCGTTCGGACTCGAGTACCTGCGCGAGCCGGTCGACCGCCTGCTGCATGTCGCCCAGCACCGCGGCCAGCGCATCGTCCAGGTCGTGCTGCAGGCGTCGGTTCATGCCTTGCCCGTGCCGCCGAGCTGCTGTTCCAGCGCGAGCATGCGCTCGGCGATGCGGTTGGCGTCGATCGTGTAGCTGCCGTCGGCCAGCGCCTGGCGCAGCCGTTCCACCCGCGGCGCGTCGATCGCGGAGCTGTCGCCGGTGCGCGCGGCTTCCTGCAGCGCGAGGGCCGAATCGGTCAGCTTGAGCTGGTCGCCGGCCTTGGGCGCGGACGCCGCGGCATCCGCCGGGCCGCTGGCCGTCGCCGCCGGGCCGTTGCCCGAGCTGCCGGTGGTCTGCGTGAATTTCGGCAAGCCGTTGTTGGGAATGGTCGTATTCATGGGTCCGTGCTCGCTGGGGGGTGGCCCTGTAACCGTCAGATCGGCCGCTGTCGCGGAAACTTTAGGGGTGAATGGCGAGCGTAGCGGCGTGGGCACCGGTTTGTCCGGCTCATGGCAGTGCGACCACCACGCCGGGGGCGCTGACCATTGCGTCGACCACCTTGCCCGAGCTCTCGTTGCGCACCCGCAGGCGGGCACCGTTGTCGCCGCTGCCCATCGCCACGCCGGCTGCGCGCACCTCGATGCCGTCGAGCCGGGCCACCATTTCCACGCGATCGCCGGCGCGTACCATGCGGCGGCCACCCAGCGCGCCGGGCGAAAGCACGCTGCCGCTGGCCAGCGCGCGGGTCAGCGTACGGCCAGCCACCTGGGCGAGATTGTCGATATAACCGTAGCCGAGCCGGGTGACGTCGCGCTCTTCCGCGTGCACGTCCGCCGCGCCCAGGCCGTCGCCACGCAGCAGCGGCCGGCTGGTCACCAGCACCTGGCGGAACAGCTCGAGCCGCAACGGCACCCGCACGGTCCAGCCCCCGGGTTGCGGGCACTGCACCGGCACCGTCATGCGCGATGAGGTTGCCGCGTGGGCGGGGATCACCGCGCGCAGCGGCTCGCGGCAGGCGTCCAGGCGCAGGCGCAGGTCGAGCGGCGCGGCGCTGACCACCACGCGGCCGCCGGGCAGGGCGTAGTGCTCGCGCACGGCCTGCTCGGCCGCGCTGCGCACACTGTCGGGCGATTGCGTCGCGGTGGCCGCGGTGTCGGCACGGGCCCGCTGCGGCCACGCCGCACCGCTGCCCAGCGCGGCGACCAGCACACCGAGAGCGATGAGCCGGGGTTTCCTCATGCGTCCGCCAGCAGGGCGCCGAGTTGCCCCAGCAGGGCTTCACGTCCGGATTCCATCTGCTGTGACAGCGCGGCGGCCTGTTCGAGCTGGCCATCGCACAGCAGCGAGACGAAGCGGCTGCCCTGTTCGCACAGGCGGCTGCCGCTGTCGCTCAGGCCGGCGCTGGCGGGGTGGCCCTGGTACAGGGCGCCCAGCCGGTCGACGCTGCGGTTGATTGCGTGGGTGTCGAACCAGCGCCGGTCCAGCGCGCCCGGTTCCAGCAGCGCCAGCTCCGCCGCCTGGCGCAGGCTCAGCGATGCTTCGCGCAGGGTCAGGCTGAGGCTGGCCGGGTCGCGGCCGCTTTCGCCTTCCAGCCAGTCCAGCCCCAGCCGATGGGCCAGCAGGGCGGCGCGGTGCAGCGAGTCGGACTGGCGTCGCGCCTCGTTGCCGCGGCGCTGCAGCGCACCGAGCGCGGCCTGCGCCGCGGTGGCGCGCGCGTGTTGCACGTCGTGGTTCTGCTGCAGCTTGTGGATGCGTCCGCTGGCGGCCTGCAGCACTTCGCTGCCCTCGCGCAGGGTAGTGCCGGACTGGCCGACGCCGGCCTGCGCGCGCTCGAGCTGCTGCAGTCCGTGTTGCACGTCGCCGTCCAGCTGCAGCGAGAAGTCGCCGATCGAACCGGTGACGGTCTCGATCTCGGCGGTGGCCGCCGTGGTCTTCTCCGCCAGCTGCTTGACCTCGTCGGCGACCACGGCGAAGCCGCGGCCCGCCTCGCCGGCACGCGCCGCCTCGATCGCCGCGTTCAGCGCTACCAGGTTGGTCTGGTGCGCGATCTCCTGCACCACGCCGATCAGCTTGCGGATCTGCGCAACCTGCTCGGCCAGCTTGCTCTGGTTGCGGTTCATCGCCGACAGCGCGCTGCGCAGCAGCCGCAACTGGCCGTCGAGTTCGCTGACGCTGCGTTCGCCGGCCTGCCCGGCCTGGCCGGCCCGGTCCAGGTCGGCGCCGATCTGCTGCAGCGCCGTCGAGATACCGGCGCTGCCATCCGTCAAACGATCGACGCTGCCGCGGCCTTCGCTGGCGGCCTTCTCCAGCGCCGCCTGTTCGCGCGACAGTTGCTGCACTGCGCCGAGCACCAGGCTCTGCTGTTCCACCGTCTGCAGCGCCACCGAGGCGGGCGGGCGGCCGACGACGCGGGCCAGCAGCGGCGCCAGCGCCTGCGCCGCGCGCGGGTAGCGGCGCCGCAGCGCGGCGACCTTCGCGTCGTCGCCGGCGGCGGCGGCCTCCACCAGGGCAGTGAGGTGCTGGTTCCAGATCAGGCTCATGGGGCGGAGATCACCTTGGTTATGGCGCGGGAGTGCAGTCGCTGCATCGACAACAACCTTCGAAACTTGAGGAAGCAAGTCGCATGCCAGCCCGAGGCGGGGCGGCCCCTTCGCCGGCGCCGCTCAAGCTCGGCAGGCCGCGGCCGATAGCCACCGCGTACGGCCGCCACGGCGGCAACCCACCCGAGGAGACCGCATGGGCGGCACGTTGCTGGAAAAAGTGGAGCAGCACACCCGACTGGCCGGGCACAACCGCGTGGCGATGCTGCTGTTCCGGCTGGGCGACGAGCAGCTGTTCGGCATCAACGTGTTCAAGGTGCGCGAGGTGTTGCGCCGGCCGCCGCTGGAGCGCATGCCGGGCGTGCACGCCTTGCTGGCCGGCAGCTGCGACTACCGCGGGCAGACCATTCCGGTAATCGACCTGGCCGCCGCGCTGGGCTACGCGCCGCTGCGCGAGGTGGCATCGGCGCACCTGATGGTGACCGAGTTCAGCCGCTCGGTGCAGGGCTTCCTGGTGGCGGACCTGCAGCGCATGGTGCAGTGCGCAGGCGAAACGCTGGTGGCGCCGCCGAGCAACCTGGGCTTCGGCGCGCGGGTCAACGCGGTAACCCGCATCGACGGCGCGCTGATGGCGGTGGTCGACGTGGAGCATGTGCTGGCCAGTATCGACGCCGCGCCGGCCGAGCTGTCCATGCAGATGCAGCGCGCCGCCGACACCCGCGCGCTGTCGCCGCGGCGGGTGATGGTGGTGGACGATTCGCTGATCGCCCGCCGTCGGCTGGTCGGCCTGTTCAAGCAGATGAACATCGAGTGCGTGGTGGCGACGGATGGCCGCGAGGCGCTCGAGCGCCTGCAGGAACTCGCCGTGGGCGACCCCGCCGACGGCGTCAGGCTGGTGGTGTCGGACATCGAGATGCCACGGCTGGACGGCTACGCGCTGACCCGCGCGATCCGCGAGGCGCCAGGCCTGCGCCAGCTCAAGGTGGTGCTGCACAGTTCGCTCAGCGGCATCTTCAACGAGGCGATGGTGAAAGAGGTCAAGGCCGACGGTTTCGTCGCCAAGTTCCAGCCGGACCTGCTGGCGCAGGCGGTGCTGGAGCTGTTGCCGGAGCCGGCGGAAACGCCGGCGGGCTGACTCCGGCGCGGTTCGCGCGCAGGGGCGTCAACAATCCGTCTTTTCGCCGACGCCGCCTTCGTGGCGTCGCGGGCATGGCTTCGCCAGCCCAGTCGCAGCAAGGTTTCCCCCGGGGTGGCATGCAATTTGCCTCCAGCTCCGTGCGGCAACTGCACGCGGAGCGAAGCGATGTCCCTGACCACTGACAACCTGTTCGGCATACATACCCAGGCACTGGACCTGTGGCAGCGCCGTACCGAAGTGCTCGCCAACAACCTGGCCAATGCCGATACGCCGGGCTATCTCGCCCGCGATGTCGACTTCCGCAAGGTGCTGGCGGACGCCAGCGGCGGCGCCGGCAGTTTGCCGCTGCAGACCACGGCCGCCGGCCAGATCGGCACGGCCGGGCCGGCGGCGGACGGCGCGCTCGCCTACCGCGTGCCGACCCAGCCGAGCATGGACGGCAACACCGTCGATGCGCAGGCCGAACAGGCCGCCTTCGCCGCCAACGGCGTGCACTACCAGGCCAGCCTGTCCTTCATCACCGCACAGATCCGCATGCTGCGCACCGCCATCACCGGAGGCCAGGGCTGATGTCGCTCTTCTCGATCTTCAACGTCGCCGGTTCCGGCATGGCGGCACAGTCGTTGCGCCTGAACACGGTAGCCAGCAACCTCGCCAACGCCGACAGCGTGGCGACCACGCCGGAAGCGGCCTATCGCGCGCGCGAACCGCTGTTCGCCGCGGTGAAGAGCCGGCTGGACGGCAGCGATGCGCCGGGCGAAGGCGTGCAGGTGCTCGGCGTCACCGAGAGCCAGGCGGCGATCCCCAGCCGCTACGAACCCGGCAACCCGCTGGCCGACGCCGACGGCTACGTCTACAGCAGCAACGTCAACCCGGTGGACGAGCTGGTCAACATGATCTCCGCCTCGCGCTCGTACCAGAACAACGTCGAGGTGATGAATTCCACCCGCCAGCTGATGCAGAAGACGCTGGACCTGGGCAAGTGAGGCGGCGAACCATGAGGCAGACGGCATGAGCGGCATGAATGTTTCCAACGTGGGTGCCAGCGCCGGCCAGGCGGCCAGCGCGGGCAAGGACAAGACCCTGAGCCAGGCCGATTTCCTCAGCCTGCTGACGCAGCAGATGCGCAACCAGGATCCGACCAAGCCGATGGATTCCTCGCAGATGGTCAGCCAGCTGGCGCAGATCAGCCAGGTCTCGGCGACGCAGGCACTGCAGAGCTCGTTCGACGGACTCAGCGCCGCGCTGCAGGGCAATCAGATCCTGCAGGCCAGCGGCATGGTGGGGCGCAACGTGGTGGTGCCGTCCGCGGCCGGCACGCTGCGCGACGGCGGCCTGGACGGCGCGGTGAACGTGCCCGACGGCGGCGGCCAGGTGCTGGTGAAGATCAGCGACACGCACGGCAACGTGCTGCGCACGATCAGCCTGGGCACGCCGGCGGCGGGCCTGGTGCGGTTCCACTGGGACGGCACGGGCGACAACGGCCAGGCGCTGCCGGCGGGAGCCTATGGCCTGGCGGCGCAGGCCGGCAATACCGCCGTGGCCACCTACGCGAGCGGCAAGGTCACCGGCGTGGGCATGACCGGCAGCGACGGTGTCTATCTGGATGTGGACGGTTTTGGCGGTGCCCTGCTGAGCCAGGTCGCGCAGATCAACTGATGGCCCCGCGGGGGCTTCAACACAGAGGAATTATCCGATGGCTTTCAACATTGCCTTGAGCGGTCTCAACGCGGCCTCGAAGGATCTGGAGGTTACCGCCAACAACATCGCCAACACCGCCACCACCGGCTTCAAGGGCTCGCGCACCCAGTTCGCCGAGCTGTTCAACGCCGCCGGCCCGAACCTCAGCTCCAGCCAGACCGGCAGCGGCGTGCGGCTGACCAACGTGGCGCAGCAATTCACCGCCGGCAGCGTCGAGACCACCAATAACAGCCTGGATTTCGCCATCAGCGGCGACGGCTTTTTCACCATGCGTGACGGCAAGGGTTATTCCTACACCCGTGCCGGCGCGTTCCAGAAGGACCAGAACGGCTACGTGATGAATGCCAACGGCCAGCGCCTGCAGGTGTTTCCGCCGGTCGCAAACGGCGGTTTCGACAACAGCACGCTGACCGACCTTCAGTTGCTCACCTCGCAGAACGCGGCCAAGGCCACCGGCACCGTGCAGATGTCGCTGAACCTGCCGTCGGACGCCACGCCGCCGGCCACCGCGTTCGACCCGCTCAACGATCCGGCCAGCTACAACCAGGCCACGCCGTTCACGGCCTACGATTCGCTCGGCGCCACCCACAACGGCGTGGTCTATTTCGTCAAGGGTGCCGCTGCCAACGTGTGGAACGCGAGCCTGTATATCGACGGCACGTCGACCGGCGCGTCGCAGCAGCTGACCTTCAACAGCAGCGGCGCACTGGTCGCGCCAGCCAACGGCAAGCTGAGTTTCCCGGCGGTGTCGGTCAGCCCAGGCGCCGACCCGATGCAGCTCAGCCTGGACATGAGCAAGGCCACCCAGTTCGGCAACGCCTACGCGGCCAGCGCGATCAATCCGGACGGCTATCCGACCGGCATCCTGTCCAGCATCGACGTGTCGCGCGAGGGCGTGGTGCAGGCCAAGTATTCCAACGGGCAGACCACCGCGCTCGGCCAGCTCGCGCTGGCGCAGTTCTCCAACGAACAGGGCCTGCGCCAGCTGGACAACACCAACTGGGCCGCTTCCTACGATTCCGGTACGCCGGTGATGGGCGCGGCCGGCAACGGCACCTTCGGCAGCGTGCAGGCCGGTGCGCTGGAGGCCTCCAACACCGCCGACCTCACCGCGCAGCTGGTCAACATGATCAAGGCGCAGCGCAACTACCAGGCCAACGCGCAGGTGATCTCCACCGACAACCAGCTGACCCAGACCATCATCAACATCCGCAACTGACCTCACGCGAATGCGTGAGGTCATCCCGGCGCAGGCCGGGATCCAGTGAAAGAGCCGTCCCGGCGGAAGCCGGGACACAACGTCAAGGCAACACGCTGGATTCCGCCTGCACCGGAATGACGAGTTAAAACCATTCGAGGTTTTCCATGGATCGTTCGCTCTATGTAGCCATGACCGGCGCCACGCAGATGATGCGCGGGCAGTCGGAGGTGGCGCACAACCTGGCCAACGCCGACACGGTCGGCTTCAAGGCGCAGCTGTCGGCGTTCCAGCCGCTGGCGGTGCAGGGTCCGGGCCTGCCCACGCGGATCAACGGCGTGGCGCAGGGGCTGGGCGTGGACCTGCGCGAGGGCGGCCAGATCGAGACCGGCCGCGAGCTGGACGTGGCGGTGCAGGGCGCCGGCTGGATCGCGGTGCAGGGCGCCGACGGCAGCGAAGGCTATACCCGTGCCGGCGAGCTGCGGCTGACCCCCGACGGCCTGCTCACCGACGCCCGCGGCAACCTGGTGCTCGGCGACGGCGGCCCGATCAGCGTGCCGCAGAGCGCGCACGTGAACATCGGCGCCGACGGCACGGTGTCGGTGGTGCCGATGGGGCAGGGTCCGGAGACGATCGCCGCGGTCGGCCGCATCAAGCTGGTCAACCCGGCCGCCGACCAGCTCGCGCTGGGCAGCGACGGGTTGATGCACCTGGCCGGCGGCGCCACGGCGGATGCCGACCCCGCGGTGACGCTGAAGTCCGGCGTGCTCGAATCCAGCAACGTCAACCCGGCGCAGACGCTGGTGCAGATGATCCAGCTCTCGCGCCAGTACGAGCTGCAGATCCGCGCCATCCACAGCGCCGACGAAAACGCGCAGTCGGCCTCGCGATTGCTGCAGATGACCTGATCACACGAATTTCATAAAGACATCCAGACGTCCAGACGGAGTCCATCGACATGTTCTCATCCCTGTGGGTAGCCAAGACCGGCCTCGATGCGCAGCAGACGCGCATGGACGTGATCTCGAACAACCTCGCCAACGCCAACACCACCGGCTACAAGAGCGCGCGCGCCTCGTTCCAGGACCTGGTCTACCAGAACCTGCGCCAGCCCGGCGGCCAGACCACCGAGCAGACCCAGGCGCCGTCCGGCCTGATGCTGGGCACCGGCGTGCGCGTGGCCGGCAGCGAGAAGCTGTTCACCCAGGGCAACATCGAGCAGACCGGCAACTCGCTGGACGTGGCCGTGCAAGGCCGCGGCTTCCTGCAGGTGACGATGCCCGACGGCAGCATCGCCTATACCCGCGACGGCTCGCTGCACATGGACCAGAACGGGCAGATCGTCACCGCCAACGGCTACGCGGTGGATCCGGCCATCAGCGTACCGGCCAACGCGCAGAGCATCACCATCGGCAGCGACGGCACCATCAGCGTGAGCGTGCCGGGCCAGGCCGCGACGCAGCAGATCGGCACCGTGCAGCTGGCCGACTTCATCAACCCCGCCGGCCTGCAGCCGAACGGCGACAACCTCTACCTGGAAACCGCCTCCAGCGGCTCGCCGCAGATCGGCCAGCCTGGCCTGAACGGCCTGGGCACGCTGGCGCAGGGCGCGCTGGAAAGCTCCAACGTCAACGTGGTGGAGCAGATGGTCAACATGATCGAGACCCAGCGCACCTACGAGATGAACTCCAAGGCGGTGTCCGCCGCCGACTCGATGCTGCAGTTCCTCACCAACAAGACCTGAGGCGCGCCGTGATGTCCGTTCGTCGCTATCCCTTCGCGTTGTGCGCGCTGGCCCTGCTGGCCGGTTGCGCCAGCGGCCCGCGCGCGCACGACGATGCCGAATGGGCGCCGACGCCGCCGCCCGCGGCGCAGATCGCGCCGGGGCAGGCCGACGGCTCGATCTACCACGACCAGCAGAACATGGAGCTGTTCGCCGACCCCCGCGCGCACCGCGTGGGCGACATCCTCACCGTGGCGCTGGTGGAAAGCACCCAGGCCAGCAAGAAGGCCACCACCACCACCAGCAAGACCGACAAGGCGAAGATCGCGTCGCCCACCATCCTCGGCCAGGGCATTTCGATCGGCGGCAAGGCGGCGAACATCGGGCTGGACGGCGAACGCAGCTTCGACGGCGCCGGTTCCAGCACGCAGAGCAACCAGCTCACCGGGCAGATCACCGTCACCGTGGCGCAGCGCCTGGCCAACGGCAACCTGCTGGTGCGCGGCGAGAAGTGGCTGACCATCAACCAGGGCCAGGAGCTGGTGCGCATCTCCGGCATCGTGCGCCCGCAGGACATCGGCCAGGACAACGTGGTGCCGTCCACCCGCGTCGCCGACGCGCGCATCAGCTACACCGGCCGCGGCACCCTGGCCGACGCGAACACGCGCGGCTGGCTGTCGCGCTTCTTCAATTCCAAGTGGATGCCGTTCTGATGAATACCACACCGCGCATTTCTGCTCCCTCCCCTGCTTGCAGGGGAGGGCTGGGGTGGGGTGCTCTTCGCCGGAAGATCAAAAGCTTTACCCCCTCCCAGCCTCCCCCTGCAGGCAGGGGGAGGGGCGCTATCGCCGCATTACTGGTGTTGCTGCTCGGCGCCATCGCCCCGGCCCATGCCGACAAGATCCGCGACCTGGTGCAGGTGGCGGGCGTGCGTAGCAACCAGTTGATCGGCTACGGCCTGGTGGTGGGCCTGGACGGCTCGGGCGACCAGACCACGCAGGCGCCGTTCACCACGCAGAGCCTGGAGAACATGCTGCAGCAGTTCGGCATCACGGTGCCGGCCAACGCGCGGCCGCAGCTGAAGAACGCCGCGGCGGTGATGGTGACGGCGGATCTGCCGCCGTTCGCCAAGCCGGGCCAGACCATCGACGTCACCGTCGCCTCGATCGGCAACGCCAAGAGCATCCGCGGCGGCCAGTTGCTGATGGCGCCGTTGCGCGGCGCCGACGGCAACGTCTACGCGGTGGCGCAGGGCAGCGTGGTAGTCGGCGGCATCAGCGCGCAGGGCAAGAGCGGCTCCAGCGTGCAGGTGAACATCTCCGCCAGCGGGCGCATCCCCAACGGCGCCTCGGTGGAGCGCATCGTGCCCTCGTCGTTCGCCGGCGGCGGCGACCTGATGCTGAACCTCAACACCGCCGACTTCACCACCGCCACGCGGATCGCCACGGCGGTCAACCGGGCCTACGGCGCCGGCACCGCGCAGCCGCTCGACGGCGGCTCGGTATCCGTGCGCGGGCCGCAGGATCCGGCGCAGAAAGTGGCATGGCTGGGCGCGATCGAGAACCTCGACGTGCAGCCGGGCGATGCCCCGGCGCGCATCGTGGTGAACTCGCGCACCGGCACCGTGGTGATCGGTTCCGACGTGCGGGTCAGCGCCGCCGCGGTGGCGCACGGCGCAATCCAGGTCACCATCAGCGAGCAGCCCCAGGTCAGCCAGCCGGCGCCGTTCGGCCGCGGGCAGACCGCGGTGGTGCCCAGCAGCAGCGTGCAGGTCAGCGAAGAGGGCGCGCACATGTTCAAGTTCGGCCCGGGCGTGAGCCTGGACACCATCGTGCGCGCGGTGAACCAGGTCGGCGCCACGCCGAGCGACCTGATCTCGATCCTGCAGGCGCTGAAGCAGGCTGGCGCGCTTCATGCAGACCTCGTGGTGATCTGACCGAGCGACGGAACCATGACGCCGACCAACAGCCCCGCGCCCGCGCTCGACACCTGGACCGAACTGTCCGGCTTCCAGCAACTGCGCGCGCAAGCGCGCAGCGATGGCGGCAAGGGTGCGTTGCCGGCAGTGGCGAAGCAGTTCGAGGCGATCTTCACCCAGATGATGCTGAAGTCGATGCGCGACGCCAACGCCAGCATGGGCAGCGACTTCGCCGGTAGCGAGCAGGTCGACTCCTATCGCCAACTGTTCGACCAGCAGCTCTCACTGAGCCTGGCCAACGGCAACAACGGCCTCGGCATCGCGAAGATGCTGGTGCGCCAGCTGGGCGGCAAGCCGCCGACGGCCGCCGTCGATGCCCATGGGCGGTTGCCGCCGCCCACTGCCGATGTGGCCAACGCCAACGTGCGAGCGCTGCTGCAACTGGGCGCCGGTGGCGGCGCGGCTGACGGGGCCGACGAGGCGGCCGGCAGCACCGGCATCATGGCCATGCCCTCGACCGCCGACGCCGGCTCGGCATGGCGCCAGGCACTGGACCGCATGGCGCAGGGCGCGCTCGAGGCGGCCGGCAGCGCGGCGCAGCTGCTGCCGGGCGGCGACCCGGTGGGTTTCGTCCGCGCGCTGGCGCCGCACGCCGAGCAGGCGGCGAAGCAGTTGGGCGTGTCGGTGCGCGCGCTGCTGGCGCAGGCCGCGCTGGAAACCGGCTGGGGCAAGCACCTGCCCAGCCACCGCGACGGCAGCAGCAGCTTCAACCTGTTCGGCATCAAGGCCGGCGGCAGCTGGGATGGCGACAAGGTCAGCGTGCCCACGCTGGAGTACGAGGGCGGCGTGGCGGTGCGCCGTCGCGACCAGTTCCGTGCCTACGACTCGCCATCGGAATCGTTCTCCGATTATGCCCGCCTGCTGACCGACAGCCCGCGTTATGCGCAGGCGCTGGGCCAGGGCGAGAACATCGCCGGCTTTGCGCGTGCACTGGTGCGCGGCGGCTACGCGACCGACCCGGCGTACGCGGCCAAGATCACCGCGATCGCCAACAGCCCGCAGATGCGCGAGGCGCTGGCGGCGCTGCGGTCGTCGGGTGAACTCAAGTGAACGCGGGCCCGGCCGTTACCGTGATCACGTGCCGTGCCGTTCCGGCGGCGCTTCAGGTGTCGAGGATGATCCATGGCTGACATGCTTTCGACCGGCGTGTCCGGGCTGCTTGCCGCGCAGATCGGGCTCAGCACGGTCAGCCACAACGTGGCCAACGCGAACACCGACGGCTACAGTCGCCAGCTGGTGTCGTACGCCGCGCGGCTGCCCGAGGGGCAGGCCAACTACTACGTCGGCACCGGCGTCAATACCGTGGCGGTGCAGCGCGCCTACAGCCAGTTCCTGAACAGCTCGCTGTGGTCGGCCACCTCGGCGCAGGGCCGCGCCAGCAGCATGGCCAGCCTCACCGGCCAGCTCAACGACCAGCTGTCCGGCAACAGCAACCTGCAGACCTCGCTGGACAGCTTCTTCGGCGCCGTGCAGGACATGGCCAACGCACCGTCGGACGCGGCTTCGCGCCAGGTGCTGCTGGCCCGCGCGGGCGGGCTGGCCAGCACGTTCAGGGCGCTGTCCGGCCAGTTCAATCAGCTTTCCGGCCAGGTACAGCAGCAGATCGGCGAGGCGGTCGATGCGATCAACAGCGACAGCCAGTCGATCGCCAGGTTGAACGGGCTGATCCGTTCCTCGCAGGCCACCGACGGCACGCCGCCGGCCGACCTGCTCGACCAGCGCGATGCGCTGGTGAAGAAGCTGGCCGGCCAGGTCGGCATCAGCGTGGTGCCGCAGAACGACAACACCCTCAGCGTGTTCGTGGGCAACGGCCAGGCGCTGGTCACCGGCACCGAGGCGCACGCGCTGGGCACCGCGCCCAACATGTACGACGCCACCCGGCTGGAAGTGGTGGGCGCGGCGTCCGGCGCCGTGCTTAGCGGGCGCATCGGCGGCGGCACCTTGGGCGCGCTGCTGGATTTTCGCGGCAACGTGCTCGATCCCGCGCAGAACCAGCTGGGCCGTGCCGCACAGGCGCTGGCCAGTGCGTTCAACGCACAGCACGCGCAGGGCATGGACCTGCGCGGCGAGCTCGGCGGCACCTTCTTCGACGTGGCCGGCCCGACCGTGCAGGCGGCCAGTACCAACAGCGGCAGCGGCACGCTGGGTGCCGCCATCGGCGCCATCGGCGCGCTGACCGGCAAGGATTACGTGCTGAGCTACGACGGCAGCAGCTGGCGCATGCGTGACACCAGCGGCAACAGCGTCGCGTTGAGCGGCAGCGGCACCAGCGCCGATCCGTTCGTCGCTGCCGGGCTGAGCCTGGTGGTGGGCGGCAGCGCGAACGCCGGCGACAGCTTCCGCGTGCAGCCCAGCCGCAACGCCGCTGCGAGTTTCTCGATGGCAATCGACGACCCCGACAAGGTCGCCGCCGCCGCGCCGCTCAAGGCCACTGCCGCGGCCGGCAACACCGGCACCGCAGCAGCGGCAGTCAGCGTCAGCGACGGCAGCAACCCCAACTTGTTCAACAGCAGCTCCGTGGTGTTCGCCTCGACCACCAGCTACAGCATCGACGGCGGCCCGGCGCAGGTCTTCACCCCCGGTCAGCCGATCGTCCACAACGGCTGGAGCCTGCAGTTCGGCGGCGCACCGCAGGCCGGCGACAGCTTCGGCGTGCAGGCCAACAGCAACGCGCAGGGCGACAACAGCAACGCGCTGATGCTGGGCAAGGTGGCCAATCTCGGCGTGCTCGACGGCGGCGTCACCAGCGCCGGCCGTGCCTACAGCCAGCTGGTCGGCCAGGTCGGCAGCGCCGGCGCGCTGGCCAAGGACGACCTGACCACGCAGACCGCGGTGTACCACCAGGCGATGAGTTCGCAGCAGAGCGTGTCCGGCGTGAACCTGGACGAGGAAGCCGCCAACCTGCTGCGCTACCAGCAGGCCTACCAGGCTTCCGCGCAGGTCATCAGCACCGCCAACAACATCTTCGGCGCGCTGCTCAGCGCCGTGAAGGGGTAAGCCATGCGCGTTTCCACCAGCTGGATGCAGCAGCAGTCCGTCGGCAGCATGATGGAGCGGCAGAGCGACCTGTCCAACCTCAACATCCAGTTGAGCACCGGCAAGCGCATCAACCAGCCGTCCGACGATCCGGTAGGTGCAGCGCGCGCACTGGATCTGACCCATCTCACCGCCGACGCCGCGCAGTACCAGCGCAACATCACCAGCGCCAACGCGCGGCTGGGGCTGGAAGACCAGACCCTATCCAACGTCAGCAACGTGCTGGGCCGCGTGCGCACGCTGCTGCTGCAGGCCGCCAACGGTTCGCAGACCGATCAGACCCGCGGCGACATCGCCGCCGAGATGCTGCAGCTGCGCCAGCAACTGCTCGGCCAAGCCAACAGCAAGGACGGCCAGGGCGACTACCTGTTCGCCGGCAACCGCACCGGCACGATGCCGTTCGTCGCGCAGAACGGCGTGAGTTACGTCGGCGACGACGGCCAGCGCATGGTCGCAGCCGGCCCCGGCCTGCAGGTGGCCACCGGCGATCCGGGCAGCACGGTGTTCGCCGACATCCCCACCGGCAACGGCACGTTCGCGGTCAGTGCCGCTGCAGCCAACACGGGCGGCGCGGTGGCCGGCGCCAGCAGCGTCAGCAACCCCAACGCGAATCCCTCGGCGTGGGGCGGCGGCAGCTATCGCATCGTGTTCACCGCGGCCAATGCGTATGAAGTGCGCGATGGCGCCGGCACGGTGCTGGACAGCGGCAGCTACGACGCCACCATCGGCGGCAGCATCAACTTTCGCGGTGCGCAGGTAGCGTTCAGCGGTAAGCCCAATGCGGGCGACGCGTTCGCGCTGGGCGCCTCAGCCAGGCAGGACGTGTTCACCACGCTGGACAAGATCATCGCCACGTTGCGCCAGCCCAACGGCGGCGGCGCGGACATGCAGAACAGCATCAACACGCAGTTCGCCAATCTCGACCAGGCGATCGACAACATCAGCCGCACGCGCGGCATGGTCGGCGCGCGCATGAACGCGCTCGACCAGCAACGCGGACTCAACGACGACCTCACGCTGCAGTACAAGGGCGCGCTGTCGGACGTGCAGGACCTGAACTACTACGACGCGATCAGCCAGCTCGGTGCGCAGACCACGGCGTTGCAGGCGTCACAGCAGACGTTCACCAAGATCCAGGGTTCAAAATTGTTCGACTATTTGCGTTGACAAGGCTCAAGTTTCCATGGTGGGGGTCGAAACAGTGTCTGAGGCGGCGGTGTTCCCATCGGAATCCCCGCTGGCTACCACCGCCGGCCACCGGCACCTACGACCCCTTCTGGAGATACTCCCATGGTCATGAGCGTCAACACCAACATCAGCTCGCTGAATGCCCAGCAGAACCTGGCCAAGTCGCAGAGCAAACTCGCCACCGCGATCGAACGCCTGTCCTCGGGCATGCGCATCAACAGCGCGAAGGACGATGCTGCCGGCCTCGCCATCTCGACCCGCTTCACCACCCAGATCAACGGCCTGAACCAGGCCGTGTCGAACGCGAACGACGGCATCTCGCTGGCGCAGACCACCGAGTCGGCGCTGAACGAGGTGACCAACAACATGCAGCGCATCCGCACGCTGGCGGTGCAGTCGGCCAACGCCACCAACTCCGACAGCGACCGCGCCGCGCTGGATGCCGAAGTGCAGCAGCGCCTGTCGGAAATCACCCGCATCTCGCAGCAGACCACGTTCAACGGCCGCCACGTGCTCGACGGCAGCTTCGGCAGCGCCGCGTTCCAGATCGGCGCCAACGTCGGCGAGACGATCTCGGTCAACCTGAGCCAGGGCGCGGGCGCCAAACAGGTCGGCCAGATGGCGAACACGCAAAGCGTCGACCTGGGCGCGATGTTCACCGCCAGTGCGGCGGCGCCGGGCACGGCGGTCAGCTTGGCGGTCGGCGCCTCGACCACCGTCGCCGCGGGCGACCTGTCCATCGGCGGCACCGCCGTGGCCGCCGGCACCTACACCGGTGCCCAGTTCGCCGCCGCGATCCAGACCGCGGGCGGCGCCGGCGTCACCGCGACCTTCGACGGCACCAGCAACAAGATCACCATCAGCAACACCACCGCGGCGGCGGTGGCGATTGCCGGCACCAAGCAGGCGACCTATTTCAGCACCACCAGCGTCGCCGCGCAGACGCCGGCCTCCACCGGCATCCTCACGCTGGCCACCGGTGACCTGACGATCCAGTCGGCAAGTGGCGGCGCCGCCGTCGACATGAACGGCACCTACAACAGCGCGCAGAACCTGGTCGATGCGATCAACGCCAAGGGCGTCGCCGGCGTCTCGGCCTACTACGACAGCACCAGCCACATGGTGCACCTGAACTCGCAGTCGGCGTTGACCGTGAACGGCACCAAGTCCGGCGCGGGCGCAGGCAACCTGGGCTTCACCGGCGCGGGCGCCACCGCGATCGCCACCGGCGGCAGCCTGTCCGGCAGCGATGTGAAGACGGTGGCCGGCGCCAACGACACCATCAGCCGCATCGACGCCGCGCTGAGCACGGTCAGTTCGATGCGCAGCGACCTCGGCGCGGTGCAGAACCGCTTCCAGTCCACCATCGCCAATCTGCAGACCATCTCGCAGAACCTCAGCTCGTCGCGCAGCCAGATCCAGGATGCCGACTTCGCCGCGGAAACCGCGAACATGTCCAGCGCAAACATCCTGCAACAGGCCGGCGTCTCGGTGCTGGCACAGGCCAACGCCTCCACCCAGAGCGTGCTCAAGCTGCTGCAGTAACGAGGTAACCCGGAACGGCCGCGAGCAGTTCGCGGCCGTTCCCTTCATTTCAGGAACCCACACCCATGGCGATCACCGTAGGCTCCACCACACCCACTTCGGGTTTGCTGACCTCCATGGGTGTGGGTTCCGGGCTCGACGTGGCCAGCCTGGTCAGCCAGCTGGTCGCCGCGAAGAAAGCACCGCAGCAGAACCAGATCACCAGCCAGGCCAACGCGGCGAACACCCAGCTCTCGGCGCTGGGTCAGGTCAGCGCTGCGCTTTCCGCCTTGCAGTCGGCGATGGCCCCGCTCACCGACGGCAGCGCCTTCACCGCGCGCACGGTAGGCAGCAGCGACACCACCGTGCTCGGCGCCAGCGCCACCGGCACTCCCGTCAACGGCAGCTACAACATCGTCGTGACGCAGCTGGCCAGCGCGCTGAAGGCGTCGTCCGGCGCATTCGCCAGCAGCACCACCGCGGTCGGCACCGGCACGCTGACCATCGCGGTAGGCAGCCAGTCGATGAGCCTCACCCTCGACAGCACCAACAACTCGCTGGCGGCGATCCGCGACGCGATCAACGGCTCCAGCAGCAATCCCGGCGTGAGCGCCACCATCGTCACCGGCACCGACGGCGCGCACCTGGTGCTGAGCGGCACCCGTACCGGCGCGGCCAACGGCTTCTCGGTATCGAGCAGCGGCGGCGACGGCGGACTGGCGGCGCTGAAATACGATCCGGCGGCCACCACCGGCAACGGGCTGAGCGTGGTCACCGCGGCGGCCGACGCGAAGTACAGCATCGACGGCCTGGCCGCCAGCAGCGCCGGCAATACCGTCAGCAGCGCGATCGACGGCCTCACCCTGAACCTGGTCAAGGCCGGCAGCAGCACGCTGAGCGTGAGCAGCGACAGCAGCAAGGCCACCGGCGCACTCACCAACCTGGTCAACACCTACAACAGCTTCGTCGGGATCTACCAGAACCTGACCAGGTACGACGCCACCAGCGGCACCGCCGGCGCACTGCTCGGCGACGCCACGCTCAACGGCATCAACAACACCTTGTCGAGCATCGTCGGCGGCACCGCCAACGGCGCCTCGCTGTCCTCGATCGGCATCTCGCTGCAGGTGGACGGCACGCTGAAGTTGGACAGCGGCAAGCTGGCGACCGCGCTCGGCGACGGCGGCAAGCAGGTGGGCGCCCTGTTCGGTGGCACCAACGGTTTCGCGGCGAAGCTCAATGCTCCGCTGACCAGCTGGGTCGGCAGCCAGGGCGTGCTGGCCAGCCGCACCAGCAGCATCGGCCAGCAGCTGAGCGACCTGGCCAACCAGCAGACCGCGCTGAACAGCCGCATGGACAGCCTCACCGCGCTCTACCAGGCGCAATTCACCGCGCTCGACACGTTGATGTCCAAGCTCAACAGCACCAGCACCTACCTGCAGCAGCAGTTCGACGCGCTTACCAACAGCAGCAAGAAGTAAGAGGACACGGTCATGGGATTCGGCTACGGCGCAGGCGCCTATCAGCAAGTCCGCTCGCACGGCGGGGTGGAGTCGGCCGATCCGCACGGGCTGATCACGCTGCTGATGGATGGCGCGCTGGAGCGCCTGGTGAAGGCCCGCGCGCACATGCTGCGCGGCGAGGTCGCGGCGAAGGGCGAGGCGATCTCGCGTTGCATCGAGATCATCGGCGGCCTGCGCGGCAGCCTCGATCCCAAGGCGGACCCGGTGCTGGTCGGCCGGCTGGATTCGCTCTACGACTACATGAGCCGCCGCCTGCTGCAGGCCAACCTGCGCGACGACGCCAGCCTGATCGACGAGGTCAGCAACCTGCTGCAGCCGGTCCGCGACAGCTGGGTGCAGATCGCTCCGGCCGCCAGCCAGCGGGTGGCAGGCGCGTGAGCATGGACGTCCTCGAACTCGCGCTCGGGCTGACCCGCGCGATGCTGGCCGCTGCGCAGGCGCAGGAGTGGCCGCGGCTGATCGAGCTGGAGGCCGAGCGTGAACCGTTGCTGCTGCGCCGGCACGCGTCCGACCCGGACAGCCTGGCCCGGCTGGACGAGATTCTGGCGTACGATCGCCAGCTGCAGGCCATCGTCGGCCGCGCGCGGGACTCGGCGGCCGAACAATGGCAGCAGGAAACCGACCGCGCCCGCGCGATCGCCGCCTACGCCCGGCCGTGATCGCCGGCGGCGGCTGAGGGTCTGTGCAACGGGCGCATGGGCCAGTCCGGACGTGTGTCGGACTGGCGAGGGAAACGGCCGCAGGAAGCGGTTTTTTTCATCAGCGCCTTGCTTCCCCTTCCGAAAGCCGCCGGCGTGGCGGTTTCGGCTTCACCGCGTCGCGGAGCCACGCCATGACCTCAGACAGCACGTCCCCGGGCAAGACGACCTCCGGCATTACGGCATCGGGCGGCGCGGCAGTGGCCGGCTGGGACGATTTCGAGCAACGGGTCAGCTGCGAGGAGAGCCTGCATGCCGACGGCGAGCCGCTGGCCTGGCCGCCCTCGCCGGCGTTGCTGCAGCAGCTGGCCGAACGCAACGCGAACGTGCTGGCGGCGATCGCCGCGCTGGAGGAGCGCCGCGCCGACAGCGGCGAGGACGACAGCCCGCTGATGCAGGAAATCCTGCGGATGGACGCCAAGCTCAACGTACTGGTGGAAATCGTCAACAGCCTGCTGGTGCCCGACAGCGTGCTGCCGCCGCGGCAGCTGCTGCGCTTCAATGCGATCGGCGCGCTGTTGCCCGCCGGCCTGGCGCCGGCCGGCGGCGGGCTGCTGCTGCGCATCCGTTTCGACCTGTGCCGCAGCCTGCCGCTCGAACTCGCCGCGCAGGTGCAGCGTCAATTCGACGATGGTCGAGTGTTCGTGATTTTTGCGCCATTGGGCGAGGCACTGAGTGACGCAATTGAGCGTCTGGTTTTCCGCCATCACCGACGCAAAGTGGCAGGGGCGCGCCAGCCGGTGGCGTGAGGCGGGATCCGGTCGATGCATCGGATGTGATGCAGTTCGCAATTGCGAAACTCCGCTGGCGCTTCTCTCGACGCCGGTCACATTTGGCATGTGCGCCAGGCCATGCCGCGAACGTCGTGTAAATCGTCCATGTTTCATGCAGTTAGGGAACACGGTTACGCATGTTTGTCGACGCGGCGGTGGCAGTTTTTCCGACAGGTGACATTTTGTCGTCGCGATGGCCGGAAACATTGGCCTCCTAATTGCTCATGGTTCATCAGGCCGGCAGCGGAAGCCCGGCACCGATGAAAAAGCGCTCCCGCTGGAAGCATGGGGCCGCCAAAACGAGCAGTGTGGATAAGGAGAGAGCGATGCAGAAATTCGACTTCCTGGTCATCGAATCCGATGAGGCGCGTGTGGATTTCGTGCTCTCGGCACTTCACTTCCTGGGCTACCGGCCGCAACACGGCGCCGCCTGCGGCGAGGTGGACGAATCCACCCACGCATGGCGCGCCGTGTACATCGGCAGCGTTGCCGACGCCGCCGAGGCGGAGCGCCAGTTCGCCCTGCTGGGCGCCGCCGTGTCGCACGTGCCGGTGCTGCTGGCCGGCGATTCGCCTTGGGTCGAGCGCTTCAGCACGGCGTCGTCGCCGTTTGCCGCGCGGATGGCCACGCTGGAGTTTCCGCTGCGCTACGAGAAGATGGCCGAGGCCATGCGCAACATCTATGCGCGCCTGCTCGGCGGCCAGTCCGGCGCGCTGCGCTTCGTCGGCAACTCGGCACCGATGATCCGCGTCAACGGCTTGATCCGCCAGGTCGCGCCGTTCGATTCCACCGTGCTGGTGCTGGGCGAGTCGGGCACCGGCAAGGAAATGGTGGCACGGGCGATCCACGAGCATTCGCCGCGTCGCGACAAGCCGTTCGTGGCGATCAACTGCGGGGCGATTCCGGCGGAGCTGCTGGAGAGCGAATTGTTCGGCCACGAGAAGGGCTCCTTCACCGGTGCGATCAGCGCGCGCAAGGGTCGCTTCGAAATGGCCGAAGGCGGCACCCTGTTCCTCGACGAGGTCGGCGACATGAGCCTGCCGATGCAGGTGAAGCTGCTGCGCGTGCTGCAGGAGCGTGCCTACGAGCGGGTCGGCGGCAGCAAGACCCTGCGCTGCGACGTGCGCATCATCGCCGCCACCCACCGCAACCTGGAAGAGTCGATCGCCAGCGACCGCTTCCGCGAGGACCTGTTCTACCGGCTCAGCGTGTTCCCGCTCGAACTGCCGTCGCTGCGCGAGCGGCTGGACGACCTGCCGGTGCTGATCGGCGAGTTCAACCAGCGCCTCGCCCGCCGCGGGCTCGGCGTGGTGCGCTTCAGCGCCGGCGCGATGCAGGCGCTGCGCGAGCATGCCTGGCCGGGCAACGTGCGCGAGCTTTCCAACCTGGTCGAGCGCATGGCGATCCTGTTCCCGCACGGCGAGGTGCGCGGCAGCGACCTGCCGAAGAAGTACCGCGGCCAGCAGGCCGTCGACGAAGTGCACGGTGCGGCATTGCTGGCGCTGATGGACGACGAGCTGCCGCCGTGCGAAGCCGGCGTGCATCCGGTAGCCGAGGCGCTGCGCACGCTGCCGGAGCAGGGCCTGGACCTGAAGGACCACCTGGCCGACATCGAGGTGGGGCTGATCCGCCAGGCGCTCGACGTCACCGGCGGCGTGGTGGCGCATGCCGCGCGGCTGCTGCACATGCAACGCACCACGCTGGTGGAAAAGCTGCGCAAGTACGGCTTGCAGAACAGCCTGGCGGCGTGAGGGCCGGGAATGGGGAATGAGGAGTCGGGAAGCGCGTCAGCCTTTGCATTTGCGATTCCCTGCTCCCCATTCCCTATGCCCGGAAAAACTGGCACGCCTCGTGCAACCACTCACTCGAAACCCCGTCACGCGTCGGGAATCCGTCATGAGGACGCATCGCGATGAGCACCATCGACGTCAACAACCTGCTGTCCCAGATGCGCCAGATGACCGCGCAGGTGCGTGCGCCGGAAGCGGCGGTGAAGCCGGCAGCCGCCGTCGGGCAGGCGGATTTCTCCGACGTGCTCAAGCAGTCGTTGTCCGCCGTGGGCCGCAACCAGCTGGAAGCCGGCCGCTTGGCGGCGAGCTTCGAGCGCGGCGACCCCGGCGCCGACCTCGGCCGCACGATGATCGCGGTGCAGAAGGCCGACCTGTCCCTGCGCACGGTGGTCGAGGTGCGCAACAAGCTGGTCGATGCCTACAAGGAAATCATGAACATGCCGGTCTGACGCGCATGCGCCGAGCCGGTTCCGTCCCCTAGCCAAAGAGCAGCAGCATGGCCGACAACGCCATCGCGACGACCGCCAACAACGGTACGCGCCTGGACCCCTTCAAGCAGCTCGCCCGCAACCCGGCGACGCGGCAGCTGGTGCTGCTGGTGGCGGTGGCCGCGGCGGTGGCGCTGGGCGTGGCCGTGGTGCTGTGGTCGCGCGGCCCGAACTACGGGCTGCTGTACGCCGGCCTGGAACAGAAGGACGCCTCGGCGATCACGCAGGAACTGCAGGCGGGCAACACGCCCTACCAGTTGAGCAGCGACGGCTCGTCGATCATGGCGCCGGCCGCCGACCTGGCCGCGCTGCGCCTGAAGCTGGCGGCCAAGGGCCTGCCCCAGGGCAGCGCCAGCAGCAGTGCGCTGCCGGCCGCCGACTCGCCGTTCGGCATGAGCGACCTGGCCGAACGCACCCGCTACCAGCAACTGCTGGAAGCGGACCTGGGCGCCACCATCGGCGGGCTGCAGTCGGTGCGCGCCGCGCGCGTGCACCTGGCGCTGCCGAAACCCTCCGCCTTCATCCGCGACAGTCGCGAAGCCAGCGCTTCGGTGCTGGTCACGCTGTACCCGGGCCGCCAGCTGGACGCCGGCCAGGTGGCGGCGATCGTGCACCTGGTGGCGGCCAGCGTGCCGAACCTGGAAGCGCGCCAGGTTTCCGTGATCGACCAGCAGGGCCAATTGCTGACCACCGATCCGGAAAGCCCGGGTGCGGTGGGCGACAACCGCCTGCGCATCGCCACGCGGATCGAGAACACCTACGCCCAGCGCATCGAGGAATTGCTGATGCCGCTGGTCGGCCCCGGCCGGGTGCACGCGCAGGTGCATGCCGACCTGGATTTCAGCCGCACCGAGAAAGCGACCGAGACGTTCGGCCACGATCACCCGGCGCTGCGCAGCGAGCAGACCAGCAGCGAGCAACGTGGCGCGGATGCCGCCGGCGGCGGCGTGCCCGGCGCGCTCAGCAACCAGCCACCGGTCACCGTGGCGCAGCCCACCGCGGCCAAGCCCGATGCCGGCAAGGCCGCCGCGGCGACGGCCACGGCGGCGGCGACCAACCCGGGCGAGAGTTCCAGCAGCGCCACCCGCAACTACGAACTGGACCGCACCATCAGCCACGTCAGCGACCCGGCGGGGCGGCTGGCCCGGCTGACCGTGGCGGTGGTGGTGGACGACAAGCTGGCGGTCCCGGCCAACCCGGACGCCGGCGCCGACGATGCGACGGCAGCGCCCAAGAGCGTGCCGTTCAGCGCGCAGGAACTGCAGCATCTGACCGAGCTGACCAAGAACGCGGTCGGCTTCGACGCCGCCCGCGGCGACAGCGTCAGCGTGGTCAACCAGGCGTTCCAGCGTGGCGCGGCGCCTGAGGCGCTGCCGGAAACCCCGCTGTGGGGCCGGCCCGGCGTGCTCGACCTGCTCAAGCAGGGCGCCGGCGTGCTGATCGCGCTGCTGGTGGCGTTCGGCCTGCTGCGTCCGCTGCTGAAGGGCCTGCTGCGCGGCGAGCCGGCGGCGCGCGCGCTGCCTTCGCCGATGCCGCAGATCTCGGTGCGCGTGGATGACGAGCTGGCGGCCAACGAACCGGCCCGGCTCGGCGGCGCCATGCCCACGCTTTCGTACGAGCAGCGCGTCGGCCAGGCCCGGCGGATGGTCGGCGAAAACTCCAAACAGGTGGCGCAAGTGGTGAGGAACTGGGTGAGCGAAGATGGCAACTAATCGTTCCGATGCGCCCATCAACGGCGCGCAGCGCGCGGCAATCCTGCTGCTGACGCTGGGTGAGCAGGACGCCGCCGAGGTGCTCAAGCACCTCAGTGCCCGCGACGTGCAGGCGGTCGGCACGGCGATGGCCGGGCTCACCAGCGTCTCGCGCGAGCATGTCGAGCTCGCACTGGCCCGGCTCAACCAGGACATGGGCCAGCAGACCTCGCTGGGCGTCGGCACCGAGGAATACATCCGCAAGATCCTCACCAACGCGCTGGGCGAGACCAAGGCCGGCGGGTTGATCGACCGCATCCTGCTTGGCCGCTCCAGCAAGGGGCTGGAATCGCTGAAGTGGATGGAGAGCCGCGCGATCGCCGAGATGATCAACCAGGAACACCCGCAGATCATCGCGCTGGTGCTGGCGCACCTGGAGCCCGACCAGGCCGCCGAGGTGATCGGCTACCTGCCGCCGCGCGTGCGCTCCGACGCGGTGATGCGCATCGCCACGCTCGACGGCGTGCAGCCGCACGCGCTGAACGAACTGGACGAGATCATGGAGCGGCAGTTCTCCGGCAATACCAAGAAACTCAAGTCCGCCAGCGTCGGTGGGCTGAAGGCCGCCGCCGACATCCTCAACGCGATGGAAACCAGTCGCGAGACCGAGTTGATGACCGCCATCCGCAGCCAGGACGAGGCCCTGGGCGGTCGCATCGAGGACCTGATGTTCGTGTTCGAGGATCTGGCCGAACTGGACGATCGCGGCATGCAGATCCTGCTGCGCGAAGTGCCGTCGGGCACCTTGATCACGGCGCTCAAGGGCGCCGAGCCGGCGGTGCGCGAGAAGATCTTCGCCAACATGTCCAAGCGCGCCGCCGACATGATGCGCGACGACCTCGAGGTGAAGGGACCGGTGCGCCTGAGTGAAGTGGACGCGGCGCAGAAGGAGGTGCTGGGCATCGCGCGCAAGCTTTCCGACGCCGGGCAGCTCAGCCTGGCCTCCAGCGGGGATGAGTTCGTCTGATGGCCGCCACCATCCACAACGTGGCGGCGGAGTTCCAGCGCTGGGAGCTGCCGAACGTGGGCACCCGCTCGGCGGCGTCGCCGGCGGCCAACGCGACGCCGCAGCCGACCGTGCGCGAGCTGGCGGCGCTCGAGCAGCAGGCGCGCGAGGAAGGTTTTGCGGCGGGCCACGCCGAAGGCGCGGCCGCCGCGCAGCAACTGCTGAGTCAGCGCATGGCCGAGCTCGACGCGCTGTACGACGCGGCGGCGCGCCCGCTGCAGGCCTTCGACGAGCAGACCGGGCAGGAGCTGGCGCGGCTGGCCATGATCGTGGCGCAGCGGGTGATCGCGCAGGAACTGCAGCTGTCGCCGGCGCTGGTCGTCCAGGCGGTGCGCCACGCGGCTGACGCCTTGCCGGCGGCCACGCGCGAGTTGCGCGTGCACCTGCACCCGGCCGATCTGACCTTGCTGCGCGAATCGGGTGTGGCCGAAACGCATTGGCAGCTGCTGGCCGATGCGACGCTCGCGCGCGGCGACTGCCGCCTGGAAAGCGAACGTTCGCGGCTGGACGCGCGGGTGGAAACCCGCCTGGCCGCGATGATCGACGCCGTGCTCGGCGACAGCATGGGACTCGCCGAATGATCCACCCGACCGCCCCCGTAGGAGCCCGCTGGCGGGCGATGCTTTCAAGGCCGGGACTCGGGATATGCAGGAGCATCGCCCGCCAGCGGGCTCCTGCAGCGGTTGGTGTCGCGCAATGAACACCGAGGCGCTCATTGCCGCGCGGCAGGCTAACTGGCAACGCCAGTTCGCGCGGCAGGGCGCGCGCGCGCAGGCGGCGCGCACGCTGGTGGTGGAAGGCAGCCTGCGCCGGGTGGTCGGGCTGACCCTGGAGGCGGAGGGCTGCGAGGCCGCGCTCGGCGCGCGCTGCCTGGTCGACACCGCCGACGGCGCCACGCTGGAGACCGAAGTGGTCGGCTTTGCCGACGAGCGCCTGCTGCTGATGCCGGTGGGCGACATGCACGGCGTGCTGCCGAACGCGCGGGTGCGCCCGTATGCGCGCAGCGGCGGCCTGCCGGTCGGCATGGGCCTGCTCGGCCGCGTGATTGGCGCCGACGGCGTGCCGCTGGACGGACTCGGCGCGCTGGAAGCGGACGAACACGCCGCGCTCAAGCGCGAGCCGATCAACCCGATGGCGCGCAAGCCGATCGACGCGCCGCTGGACGTCGGCGTGCGCGCGATCAACGCGCTGCTCACCGTCGGCCGCGGCCAACGGCTGGGCCTGTTCGCCGGTTCCGGCGTGGGCAAATCGACCCTGCTCGGCATGATGACCCGCTACACCAACGCCGACGTGGTGGTGGTCGGGCTGATCGGCGAACGCGGCCGCGAGGTGAAGGAATTCGTCGAGCACACGCTGGGCGAAGAAGGGCGGCGGCGCGCGGTGATCGTCGCCGCGCCGGCCGACGCGCCGCCGCTCAAGCGCCTGCGCGGCGCCCAGTACGCCACCGCCATCGCCGAATGGTTCCGCGACCGCGGCCAGCGCGTGCTGCTGCTGATGGATTCGCTGACCCGCTACGCCCAGGCGCAGCGCGAGATCGCGCTGGCGATCGGCGAGCCGCCGGCGACCAAGGGTTACCCGCCGTCGGTGTTCGCGATGATGCCGGCGCTGGTCGAGCGCGCCGGCAACGACGCCGACGGCCGCGGTTCGATCACCGCGTTCTACACCGTGCTGACCGAGGGCGACGACTACCGCCACGACCCGATCGCCGACGCCGCGCGCGCGATTCTGGACGGCCATATCGTGCTGTCGCGCGACCTGGCCGAAGCCGGCCACTACCCGGCGATCGACATCGAGGCGTCGATCAGCCGCGTGATGCCGGCGGTGGTGGCGCGCGAACACCTGCGTGCGGCGCAGTGCTTCCGCCAGGTCTATTCCGCCTACCGCCAGCAGCGCGACCTGATCGCGGTGGGCGCCTACCAGAAAGGCTCCGACCCGCAGGTCGACCAGGCGATCGAGCTGTGGCCGCAGCTGCGCGCCTTCCTGCAGCAGGAAGTCGACGAACCGATGACGCTCGAGGCGGCGGTCGGGAAACTCGACGCCCTCGCCCAGCAGGTGGCCGCATGAGTTCGCGCGCCGAACAACTGGAGCCCGCAGTGGAGCAGGCCCGGCAGCGCAGCGAGGATGCGCTGGCCCAGCTGGCGACCCAGCAGCAGGTGCTGGCCCGGGCCGAGCACCAGCTCGGCGAACTGCAGCGCTACCGGCTGGAGTACGCGGCGGCCGCCGATGGGGCGCAGAGCGTGACGGCGCTGCTCAACCGGCAGCAATTCGTGGAACGGATCGATCAGGCGATCGTGCAGCAGCAGGCCGAGCTGGCCCGGCAGCACCGCCAGCTCACCCAGCTGCGCGAGCACTGGCGGCGCGCACATGCCCGCGAGAGCGCGCTGAGCAGCGTGGTCGCGCAGCACCGCGAGGAAGAGCGTCGCGCCGCCGACCGTCACGAGCAGGCCGAGCTCGACGAACGCATGCAGTACCGGCGGCTGCGATGAGCGCCACGCCCGCCCCGCCGTTGTCCGCCCGGGTCGCCGGGCCGTGCCGCCGCCAGCCGCGCGGATTCCTCGCCGAAGGACTGTCCACCCCATGACCGCTTCCGTCCCTGCTGCATCCAACGCTGCCGTGCCGTCCGCCGCGCGGCCCGGCGCCGTGGCCGAGCCGCGCGACGACACGGCGGCGGCCGGCTTCGACAGCCAGCTGCACGCCGCGCGCCAGCAGCACGACGCCAGCAGCGCGAACGACGCGTCGAGCGGGTCGAAGGACGAGCACCGGCCGACGCCGGCAGCACGCGCGCCACTCGATCCGCCAACGGATCCCGCGCCGGCGGCGAAGCCGGGCGTCATGCCGGCTGCACCGGTATCCGCGGCCGCGCCAGCGGAGCCGGTCGACGTGCCGGCAGCGGACGCCCCGGCGCCACGGCGCGAGCCGGGCGACGAGCCGGCGACCGCCGTGGTGGATGCCATGTTCGCCCTGCTCGGCTCGTCGGTGGCCGGCGTGCTGGCGCCCGTCGCCGACGGCGCCAGGGGCGCGCTGGCGCAGACCGGCAAGGGCGTGGCCGTCAACGCCGGGGCCGCCGCCATGCTCCAGCTCGCCGCGGCAGCCGGCCCGGCGGCCGCGCCCGTCAACGTCGTGCCGCTGGCGGCCAGCATGCTGGCCGCGGCGCAGGCGGCACCACCGGCCGCCAACCTCCTCGACAAGGAGGCATCGAAGGCGCCCGCGGCCGCCGCCGTGCTGGCAGCGCCGCCTGCGGCTGCCGCGCCGCTCGCGGCGCACCAGCTGCAACTGCCCACACCGCCGGCAAGTCCGTCGTTCGGCCAGGATCTGGGCCAGCAGGTGGCCTGGCTGAGCGGGCAGAACATCAAGCAGGCGCGAATCCGCCTGCATCCGGAGGAACTGGGTTCGCTCGACGTCAGCGTCAGCGTGACGCACGGGCGCGTCGACGTGGTGTTCAGCGCGCAGCACGCGGCGGCGATCCCGGCGGTGCAGCAGAGCCTGCCGCAGCTGGACCAGATGCTGGCGCGGCACGGCCTCTCGCTCGGCCACACCGAAGTCGGCCAGCGCGATCGCGGCGACCGCCGCGGGCCGGCCGGCAGTGGCGGCGCCGGTGCGCTGGACGAGGTCGCCGACAGCCACGGCGGCGTGTCGGTGATCCTGGGCAAGGTCGGCCTGCTCGACGCGTTCGCCTGAGTTCGCCCGCTCCCGTTCCTTCGCCAGCCTGACGTCCGCGCCATGGCTTCGCCGCGGCACGGGCGCGCGGATCTTCGCCCGGCAGAAGTCCGCCGTGATCGCGTCGCGTCGATGCGCCGGCGGGCGTCAAGAAAGCGCCGCGCACTTGGCGCGTCCGCCGCCAGGCGAGCCGGGGCAACGCTTTCCGTCGATGGCACGCGGTTTGCTTTTGCTGCAGGGCACGCGCACCGCATGCCTTTCAACTATCTGCAGATCGAGGTTTCCATGGTCGACGAGGAACAAGCTGGCGAGGTGGCCGATGCCACGCCCGAGCGCAAGAGCCGCAAGCCGCTGGTGATCGCGGTGTCGGTGGCGCTGCTGCTGGCGCTGGGCATCGGCGGCTATGTCTGGCAATCGCGCCAGTCCGTGCCGGGCAAGGCCGGCAAGGTGGCGCCGAAGGTTGCCCAGGCCGAACTCTACCTGCCGCTGGACCCGGCTTTCGTGGTGAATTTCCGCGACGCGGGTTCGCTGCGCTATCTGCAGGTCGGAGTCACCCTGATGTCGCACGACCCCGCGGCGATCGAGGTGGCCAAGGCCGCCGACCCGGTGATCCGCGACGCGCTGGTGGCGCTGTTCAGCAACCAGGACTTCGCGATCATCGGCGATGCCGCCGGACGCCAGAAGCTGCAGGCCGATGCGCTGGCCGCCGTGCGCAAGATCGTCAAGGCTCGGCTCGGCCGGCCCGGCGTCGACGCGCTGTACTTCACCAGTTTCGTGATGCAGTAACGAAGAGGCCGCAGGCATGAGCGATCTGCTTTCCCAGGACGAGATCGACGCGCTGCTGGACGGCGTCAGCGGCGGCGCGGTGGCCACCGGCGGCGACCAGCCGCCGCCGAGCGATGCGGTGATCGCGTACGACTTCACCCAGCAGGACCGCATCGTGCGCGGGCGGTTGCCCACGCTGGAAATGGTCAACGAGCGCTTCGCGCGGTTCTTCCGGCTGGGCGTGTTCAACGTGCTGCGCAAGACCTGTGAGGTCTCGGTGCTGGGCGTGAAGATGGTCAAGTTCGCCGAGTACGTGCACAGCCTGGCGGTGCCGAGCAACCTGAACCTGGTGCGCATCAAGCCGCTGCGCGGCACCGCGCTGGTGGTGTTCGAGCCGCGCCTGGTGTTCACCGTGATCGACAATTTCTTTGGCGGCGACGGCCGCTACCACGCGCGCATCGAGGGCCGCGACTTCACCGCCACCGAGAACCGCGTGATCCAGATCATGCTGGAGGAGCTGTTCGGCGCGATGACCGAAGCGTGGGCGCCGGTGCTGGAACTGCAGTTCGAATACCAGAACTCCGAGATCAATCCGCAGTTCGCCAACATCGTCAGCCCGACCGAGACGGTGGTGGTGTCGCGCTTCCACGTCGAACTGGACGGCGGCGGCGGCGAGATCCACCTGAGCCTGCCGTACGCGATGGTCGAACCGATCCGCACCCTGCTCGACGCCGGCGTGCAGAGCGACCGCGCCGACCGCGACGACCGCTGGGCGGAGATGCTGCAGGAGGAGGTGTTCGACGCGGAGGTGGACCTGAGTTCGCTGCTGCTCGACGTGCAGCTCAGCCTTGGCGAGTTCCTGCACCTGCGCCCGGGCGACGTGATTCCCGTGCAGCTGCCGGAGCTGGCCACCGTCTACGCCGAGGACGTGCCGGTGTTCCGCGGCCACTACGGCCAGTCCGGCGGCCGCAACGCCGTGCGTTTCCATGCCCAGGCCGGGCGCCGCGAAAAGCGCGCGGCCGGCGATCATTTCAAAGAGAAGACTCCCGCATGAACCAGTCCACAGAAGCTGCCTCCGCCATTGCCGGCGAACGCGTCGAGTTCGATCCGCTGCATGGCCTCGCCGCCGGCAGCGGCGAGGTCAACCTCGACATGATCCTGGATGTGCCGGTGACCCTGGCGATGGAAGTCGGGCGCACCCGCATCAGCATCCGCAACCTGCTGCAGCTGAACCAGGGCTCGGTGGTGGAGCTCGATCGCGCCGCCGGCGAGCCGCTGGACGTGTTCGTCAACGGCACCCTGGTCGCGCATGGCGAGGTGGTGGTGATCAACGAGAAGTTCGGCATCCGCCTGACCGACGTGATCAGCCCGGCCGAACGCGTGCGCAAGTTGCGCTGAAGCCGTGAACAGGGAATCGGGAATAGGGAACCGGATCGTCGCGGCGTTGGCGCCGGTAGCGCTGCCCGCCGCCGACGTCAACGTGGGCGGCGAGCTGGTGCGCGTGCTGCTCAGCCTGGCCGCCGTGGTGGCGCTGATTTTCGTGGCGGGCTGGCTGAGCCGGCGCCTGCAGGCGCGCAGTCGGCCCGGCGGGCGGCGCATCCGCTGCGTGGAGGCGATGGCGGTGGGCGCGCGCGAGCGCGTGCTGCTGCTCGACGCCGACGGCAAGCGCCTGCTGGTCGGCGTGGGCCCGGGCGGCATGCGCACGCTGCACGTCTACGACGGCACGTCGGCCGAGCCGATGGCGGCCGAACCCGCCCCGGCGCCGCTGCCCGCGTTCGGCGAGCTGCTGGCACGCTGGAAGCGCGGCGCATGAGGGCCTGGCGCTGGATCGTGGCCGCGTCGATGCTGCTGTTGCCGCTGGCGGCGCTGGCGGCGCCGCCGCCGGGGATTCCGCTGGTCAACGTGCAGAACGTGCCCGGCGGCGGACAGAGCTGGACGCTGTCGCTGCAGGTGCTGGCGCTGATGACCGCGCTGACCCTGCTGCCGGCGATCGCGCTGATGATGACCTCGTTCACCCGCATCATCATCGTGCTCGGCTTCTTGCGCCAGGCGCTGGGCACGCAATCGACCCCGCCGAACCAGGTGCTGCTGGGGCTGGCGCTGTTCCTCACCCTGTTCGTGATGTCGCCGGTGCTGAACAAGTCCTACGCCGACGGCGTGAAGCCGTACATGGACGGCCAGTTGGCCGCCGAACAGGCGCTGCCGGCGGCGTCGGCGCCGTTCAAGCAGTTCATGCTCGACCAGACCCGCGAAGCGGACCTGGCGCTGTTCACACGGCTGGCTGGCGAGAAGCCCTATGCGGCCAAGGCGGACGTGCCGTTCAAGGTGGCGATGCCGGCGTTCCTCACCAGCGAGCTGAAGACCGCGTTCCAGATGGGCTTCCTGCTGTTCATCCCGTTCCTGATCATCGACTTGGTGGTGGCCAGCGTGCTGATGTCGATGGGCATGATGATGGTCTCGCCGATGATCATCTCGCTGCCGTTCAAGATCATGCTGTTCGTGTTGGTGGATGGGTGGACGCTGCTGCTGGGAACCCTGGCCGGGAGCTTCTACACGTGACCGCGCATCGGCTG